>JBDHJU010000010.1:0-57748 GCA_039586755.1 Gemmatimonadota bacterium | reverse complement strand
GACGGGGCACCCTCTGCGCTTCGGGTACAGCCTGCTCTGGGGTGCCGGCCACGGTCTCGGCTTTCACACCGATCCGTGGGGCGAGCCGTTCACACCGATCGTGTCGTTTGCGAACACGGCGCTAGACCTCCAGCGGCTCAATGTGCTTCTCTATCTCTGGCCGTTCCCGTCGTTGATCTTCGTCTTCGTGGCGCTTGCTTACGCTGTGAAGGCTCAAGGGTCGCGCGGGGCCGTCGCCCTGCTCGGCGCCCTGATGCTCGCAGCGCCGCTCGCCTACTTCTTCTACTGGCATCGTGACAACCGCGCTTCGTATTCGCATCGCTCGTGCCCGCCGTGATGCTTACCGCGGCTGGCATACTCGCGCTCGACCGGCGGCTGGGCCGCTGGCGCGGCGCCCTGTGGTTGACCGTGCTGATCGGGGCGGTGGTGGGCCTTACGGTATACTTCCCGCAGAGCGCAGGGCGCTTCGCCGGGCGCATGCTCGAGCGGAAACTGCATCCCGAGCTCGAGGCTGAGCGGGCGGGTATCGGTGATGCTCTCGTATTCGTGAAGGTCGGTTGGGGCAGTAGACTGATACCGCGACTTTGGGCCTGGGGGATAAGCGCTTCCGAAACCGAGCGGACGTACCGTGCCGTGGATGGCTGCCGTCTCCAGTCTTCCCTCGACGGGGCGGATTCGGTGGTGGCTGCCGGCGGCGATTCGAGCTCGGCTCGTGCGGACCTCGCATTGCAGTTGCGGGCTTGGCGAGACATGGACCTGCCTGTTGTCCGGGACGTGCTCCCGGACGCGTCGGTAAGAGTCGACACGAGTGCGGCGTTGCCCGAACGCTGCCACCGCGAGGTCCTGCAGGACGAAGCGGGCTTCACCGTCTACGGCACACTCATCTGGCGCAACGATCCGTGGTTGACGAAGGGAACGGTGTACGCGCGTGACTTCGGCCCCGAACGAAACAGCCGACTTCAGGCCCATTATCCGGGACGCCGGTCCTACCGCTACGGTCCGTTGAGTGGGGAGCCCGGCGCGCAGCCCGTGCTGAGTCCGCTGGCCGGATCCGGCCGCCGGGTCGGTACTTCGGAGGCCGAATGAGCGGGCCGTCCGATCGGCGCTGGAGAATGAATCTCCTGCTGGCGGCGCTGGTGGCGATCGTCGTTGCCGTCGTGGGGGTTTGGGCGCAGAACGAATCGCTGGTCGGCGTCAACTACGACGACGGGATCTATGCGCTCCTGGCTAAGGCTCTCGCGGACGGCGAGGGGTACCGGGTGACATTCTTGCCGGTGGATGTCCCCGGCGTGAAGTATCCGCCGCTCTACCCGATGAGCCTCGTCCCCTTCTGGCTGTTCAGCGGATCCCAGGAGACGGCTCTCTCGGCCATGAAGGTGGCGAACGGTATCTGCGTCGGCGTCGCCGCGGGACTCTTTGTCTTTCTGCTCATGGACCTCGGCATCCTCCTCACACCGTTGGCGGTCGTAATCGCTCTCCTCGGCTTTGTGGCCGGCTCGATGATGCTGGTGGTGAGCGGCCTGCTGTCGGAGCCGCTCTACCTCGCTCTCCTGTTCCTCGCCCTCTGGCTGACCGACCGACCGACCGAGAAACCCACGTACGGTCGGCTCGTTGCGGTCGGAGTTCTGGCGGGACTCGTGCTGCTCACCCGCACGGTCGGCTTGGCGCTCCTGGGGTCTGTGCTGTTGGCCACCTGGTACCGCCACGGCCGCCGCTCGGCGCTCATCACCGGGTCTGCGGCGCTCCTGGTTGCTGCGCCCTGGATCGTGTATGCGCTTGTCCGGTCGGGCCATGTTCCGGACCTGCTCGTCCCCGGTTACGGGTCGTACGGGCGGCTGTACCTTGCCCTGATCGCCGAGGCGCCCGTCGCCGCTCTCGACGTGGCCGTGACCAATCTGGGAGCCACGCTCCAGACGCTGGGAGGCAAGCTCTTGCCCGAGGCGGGAGCGACCGTCGAGTCTTTCGTCGGAGCCGCGCTGATCATGCTTGCGGCGTTCGGCTCGCGCCGGATCTTTCGCCGAGCGCCGGCGACGGCCACCTACGCGTGGCTCTACCTCGTCCTGGTCTCGATCTGGGTGTTTCCCCCCTTCCGTTTCGTCTTCATCGTCTTCCCGCTGCTGCTCGCGCTCGCTGCCGTCGGCTTCCTGTCGTTGGCGCAGCGGGCGGAGGAGAAAGCGCGGGCCAAGCTGGGCGACCGACCGCGGCTCCGGACCGCGATCCTCGTCGCGGGCGCTGCGGTCCTCGTCCACCAGGCCTACCTGGAGTTCGGTGCGGTGCGCGCCCGGGTGTGGGACGGTGGACAACTGGTCAAATCGGCGGTGGGCCAGGAGCTGATCGACTGGGTCGTTGAGAACACCGAGCCGGATGCCGTGGTGGCATTCGAGTTCGATCCGCTCATCGCCCTGCACACCGGCAGGCAGGTGGTCCCGAACAACTACCTGCCGGTGCATTCGTGGTATAGTCGAGGTGATCCTCCGGCCGACAGCTTGGCGCGACTCTTCGCGGGAATGGGCGTGGATTACGTAGCGGTGAGGCGGCATATCCGTGCAGCGACCGAACCGATCGATCGGCTGTTGGCAGGGTACCCGGGCTGTCTTGAGCTCGACTACGTGACGCCGGGAGGTGTATTGATCTTCAAGACCGATCCCCAGGCGCTCGGGCAGCCGCATCGAGGTGCTAGCGACGCGGGTCGGGTGGAGGAATGAGAAACCCCTCGCTTCGAGCCATCACGGCAGATCCGAGCAGGGCGCGGACCTTCATGGTGATCTGCGTGGCACTGGCGTCCGTAGCCGTCTACGCCAACTCGCTCGGCAACAAGTTCGCCTACGACGATGTGGTGATCGTCGAGACTCGGGAGACGACTCACGGCATCGGCAACATTCCCGAGCTGATCACCGAGCCCTACTGGGTCGTGGACTATATCCCCGGCGGCATCTACCGGCCGCTGACCATGGCCAGCTTCGCTATCGACTGGTCGATCTGGAACGGGAACGCGTTCGGCTTCCACCTGGTGAACGTCGTCCTGCACGCCGCCGTCAGTGCTCTGGTCGCTGTCTTCCTGCTCCTCTTCTTCCCCTGGTGGGCGGCGCTCGCCGGAGGCCTGGTGTTCGCCGTGCACCCGGTGCATACCGAGGCCGTCGCAAACATCGTCGGCCGGGCGGAGATGCTCACCGCCATCTTCGTCATGACGGCGACCATCGTCTACATCCGGGCGGCGCGGCAGGGGCGAATCTCGGCCGGCGCCGTCCTGGTGATCGCCGCATGCTACGCCCTGTCCTGCTTCTCGAAGGAGATCGGTGTGGTTCTGCCGGGGCTTTTGCTAGCCACGGACCTTACACTCCCATCACGGGGACAAGATCAGACCTTCAAGGGATACGTTCGACAGAGGCTTCCCCTGTTCGGCGTGCTGACCGGGGTGCTGCTGCTCGTCTTCGCTGCCCGCTGGGCGGTCTTGGGCGCACCGGTCGAGAGCATCCCACACCTGACCTTCGCGTTGGACGACAGCTTCACGACCCGACTGTTCACGATGGCACGGATCTGGCCGCGCTACTTTGAACTATTCTTGCTTCCCGTGGACCTGTCGGCCGATTATTCGCCGGCAATCGTGCTGCCGGTCGAAAGGGTTACTGCATTGGGGGCGCTCGGCTTCCTGCTCCTGTTTGGCAGCCTGGCCATTGCTGTGGCTGCCTACCGCCGCGCTCCCGAGTTCGCCATGGCTCTGGCCTGGACCGTCCTCGCCATCCTGCCGGTGTCGAACTTGATCATCACTGCCGAGATCGTGCTGGCCGAGCGTACTCTCTATCTCCCCTCTCTGGCCGTCTCGATCGTAGTGGCCCTAGCGCTTGCCAAAGTCGCCCCGGCTAGGCGGAAGTGGCTGGTCGCAGGGTTGGCCGTCTGGCTGGCCGGATTCTCCGTCGTCACCGTGAAGCGCAACACGGTCTGGTACAACACGGACACTATGTTCGAGGATCTGCGCCAGAAGCACCCGGAGTCGGTTCGCTTGCTCTATACGTTGGCCCTCGACTACCACAAGCGGGGAGAATGGGAGCAGGCGCGAGAGTACTTCAGTATGTGGATCGAGATCTGGCCCTACCACGCTCCCTGGCTGGGCCAATACGCAGCTGCGCTGGCCGACTACGGTGACTTCGAGAAAGCCGACAGCATGATCAGCTTGGCGATCCGATTGAAGCCGAACGTCGTCCCCTTCTACCGTCTGCGGGCGATCATGTATCTCGACGGCGGCGACCCTGAGCGGGCGCTGCGTACTATCGACGAGGCCGTGGCGATCGTCGGGGTCGATCCCGACCTCCAGGGACTGCGAGCGGAGGCTTATGAACGACTGGGACAACTCCCCGCCGCGGTTCAGGCCCAGGAGGCGGCGCTGGAAGGTTGGGAGGACGAGGCCACCTGGCATGGCTGGTTTCGCCTGGCACGGCTGCGGGCCGCGGTAGGCGATACCGCGGCCGCCCTCGAGGCACTTGCCATCGCCCGGGGGAGGCGCGGGGCGCTCCCCGAGGTTGCCGATTCGGTCGAGCGAGCCTGGAGTCGGCTACCGTAATACACAACAATGACTTACGATCTCAGGACCGAGTCCGCTACCCCTCGTTGCGGGATGCCAAGACCGTTGCAGAATGCGGCTTCGTAGGCCGACCTGGCCGACTTCGGTGGTGAGCACTCCGAGCCACTATTCCGTTGTTGTTTAACGACTTAGAGTCATTTGGCCCGGGCCTGGTCCCGAGTTTGCAAGATAGCGGGCGGAAGGAATTGTTCGAACCCGGGCGAGAACGCGAATAGGAGGGTATAAGATGTCACGCAAGGGTTTCACGTTGATCGAGCTTCTGATTGTGGTCGTGATTATCGGCATTTTGGCTGCCATCGCGATCCCGAAGTTCGCCAACACCAAGGAGAAGGCCTACGTCTCGGCCATGAAGTCGGACCTGAGGAACCTGGCAGCTGCTGAGGAAGCTTACTTCGCAGACGAGCTGTCTTACACCACGACGCTGGGTAACCTCGACTACAACGAGACGAACCAGGTCAACGTCACGGTGGCCGAAGGGACCGCCAAGGGTTGGGGCGCATCGGCGACGCATGACGGCCTGAAGGCCGGCAGTAAGTGCGCGATCTACTACGGAGGCGCCTCGGCTGTAGCGCCGGCGACTCTGGAAGGTGTGATTGAGTGCACCATCGTGAAGTAACGGTGCGATAGCCAAAATCTCGCACGTTACGAGAGAGGGTAGCGCGGAGGGCCACCTCCGCGCTATTCTTTTAGGGCAAGGCACCCCCCGCCAGATCGGCGCGGCCGATCGGATAGATCCCCCACAGGATACTGAGACGAGCGCTGGAGAACGGTGAAGCGGGTTGCCTCACTGCGTCGCGAGCTGATCGTGGCATTGGCTCTACTACTGGTTGCGGCTCTCGGACTGGCGGCCGTGGGCGTCGTGCTGTGGCTACCGGTCGGCGGGACGACCGAGAGCATCGTGCTGTTCCTGGCCATTCTCGTCGCAGTCGATGTCGGTATATTCCTGGTCCTCGGGGATTTCCTTCTCCGCCAGATGGTGCTCAAGCCGGTGCGGGCGATCGTACACGGCGCGGAGGCCATCGCCCGAGAGGACTTCTCGCGCCGTATCCGCGTGGAAGGTGCCCGCGAGCTGGAGCGCCTCGCGATCAGCGTCAACGAGATGGCGGAGAAGCTGATCCAGAACCAGAGGCGGCTGACGGACAACATTCAGTCGCTGAACGAGGTGAACCGGGCGTTGACCGAGGCGCGGGACGAATTGGTGCGGGCCGAGAAACTGGCGTCGGCGGGCCAGCTGGCGGCCGGCATCGCCCACGAGATCGGCAACCCGCTCGGTGCGATCCTCGGCTACCTCGAGATCGCCGAGCGGCGACCGACCATCAAGCAGGAGATCGTGGACGACATGCGCCGCGAAGCCAGGCGCATCGACAGAATCGTCAAAGGCCTGCTTGATTACGCGCGGCCGCGGCAACCGGCGCCGCGACCGATCGAGGTCAATGAAGTGGTCACCGGTGCGATCGGTCTGGTGGAGGCGCAGGGTCACTTCAAGCTCATCGAGCTGGATCTCGAACTGAGCGAAGACGTCACGACCGTACACGCCGATCCTCACCAACTGGAGCAGATCATGGTCAATCTGCTCCTCAATGCCGCTCAGGCCGTCGACGGCGCGGGTGGTAGCTTTATCAAGGTGATGACCGAGACGATGCCCTTCGAGGCGAGTCAGCCGCCTGCCAGGCGGCGCGACGACCCGCCGGGCATCGACTACTCACACTTGCGGCGGCTGCAGGCCAGGCGCGAGGGGCTAACCCCGCCGCCGTTCAGCGCCGGCCTCAAGGTCGTACGCATCTCGGTTGAGGATAATGGTCCAGGTATCCCGCAGGAGATCCTCGACCGTGTCTTCGACCCGTTCTTCAGCACCAAGGAGACGGGGCAGGGAACCGGACTCGGACTGGCTGTATCGGCCCGGCTGATCGAGGCGATGGGCGGTACGATCGCCGTCGATAGCTCGGACGAAGGCGGCGCCTGCTTTTCCATCGTGTTGCCAGCCGCGCGGCCCGAGAAGGCAGCCGAGGCAGATGAAATAGAGGAAGAGGACTAAGTGAAGGTACTCGTTGTAGACGACGAAGCCGGGGTGCGTCGCACCCTGTCGATGATCTTGGAGGACGAGGGGTATCAGGTCATCACAGCCTCCGACGGCAAGGAAGGTCTGGAGCGTGCCCTGAAGGAGGAGCCTGACCTCATCCTCTGTGACATCCGCATGCCGCGGATGGATGGGCTCGAGTTCCTGGAGCAATACCGCAAGAAGAACGGCCAGGCACTCGTCATCACGATCACCGCTTACGGCAGCACCGAGTTGGCCGTCGAGGCGATGAAAAAGGGCGCCTACGACTACCTGCCGAAGCCGTTTACCACCGCTGAGGTCGTGCTCACGCTCCGCAAAGCGGAAGAGCGCGAGAAACTTCGCCGCGAGGTCACCCGGCTGCGCCAGCGGGTCAAGGCCGACCAACGCTACCCCGAGATCGTCGCCAAGAGTGCCGGAATGCGTGAGGCCGTCGAGCTCGCCACGAAAGTCGCCCAGCACCCATCCACCGTTCTGATTACCGGTGAAAGCGGTACCGGCAAAGAGCTCATCGCGCGGCTGATCCACGGCGCCAGCCCGCGGGATGATCGCCCGTTCGTGCCGATCAACTGCGGCGCGATCCCCGAGAACCTGCTGGAGTCTGAGCTGTTCGGCCACGTCAAGGGCGCCTTCACCGGGGCTCACGTCGACCGAGCCGGGCTGTTCGAGGAGGCCGACGGCGGCTCTCTGTTCCTGGACGAGATCGGCGAGCTCCCGTCGCAGCTTCAGGTGAAGTTGCTGCGCGCCCTCCAGGAGGGCGAGATTCGGCGCGTCGGCGACAGCTCGGCCCGCAAGGTAGATGTGAGGCTCGTTGCCGCCACGGCCCGCGATCTCGAGCAAGAGGTTCGCGAGGGCAACTTCCGCTCCGACCTCTACTACCGGATCAACGTGGTGCGGATTCACCTGCCGCCGCTAAGACAGCGGACGGAGGACATTCCGCCGCTCACCCGCCATTTCATTGAGAGGTTCGCCAAGCAGCTGGCCATCGATGTGAACGGGTTCGAGCCGTCGGCGATGAAGCTCCTGCTCGGCCACCCGTGGTACGGAAACGTGCGGCAGCTCGAGAACGTCGTCGAGCGGGCGATGGTACTCGCCGAAGGACCGACGGTCAGGCCCGAAGACCTGCCCGATTTCATCCGCCACCCGGAGACGTCGGTGGAGGGCCCGTTCGAATCGTTGCCGGCCGACGAGCTGTCGATCAAGAAGCAGACGGCCGAGTTGGAGAGACGCCTCATCGGCCGCGCCCTTCAGGTGACCGACGGGAACCGCACCAAGGCGGCGGAGCTCCTCGATCTGAGCTACCGGGCACTCCTTTACAAGATCCGCGATTACGGCCTCGGTTAGGCCGTCGCGGCTGTAGTCTAGCCCCGGGCTCCGACCCCACACCGGCGACCCTTCGCCGGCGTTGATCTTCCTTTGATACCCCACCGCTAATCTCGCTCTACGGTGACCGCCGGTCTTGCCCTTCTCAGCCAAGGCCGGCCGAGCGAACTAGACACCATGCCGGATAGTGAAGATGCGATCGACGGAGGGGATATCGCTCGTTGAGATCGCGGTTGTAATCGTTGTCCTCGGTGCCGTCTTGGTAATCGCCCTGCCGAGCTTGGCGCGGGCTCGGGCGCGGGTCGAGGTGATGGCGGCTCGCGAGAACTTCACGACCTTGCACGCGTTGGCTCGCCAGATCTCAGCTCAGTACGGCCGGATCAGCAGGTTGCACGTCGACCCCGGCGGTGGTCGCGTCTGGGTGACGGTCGACACGAGCAGTCAGGCAGGCTCCGAGGTTCGGGACACGATCGGTGAGATATGGATCACCGGTGGAGAGGCCGGCGGTGTCTGGCTCGAGGGGAAGCCGCGAACCATCTGCTTCGATCCCCGGGGGTTGGCGACAGCGCGCGGCGATTGCGATCTGCCGAACGCTACGCTCGTGTTCCGCTGCGGTGCTGTCGCCGACACGATCACCATATCGCGGTTGGGGAGGGTATTGAGGCGATGAGAAGGGGAGATCGCGGTGGGGGTCGGTTGGGTTTCACCTTGGTCGAGGTCGTAGTGGCTCTGACGGTACTCGCAGTCGGGATGCTGGGCCTCTCGGCCACTATCGGTGTTGTGGCTTCGAGGATGAGCGCTTCCCTCATGGCGACCCGGGTGACGACCTGCGCCCAGGCGGAGCTCGAGGTTACGCTCGCCCGCGCGCTGTACCGGCCTGCCTTTGGAGATCGGCATCAGTGTGATCTGGAGGTGAGTCGGCGGGTGAGCGGTGGCGATCCCCAGGAGATAAGGATCGTCGTGCGCGGCCGGCTGGCCGGTTCCGAGTTCGCCGATACCCTGACCACGCTGGTGCGTCTGCGGTGAGCTGTAAGCCGGCGTGTTTTGGCCGCTTGCAATCCCCGTCGGGGTATGTGCTGGTCGAGGTGTCAGTCGTTCTTCTTTTGGTCTCGCTGCTCACGGCATCCGCCCTAGCTGTGCTCTCGAGCCAGCGCCGGTTCTACGCCTCGCAGCTCCAGATCGCTGCTACGCGGGATGTGGCCCGGGTGGCCCTGGCTGTCTTGACCGTCGAGCTCAGGGCGGCGAGCCCAGTGGCAGGGGACCTCTACGCGATCGCTGCCGACAGTGTGGCGCTCCGCTCATACACGGGGTTCGGTTTGGTTTGCCATGTCGACGGGGGCGAGATCGCGCTTCGCCGGGTCGTAGGGACCTTCTCGGGCTCGACGAACGACAGCATCCTCGTCTATCTGGGACCCCCGATCGCCTCGTGGGGTCAGGCAGCGGTTGCACGGTCAATCAAACCGACCGGCGGCCGCTGCCCGGATGGTGGGCCGCCCGACTTAGTGTTGCGGGTTGCCGGGGCATTGGACGGTGCCGTGGCCGGCGCGCCAGTTCGCGGGTTCCGACCTTACGTCTATCGGCTCTACCAGGGGGGTGACGGCCGCTGGTGGTTGGGGCAGAAGCTCCGCGGTGGTCGATTGCAACCTGTAACGGGGCCGTTCGCCGAGCCGGAGGCCGGAGGACTGCGACTCGAGTTCCTCGACAGCGAGGGCCGCCCGGCGGGGAGCGCGCGTGAGGCTTTTCGGGTACGCGTATCGGTGGTGGCGCGGAGCTGGCGACGCGTTCCAGTGAGATGGGGCTCCCGCCTTCATAGCGACTCGCTATCCACCGTGGTTCTGCTCAGGAACTCGTGCGGCGCTGGGGCTTGGTTAGAGGGATGCCCAGGTCCGCCGTGACACGATCGCAGACGCTGGCTGTGGCCTGGCCGGGCGATCGTCGCGGGTTGGCCCTGCTGGTGATGATATTCGCCGTGGTTATCGTTGCGGCTGTGGTGTCGGTCGGCTTTATGGCGGCGGGCCAGCAGTTCCGGGTCGGCGTCGGCGGTCGGCAGGGGAACGCGGCCTTCTACGCCGCTGAGGCCGGGCTTAGCGCCGCGCTAAGCGGTTGGGACTCGACGATTGCCACGCTTCAGCCGGGCGCCACGATGGGTCTGGCGTCGGAGCGGTTGAGTTCGGGCGCCGCCTTCGAGGTTAGGCTCACCCGCATCGACGCGGGTCTGGATGACAGTGTCGCCCAATACCTGCTGGTCTCCACCGGGCGGGCCCGCGGGCCATGGGGCGGCCGGCGCCAGGTCGCTTTGTTCCTCCGTGCGCGAAGCCCGAACCGTTTCTGCTGTGTCGCGGCATTGGCGACGAGCGGCGACCTCACTGTTGGCGACGCGGCTGTGATCTCTGGGTTCGATCGAGTCCCGGAAGCCTGGGCTTCAACACCCGGGATCTGTGACGCTTCTTCGACCAGCTCCGGTCCAGGAGTGTTGGTATACGGGGACGGCTCGCTGACCGAGTCGAGGGGAGGTGAGGTCATCGGCCTGCCGCCGACCCGTCGTCAGGTCGAGGAGCGGGCGGACTTCCTCACCTCAGTTGATCGCTGGTTCGCGGACCTGGCCGAGCTGGCCGATTCGCGCCTGCCTGCAGGTGCGGTTCTGGACCGGCTCGAACCGGCTGTGGGCCCCGAGGTGACCTGCGACCGCACCGTCTCCCGGAACTGGGGCGCTCCCGAAGCACCCGACCACCCCTGCTTCGATTACCTGCCCATCATTCACTCGGAGGGTGACCTTCACATCGCTGCCGGGGGAAGCGGTCAAGGTGTCCTCTTGGTTGAGGGTGACCTGGAGATCGATGGCCGTTTTGAGTTCTTCGGAGTCGTCGTGGTCCGGGGCTCGCTGAGGGTCAGCGGAGAGAGCGCCCGGTTATCTGGTGCGCTAATCGTTTTTGATGTCGCGCTCGAGGGTAGCGAGGTGACTTCAGGGGCCCGGATCGACCTCTCCAACTGCCCCCTCAGGCGGGCTCTCCGAGGCCCGAAACTCTATTTACCGCACCCCCTTGCGGAATTCGCCTGGTTGGAGATATTGGAGTAAGGCTGCTCCCGGGCAGCCTGGTCTAACTCCCCCCCGCCGTTGTTGACAAAGTGACCGCGGGGGGTTATCATACAAAGCCCTACCCCTAGGTCCCACTACAGCTTAGTTACCTTCGCTTTCACCGTTGCATGAGGTCGAGGGAGCTTTCACCTTAAGAACCTAGCCTTTCGACAATTATGGCTCTCATGGGAATGGGCCGCAGCAAGCGGACCGTAGGACTCGACATCGGTAGCGGCTACATCAAGCTGGTGGTCATGCAGCACGGGAAGGGCCGCCCGCGCATCGTCAAGGCGGCGGCTACCCCGTTGGTTGCTGACGCTATTGTCGAGGGTGAGGTCATGGACCCGACCCTTGTAGCCAGCACGATACGCTCGCTAACCGAGACGGCGGGGGTGAAGGACAAGAAGGTGGTGACGGCGGTCGGCGGCCGCGACGTCATCATCAAGCGGATCCAGATGGATCGGATGAAAGAGTCCGATGCCCGCGAGGTGATCCGCTGGGAGGCCGAGCAGCACGTGCCCTTCGATATGGAGAGTGTCGAGCTCGACTTCCAGATCCTCGATCCCATGGACGAGGGGCTGCAGATGTCGGTGCTGCTCGTGGCCGCCAAACGTGAGCTGGTCGAGAACAAGGTCGCGCTGCTGCTCGATGCCGGCCTCGAGCCCGACGTCATCGACATCGATGCCTTCGCCCTCCATAACGCCTTCGAGTTGAACTACCCCGAAGCTATGACGGGCGTCGTCGGGTTCGTGAACATCGGACACGAGACGACCAACGTGAACCTCCTGGAGAACGGCGTCCCCGTTCTGACTCGGGACCTGGCCTTCGGGACACGGCGGCTTCGGGAAAGCCTCCAGCGCGAACGCGGTCTAACCGCCGACCAGGCGGAGGATGTGCTGGAGGGTCGAACCAGCGACCCAGAGCTGGAAGATTTCATCGGCCAGCGGGCCGAAGAGGTCGCGCTCGGTGTCGAGCGAGCCGCTGCTTTTCTGCAGGCAAGCTCAACTCAAACCGGCCTTTCCAGGATCTACGTCTGCGGCGGCGGTGCCCGCGTGCTCCGAATGGCGGAGGCCTTGGCCGACCGCCTGCAGGTCCCGGCAGAGATCGCCAATCCCGTCCAGCGCGTCGACGTGGATCCGGGAGCCTTCGATCTGATATCAATAGCCGACATGGGTCCGATGCTGATGCTCCCGGTCGGCCTCGCGCTGCGGCGCGCAGCGTGATAGACGCAACCGACGCTGAACTCAACCTCGGACGGATGCTGAGATGCTGGCCTTGATCGAGATGAACCTACTCCCCGGTGGAAAGCGGGGAGTCGCGCGGCCGAAGGGCGGACGTAAACCGTCCCTCCCGAAGTTCGAGGGGCTGCGCGACATGATCAAAGGCGATCCCTGGGTCATCGGGGTGGCTGTCCTCGCGATCATCGCAGTCCTCCATCTCGGGTTCACCTGGTTCGCCCAGGGCGTGTCGCTCAGCGGGGTGGAAGAGCAGTTGGAGATCGAGCGCCAGGACTCGGTTCGCTATGCCGAAGCCATTGCCGCGGCGGATAGCCTCCAGGCTCGTCAGGACACCCTGCAGCGCAAAGAGGCCATTATCCGCGAAATCGATGCCGATCGCTTCGTATGGCCGCACATCATGGACGAGATCAGCGAGGCGCTGCCCGAGTATACCTGGCTCACCGGCATCGCCCAGACCGCCGGCACCGGCAGCAACATCGAGTTCCGCATCGACGGGATGACCGGGCAGGTTCCCGCACTCACGCGCTTCATGCGCAATCTGGAAGATTCGCCCTTCATTCAGGACGTCCGCTTGTCCAGCGACGAGCAGATACAGCAAGGGGCGAGATTGGTGCACAGTTTCGTTCTGACGGCTCGTTACCAGATTCCCGACCCGGCGGCGATCGTAACCGAGCCGATCATCTTGGCAGGGGAGTAGAGCCGTGGCCCTACTACCAGCTGATCCCAAAGGACGCAAGCAAGCGCTGCTCCTGATCGTGGCCCTCGTCGGCGCGGGCTGGTACGTCGGCAAGATGTACGCCCTCGACCCGCGGCAGACGGAGATCAACGTGCTACAGGGCCAGTTGGAGAACCTCCAGACCCAGAACCGGCGTTCGCGGGCTCTGGCGGCTCGTAGAGATGATCTCCATGCCCGCATGGAGTTACAGGAGCGCCAGCTGAGGATCTTCGAAGAGCTCATCCCAGAATCCGAGGAGGTGGCCGAGCTACTCGATGCGGTTAATGCCGAAGCGCGGCTCACCGGCGTCGAAATGCAGCGCTTCCGGCCCCAGGCCGATGAGCCCGGTGACTTCTACACGAAGCGGACCTGGGAACTCACCTTGCTCGGTGAGTACCACGACATCGGTAGATACTTAGCACGCGTCGCCTCGCTGCCCCGGATCATTAAGCCTGCCGGTGTGAGAATCGGCTCGGCGCCGCGGAGCCGCGCGACTCGAGATATGATAGCTCCGCTGGAAATGTCGTTGAGAATCGAAACGTTCGTACTCGGAGGCCTGTCCGGCAGACAGCCGGGCGAAGGTCAGGGAGCGTCCTAAAGTGGCTAACGCCGCCATGATATTCGTTTTGGCGCTCGCCAGCCTGGCGGCCGGTCCATCTCCCGACCCGCTGGTGATCCAGGATTCCGCCACCGCTGGCCAGACGTCCGAGCAACAGGCCATCTACCGGCGCGAGAAGTTCGTCTATCCATCGGACAACCGCGCTAATCCGTTCGTCAGCCTTATCGGACCCGACATCGATTCGGGGCCGATCTTCGATGACCTCGACCTGATGGGGATCATCTTCGGAGGCTCGGCTGGCAGTGTGGCCACGGTCATTGACCGCGCCACCGAGAAGCGATACCGCGTGCGCCGTGGCGACACGATCGGCACTGCGCGCGTGGTCGAAATCCGGCCGGACGCAGTTGTCTTCCAGGTCACTGAGTTCGGTGTGACCCGTAGCGAGACGCTGCGCATTAGGCGAGGTGAAGAAGAGGAGGAGCAAGAATGATGCTCCATACGCTGTTGTTCTTGTGGGCAGCGGCAGGAGGCGACGACCCTGCCAACGTGACCGAGCTGCGGGTTGTCCCCGCAGCTGCCGGCTATACCGAGGTCGTCGTCCGTATGAGCGGGGAGGTGAGTTATTCCGACTTCCTGCTCACCGACCCGCCCCGGTTGATCGTCGATCTCAAAGGTGCCCGTCACGCGCTACCGCGCGACAACTTTGAGAACATCAATCGCGGCGGCGTGATCCGTCTCCGCACCAGCCAGTTCCGTGACGACGTGGTCCGCATCGTCGTGGAACTCGAGGAGCCGACGAGTTACACGCTCGTTCGTCAGGGCGGCGAGATCAGAGTCTCCTTCCCGAACCTCGCCGGCGTGGCTTTCGACTCGTGGGGCAGCGAACCGAATTCGCCGGTCGCCGCAGTCCCACGGCCCGCTCAACCGGTGACACCGACGTCGCGCCAGCCACAGGAACAGGCCGCCACCCAGCAGGTTGAGTCGCCGTTCCAGACGCGTGCAAGCCCCGTGAGCCAGATGCCGCGTATCACCGTCACGTTCGAGAATACAGATATACGTGACGTGCTGAACAACTTCGCCGACTTCACCGGCAAGTCTTTCGTTCCCGGCGCCGGCGTAGAGGGCAACGTCACGGCGAACATCCGGAACCAGCCGTGGGACCTGGCGCTCAGGGCGATACTCGAAGCTCACAGCCTCACCGCCGTCGAGACCGCTACCGGTATCATCCGCGTTGACCGGCTGGAGAACCTGCAGGAACGACAGGCGCTGATCCAGCTGGAGACGCAGATCCTCAAGGTCAACTACGCTCCGGTCGCTGAGGTCGCCGCCGCCCTCGCACCGGCGCTCTCCGAGCGGGGCCAGGCGATCGCCAACGTCGCCACGAACTCGATCATCGTCACCGACCTGCCGGAGAATGTCGATATCGCCCGCCAGATGGTGACGGACCTCGATGTGCGTACACCCCAGGTCGTCATATCCGCTAAGATCATCTTCGTCGATCGCAGCGATATCGAGGAGTTTGGTGTCGCCTGGGACCTGAAGGATAGCGGCGGCAATCAGATCAACCTGCTCAACCAGGGTCCGACGCTCGATCCGCGGGAGTGGGAGATCGTCGACGCCGACTTCGACGGGGTACCGGAGACCGTGGTCAAGCCCCTGTCGAACGAGAACCAGGTGTCGTTTGCCGGTTCCTCGCTTGCCGCCCTCGCCAACGCCAACGACCGCGTGACTTCACCGGCCCTGACGCTGCTTACCTCGGCTGCCATCGGCGACTTCAGACTCTTCAACTTCATCGAAGCGCTGGAGCGCATGGAGCTGTCCGACATCGTCGCCGCTCCGACTATCCAGACAATGGACAACCAGCAGGCCGAAATCCTGGTTGGCGAAAGGACGCCGGTGCGGGTCGTCGACGCTGGCGCCGGTGGCGCCACCGGCGGGGGAGGGGGCGGCCAGCAGGGCGCGCAGGCCCAGTTCCCGCAGGCGACTGTCGACTACCAGGAGACCGGCATCAAGTTGCAGGTGACGCCTCACATCACCTTCGACCGGCAGATCGTTATCGATCTGCACGCCGAGCGCTCGGGAGTGGCAGTGGCGCCGGGTGATATCGGCTTCACCTTCCGCACCCAGGAAGGGACTACCCGCCTGATTCTGGCTGACGGCGAGACCGGAGTAATCGGTGGACTCACCGTCACCGAAGTTACCGAGAGCGAAAGTGGCATTCCGATTCTGATGGACCTCCCCCTCGTCGGGCCACTATTCCGGACCACCAGGTCCGATGAGACAAAGCAGGACCTGTTGATCCTGGTGACGCCACACATCGTGGACGAGCCAGTGGCAGCACGCTAGAACGGTCGGGCGCCGATAGCGCCACCGGCGCCATGACTCGCTCTGCTTTCAACTGAGGGAGTAGTCTTATGCTAAGCGTACGGGGTTGGGCACGGCTGTTGATGGGGACGATGGCCGTGACCGTCTTGGGACTCGCGGCCTGCGAGGAAGACGACTCGGTTTACGGACCGCTCGTCGACACCGCACCGCCCGTCGTCGCTATCAGCGACGCCAAATCGGCGGGCGATACACTGACGACGACCGTCGATGCCGAGGACTTCATCGCCCTGGCCTTCGTGGTCACCGAACTGCGCCGCACGGATCAGTTCGAGACTGTGATTACGGCCGCCGGCGACACGATCGTGCTCGGCCGGTTGATCGCCGTCGACACGACACGCTTCGCCGGGCGGACTGTACAAGCCACCGTGTCTGTCACCTTCTTTACCGGCTTCACCAACCCGACCAATGTGGAGGTACGGGCGATCGCGGTGGACTCGCAGGACAACGAGGCGTCAGCCTCGGCGATCGTGACCGTTGCTGGTACCACGGGCGGCCCGTTGGGTGCGCCCACGATATCGATCTATTCGCCGCTACCGAACTCGACCGTGCGCGACAACACGCTCATCCGAGTCGGCGTCAGGGCGAGCGATCCGTCGGGGCTCCAGCAGCTAAACGTGGTACTGACCAATCCCGCCGCCAGTCCGCCGGCCATCCCGGCGGCTGACACGATTCGTTTTGCAGTGTTCCGCACCGATGTGGATACGCTGCTGGATTTTTTTATTCCCCAGGGGGCCTTGGGGACGCTGACCATCACTGCTGAGGCGATCAATCTCAATACGCTCAGCGCGCAGGCTCAGATCAGCGTTACCGTGGCGACAGAGGTCCCCGACGATGCCAATCCGCCAATTGTCAGCATGCTCGTTACGGGTGGTACGCAGCGGCGACAGGACGAGCCGCCGCGCATGGAGGTGGACGACTCACTCTTGTTCAACGTCGTCGCCCTCGACCAGGAGACTGCGATCACTCGTGTCGGAGTGACCGTTGTTGTTCGGAACGACAAGTCGACCGGGACGGTAATCGACACAATCTTCATGGACAGCGTGATGAACCCGGCGATCAGCGGTACGGTCCCGGTGACATTCGGCATGATGCCACTCGATCTGCCGGCAACCGTCTTTACGGAGGCGGATGTCCCCGACACGCTGTTCTTCGAGCTGACCGGCTGGGCCTTCGACGCGGGGTCGCCGACCAGCAACTGTGGTGCTACGGTGGACCCGGAGGGCTCCGAGGCCAGCCTCGCCTGTACGGGCACCGGCCCGGTCCATGCCACAGGCATTCAGGGTGGGTTCCTGGAGCGGCTCATCGTTGCGGGCCGAACCATCGGGATTCCACAAGGCGCCCTGATCGCGGACGCCGTAGTGGACACGAACCGCGAGTTGATGTTGCTTTCCGACTTCAACTTTGGAATTGTGCGGCCGTTCGATCTGCGTAACGAGGTTTTCCTCGATAACGTGCCGGTGGGTTCGGATCCTTGGGGTGTGGGGATCGATCTCACCGAGGACCGGCTGTTCGTTGGCAACTCCGGTGGCACCAACATTTCGGTCGTGGACCTCGGGCCCCGCACGCCGGGTTCGCCGGCCGTCGGGAACGAGGTTGACCGATATCAGACCCAGGACCTCAAGGTATACCAGGTCGATGAGGATTATGATGCGATCGGGCGCAAGGTCTTCCCTGTTACCTTCTTCGATTACTCCGATCGACCGCAGTTCCTCGCTCAGGCGGCGAACGGATTCATTCTGTTCTCTACGGTCCCGGCGCTGGACGACCTGCCGGGGACGATCAGGGAGTATGATCCGGTCGATCGGGAGATCCGGTTCTTTGTCGGCTATGCGGGGCGCGCCAACCCCGGAAACCCGCAGATCCAGATCATTAACGCGGATTCGGTGTTCAGTATCAACGGTGCCCGGCAGTTCGTCGTCTGCGATCACACGCGGGGCAATTTCGGCAATCCCTCTTGTATCATCGCCAGTGACTCGCTGTCCGATGCCACGATTCAGGTCGCAGCCAAGATTCTGGGCGAAGGTTGGGACGTGGAGATCTTCACCGACCTGAACGTTGGGAGCATCGGCCTCACCGATACCACCCTCGTCGCAGCCAGCGGCGACAGGGAGTTCATCTCTTTCGGTGAAGGTGACACACCTGGTCGGGCGGGTCGTGTGATGCTCTACCGCTCGGCGGACGGGTCGATCAGCAACGGATTGCAGGTCACCGACCTCACGGGGAACGCCGAGGAGAAAGTGTTCGGCCTGGCGATGAATCGCGACGGCAGCCTCGGTGTGGTCAGAGGAACGATGGCGTACTTCTACGGCCCGGACCCGAGCGGAATAAACGTGCTGAGGATGCTCGGTACGAACGACAGGATCAATCCGGACGGCTCGGGTGCCGCACTGCATCCTGAGAACGACATCACCGCGGCTCCGCCTGTCGGCGACGATCCGACCCGGCGTCTCACGTTCCTGGGCTCGGGCGATGCGCGAGTCGAGATCGTCGACGCCTTCCACTACGAGGCGCCGCGAGGGAACCTGCTGATTCGCGATCCGATCCTCGGGCCACTGCGGATTAGCCGCAGATTGCCTCCCGATCCGGTTGGGGTAATCCTGAAGCTGTATGCCATTACGGAAAACGGTGTGGTGGTAATTCCGGTTAAGGACACCGATATTATTCCGTTCTAGGGCTGCCCGAGCGCGGCCCCGAGGACCGGGCAGCTAAGCCGCCCGACCAGCCCGGGCCACCAGACGCGGCAGACGCCGACGTCGGGGCCCGGGGGTGGCCAGGCGGCTTTCCCTTGTTCGGGAGGCTGGACGTTGGAACACTTCAAGTTCGTCACTGCAGGTGAATCACACGGCCGGGGACTCGTCGCCATCGTCGAGGGCGTGCCAGCCGGGATGCCGCTGGACGCCGAGGTGATTCGCCTCGAGCTGGCGCGCCGCCAGCGGGGACACGGCCGCGGTGGCCGGATGAAGATCGAGCAGGACGCGGCTGAGATCATCTCCGGCGTGCGGCTGGGCGAGACGCTCGGATCGCCGATCGCTCTATCCATCCCTAATCGCGATTGGGAGAATTGGCAGCTGGCTATGTCGGCAGAGCCGCAGCCGGAGGCCGGGGACAGCGAGCTGCGGCGCGTTAGTCTGCCACGGCCCGGTCACGCCGATCTTGCGGGGCTTCTGAAATACGATCGGCACGACGCACGCGACATATTGGAACGGTCCAGCGCCCGCGAGACGGCGGCGCGGGTTGCCGCCGGCGCCGTGGCCAAGAGGCTGCTGGCCGAATTCGGGATCGGCGTGGCCAGTCACGTCACCTCGCTCGCCGGCGTTGAGACACGTCGATTTGAGCCAGGCGACTATCCAGAC
The DNA here is from genome assembly GCA_039586755.1 of Gemmatimonadota bacterium. Lineage (GTDB taxonomy): Bacteria > Gemmatimonadota > Gemmatimonadetes > Palauibacterales > KS3-K002. The sequence goes on along the minus strand of JBDHJU010000010.1, from coordinate 38,464 downwards.
GACATCAACGGGGCCGCCGATGCATCACCGGTGCGCTGCCTGGACGGTGAAGCCGAAGCGCGGATGATCGCGGCTATAGACGAGGCGACCGCTGCAGGAGACACCGTAGGAGGCATCTTCGAGGTGGTGGCCCGGGGACTCCCGGTGGGGCTCGGCAGCCACGTGTCAGGGGACCGTCGGCTGGATTCCAGGCTCGCCGGCGCCCTCATGTCGATCCAGGCGATGAAGGGTGTCGAGATCGGCCTTGGCTTCGAGGCGAGCCGACTGCGCGGCTCCCAGGTCCACGACGAGATAGAGGCGGCGCCCGAGAGACAGCGAGCCGGTGGTTTCCGGCGCCGTACAAACCGTGCCGGCGGCCTCGAGGGCGGCATGACCAACGGCGAGCCGCTGACGCTGCGCGTGGCGATGAAGCCACTCTCCACGCTGATGCGGCCCCTGGCCAGCGTCGACCTCGACACGGGAGAGGCGGCGGCAGCTGTCAGGGAGCGCAGTGATGTCACCGCTGTCCCGGCGGCCGGCGTGGTGGGAGAGTCGATGGTGGCGGTCGTGCTGGCCGACGCGCTGCGTGAGAAGTTCGGCGGCGACTCGCTTGCCGAGATGGGCCGGAACTTCGAGGGCTACCTCGAGCGGTTAGCGCGACGCGGTGGTTGAGCGGATCGTCCTCATCGGCTTCATGTACTCCGGCAAGTCGACAGTCGGCCGCCTCTTGGCCGATCGGCTTGGCTGGGACCTCATCGACTTCGACGAGGCCATCGAGCACCGCGAGGATCAACGCATAGCCAACATCTTCCGTGAGCAGGGCGAGGCCCATTTCCGCCGGCTCGAGGCACAGCTTACCGGGGAGGTGGAAGCTCGTGCGGGGGTCGTGCTCGTACCCGGCGGCGGCTGGGTGACACAGCACGACCTGGTCGAGCGCCTACGGCCGTCCAGCCTGTTTGTCTGGCTGCGAGTTCGACCCGACACAGTCTACGACCGCCACTCCCAGCTCGGGCTCATGGACCGGCCGCTGCTCGACGTCGACGACCCACGGGCGGCCATACGGAAACTGTTGGCGGCCCGAGAGCCTCTTTACCAACGAGCGGACGTGACGATCGATACGGACAGCCGACCGGCCGAGGAGGTCGCCGAACAGATCTGCGAACTGCTCAAGATTGGGGGGGCGGAAGGGCTGGAATGATGCTCAGTGTTGACAAGCCGTTGATTCTTGTTAGCCATCCTCAGCGCTGGAGGCCCGTGGAAACCACCGGGCCGCGTTTGGGGTAAGCGGTGGACGGGATGGATTGAGGATATGGCTGAGAGGAAGAAGAAAGGGACGGGTAAGCGGGCCAAGAAGGCCAAAGCGAGCGGGGGCGAGTCCAGGCTGCTCGTCGTCGAGTCGCCGGCCAAGGCGCGCACACTTGGCCGCTATCTCGATGCTAGCTACGTCGTCAAAGCGTCCGTAGGACACATCCGCGACCTGCCAAAGCGTGAACTGGGCGTCGACATCGAAAACGGATTCGAGCCCGACTACGTCACCATCCGCGGCAAGGGTAAGGTCATCAAGGAACTGAAGCAGGCGGCGAAGAACGCTGACGTCGTCCTGCTGGGGACCGATCCGGACCGCGAGGGCGAGGCGATCGCTTATCACGTCGCCGAGCAGCTCGGTTATCGCTCGAAGAACGGTCGGCGCTTCAGGCGCGTGCTGTTTGAGGAGATCACACCGGACGGCGTCGCCCAGGGCCTCGAGAACCCGACCGAGATCGATTTCCGCAAGGTCGATGCGCAACAGGCCCGTCGCATACTCGACCGCCTGGTCGGCTACAAGGCCAGCCCCTTCCTCTGGAAGCCTATCCGCCCGGGACTATCGGCCGGTCGCGTTCAGACGGTTGCCTTGCGGCTGATCTGGGAACGCGAGGAGGCTATCCGCGGCTTCGAGCCGCGCGAGTACTGGACGGTCGAAGCGCTGCTCGAAAAAGAGGGTCAGCGCTTTACCGCCAAGCTGCACCACATCGACAAGGGCAAGCCCGATTTGCCCAACGAGGCGGCTGCGGCCGCGGTGCTCGATGCGGTCAAGGACGTTCCCTTTCAGATCACGAAGGTCCGGCGCAAGGAGCGCAGAAAGAACCCGGCGGCCCCGTTCACCACCTCGACGCTGCAGCAGGAAGCCGCGAAACGCTTGCGCTTCTCGGCCAAGCGCACCATGCGTATTGCCCAACAGCTGTACGAGGGTGTTGAGGCGGCCGGCGAAGCCATCGGTCTGATCACCTACATGCGGACCGACTCGACCCGCATCGCAGCGTCGGCGGCAGACCGGGCGCGCGCCTACATCGAGAACGAATTCGGAAGCGGCTATACCCCCAAGTCAGCCCGGCTCTATACCGGCAAACAGCAGAAGGGCGCGCAGGAAGCGCACGAAGCGATCCGACCCACCTCGGTCCGGCGGACACCCGAGTCGCTCAAGGGCGACCTCGATGCGAATCAACTCAAGCTGTACAGGCTGATCTGGCAGCGCTTCGTCGCCTCGCAGATGTCGCCGGCCGTTTATGATACCACCACCGTCGATTTCGATCTCTCCGGCAGCGATCAGCGCAACTATCTGTTTCGTTCTGCGGGCTCCGTGCTCAAGTTCGACGGCTTCACCCGGCTCTACAAGGACGTGTACGAGAAAGAGGAGGGTCGGCACCTCGATGACCTCGAGGGCCTGCCCCAGCTGGACGAGGGTGAGACCGTCGTTCTCATCGAACTGGGTCAGACCCAGCACTTTACCGAGCCGCCGGCCCGCTTTAGCGAGGCCAGCCTGGTCAAGGAGCTGGAGAAACTGGGCATCGGCCGGCCGTCGACTTATGCACAGATCCTGGGGACCCTAGTCGAGCGCACGTACGTCGAGCTCGATAACCGCCGTTTCGCGCCGACGGCGCTGGGCGAGACGGTAGTCCAGGTGCTGATCCGTGTCTTCCCCGACACCTTCGACGTCGACTTCACCAGCAGCCTGGAGGCTAACCTAGATCGCATCGAGGAAGGCGAGCTGGAATGGCATCAGGTGCTGCAGAGCTTTTACGCGGCCTTCAGCAAGCGGCTCGAGGAGGGCGAGGCGAAGAGCGAAGAGATAATCAAGGAGATTGTCCAGGCGGAAGGCGCGATCTGCGATCTCTGCAACTCGCCGATGGTGGTGAAGTGGAACCGCTACGGCCGCTTCCTCGGCTGCTCGGCCTATCCCGACTGCCGGAACACCAAGCCGATCGACGGACTACCCGATGTCGACCTCGGGGACGAGCCGTGTCCTCAGTGTGGTGGCGAGCTCGTATTGAAGAGCGGGCGCTTCGGCCCCTTTGTCGCCTGCTCCAACTACCCCGACTGTCGATTCACGCGCGCGGTGGATGGGAAGCACAACGAGGCGGCTGCGGACGCGAAATGCCCGGATTGTGGCAGCCCGTTGGCGGTGAAGACCGGTCGCTACGGTGAGTTTCTCGCCTGCACCGCGTACCCCAAGTGCAAGCACACGCAGGCGATCAGCTTGGGCCTGGATTGCCCGACCTGTAAGGATGGTGATGTAGTCAAGCGACGCACCCGTCGTGGACGCGTCTTCTATGGGTGCACGCGTTACCCGGAATGCGATTGGTCCAGCTGGGACACACCGGTCGCCTCAGACTGCCCGCAGTGCGGTGCGCAAGTCGCGCTTCAGAAGACGTCGAAGCGTAAGGGCGACTTCCTGAGGTGCGCCGTCTGCGGGCACGAGTCGGTCCCCGAGGGTGCAGTCGATTCGGGTTAGGGCTGAGCGTTGAGGCCAAGCCTGGCCAGTGTCTGAGATCGTCGTTGTGGGTGGCGGCCTGGCGGGAACGGAGGCCGCCTTTCAGCTTGCGCAGCGCGGACGCCGAGTCGTGCTGTACGAGATGCGCCCCCGCGTATCCACGCCAGCGCATCAGACCGACGGGTTCGCCGAACTCGTTTGCAGCAACTCCTTCAAATCTGAAGAGCCGGCCAACGCTCACGGGCTCCTTAAGGCGGAGCTGCGGGAGCTCGGCTCACTGCTCCTCCAGGTCGCCGACGCGGCGCGGGTACCGGCGGGTGCGGCGCTCGCGGTCGATCGCGAGCTATTCAGTCGGACGGTTGGCCAGGCGATCGAGGCGCATCCCAACATACGGGTATGCCGTGAGGAGGTTCGTGAGCTGCCTCCTGCTCCCGCTATCATCGCCACCGGCCCCCTCACATCCGATTCACTCGCCGACTCGATACGTCGTCGTTTGGGTGCCGAGAGTCTGTACTTCTTCGACGCGATAGCTCCCATCGTGTCAGCCGAGTCAATCGATGAAGGCAAGAGCTTCCGTGCCTCACGCTACGGAAAGGGCCAGGACGAGGCGTACGTCAACTGCCCCCTGACCCCCGAGGGCTATGACTCGTTCCACAAGGCGCTGATTAGTGGAGAGGTCTACGATAGCCACGACTGGGACAGGGTTCCGTTCTTCGAGGGTTGCCTCCCCATCGAGGTGCTGGCCGCCCGCGGAAAGGATACCCTTCGCTTCGGCCCCCTGAAGCCTGTCGGGCTCGAGGACCCGCGCACCGGGGCCATGCCCTATGCGGTCGTCCAGCTGCGCCAGGAGGACCGAGACGGTCGAATGTGGGGCCTGGTCGGCTTCCAGACTCGCCTCCGTTATCCGGAGCAACGGCGGGTGATCGGACTGATCCCGGCTCTCGAGCACGCCGAGATCTTGCGCTACGGCCAGATCCACAGGAACAGCTACATCAACTACCCGGCTCTCTTGACGCCTCACGGCTCGCCGCCGGACGAGCCGGCGCTGCTCTTCGCCGGCCAGCTGACGGGCGTGGAGGGGTACATAGAGTCGACGGCCACCGGACTGCTCGCCGCTCTGAACGTCGATCGGGTGCAGCGCGGCCTCGGGCCGGCGTTGCCGCCGCCGACAACCATGCTGGGCGGTCTGCTTCGCTACCTCCGGGAGGCCGATCCGAGTAACTTCCAACCGATGAATGCTAACTTCGGGCTCCTCGATCCGCTTGCGGAGCGGGTCCGTGGCCGGCGAGCTCGCCGGGAACAACTGGCGGCGCGGGCGCTGAACGATATTCGAGTCTGGATGGCCGGGAACCTGAGTCCTACGGCCGAAGCGTCGCGTTGAGCAGCGACGGACCGGGCGAGGTCGCGATGACGCGAGAAGAGGTGCGGGACTATCTGAGGCATCTGACCGACGAGCGTCAGCTCTCCGCGAATACCGTGGACGCCTACCGGCGTGACCTCGGGGACCTGAGCGGGTTTCTGGATGGTTACTATGGTGGTGAGGGGTGGTCTTGGGCGGACGTCGACCGGCTGGCCGTGAGGGCCTTCCTCAGCCATCTGACGATGGCCGCGCTCAAGAAGAGAACCATCGCTCGCAAGCTCTCGGCGGTTCGCAACTTTTTCCGTTTCCTTCAGCGCGAGGAGATTGTGGCCGCCAACCCCGCTCGCCACGTCCGTGCGCCGCGGGAGGGCCGGGCCTTGCCGGGCTACCTGACTCAGCGAGAGATGTCGCGCCTCTTCGAGCTAGCCTCGCAGAAAGCGGCGGAGCCGGGCTGGCGCGGACCGAGAGACCACGCTCTGATGGAGCTGCTATATTCCGCCGGCCTACGTCTCTCGGAGGCACAGGCGCTGAATCTGGTGCACGTCGACCTCGCGGGTGGCCGCGTCAAGGTGCTGGGAAAGGGACGAAAGGAACGGATAGTGCCCATCGGGGGACATGCGGTCGACGCCCTACGCGCCTATGGACGGGAGCGCACACAGCGGTTCGGGGCGCCGGCGCGCAGCGACCCGCTTTTTGTCTCAGACCGTGGCACCCGATTGTCACGCCGGCAGATCCAGCGGGTCGCAACGCGCTATATCGCGCTCGTCGCCGAGGAGAGCGGCCTCAGCACCCACTCGGTCCGTCACTCGTTCGCGACACACCTCTTGGATGAAGGGGCGGACTTGATGGCGATCAAGGAGTTGCTAGGCCATGCCTCGCTCTCGACGACCCAGATGTACGCACATACCTCCCGGGAAAGGTTGAGGCAGGTATACCGGGCGGCACACCCCAGAGGCTGACGCAAACGGAAGTCCGGCTTATGGATGATATGAGAATGCGTGGAACGACGATTGTCGCTGTTCGGCGCGACAACAGCGTCGCACTCGGCGGCGACGGCCAGGTGACTGTCGGGGACACCATCGTTAAGAGCCAGGCGAGCAAGGTGCGCGCACTCAAGGACGGAGCGGTGCTAGCCGGCTTCGCCGGATCGGTCGCCGACGCGCTGACGCTGTTCGAGAAATTCGAGGAGAAGCTCGATCGCTTCCCAGGCAATCTGCCGCGTGCGGCGGTCGAGTTAGCGAAGGATTGGCGGAGCGATCGTATATTGCGTCGTCTGGAAGCACTCCTCGCGGTCGTCGATGCGAAACACTCTTACCTGCTATCCGGTAGCGGCGAGGTCATCGAGCCCGACGATAACATCTTGGCCATCGGCAGCGGTGGCCCGATGGCGTTGGCAGCGGCGCGGGCGCTGAGTGCACATTCCGAACTCAGCGCGCCGGAGATCGTTCGCCGCAGCCTCGAGATCGCCGGCGAGATCTGCATCTACTCGAACACAGAGATCACCGTACTGGAGCTTGGAACGAACAGCTGATGAACGACTCGCTTCCCTCACAGCCAGAGAGCCCGGTCGACGAGGCGCGCGGCAGCAAGCCGGCACTTCACGACGAGCTGACGCCGCGGCAGATTGTCGCCGAGCTCGACAAGTATGTAGTTGCGCAGGACGCGGCGAAGAAGGCCGTCGCGATCGCCCTCAGGAACCGTTGGCGGCGGCAGCAAGTCGCGGAGGATCTGAGGGACGAAATCTTGCCCAATAACATCATCATGATCGGTCCGACCGGGGTAGGTAAGACGGAGATATCGCGCCGTCTGGCCCGCCTGGCCGGCGCTCCCTTCACCAAGGTCGAGGCGTCCAAGTTTACCGAAGTCGGCTACGTGGGGCGCGATGTGGAATCCATGGTCCGAGATCTCGTCGACATCTCCGTCAACATGGTGCGCGGTGAACGCGAGGACGAAGTGCAGGACATGGCGGACGAGCGTGTGGAGGAGCGACTACTCGACCTTCTGCTGCCGAGCAGTGAGGATAGAGGCGCGGCGCCGCCGGCCTTTGTGGTGTCGCCGCGTGGCGAAGCCCTGGACCAGCGGCCCGCACCCGAGGAGGAAGACGAAGAGGACCTAAAGGAGCGACGCAGAAGGACTCGCGAGAAGCTGCGAAGCCTACTGCGCGACGGAAAGCTCGAGAACAAGGAGATCGAGATCGAGGTCACGCAGACCTCGTTCCCCGTCGTCGAGTTCCCCGGCATGGAGGGGATGGACTACAACGTTTCCGAGATGCTTCAGGACATGTTGCCGAAGCGTAGCAAGAAGCGCTCCGTCTCCGTTTCTGAGGCGCGGCGTATCCTGCTCGCCGATGAGCTCGACAAGCTTGTCGACATGGACGACGTGGTGAACGAGGCGCTCGACCGAGTCGAGCAGATGGGGATCGTCTTCCTCGACGAGCTGGACAAGATCGCCGGCGAACGGGGGCCCGCTGGTGGGCCCGATGTCTCGCGGGGCGGGGTCCAGCGCGATCTGCTACCGGTGGTGGAAGGGTCGAACGTTCAGACCAAGTACGGCATGGTTCGCACCGACCACATACTCTTCATCGCCGCCGGCGCGTTCCATACCGCCAAGCCCTCGGACCTCATCCCCGAGCTCCAGGGACGTTTTCCGATCCGCGTCGAGCTCGCTTCGCTGAGCGAAGCCGATTTCGTCAGGATCCTGACTGAGCCGAAAAACGCCCTGCTCACCCAGTATCGCGCCCTCGTCGAGACCGAGGGGGCCAACCTCCAGTTCAGCGACAGTGGAGTCGCCGAGGTCGCTCGAATCGCTGCCGACGTCAACCAGCGCATGGAGAACATCGGCGCGCGCCGACTCCATACCGTCCTTACGACCCTGCTCGAGGACATCATGTTCGATCTCCCCGATTTTGGGCCCAAGAAGATCCTCGTTGACGACGAGATGGTACGCGAGCGACTCGCCAAAGTCGTCAAGGACGAGGACCTGCGCCGCTACATATTGTAGGGGATTCGGGAATCCGGGAGTTGGGGAATTCCAGAATTCGAGAGTCCACGGATTCTCGCCTTCTCCTCCCCCCAATTCCGGACTCCCAACCCCGGACTCCCAATCGCCGAATCCCCGAATCCCGGAATACCCAACTCTACTGGTGCCCATTCCCATTCCTGCTAAATTGGCAGTCAGCGGTCTTCCAACGACAATTCCATTCGACTTACGAACGACAGAGGGACCGATGGCCAGCCACCTCAAGCGAACACCACTGTACGAGGAGCACGTGAAGCTGGGCGGCAAGATCATCCCGTTCGCCGGGTTTGAGATGCCGGTCCAGTACCCTGCCGGAGTGTCGGTGGAACACCAGGCGGTGCGCGAGCATGCGGGCCTCTTCGATGTGTCCCACATGGGAGAATTCCTGCTCGAGGGGGAGAGGTCCGCGGAGTTCGTGGACTACCTAGTGGCGAATGACATCTCGCGCCGCGAGGCGTGGCAGGCGACGTACTGTGTTATGTGCAACGATGACGGAGGGGTCGTCGATGATCTGCTGGTCTACAAGTTTCCGGATCGATTCCGGCTGGTAGTCAACGCGGCGAATATCGACAAGGACTTCGACTGGGTCTCGCAGTGTTTGGAGCGGTTCGGGAGCGATGGCGTGAAGCTCGTGAATGAGAGCGACGCCATTGCGCTCCTGGCGCTGCAGGGCCCCGACAGCGAGGCGATCCTCACGCCACTCTCCGACCTCGATCCGTCTACCCTCGGCTATTACCGGTTTGCCGAATCCCGGGTGGTTGGTGAGCCGTGTGTGGTGAGCCGGACCGGGTACACGGGGGAAGACGGCTTCGAGCTGTATTGCGGGCCGGAGAGCGCTGCCAAGCTTTGGAACGCGATACTCGAGGCGGGCGGTGAGCGAATCCAAGCGATTGGCCTGGGTGCGCGGGATACGCTGCGGCTAGAGGCCGGGCTGGCGCTATACGGGAGCGATATCGACGATGAGACGACGCCGCTCGAGGCTGGCCTCGGTTGGACGGTCAGACTAGACAAAGGCGAGTTCGTCGGTCGGGACGCTTTGGTAGCTCAGAAGGAGAAGGGGCTGGAGCGAAAGCTCTGCGGCTTCGTCCTCAAATCCCGCGGCTTTCCGCGCCCGGGATACGAGATCCGCTGCGGCGGCAACGCTGTCGGCACGGTCCGCAGCGGTACCGTCGGCCCCACCTTGGGGCAGGGGATCGGGACCGGCTACCTGCCGCCTGAGCTCGCCAAGCCGGGCGCCGAGATCGAGATCGTGATCAGGGACAAGTCCAACGCTGCGGAGGTCGTGAAGATGCCCTTCTATAAGGAGGGCTCCGTCAAACGGTGATCCGCGTCGCGATACTGACGGTGAGCGACGGGGTCGCCGCCGGGAAGCGGGAGGATACCTCTGGCAAGGTGCTGGCTGCGTGGCTCGAGGGGCGCGGCTGGTCTCTTGCCGAGCATCGTGTGGTTCCCGATCAGGAGCGGGAGATCGCCGCCCTCCTCTCTCAATGGGCTGACGGTGCCCAGCTGGACCTGATCCTCACCACCGGCGGCACCGGTTTCGGACCCCGGGACGTGACGCCCGAAGCGACGTCGGCCGTGCTTCAGCGTCCCGCCCCCGGCCTGGCGGAGGCGCTGCGGGCGGCCGGCATGCTGAGCACCCCGTTCGCCGCCTTGAGCCGCGGGGTGGCGGGAATCCGCGGCAGCTGTCTGATAGTCAACCTGCCGGGAAGCGAGAGAGCGGTTCGCGAGAGCCTGGAAGTCCTCGACCGCGTTGTCCCACATGCCGTCGACCTGCTGGCCGGCAGGACGGAGCACTCCTGAGAATGGCGAAACTTCTCGTTACTACAGCTGACCTGGAGAGAGCGGCTCCGCTGCAGAAGGCGTTCGATACTGCCGGCGAGATCCAGCTCCTGGCGAGCGTCCAGGACGTCGATACTGCACTCGGATCCGTCGATGAGGAGCGGCTGGCGGTCGTCGTTTCCGGCGGCATGGGCGAGCCGGAGACCGACGAACTGATCGCGGCGGTCTACGAGGCGGCACCTCAGGTTCCGGTCGTGGTCCTGCTCGGTGAAGGTGAAACGCGCCCCCCCGACACAGGGGTCTACGTCGGTGTCGACGAATACCTCCAGGCACCCCTCGATCACGAGGAGGTCGCCCTGGTCATCCGTCGGTTGATCGACCGAAAAGCCCTGAAAGCTGAGTTGGGGATCGTCGGGAAATCTGCCGCTATTCAGGAAGTGGTCGAAAAGGTCGCGCAAATCGCCCCCGTGGCCTCGACCGTGTTGATCACCGGCGAAAGTGGGACGGGTAAGGAGCTGGTCGCACGAGGGCTCCACCGCCTTTCCCCCAGACGCGGAAAACCCTTCATCGCCGTCAACATTGCCGCCTTGCCCGAGACGCTTCTCGAGTCGGAGTTGTTCGGCCACGAAAAGGGTGCGTTCACCGGCGCCAACGCGCTCCGCAAAGGCATCTTCGAGCTTGCCAACGGCGGCACTGTCTTCCTCGACGAGATTGCCGAAATGCCGCCGGGCCCCCAGACCCGGCTGCTGAGGGTTCTCGAGCAGCGGGAATTCATGCGGGTCGGCGGTAGCGAGTCGCTCAGGGTGGACGTCCGGGTGATAGCCGCCACCAATAGCGATCTGCGCCAGGCCGTGGAGCTGGGCGAGTTCCGGCGTGACCTGTACTACCGCCTGGATGTGCTGAACATCCATCTGCCACCGCTGCGCGAGCGCCGCGAGGACACCCCGCTGCTCGTGCACGCTTTCATCCGGGAGCTCAGTCGCGAGCACCAGCGAGAGTTCAAGGGGATCGCGTCCGAGGCGATGGACATCCTCGTGGGCTACGATTGGCCGGGCAACGTACGAGAGTTGAGAAACCTGGTCGAGTCGATGGTCGTCCTCGCACCCGGGTCGATCATTCAACCTGTGGATATACCCCCCGATGTGCGACACGGCGCGGGCCGGACCCTGCCCAGCCCCGTCGTCAGCGGTGCGGCACTGCCCCAGGCCGGCGTGGCTAGCGATAGCCCTGCCAGGCTGCCACAGATGGAGTTCATCTTCCGGACGCTGGTCGACCTGAAGTTCGATGTCGAGGACCTGCGCAGGGAATTCGAACTCTATAAACGCAGGCACCCCGAGCTGACCGCCGCTCGTGAGGCTGCCGTGGTTGAAGTGGCGCCGCCGACGCCGGAACCCGAGCTACCGGAAGAACTCGGGGTAGATCTCGCCGCGGAGCAGCTTGCACCAGAGGGAGGTCAGCCCATCGAGTTTCAAATCGGGATGACCATGGAAGAGCTCGAGCGGGCGGCGCTCGTCGCCACCCTGAAGTCGGTGGGTGGCAACCGCCGGCGCGCCTCCGACATTCTGGGGATCGGAGAGCGGACGCTCTATCGGAAGCTGAAGGAATACGAGATCGACGCCTGAGTCCGGATACGGGCTCAGCGTTCGGCGCGGCTCATCACCCGCCCTCGTTCGGCTTGCAGCAGTCGGATGATCCCCGCCCAGGCCAGCGACCGCATTCCCTGGTACTCCACCTCGAACGTTACGTCGAGATCTACGGCCGGATCGAATACGTAGAGTGCCGACTGCGTCTCCTCCTGCCACACCTGCTGGCGACCCCACTCGGGAGTCAGCGGCAAGATCCCCGCCGGCCGGTAGAGAATTCCCTTGCTCAACAGCTGCACGTTCGTCGGCTCGTACGTGGCCTGCCGAGCCCGCGTGAAGAAGGAGACGAGGAAGACCCCAGGTTCACCCCGCAGTCCGGCGCTTCGCGCAGCGTCCAGAACACGTTGTCTGCGTGAGTCGACCATTCCATGCAGCCGCTGATAGGTGTCCGGCGCGGCGAGCCGGATGACGGCCTCATCCAGAGGGGTAACCTTCAGTTGTGTATCGCCCGACTGAAGCGCGACGGTGAAGTCATCCTGCCTCAGCGTCCCGTATCCGGGAGGTGGCAGCGTCTGCGCCTCCGAGCCGAACCCGGGCGACGCCTCATCGGGGGGTGATGCCGCAGAGCAGGCGGCGAGCAGCAACGCAGCGGCTGCGCCGCAGACGAAAAATGGCTTGTTTGTGGACATACGAAGTATACCTCTAGCTCAAGCCTCCTTCCGCTTGGCTTCCGGTTCAAGGATGAGCATAGGCGGCGCTTCCCTTTCGACAGACTCTTCGGTGATGACGACTTCCAGCACATCGCCGCGAGCTGGAAGCTCGAACATCAGATCGAGCATCACTTCTTCGATGATCGCACGTAGGCCTCGTGCGCCGGTGCCGCGGTCGATGGCCTTGCGCGCGATGGCGCGCAGGGCACCGGGCTCGAATCTGAGCCTGATGTCCTCCAGTTCCACCATCTTTTGGTATTGCTTGGTGAGCGCGTTTTTCGGCTTCTCGAGGATCTCGACGAGGGCATCCTCGCTCAAGTCGTCGAGGGCGACGACCACAGGCAGGCGACCCACGATCTCGGGGATCAGCCCGAAGCGGATGAGATCCTCCGGCTCCACATAGTAGAACGGGTTGTAGTCCTCCTCCTCTTCACCGATACCCGCCCGCGCCAAGTTCTCGTTGCTGCGCCCGAAACCGATCTGCCGCGTCCCGATCCGCGCCTCGATGATCTTCTCGAGCCCCGCGAACGCGCCGCCACAGATGAACAGAATGTTGCGCGTGTCGATCTGGATGTATTCCTGTTGCGGGTGCTTGCGGCCACCCTGCGGAGGTACGTTCGCGACCGTGCCCTCGAGGATCTTAAGCATGGCCTGCTGGACCCCTTCACCGGAGACGTCGCGGGTGATCGACGGGTTCTCCGATTTGCGGGCAATCTTGTCCAGTTCGTCGATGTAGACTATACCGCGTTCGGTCTCCGCGATGTTGTAGTCGCCCGCCTGCAGCAACTGGACGAGGATGTTTTCGACGTCCTCGCCGACGTAGCCCGCTTCGGTGAGCGTCGTCGCGTCGGCGATCGTGAATGGCACGTCAAGCAGCCGGGCCAGGGTGCGGGCCAACAACGTCTTGCCGACACCTGTGGGACCGAGCAGCAGTATGTTCGACTTCTCGATCTCGACGTCCTCAACGAAGCCCTGGTTGTTGATCCGCTTATAGTGGTTGTAAACGGCTACGGATAGCGATTTCTTCGCCTGCTCCTGGCCGATCACGTACTCGTCGAGCGTCTCCTTGATGTCGGTCGGCTTCGGGATGTGAGTCAGGCTTTCCGCTGCCGACTGCTCGTCCTCCTCGGCCAAGATCTCATTGCACAGCGAGATGCACTCGTTGCAGATGTAGACGTTGGGTCCGGAGATGAACTTCTTGACACTCTCCTTCGACTTCCCGCAGAAGGAGCAACGCAGGTGCTTGTCGCTAGGCGTCGTCATCCTATCCTCCCACCTCTGCTACTTCTTCTCGTCGTCATCTGTGACGACGTCCCCCTTATTGACGATAATCTCATCGATCAGGCCGTACTCCCTGGCCTCCTCTGGGGACATGAAGCGGTCGCGATCTGCGTCGTCGGCGACCTTCTCGATCGGCTGCTTGGTGTGCTTCGCCAGTATCTCGTTGATGCGCTCTCGGGCGTAGAGGATCTCTTTCGCCTGGATCTCGATGTCGGAGGCCGTTCCCTGAGAGCCGCCCGACGGCTGGTGGATCATGATCCGCGAGTTAGGCAGCGCCGATCGTTTGCCGTCGGCTCCGGCGGCCAGGAGTAGCGCTCCCATCGATGCCGCCATACCCATGCAGATCGTCGATACCGGGGCGGTCATGTACTGGATCGTATCGTAGATCGCGAGGCCCGCGTAGACGCCTCCGCCCGGGCAGTTGATGTAGAGATAGACGTCTTTCTCGGCGTTCTCCGCCTGGAGGAAGAGGAGCTGCGCGATGATGATGTTGGCCACCTCATCGTTGATCGGGGTACCCATGAAGACGATCCGGTCCATCAGCAAACGCGAGAAGATGTCGTAGACCTTTTCACCGCGGCTGGAACGCTCGATCACGTACGGTGCGTATAGCGGCATGGTTCTGCCTTTACTCCGTTGGGTGACGCCGGCGCTGTCCTAAGACGCGCCGACCGATATCTCTGACTGTTCCTTCAGATACGCGAAGACCTTCTCTTCCGTGATGCGTCGCTCGAGTTCACGCAGCTCTCCCGATTTGGCCATTCGGGCTCGGAGCTCTGCCAGCTGCCTGCCCGTTCGCTTTGCCAGCTCCTGCAGTCGCTCCTGTACGTCATCCTTGGTGGCCTCCAGGCCCTCGTCCTCAGCCACCCGCTGGATTATCAGCGTCCTTTTGATACCCCACTCGGCTGCCGGACGTGCCTGCTCCCGGGCCTGGTCCACCAGGTCGGGGTCGGCCTCCTCGGGCGGCGGCCCGACCAGGGCATCCAGGTAACGCTCGATCATCGAGTCGGGAACATCGAAGGGGTTAGCCTGAATGATGCTCTCGACGATCTCATGGTCGAGCTTGGCCTCCACCTCCTGCTCCTTGTGGTGGAGGAGATCCTTGGCCACCGCCTCCCGCAGCGCCTCGAGATTCTCGAAATCACCGAGCGACCGGGCAAACTCGTCGTCAAGCGTCGGCAACTCCTGCTCCAACACCTGCCTCAGCTCGATCTGTAAGCGCCGACTCTTCCCCCGTTGCTCCTCGTCCTCGAAGTCCTCCGGGAAGCTAACCGTGAACTCAGCCGCGCTCCCGGGGTCGAGCGTCATGATCGCCGCTTCCACATCCGGGATCGCGCGACCCTCGCCCAGGGTGAAGCGGTACGGCTGAGCCTCCGACTCCGACTCCTCCTGCTCCAGTGGGGTGATCGTCACCTCCACGCTGTCGCTGGCCTGCGGCTTCCGATCCACGGGTTTCCACAGAACCTGCTGCTGGCGTAGCATGGCTAGCTGCGCATCGACCTCTTCGTCCCCGACCCCCACCTCCGGCCGGCTCAACCGGAAACCGCTTACTCGACCCAGCTTGATCTCGGGACGGATATCAAACATCACCTCGAACGTGAGCTCCGAATCCGGATCGTAGCTTACCTTTGCCACTCGCGGAGCGCTGATCGGGTCCAGATCCTTGGTCTGTACCGCCTCGCTGAAGGCCGCATCGATGACTTTCTGTTGGGTCTGGCGGTCGATCTCCGCCCCGAAACGCGACTCCAGGTGTGACAGGGGGACCTTTCCCTTTCGGAAACCCGGAACCTTGACCCGCTTGGACAGCTGCTTGGCCACCTTGGCCCGTTCCGACCTCACCCGGCCCTCGGGCACCGTGATGACGAGCTTGCGGCTCCAGGCCGCCGTCTCTTCGACCGAGATTTGCAGGTTGGTTGTAGTCTGGGACACAGATTTCCGCCTGTCCTTGACGCCGATGCGAGAAGTGCGAAAGGGGGGACTCGAACCCCCACGGCCAAATGGCCACCAGCTCCTAAGGCTGGCGCGTCTACCGATTCCGCCACTTTCGCAAGAAGCGATCGGGCCGTTCCTTACATTACGTGAAAGGGCGGAAAGGTCAAGGAAAATGCGGACGGTGGCGGGCGAATCGGGTGCCCGCCACCGAGCCGAGAGCCCTCACTCCTCGGGGATGAGGATGTTGATGATTCTGTAGCCTAGTGTACCGTTCTCGTCGACGAGGAACGCGGTGTCGAGTGAGACCACGTCGCCGGGTTCCACCTCCTCGAGGACCCGATCGAAGTCGGTCACGCTGCCGATGTCCGTCCCGTTTACGCGCTGGATCACTAGATCGCGCCGCAGGCCGGCGTTCCAGGCGGGGCCGTACTGGGCCACTCTGGTGACGAGGACGCCCTGCAGGTCGGAATCGAAGCCATAGCGGTTGCGCACGGCCGTGTCGATGTCGGAGACCTGGACTCCCAGCATCATGTTGCTGGGGGCAGTGGGTTCCGCGGTGCGAGCGGGCTCGGGCTGAGGGATGTCGGCCTCGGCCAGCCGGACGTTGAAGTGCAGTTCCTCGCCGTACCGTATCACGGTGACGTCAACCCTGTCGTTGGGCTCGTAGGAAGCGACGACTCGCTGGAGCTGGCCGACACGTTCGACGGGCCTGGCATCGACGGCGATGACGACATCGCCGCGCTGGATGCCGGCCTTTTCAGCGGGGCTGTCCTCTGGGAAGCCTTCGACGACTGCGCCCCGGGGCTGCGGCAACCCGAACGCCATAGCGTCAGCGCGGGTGACCTCGCGAACGGAGACGCGGAGGGCGGCGCGACGTACACGACCGTACTCGATCAAGTCCTCCATCACATCTCTGGCGAGGCTTATGGGGATTGCGAAGCCATATCCCTGGTAGAAGCCGGTGGTGCTCTGGATGGCCATATTCACGCCGATGACCTCGCCACGGTAGTTGACGAGGGGACCGCCGGAGTTGCCGGGGTTGATCACGGCGTCGGTCTGTATGAGGTCCTCGATGGCATAGTCACTGCCGGAGGTCGACTGGATGAGGCGGAGGTTGCGACCTTTGGCGCTCACGATGCCGGCGGTGACGGTGAACGGCAGTTCCGAGCCCAGCGAGGTGCCAGGGTTGCCCACGGCGAGGACGAACTCGCCAACAGCGGTGGTCTCGGAGTCGCCCAGCTTCACCGTCGGAAGGTCGCCGGCGTCGATCTTGAGGACAGCGATATCGGTGGTCGGGTCGCGCCCGATTAGCTCGGCCGGGTATTGCCGACTATCCGGTAGCTGGACCGTGATCCGCTCGGCCGCCGCCACGACATGGTTGTTGGTGATCACGTAGCCTTCATCGGAGACGATGAAGCCGGACCCCCGGCCGAGCGGCACATCGAATGGTGTATCGACCTCCGGGTGCTGGGGTCCGAACAGATCCTCGAAGCGCTGTGGCAAGCGGGCGCGCTGTGGTGTGCCCCGCGTGTCGACCGAGACCACCGCTGGCGTCACGGTCTGGGCGATGGCGACGAAGGCCTCACTCACCTCGGCCAGCTCACGTAAGGCCGCTGTGGTGGTTCGGGACTGCTGCGGCCCGGCCTCCGGCTCGCCGGCCACCTCGGGTGCGGCCGTCTCGGCGACGGTGGCTGGCGCGGTGGTCGGCTGTAGCGCGGCGTTCGCCGTCGTGGCCGCTTCGCCGCCTTTGGCCCAGTGGAAGCCCGAGGCCAGCCCGAGGCCGAGGGCCAGAGCCAGGGCCGTGTAGAGCACGAAACGGAGCTTGCTGCGCAGTGGGTCAGTCATCAGAGGTACCTTCCTGGGATATCCAACACTGATATAGGCTCGCCCTATACTACGTAGACGTGGGCGCCGCGGTTCCGGCGCTGGCCGAAATATACAAGAGCAGGGCCCGTGTGGGGGCCCTGCTATTCTAGATGCCTACGGCGGCTGAAACGTTGCCGCCCTTACTCTTCTTCCTCCTTCGTCTCCTTGTTCTCGTCGACGATCTCGTAATCGGCCTCCACGACCTCGGGCTCGGCTTCACCCTCGGTCGCACCCTCAGCCCCGGCACCGCTGGCGCCGGCTGTGGCCGCCTGCGCTTCATATAGCTTCTGGCCGGCCGCCGAGAAGGCCTGCATGAGCTCGTCGTGAGCCCGGTTGAGATCGGGAAGCTCCTGGCTCTCCTTCAGCGCCTTCTTACCGCCATCGATCGCCTCGTCGAGGCGCTTCTTGGTGTCCTCGTCCAGCTTGTCCACCCACTCCGCCGATTCTTTCTCGACGCGGTAGATCAGCGTGTCGAGCTTGTTACGGAGTTCGATCAGCTCGCGGGCCGATTGGTCTTCCTTGGAGTGCTCCTCCGCATCTTTGACCATCCGCTCGATCTCGGTATCGCTCAGGCCGGAGGTCGCTTCGATGCGAATCGACTGCTCCTTTCCTGTAGCTCGGTCCTTCGCCGAGACGTGGAGGATGCCGTTGGCGTCGATGTCGAAGGTGACCTCGACCTGTGGCATGCCGCGCGGGGCGGGTGGGATGCCGGTGAGCTGGAATCGCCCGATCGTCTTGTTCTGGACCGCCATCGGGCGCTCACCCTGGAGCACGTGGATGTCCACCGTGGTTTGGTTGTCCTCGGCGGTCGAGAAGACCTCCATCTTCTTGGTTGGGATCGTCGTGTTACGCGGGATCAGCACGGTCATCACGCCGCCCAGCGTCTCGATGCCCAACGATAGTGGCTCGACGTCCAGCAGCAGGACCTCGCTCACCTCGCCGGCCAAAACGCCCGCCTGGATGGCGGCGCCCACGCCCACGACCTCGTCCGGGTTGACGCCCTTGTGAGGATCCTTGCCGAAGAAGTCGCGCACGATCTCCTGGATTTTCGGGATCCGTGTCGAACCGCCGACCAGGATTACCTCATCGATGTTCTCCTGCTTGAGCTTCGCATCCTCTAGCGCCTTCTCCATCGGCGGAATCACCGCCTGCATCAGGTCGTCGGTCAGCTGCTCGAGCTTCGCTCGCGTCAGCCTCATGTTCAGGTGCTTCGGTCCCGATTGATCCGCGGTCACGAACGGCAGATTGATGTCCGTCTCCATCGTCGTGGAAAGCTCGCACTTCGCTTTCTCTGCCGCCTCCTTCAGACGCTGCAGCGCCATCGGGTCCTGCGACAGGTCGATTCCCTGGTCCTTCTTGAACTCATCGACCAACCAGTTGATGATCCGCTCGTCGAAGTCGTCACCGCCCAGGTGGGTGTCGCCGTTCGTCGACTTCACCTCGAACACGCCCTCACCCAGCTCGAGGATCGTGATGTCGTACGTGCCGCCGCCCAGGTCGAAGACCGCGATCGTCTCGTCCTTCTTCTTGTCCAACCCATACGCCAGCGACGCCGCCGTCGGCTCGTTGAGGATCCTCAAGACCTCGAGTCCGGCGATTTTGCCGGCGTCCTTGGTCGCCTGGCGCTGCGAGTCGTTGAAGTACGCAGGGGTAGTGATCACCGCCCGGGTTACCGGCTGACCGAGGTAATCCTCGGCCGTTTGCTTCAGCTTCTGCAGGACCATGGCCGAGATCTCCGGCGGCGAGTAGTTCGTGCCGTCGATGTTCACGAACGGCCGGTTCTGGCCGTCGCACTCGACCTTGTAGGGGTAACGGTTGATCTCCCGCTCTAGCTCGTCGCATGTGCAGCCCATGAACCGTTTGATCGAATAGACGGTACGCACGGGATTCGTGATCGCCTGGCGCTTTGCCACCTGACCGACCAGCCGTTCCGCGTCTTTGGTAAACCCGACTACCGATGGCGTCGTGCGGGACCCCTCCTGATTTGGGATAACGACCGGGTCCCCGCCCTCCATGACCGCCACCACGGAGTTCGTTGTGCCCAGGTCAATGCCTATGACTTTGCCGCCGTTCTTGGCCATTGCTTGTCTCTACTGTTTGAATTGACACAGGCGCCCCCACGAGCCGCCGGTCCTCCTGGACGCCGGGCCTGGGGTGCGCTTGACCGTACCGTATCGGGGTCAGCGAGGGTGCAACCCGCGTGCCAAAGGCCGGGGGGCGAAATCGCCCCAAAATACAGACAATCTGGCGTGAAGTCAGCCTGCTATGCCAAAGCGGCAGGACGGCGCCGACCCTCTGGGCTCGGTTGACGCCCGATGCCACGGGTCGTACGTTGGCGGCGCCATGTTCCCCTACAAGGACGACAACCCGACCGAGCTGACTCCGTATCTGACGGTAGGCCTGATAATCGCCAACGTCGCGGTCTGGGTCTTCGTCCAGGGGATGGGGGTCAACCTGACGGCGAGCGTCTGCGAATATGGTTTGATCCCGGTGGAGGTTACCGGCCGCATGGTCGAGGGTCCGGAAATCTGTGCCCTGGGGGGCCTCACCTGGGTGGCGGTCGTCACTTCTATGTTCATGCATGGGAGTTGGCTCCACCTCCTATCCAACATGCTGTTCATGTGGGTCTTCGGGAATAACATCGAGGATTCGATGGGGCACATCAGGTTCTTGATCTTCTATCTCTTGTGCGGGTTTGCGGCGGCTGCGGCGCACGTGGGGTTGAACCCCAGTTCGGCTATTCCCACGGTCGGTGCGTCGGGAGCGATCAGCGGCATACTGGGTGCTTACATCTTGCTTTACCCGCAGGTCCGCGTTCACGTTTTTTTCCCGCCGTTTTGGATTCTACCGATGCGTGCCTACGTGGTACTCGGGTACTGGATCGTGATCCAGATCTTGATGGGTCTGGCCGAGCGTGGAGCGGGCGGTGGCGGTGGCGGGATAGCCGTCTGGGCTCACATCGGCGGTTTCTTTGCCGGGCTGATCCTAGTCAATTTCTTCCGGCGGCCCCAACTGGTCGGTGCCAAGCGAGAAGGCGTCCGCCTGGATCGTCACGAGATCCGACGGCACCACTACTGGTGGTGATGGACCCCGGGATTCGGGATGTGGGAATTGGTGAATCGGGGAACCGACGAATCGCGATTCCTGCTCCTGATTCGCCAATTCCCCAATTCCGAACCTCCGTATCACCGAATTCCGGAATCACCGAATCCCGAATTTCCAACCGCCACCCAGTGGTTAAGAGGCCCGTGCCCTTTTCCCAGCTCCGGCGCCGTCGCGATCGCGCGCTGCGTGTAGAGTCGCGCTTTCTCGACGGCCTCGACGCGGGGCCAGCCGAGGGCCAGCCCGGCACAGATGGCGGCGGAGAGCGTACAGCCGGTGCCGTGGGTGTGCCGGGTTTCCTGTCGAGTCTCCTGCCACTCGTGCCAATCCACGCCGTCGAAGAACAGATCGATCAGCACGTCGCCCGATAGGTGCCCGCCCTTGACCAGCACCGAGCGCGCCCCTCGCTGGGCCAGGACCTCCGCCGCCGCGCGCATATCGTCAGGCGTCTCTACGCGGCGCCCGGCGAGGATTGCAGCCTCCGGGAGGTTCGGCGTGAGGACCTCCGACAGGGGCAGCAGCTGCGTCGCCAGGGCGTTGACCGCGTCCTGCTCGAGCAGGCGATCGCCGCTCTTCGCCACCATCACCGGATCGACGACCAGCTGGCCGAGTCCTGTTTCGCGGATCGTGCTGGCAACGGCTTCGATGATCGGTGCGTCCGCCAGCATCCCGGTCTTGGCCGCGGCGGGCTTGAGGTCGTCGGCCACGGCGCGGATCTGATCGGCCACCACGTCGGGTTCGATCTTTTGTATCGACCGGACACCGACCGTGTTCTGTGCCGTGATCGCCGTAATCGCCGAGGTGCCGAACACGCCGAACGCGTGGAAAGTCTTGAGGTCGGCCTGGATACCGGCGCCGCCGCCGCTGTCGCTGCCGGCGATCGTGAGTGCTACATGGCGCTCTGTCATGGGCTCCCTTCCGTCTGATCCCTCGGTAAACCACTTTGTCGGTGCGCGCCGAGCAGCCCACTGGGCCGAAAGAGCCGGGCGCGCAGATCCGGCTACCATGATCTCTCGAAACCAAGCGAAGCTGATCCGCAAGCTGAAGTCGCGCAAGCGACGGGAACAAGAGCTCGCATTTCTCGTGGAAGGGGTGCGGCTCGTCGAGGAGCTGTTGTCGGCCGACTGGAACGTCGAGTTCGCGGTCACCGCGCCGGTGCTTTCCGAGACGCAACGCGGTCAGCAGTTGCTCGAAGCCGTGGACGAAAGAGGCTGGAAGCGGGCCGAGGTGTCGGACAGCGAGCTGAAGGAGCTGGCCGACACGGAAACGCCTCAGGGGATCCTCGCCGTGGCCCACCGGCCGCTCCACCGGCTGGCGGAGTTCGAGCCGCCCTCGCGCGCCGCGCTGCTCGTCTTCGATCGCGTGGCGGATCCGGGCAACCTGGGCACGCTGCTGCGTGCTGCGCAGGCGCTGGGCGTCGCCTGGATCGTTGCACTACCGGGTACGGTCGACCCCTGGAACCCCAAGGCGGCGCGCGCCTCGGCGGGCTCGTTATTCCGGCTCCCGGTCTCGCAAGAGAGCTGGCTCGACGTCGTAGCCTGGCTGCGCGAGAAGCAGTTTACCATTTTTTGCGCCGACTCGTCCGGCGACCCGGTGGGGCGGATCGGAGATCCGCCGGACCGTTTCGCCCTGGTTCTGGGTAATGAACCCTCCGGCCTGTCGGAGGAGGTGCGGCGCGAGAGTGACCGACTGGTCGCCGTGCCGCTGCCCGGAGGCATGGATTCTCTCAACGTGGCGATCGCCGGCGCGCTCCTTCTCGACCGGCTGCTCGGCGGACCGGAAACCTGAACCGAGGACCACTCAACCTGAGGGCGCTGAATGTCTGAGCCGTTCATCCTAGCCTACACCGCACTCATCGGGCTCTCTTTTGGCTCGTTCCTCAATGTGTGCATTCTGCGGTTGCCCAAGAGCGAGTCGCTGTTCGCGCCGCGTTCTCGCTGCATGTCGTGCGGGCGCCAGATCACCTGGTACGAAAACGTCCCCGTCCTCAGTTGGCTTGCCTTGCGCGGACGCTGTATGAGCTGCAAGGCGCCGATCTCGGTTCAATATCCGCTGGTCGAGCTGGCCACTGGTGCGATTTGGGTGGGTGCCTATCTGTACTATGGGCTAAGCTGGCAGGGACTGTCGGCGGCTGTCTTCTGTACCCTGCTGCTTGGGATCGCCGTCACCGACGCTCGCGAGTACATCATCCCTGATGAGTTCAGTCTCGGCGGCCTGGCCCTCGGGCTCGCCCTGTCATTCGCGCCCGGCAGCCCGTCGCCGCTCATGTCGTTCATCGGTGCCGCTCTTTCCTTCGCCCTCATGTACGGTGTTGCGGTTGTTGGGGAATGGGCGTTCAAGAAGCCGGCCCTCGGTGGTGGCGACATAAAGATGATGGCGATGGTGGGCGCGTTCCTCGGACCGCTCTACGCCCTGTTGACGATCTTCGTCGGTTCCCTCGTTGGTGCCGTGATCTTTGGACCCATCGGCCTCAAGACCGGAAAGCTGGTCCCCTTCGGCGTCTTCCTGGCTGTTGGCGCCGCCGTCGTCCTGGTGTGGGGCGAAGCCATGGTCGGCTGGTACGCCATCCATATACTGGGGCTGTAGATTCAGCGATTCGGGGATTCCCGGATTCCCACTCCCCAATTCCCCAATTCCACGGATTCTACGGACTCTCCGTTCCCCGTCTCCGATTCCCTAGCCCCCTCGACTGATTCGGGCTCGCAGCACCTGGGTGTCGGTGGCGGCGGTGACCTCGATGACCACGCCCTCGCGACTGATCCGCTCACCCGGTTCGGGAACCTGCCCGAACACCTCCAGCAGGTACCCGTTCAGTGAGCGGTGCTCGAGGGTTGGGAAGGAAGTGTTGAAGAAGTGGTTGATCTCTCGTAGGTCGGCGCTGCCGTCGACCAGGATCTCGTTGCGGGTGAGCCGCACGATAGGCTCCTCCGCCACATCGCTCTCGTCGACGATCTCGCCGACCAGTTCCTCCAGGATGTCCTCCAGCGCGATGAGCCCGTCAACGCCGCCGTATTCGTCGATCACGATCCCCAGGTGAATGCGGCGCGTCTGGAAGTCGAGCAACAGCTTGTCCAACGTCACCGAACCGGGCACGAAGAAGGGCTCCCGGGCCAGCGCCCGCAACTCGACGTCGCGCTGACCCGAGACCAGGGCCTGGTACGCGTCGCGGACGTAAAGGACGCCGGTGATATGATCGATGGTCTCTCTGTAGAGAGGTACACGGCTGAAGCGGGCGCTTCGGAGGTCCGGCGCGACCTCCGCCAGGGTGCGCGTGTCCGGCCAGGCGAGCATGTCGACCCGCGGAGTCATGATATCGTAGGCCGTCGTCTGGTCGAGGAGAAAAGCCCGCTCGATTAGGCGCCGCTCGTGCTCCTCGATGACCGCTTCGCCGTTACCCGGGCTCACCAGGTCGCGGATCTCGCGGTGGGAGATGCCCGGCAAGATCTCCGTGAACTTCGGCGCCAGCATCCGAACGATGAGCTCGGCCGGCCAGGTCACCGGCAAGAGGACCTTCGAGACGAGGCGAATCGGGCCAGCCATGCGGAGTGCGGCCCGCTCGCCGGCTCGTTGCGCAACGCTCTTGCCGGCGAACTCGGCGAGCACGACCAGCACGATGGCCACCACGACCCCAGCCAATCCTGCGACCAGCGACGTGTCCGCCAGCAGACGGGCGGCATCCCAAGCAGCCAGAGCGGCGATCGCCGCGCCGGCGACTCGCACGAGCCAGGTCGTGGCGAGCAGACCGGCGGGCCGGGTGCGCAGGGCCGCCAGGGCTCGGCTGCCGCCCGCCTCCTCGGCTTCCAACTCACTCACACGGGCGAAGGGCAGCCCGTACAGGATCACCTCGATCGCAGAGGCCGTCGCGACCAAGAGTACGGCCAGCACGAGGAAGCCGATCGCGCCGCTCATCGAGCGAGCCTCGGCTGCTGGCCGTTCAGGCTCGGGCTGTGCTTTCTACTTGGAGGTTCTTCTGGGGTCGTGGTGGTAGGCATCGCCTAGGTCCACTCCTCGCTGAGGTCCAACAGCTGCCCGATGATGTCTTCGGCTGTTTGCCCGTCCGCTTCCGCCTCGAAGTTGGTCACGACACGGTGACGGAGCACCGGCAGCGCCACACCCCTTACGTCCTCGTAGTCTGGCATCGCCCGCCCGGCCAGCGCCGCCCGCGCCTTGGCCGCCAGCACCAAGTGCTGGGTGCCGCGTGGACCCACGCCCCAGTTCACCCAGCGGCGGATGAAGTCCGGTGCCTCCTCGGCCTCCGGCCGGCTGGCTCGACAGAGGCGAACCGCCAAGCGGATGAGGCTGGGCGGCACAGGCACGCGCCGAACCAGACCCTGGAATTCCAGGATCTCCGCCGCCGAAAGGACCGGCTCGACCTCCTCCATCAGGTCGGTCGTCGTCCGGCTGGCCACCTCCTCTTCCTCCGCTGGCGACGGGTACGTGATGCGCGCCTCGAGCATGAAGCGATCGAGCTGCGCCTCGGGAAGCGGGTACGTCCCTTCCTGCTCGATGGGGTTCTGTGTCGCGAGTACGAAGAACGGCCTTTCCAGCGGGTACGTTTCGCTCCCCGCTGTGACCTCCATCTCCTGCATCGCCTGTAACAAGGCGGCCTGAGTCTTGGGTGGTGTCCGGTTGATCTCGTCGGCGAGGACGACGTTAGCGAAGATCGGCCCGCGGACGAAGCGGAACGCCCGTCGTCCGGTCGAGACGTTCTCCTCGATGATCTCCGTACCCGTGATGTCCGACGGCATGAGGTCCGGTGTGAACTGGATACGACTGAATTGCAGACGTAGCGATTGGGCGAGGCTCGAGACCAGCAACGTCTTCGCCAGACCCGGGACACCGACCAGCAACGCGTGACCGCCGGCCAGGATCGTGATCAGCAGACCCTCGATGATCTCCTTCTGGCCGACGACCTGCTTGGCGATCTCGAACTCGACCCGCCGCCGCGCTTCCGCCAGGCTCTCGAGAAGCTCGATGTCGCGATCGGCCAACGGGTCGCCACCCAACGATACGGGCTTCTCACTGCCGGCCGCAGCGGCCGCCGCCTCGTCTCTCTTCACTTGAGCGACCCCCTGGGGCGCAGTACCGGGATCACCGTCTGTCTGGTGGTCCTTGGGCTCACAGGTTGGGTTCCGGGAGGCGGGCTACGAGCAGGCAAAGAACGCCGTGTCGCTGGCTCGGGTAGGCTTGCGATAGCCCATAGGTCGGGGATCTGTCAACATCCACAAACTAAGGTAGATAGCGCCAAAACAGGGCGTCAAGGGTGGGTTGAAATAATATGCGCCAGAGCGTATTTTCCGGCCGCATCGAGCAGTTGTCTACCTCTATTAGAGAGGTTGAGATGCGGGTGCCGGAGGAGGAACGCCGGAGGATCGGCGCATATCTCGGCCTCGGATGGGGCTTCGCCTTCGCGGTGGGGCTCTTCGTCGGTCTCGGATGGTTGCTCGACAACTGGCTCGATGTCTCTCCGATCTTCACCGTGATCGGCGTGTTCGTGGGCGGTGCCGCTGGCTTCTACTTCGTAGTTCGCCAGGCCCTCGATATTCAGCAGGAAAGTCGTGCAGGGGAACGCGATAACGACGAGGGCTAAGTAGCCATTCGAAAGGCTCCGGGTCCGCAGTGAAGAGGTGTATAATCTACGCGGGGACGTCCGCGCTAATCGTTGGCCTCTCCGCTTTGCTGATCGGATTACAGTTTGAGCCACCCGCCCGATACGGTGTCTGGGCGGGTTTGGCCGCGGCTTGGCTCGTGCAGGCGGCGGCCTTTGCCATCCTGATCGCCGCCACCAGTCGCCGTGCCCAGTTGGTCTTCGCCGGCTGGACGGCCGGCACATTCCTCAGACTGACGGTCATAGGGCTGCTCGCCTGGCTCACGCTGGGTGGTACGCTCGGGGTCCCGGCCGAGCCCACGCTCATCTCCCTGGTGATTGCGATCTTCGGCCTCCTGCTGCTCGAGCCTGTCGTTTTCCGCTATAACACGGGAGTCCGATGATCGGGATCGCTGGGCGGCTGTGGATCTTCGCGCAGACTCACGGCGCGCCTGCCGAAGGTGCGGCCCAGGCCGGGGAACAGGACATCGCCGCGATCTGGAACGAGCACATGATGGCTGAGGTGTCCGATGCCAGTCACTTGCTCATCCCGCTCATCAACCGCGAGATAGCGCTGCCGCATTGGCCGCCACTGCACATCGGTTCGTTCGCCATCGATCTGTCGCCGACCAAACACGTGGTTTATCTGGCGGTCGCCGCTCTACTGTGCGCCGCCACGATGATATGGGTCGCGCGCAAGACTCACGGCAAAGGAGCCGAGCGGGCTCCCAAGGGCCTGGCAAACGTGATCGAGGCGTTCGTGATCTACCTGCGGGATGAGGTCGCGATGCGCAACATCGGGAAGGGTGGTGAGCGGTACGTTCCGTTTATCCTCACCCTCTTCTTTTTCATCCTCTACATGAATGTTCTGGGACTGGTGCCCTTCGGCGCCAGCGCGACCGGGAATGTAGGAGTAACGGCGGCTCTGGCCGTTTTGGCGCTGGTTGCGATCGAGGTCGGCGGTCTGTTGCACATTGGGCCCAAGGCCTACATGGGTACGATCGTCTACATACCGAAGGGGCTGAACTGGTTCTGGAGTATCATCATGGCGCTCGTCATGACCCCGGTCGAACTAGTCGCCAAGCTGGCGCGCATATTCGCGCTGGCCATCCGACTGTTCGCCAACATGACGGCTGGGCACCTCGTCATCTTGTCGCTGGTAGGGCTGATCTTCATGGCAGGTGCGGCGCAAGGGGTGACGAGGTATCTGATCTGGCCGGCGCCGGTACTGATGGCCGTAGCAATCATGCTGATGGAAATATTCATCGCGTTCTTGCAGGCGTATATCTTCGCGATGCTAACGTCGGTGTTCATTGGGTTGGTGAGACACCCGCATTAGGGGAACCATAAGCTCCTCATAGGAGGGGGAAATGATCGAGACAATCTTGGGTGCAGTTCAGGCTGTCACGCCCAGCATAGAGGCGGATTCGGCGCTTAGGCTCTATGGAACCATGGGTGCGACCATCGGGGCCGGCCTCGCCGTGATCGGTGCCGGACTCGGCATCGGCCGGATCGGTGGCTCGGCGACAGAGAGCATCGCTCGGCAGCCGGACGCCGCCGGCAGCATCCAGACGGCGATGATCATCACGGCGGCGCTGATCGAAGGCGTCTGCTTGTTCGCCCTGGTGATCGCGCTGCTCAAAGGGTAAACCGAGCTCGGATGAGTCCTCTCATGTCTAAGCGGTCGAAGAATCGGCGCCGCCCGGGGGTGTTGGCTGGACATCTAGGTGCCCTTGCGGCTGGCCTGGCCCTATCTCTCGTCACGGCGATCCCGCTGCTGGCGCAGGAAGAGCATGGGGGCAGCGGTGGCGGCCTGTTTGATATCAACTGGCCGGGCCTGATGTTCTGGACCTGGCTGATCTTCCTCCTGCTCCTCTTCGTCCTGCGGAAGTGGGCTTGGGGCCCGATCCTCGGCGCCCTCGAATCTCGCGAGAAGCGGATTCAGGAAACGCTGGATGGGGCGGCCCGTGACCGGGAGGAGGCGACCAGGTTGCTCGACGAGCACCGGAAGATCCTCGATGAGTCGCGCGACGAGGCGCAGAACATCCTGTCCGATACCCGCAAAGCGGCGGAGGCGCTTCGCGCCGAGATGCTCGATACGGCCCGCAGCCAGAAGGATCAGATCGTCGCCAGCGCGCGTGAGGACATAGAGCGCGAGCGCGACCAGGCGTTAGACGCTCTGCGGCGCGAGGCGGTCGACCTATCCATCTCCGCGGCCGGTCGCGTGCTGCACAAGGAGCTGGACTCCCAGGAGAACCGGCGGATCGTGGAGGAGTACCTGGAAGGTTTGGTGGCCGACGAGCAAGGCGGCGAGGGCGGCTGATGCAGGAGACAACGGTCGCACGAAGTTACGCGGAAGCGCTACTCGAGCTTGCCCAAAGGGACGACGCAACGGAGCTCTACGCGGCAGAGTTGCGGCAAATCGTGCAGCTGATAGAGTCGGAAGCCGATTTCCGCTTTTTCCTCGAGACTCCACGCATCGAGCCACGGGACAAGAAACGCGTCCTGCGCGAAGTGTTCGAAGGAAAGATCCCCGAGCGGCTTCTGCGCTTCCTGCTCGTTGTAGTCGACAAGCGCCGTCAGCGTGTGCTGCCGGAGATCGCAGCGGAGTTCGACAAGCTGGTCGATGAACAGCTCGGGCGACTGCAGGTCGACGTGACTATGGCGGAGGAGCCCGACGCGAAGGTCAGGGCGAACATCAAGAAGCATCTGGATACGTTGTTCGGGGTGGAAGTGCTCCCGCGCTTCAGGGCAGACCCGCGGATCATCGGCGGCGTGGTCGTGAGGGTGGGAGACCGCATTATGGACGGCTCGATACGGCACCGGCTTCAGGGTCTGCGGCGCAGCCTTCTGAGGCCGGAGACCGGCTGAACGGTGCCCGGCGCCCGACGTCGCAGTGATCGGGAGCGGGCGCGGATAGAAGGTGAGATCGGAATCTATGGCTAAGACGGGAACGCAGCTCAGCGCCAGCGAGATCAAGAAGGCGCTGGTACGGCAAATCGAGCGTTACGAGGAGGAGCTTCACGCCGAGCAGATCGGTGAGGTCCTCCAGGTCAGCGATGGCGTGGCACGCATCTGGGGCCTCGGCTCCGCTATGTACAACGAGATGCTCGAGATCGAGTCGCGTGAGACAGGTGACACCGTCACTGCCCTGGCGGCGAACCTCGAAGAGGACAACATCGGCGCCATCGTCCTCGGCGATTACCTACACGTGAAAGAGGGCGACCCCGTTCGGCTGACTGGGCAGGTACTCTCTATCCCCGTGGGCCCCGAGCTCATCGGTCGGGTAGTCAACCCGCTGGGCGTCCCGCTCGACGGCAAGGGAGCCATCGACTGCAAGCACCGCATGAGGGTCGAGCGCAAGGCACCAGGGATCGTCTACCGGCGCCCGGTCAAGGAGCCGCTGCAGACAGGCCTCAAAGCGATCGACTCGATGACGCCCATCGGGCGCGGCCAGCGCGAGCTGATCATCGGCGACCGCAGCACCGGCAAGACCGCCATCGCCGTCGATACGATCATCAACCAGAAGGGCGGCGACGTCATCTGCGTCTACGTCGGTATCGGCCAGAAGGCGTCGACGATCGCCGCACTGATCGACCGCTTGGAGCGCGAGGGCGCGATGCAGCACAGCATCGTCGTCGCGGCGAATGCCAGCGACCCGGCGACGCTCCAGTTCGTGGCGCCTTACTGCGGTTGCACGATGGCCGAGTACTTCATGTACAAGGAGGGCCGCCACACGCTCTGCGTCTACGACGACCTCTCCAAGCAGGCACAGGCATACCGCCAGCTGTCGCTCGTGCTGCGGCGGCCTCCCGGACGTGAGGCCTACCCCGGTGACATCTTCTATAACCACTCCAGACTGTTGGAGCGCGCAGCCAAGATCACCGAGGACGAGGAGATGATCAAAGGCCACGCGGAGATCGAGAAGACAGGCGGCTCGCTCACGGCTCTGCCCATCATCGAGACGCAGGCGGGCGATGTCGCCGCCTACATCCCGACCAACGTAATCTCGATTACCGACGGTCAGATTTACCTCGAGAACGACCTTTTCTATGCCGGCGTGCGACCGGCGATGAACGTGGGAATCTCGGTGTCGCGGGTCGGCGGCTCGGCTCAGCTCAGGGCGATGCGCCAGGTGGCAGGCCGCCTGCGTCTCGACTTGGCCCAGTATAGGGAGCTCGAGGCCTTCGCACAGTTCGCCGCCGAACTCGACACTGCTACCCAAAAGCAGCTCGGCCGCGGCGAGCGGATGGTCGAGGTGTTGAAGCAGGGTCAGTACCAGCCGCTGGCGGTCGAGCATCAGGTAATGATCATCTATGCCGGCGCCAACGGCCATCTCGACGACGTGGAGGTCGCCGACATCAAGGAGTGGGAGAGCGATTTCCACGGCTTCATGAAGGCCCACCACCCGGACGTGGGCAAAGCGATCCGCGCCGAGGGCCGGATCTCGGAGGAGAACGAGGAATCCTTGAAGGCGGCGATCGAGGAGTTCAAGGAGCAGTTCTTCGCCAGAAGGCGTCGCGAGACCGCACCGCTGGCCACCGCGCAGCCGGCGGAGCCCGACGCTGCCACCGGGTAGGAGCGCATGTCGAAGACACGTGATATCCGGCGGCGAATCCGCTCGATTCAGAGCACACGCCAGATCACGCACACCATGGAGATGGTCGCGGCGTCGAAGTTACGCCGCGCCCAGGATCGTGTGCGGGCGGCGCGCCCCTACGCCGCCAAGTTAACAGAGGTCATCTCGGGCCTGTTCGCGCCGGAACTTGCTGAGAGATACCCGATTCTCAGACAGCCCGAAAAGGTGCAGTGCTCGGCCCTGGTCCTGATTACGAGCAATCGGGGACTGGCCGGCGGCTTCAACGTCAACTTGATTCGCAAGGCGCGCGGCGTTCTCGGCGAACTCCGTGATGACGGTGTCGATGTCGAGTTCCACGTAGTCGGAAGAAAGGGGATCAACTTCTTCCAGTTCCGACGTGAGCCGATGGCGTCGAGACGACAGGACATCACAGATCGCCCAAGCATGGATGATGCACGCTCGATCATCGATCCGCTGATCCCGCGCTTCGAATCGGGCGAGCTCGATGCGATCGATGTCGTGTACGCGCATTTCAAAAACGCGCTTTCAACACCGCCGACCCGGATGCGCGTGCTTCCGGTCAGTCCACCCGACGACGGGCGAGGCGCGCGTGCCCACAACTATTTGTTCGAACCGTCCGCTGAGGAAATCCTCACGACCGTCTTGCCGCTTTACGTCCGCAACGCCGTCTACCGCGCGCTGGTCGAGTCGGCGGCGGCCGAGCAGGGAGCGCGAATGACGGCGATGAAAAACGCAACCGACAACGCAGACGAACTGATCAAGACACTGACTCTCCAGTACAACAAGGCGCGCCAGGCGCAGATCACCCAGGAGCTCACAGAGATCACCGGTGGCTCCGAGGCGTTGAGAGGTTAGTGGAGAACGAAGCGAGCGACAATGGCTGACAACATAGGTAAGGTAGTACAGGTCATCGGACCCGTCGTCGACATCGAGTTCGAGCCCGAGAAACTGCCCGAGATACACACTGCGGTACGGGTAAGGGGTGACGGCGAAACGCCCATCGACGTCACCTGTGAGGTCCAGCAGCACTTGGGACGGAGCCAGGTCCGCACCGTGGCCATGGACATCACCGACGGCATCGTCCGCGGCATGAAGGTCATCGATACCGGCGGCCCCATCACGACGCCCGTCGGTCACTCGGTGCTGGGTCGGATCATAAACGTGATGGGTGAGCCGGTAGACGAGCAGGGGCCGGTGCACGCTGAGCAACGCTGGCCGATCCATCGGCCACCGGTCGAGTTGGAGAACCTCGTTCCGACCACCGAGATCTTCGAGACCGGCATCAAGGTCGTCGACCTCATCGCGCCGTATCTACAGGGTGGTAAGACTGGCCTCTTCGGGGGTGCCGGCGTCGGCAAGACGGTCGTTATCATGGAGCTCATTCATAACATCGCCACCGAGCACGGCGGCCGCTCCGTGTTCTGCGGTGTGGGTGAGCGAACCCGTGAGGGAAACGACCTATGGCTCGAGATGACCGAAGCCGGCGTGATAACGCCCGGCGACCCGGACAAAAGCAGTGCGGCGCTCATCTACGGCCAGATGAACGAGCCGCCGGGCGCCCGCTTCCGGGTCGGCTTGACCGGCCTCACCGTCGCCGAGTACTTCCGCGACGTGGAAGGTCAGGACGTGCTCGTCTTCATAGACAACATCTACCGCTTCATCCAGGCCGGTAACGAGGTATCGGCGCTGCTCGGCCGGATGCCTTCGGCGGTGGGCTACCAGCCGACCCTCGGCACAGACGTGGGTGAGCTGATGGAGCGCATTACTTCCACACGCAAAGGCTCCATTACCTCGGTGCAGGCGATCTATGTGCCGGCCGACGACCTGACCGACCCGGGCCCGGCCACGACGTTCGCGCACCTCGATGCGACGACGGTGCTCTCGCGCCGGATCGTCGAGCTGGGTATCTACCCGGCCGTCGACCCGCTCGATTCAACCAGCCGCATCCTCGACCCACAGTATGTCGGCGATCGCCATTACGCCGTGGCAACGCGTGTGCAGGAGATCCTCCAGCGTTACAAGGACCTGCAGGATATCATCGCGATCCTCGGCATGGATGAGCTGTCCGAGGAGGACAAGCTGATAGTGAACCGCGCGCGCCGGATCGAGCGCTTCCTCTCGCAGCCGTTCTTCGTTGCCGAGGCGTTCACCGGTACCCAGGGCCGCTACGTGCGCCGCGAGGACACGGTCGAGTCGTTCGAGCGGGTGGTGAACGGCGAGTTCGACGATCTCCCCGAGCAGGCGTTCTACATGGTGGGCGACGTCAACGAAGTGGTCGACAAAGCCAAGAAGATGGGTAACTGAGTATGGCGGTTCCCGGAAGCGGCCGGCCGTTCAACCTCTCGGTGATCTCACCGGATCGGAAGGTCTTCGAGGGCCCGGTAATATTTCTCGTGGTTCCGGGCTTCGACGGCGAGATCGGCATACTGCGCGATCACGCGCCGCTTATGGCGCTGCTCGGCGAGGGCACGCTCCGCATCGTCACCGAAGAAGGGACGCGACGCTTCCAAGTATCGGGAGGGTTCCTGCAGGTAGTAGACAACGAGGTGTCGGTGCTGAGTGAGGAAGCGATAGAACGGTAGTCGGTGGCCGGTGATCGGTAGGTTGGAACTAGTAATGGCCAGCGGATTGAACCCCGCTGGCCATCGTCGTTTCGATAACTGATTAGCGGCTACCGGTCACGGGCCTCAGGCGGGCCTTTCCAGTCCGTAAGTCCTGATCTTCCGGTATAGCGTTTTCGCCGAGATCCCCAGCGTGTCCGCCGCCCGGCCCTGGTGCCAGTTCTCTCTTCTGAGCACGGCCTCGATATGGGCTCGCTCCAGGTCCTCCAGCGATACATCTTGCCCGACCATCTGACCCCCGCCGTCGCCGCGCCGAATGTGAGCCAGGTCGCGCGGCAGGTCCTGGGGTCGGATCTCTTGGCCGGCGCGCAGGATCGCCAAGCGCTCCATGATATTCCTCAACTCGCGAACGTTGCCCGGCCACCCGTAGGCGGACAGCGTCTCGAGGGCGTCGTCGGTAAGCTCCGGCGGGTTCGCGGTGAGCTGTTTTTTGAGGAAATGCCGCGCCAGGACTGGAATGTCGTCGAGACGTTCGCGTAGCGGCGGGATCAATATGGTCAGCGTGTTGATCCGATAATAGAGGTCGTCCCGGAAGTTGCCCTCCGCCACCTCGATGTCGAGTTCGCGGTTGGTCGCCGCCAGCAGCCGGATGTCGGTGCCCACCTTCTGGGTGCCGCCGACGCGGAAGAACTCGCCCATCTCCAAAGCCCGCAACAGCTTAGACTGAAGGCGCGGCGCCAGCTCGGCGATCTCGTCCATGAACAGAGTGCCGCCGTCAGCCAGCTCGAAGAGCCCCAGCTTACGGGTCATGGCGCCGGTGAAGGCGCCCCGCTCGTGGCCGAACAGCTCCGACTCGAGCAGGTTCTCCTGGATGGCGGCGCAGTTGATGTCGGTGAGCGGACCTTCGGCGCGCGGCGACAGCCGGTGTATCGCCCGCGCGATCAGCTCTTTGCCGGTCCCGCTTTCCCCGCAGATCAGCACCGCACTGTCGGACGCGGCGACCTTGCGGGCAAGCTCGAGGACCTCTTCCATGGCGGCGCTGGCGGTGACGATCTCCGGGAATTCTTCGTGCCTCGACAGCCGCGTCTGTAGTCGGACGTTCTCGACGGCCAGCTGTCTTTTCTCGAATGCACGCCGCACGAGCATCTCGAGCTCGGCGACGCGGCACGGTTTTGTCACGTAGTCGTAGGCGCCCAGCTTCATCGCCGCGATCGCCGTCTCGACCGTCCCGTTACCCGTAACGATCACGACCTCGGGCGGGGCGTCGAGGTCTACCGCCTCGCGTAGCACCCCGATTCCGTCCAGTTCGGGCATCACGAGGTCGACGAGCGCGACATCGAACTCGCTGTCCTTCAGCAACTCCACCGCCTGGCGGCCGTCGTAGGCCACCTCGACCTCGAATCCCTTCTTGCGGAGCTGGGTCTCCAGGATCCGCGAGAGGTTTCGTTCGTCCTCCGCCAGGAGAATCCGGATCGATGTTTCAGCCACGGTCTACCCCCCGATTACGATTCTTCTTTGCCCGAGATCTCCCCCCGAAACGACGGGAGGACGACCCGGAAATTGCTGCCGGCGCCGATGGTCGAATCGACTTCGATACGGCCGCCGTGTTCCTGAATGATCCCGTAGCAGATCGATAGCCCGAGCCCCGTTCCCTTGCCGGGCATCTTCGAGGTGTAGAAGGGTTCGAAGATCTTCGGGATATCCAATTCCGGTATGCCGCAGCCCGTGTCGATGAACGAGACCGCGACCTCTTCTCTTACCGACTCGTCCAGCACCTCGGTCCGCACCCTCAGCTCGCCGTCGTCTTCCATCGCGTCCAACGAGTTGAGGGCCAAGGCAACGAATACCTGGACCAACCGCTCCGAGTTCGCCCAGACCAGCGGCAGGTCGTACACATACTCGCGCTGGACGCGGATCTTCTTGAAGCGGTCGTGGTGCATCAGGAGCTTGAGGGTCTCTTCGACCGTGTCCTGAATGTCGACCGGACCCTTCTCGCTGGGAGGCGGCCGGCTGAAGGCGAGCAGATCACGGGCGATACGTTTGCAGCGGTCCACCTCGGTGTCGATCATCGAGAGGAACTCGGCGTGCTCTGAGTGGTCCTCTGCGTACTCGCGGACCGCCTCGACACACGCCGCAATCGTAGCCAGCGGGTTGTTGATCTCGTGCATGACGCCCGCCGCCATCTGCCCCAGCGACGCCAGCTTCTCGGCGTGCGAGATCCGCTCGCTTATCCGCTTCTGCTCCGTCACGTCCTCGCCGACCGTGATCACGTGCGTGACCTCGTCGGTCCCCGATACGTGCATCGGAACCTTCGTCAGTCGGTAGAAGCGCCGTTCACCCGACGCACTCGACTCTACCTCGTAGCGCCGGATCTCGTCGGTCGCGAATACTTCCTGCAGTTCCTCGCTCAGTCGCTCCTTCGGCTGCCGGTACAGAACCTCGAACACCGACTTGCCGATCGCGTCCTCGCGTGCCACACCCTGCGTGCCCGTCTCCCGCTTACGGTTCCACGCTACGATCCGGTACTCCTTGTCGACTACATACAGACCCACCGGAAGCGCGTCGACGATGTGGCCCATTAGCTCCTGGGCCGAGCGCAGGTCACGCAGCTGAACCTCGTGGTCGGCCTGCAGCTGCCGGGCTCGCATCAGCGTGAGGACCACCCGGAGCAGCGGCGCCAGCGCCGACACGTCCGGCGGCTCCGTCTCCTCCGACTCCACCAACCAGATCGCCCGCTCTTCACCCTCCAGGTCCAGCGGCCAGATCAGCTGCGAACGGCTGCTCCGCCACAGGCTTTCCCTCTCCTGCAGCTCTTCCCCCCGGCGCAGCAGGGGCTCCGTCAGCGAATCGGCCCATCTCGCCGGCCTCTCTCCCAGGCGGGCAAGCTCCAGCCCGCCCGCCGGGTGGGCACAAAGCGGTTCGGTTACCCCTTCGGCCTTGAGCCAGAGCGCGGATCGAACGCCGAGGTCCACAGCACAGGCGGCCAAAGTGTCAGATACATCACACTCGACCGACCCGACGACCAGATCGCCTATGCGGCGCAGCAGCTCTGCTGTCCCTGAATCAGTGCCTATGACTGACCGGCGCTCCATTCGAAGTTGCATGGGGAGGGAACGAGGGGGGTGAGTGTAAGTTATGCCGCGGGGGGGTCGCTGACAAGGGGTTTCGGTCAAAATGTCCTCGGGGCTGAGGTCAAGCTGACCGAAAGGAGGGGTGGGTGCGGCGGTTGGGGGCGGGGGCCTGGGCGGCTTAACCCTTTGCTTTACAGACTCTTGTGGGCTTAGGCCCTGTTAGGCACACGGCTTGCCCCTAGGAACTGCCGGCCGGGGTGGACGGGCAGCGTAGGGAAGGGCGCCCGGCTTTGAAAACCGAGACTGAGTGTGTGTGAGCAGTACTGGAGCTTGAAAGAATGGAGCCGGTGGTCGTTCGATCGCAGGTCAGTCCGCTTTTTTTACAATAGGCAAGGACATAGGGGGGAGGTCAGCGGGCGCTGTGATTGAATGACCCCGGCTCACGATAGATGCCCCGGGGTAGGCTTGTGTGCCTGAGCTTTTGGAAGCGTCTGACTTGGCGGGAGTCGGCGCCAGCCTGGTACACGGCCACCCGGGGTTTTTTTTTGCCTGGGAATTCTCGAATGTCGAGCAAGGGACCAGTGTAACAGGGGAGGTAGGGAGGTATAGCAGGACTTCGGCTTCCCCACCTGCCCCAACCTACTGGTACCCTGATGATTATTCGAGAATTCCCTTATTATTTGGCCATCGGCACGTGACGAGCGCTCGCCTGCACAATATGATAGTGTGAGTGGAGAGCCTTTCACTGCGCGGCGCTGGGTCGGGTGCGACGACGGAAGGCGACATCGATGCAAGAGGAAGAGAAACAGCCTCGAAAAGTAGCCGCCTTACGGCGGCTCGGGGACGGCCAGGTTTGGCGGAGCGTGGGCGCCGTGGTGGGGCTGGTGGTTCTGAGCCTGGCGGTGGCGGCGGCTTACGTCGTGGAACCTCAGAGTCCGCGGGACTTTGGTGACCGCGTGGCGCTGGCCGTGGACGGGCAAGCGTTCGGCCCGAACCTGAGGCAGGGTGAGCGCCTATACGCTCGGGCGGGCCGGGCGCTGGAGATCGGCGCCGATAGCCTTGCCGATGACCTGCTGCGACGAAGCCGGCGGGCCTACGGGCGGGCCAGCGCGGGCGCGCCCGGCCCCAGGGAGGAGATGACGGCCAACGACGGTCTGGCGGACACCTACCTAGAGCTGGGCTGGAGGCACCTGGCGCGGGGACGCGGCGGGCGCTTCGGGCTGGGGCGGAGAGACGAAAGCCTGGAGTCGGCGGAGCGGGTGGGGGCGTGCGTCGCGGGCATCGCACCTACGCGGCGCCGGGTCCAGATCAACGAGTATATCGAGGAGCTGGAAGCGGTACTGGAGCGGCCGATGGCCGGGAGGTGTCCGGAATGAGCGATCGTAGCTCGCGGGACTGGACCCCGGCGGCTGCCCTCGGCGTAGGCGCCTTATTCATACTGACCTTCTTCTTCGCCGGCCTCAGGGTCACCGCGACCGGCTTGGAGTACCAGCTTTTCGGGGTCGTCGACGGGCTCTCGGCCCTCCTCATCTTATATGTGCTGTTAGGGACCGGTGCGCTTTCCTGGCCTCGGGACGCCTGGGGGGTGGCGGTGCTGGTCTACGGGGCGGCGGCCACCGCCCAGCTGGTCTCGCTGCTGCTGCCACCGCCGGGCGTGCTCGAGTGGGTGGTCGTGGGCCTGCTTCTTTACGCCGCTTGGAACGCCAGCTACGCGGTCCACCGGACCCGCGTGATGCTGGCCCTCGGCCTGGTCTCCCTCGCCCTGGCGGCCCTCAAGTACTCCGTTCTGCCCTTCGTCTGGGTGCGAACCGAGCTGCCGCATACCCCGATCATCGATCTCCGGCCTCTGGGCGAGGGGCTCAAAGGGCTGGTGGCGGCCTACGTGCCCAGCCGGCCCGTCACCCAGGCCCTAGCCTTCCTGGCCATCCTCTGCTGGGTCCTCGCCGTTTGGCTCCAGTGGCCGCCGGCCGGCGCGGATGATTGGCTGCGCCGCCTGCCGCGACACGAGCGTGACCGGCTGCTCTTCTCGCTGCTCAAGGGTGGGCCCGAGGGACGGGCGATCGAGCGAGAAGAAGTCCGCGCTTTACTTGACCGACCCGAGGGCGAATAATACTTTAGATAGCTCCATATAATACGGAGTCTCGCGGCTCGAGGCGGGCCGCGTCTGCTGTTTGACAATTGAAGGACGAGTTGGGTGAGTGTAGCTGGGTGTGAGCGAGCGTAAGAGGCGAAGGACCCGTGGGGCGTGTCTTGCAGTAGGGGGTGCGTTGTGCGGGTAATGAGC
>JBDHJU010000068.1:0-17709 GCA_039586755.1 Gemmatimonadota bacterium | reverse complement strand
CAGGTCGCTGATCCCATCCACCCTGCGCTCACGCGCCAGTTCGGCGATCTGCTCGATCAGGCGCGTCTTGTTGACCATGAAGGGGATCTCGGTGATGATGATTCGCTCACCCCGCTTGACTTCTTCAACCGTCGCCCGCGCCCGCATCACGATCCGGCCACGACCCGTCTTGTAGGCATCGTTGATCCCCTGCCTCCCGTGCACTATTCCGGCCGTCGGGAAGTCGGGTCCCTTAACGTGCTTCATCAGGTCGGCGACCGTCGCCTTCGGGTGGTCGATCAGGTACTTCGCCGCCGCCACAACCTCGCGCAGGTTGTGCGGCGGTACGTTGGTCGCCATGCCCACCGCGATGCCCGACGAACCGTTGACCAGCAGATTGGGGAACTTCGCAGGTAGGACCGTCGGCTCCACCAGCCGGTCATCGAAGTTCGCGGTGAAATCGACCGTGCTCTTCTCGATGTCCTCCAGCATCTCGACCGCCACCGGCCCCAGCCGCGCCTCCGTGTACCGGTACGCCGCCGCGCTGTCACC
Source organism: Gemmatimonadota bacterium (assembly GCA_039586755.1). GTDB lineage: Bacteria > Gemmatimonadota > Gemmatimonadetes > Palauibacterales > KS3-K002. Next base: position 17,178 of record JBDHJU010000068.1, on the reverse strand, counting down.
ATCGATCGAGCCGAAGTTGCCCTGGCCGTTCACCAGCGGATAACGCAACGCATGTCGCCGTGCGGGTGGTACTTGCCCAGCACTTCACCCACCACCGTCGCGCTCTTCTTGTGTGGCCGGTTCGGCGCCAGACCCACCTCGTGCATCGCGTAGAGGATCCGCCGATGTACCGGCTTCAACCCATCACGTACGTCGGGCAGCGCACGCTGCACGATCACGCTCATCGAGTAGTCGATGAACGACTCGCGCATCTCGTCCTCAAGAAAGCGCGGTACGACCTTTTCCGCGTTGTTATTGTTGCTGCTGTTCTCCGCCATCAACTACCTCACCGAGCTGGCGATCAGCCACCGCTGGCGCCCACGTTTGCATTCGACCACCACGGTAGCGCGCGCCGCACGCCACGCGGTATAACTGTATGTTATGATACGATCCGTAGTCTGCACGGGGTTCTTTGCGATGCCTCTAATTTATCAATTTTCGAGGTCCCTCTCTACCCCGCGGTCGGGCCCCAGAAACTGCTTAAACACTGGGCTTTCGCCGACTGACGAGGCTCCGAGAGCCGCGGGGCGAGGTGACGGATCTGGCGGGTTCTATCGGGTGGCGAATCGGGGGCCGGCGGAGGCGTCTCGGTTGTCCTCGAGGCCTGCTCAAGCGGCGCAGCGGTAGTCTTCCGGTTCGCTGAAGCCGGCTCGGTCGAGTTGGCCGCGAATGAGCTCTCGGGCGCCGGCGGCGCCCACCGCCACCAATAGATAGGTGTCGCGGTGGCGGATTACATCCTGGGCGTCGCGAACCGGGGCGCCGTAGATCTGTTGGCCGATCTTGCGGGGATCGATGTCGAAGAAGCCGCGGATCTTCACGCCCTCGTCGGCGAGGGCGCGGGCGAAGTCCTTCCCCACCCGGCCGGCGCCCCAGATGTTCACCGCATCGTGTCCCTTGAGACAGCTCTCTCGCAGGTAGTGGATCTTGCATCCCCTGAACGCCTCGGGCGCGTAACGTGGATCGGTGCGCGAGGCGCGATCGTTCCCCTCGCGCCAGAAGTGGAGGACGCGCGGCAGGTTGGCAAGCCGGGCACCGGCGACGTGCAGGCGGAGGATGAGATCGTAGTCCTCTGGCCAGCCGTTGACGCGGTAGCCACCCACCTGCTCGAAGACGGAGCGGCGTACCATAAGCGTCGGATGAGCGATGGGGCACTCGACGAAGACATCACGCGCGACGCTCTCCGGATCGGAGAGGCCGTTGAGCCAATCCTGGTAGCGGCGCGCGCCCCAGCCGACCTCCTCGTGCGGGAAATATCGGACCTGTGTGCCGATGGCGGAGATCTCCCGACGCTCCGACAAGAACTCAACCTGCTCGGCGAACCGCCGCGGATGCACCACGTCATCGGCATCCGCCCGCGCCAATAGTTCGCCACGACAATGCCGGGCCCCTTCCTGCAGGGCTGCGGCGAGCCCGACGCGCTCCAGGTGGACGACCTGCACGCGATCATCATTGGCAGCCCAGTGCTCCAGCGCCTCTGAGGTCCTGTCCCGTGAGCCATCGTTCACGGCGACAACCTCGAAGTCCCGGAAAGTCTGAAGAGTCAAGCTATCCAAGGCCTGGGCGAGATGCTCGGCCGCGTCACGGCAGGGGAGCAGTACGGAGAGTCGGGGCTCACTCACGGCGCGGCCCCGTCGGCTGGTTCAGCATCGGGAGCATGTGAATCCTGTTCGCTTGGAGCGCGCTGATAATGGTCCGGGGGCGCGCGCAGGTCAACTTCGGGGTGTTGGGGGCGCGCGGGGTCGTCTCGCTCCATGTCGCGCCGCCCCCAATCAAACATCCGGGTCTCGTGCGCGGTCGAACGGAGTCGCCAGTCCCATGAGGACGTACCGGATATCGTGCGACGACCCTCGTTTCGGCGCTGTCTAGGATACGATGGCGAGCCTGGCGCATCGGGAGGTGGGACGGGGCGGGGCGATCCAGGGGTCGTTGAGCGTAATTTGGAGCGCGGGGGCGGCGCAGCCGCCCTTACTGCAATCGAGCCGCGCGACATGGAGCGAAACGACCCCTGGCGCCCCGCCCCCCCGCACCACGGAACTCTCACGCCACGTGCTGCCCAAGCACCTCTCCAAGAAACGGCCCGGTATAAGACTCTTCGTTCGCTACGATCTCTTCCGGACGACCCATGGCAACGACGCGACCTCCGTGCACGCCGGCGCCCGGACCGAGATCGATGATCCAGTCCGCCTGCTTGATGACCTCGAGGTTATGCTCGATGACGATCACCGTGTTGCCGGTGTCGATCAGTTGCTCCAGCACATCGAGTAGGCGCCGCACGTCGTGCAGGTGGAGCCCGGTAGTCGGCTCGTCCAGCAGGTACAGCTTGTGCCCCGCCCTGCGACCTGCCGCAGCCAGCTCGCGGGCCAGCTTCAGTCGCTGCGCTTCACCACCGGATAGCGTCGTGCCCGGCTGACCTAACCGCAGGTATCCCAGGCCTACACGCTGCAACTGCCAAAGCATCTGGCCCAGCTTGGCTTCCTTGATGAAGAACTTGATCGCCTGATCGACGGTCAGATCGAGCACGTCGTGGATGTTACGGCCGCGGTAGCGCACCTCGAGGACCTCGGGCTTGAAACGTTTGCCCCCGCACATCTCGCAGGGCACGAAGACATCGGCGAGGAACAGCATCTCGACCTCGAGCTGACCGGCGCCCTCGCACTCCTCGCAACGGCCGCCCGCCACGTTGAAGGAGAAGTGGCCGGGCCCGAACTTGCGACGCTTCGCGTCCGGTAGCTCCGCGAAGATGCGGCGGATCTCAGAGTAGGCTTTGAGATACGTCACCGCGTTGGAGCGCGGCGTGCGCCCGATGGGGCTCTGGTCGATGAGGACGACCCCGGTCAGCGCTCCGCTGCCCCGCAGCGCCGTGTAGCTACCCACCGGCTCGCCCAGGTGCTGTTTGGCGCTGGTCTGGCCGGCCAGCTTCCGCTCCAGTCCGCGATAGAGAACATCGTGGACCAGGGTCGATTTACCGCTCCCCGACACGCCGGTGACCACGGTGAGAGCACCGATCGGAACGCTGACGTCGATGCCGTCCAAGTTGTGCTGGCGTCCGCCCTCCAGGACTATGTGGGGACCTTCGACGGACCGCCGGTGCGACGGCACCGGTATCGCCTCGCGTCCCGACAGGTAGAGGCCGGTCAGCGTATCGGACTCGAGCATCCCCTCAAGAGTGCCTTCATAGACCAGTTCGCCGCCGTGCTCGCCGGAGCCCGGGCCCAACTCGATGACGTGGTCGGCCAGCTCGATCGCCGCCGGGTCGTGCTCTACCACGAGCACCGTGTTGCCCAGGTCACGTAGTTGTTCGAGCAGTCGATACAACCGTTCTGTATCTCGCGGGTGTAGGCCGATCGACGGCTCATCCAGCACGTACGTCACGTCGACCAGGGCGCTACCCAGCGCATCGGCCAGGTTGATCCGCTGCGCCTCACCGCCCGATAGCGTCCTCGCCTGGCGGTCGAGGGTCAGATAGCCGAGTCCCACGTCGTCGAGGAAGGTGACGCGCGATCGGAGCTCGCGCAGTATCGTCTCGGCGACCTGCGTCTCGTGCTTCGTGAGCTTCAGCTCATCCAGCCAAGCGCGCAGCTCTTCCACGGGCAAGGCGCTCACCTCTGCGATCGTGCGGCCACCCACCTTCACATTGAGCGCCTCGGGCCGCAGCCGCGCACCGTCACACGATGGGCAGGTCTGCTGGGTCTGGTACTGGCGGACGAAGACACGGACATACTGTTTGTAGCGCTTGGTCTGCTTCAGTCGCTCGAGCTGTTGAATCACGCCCTCGAAGCCGCGCTCGCCGTGCAGCACGATCTGCCTGAATCGCTCGGGCAATTCGGACCAGGGAAGGCGCATCGAGACCTTGTGCTTTCTGGCCAGCTCCTGCAGCTGGAAGCGCCGATCTTCGTAGCGAGGCTTCGTCCACGGGTCGACCGCGCCATCTGCCAATGAGGTCTCCGGCTCCGGGACGATGAGGTCGAGGTCGAACTCGAGGGTCGCGCCGAACCCGTTGCAGGTGGGACAGGCACCCAACGGGCTGTTGAAAGAGAAGAGCGTCGGGACCGGGTCGGGGAACGTGAGGTCACAATTCGGGCAGCGGAACCGCTCTGTGAAGGCGAGCCGCTCGGCAGCACCGTCATCGGGCGCGACCAGGACCAGCGCCTCACCCTCTCCCTCGCTGAACGCCGTGCCCAGGGAGTCGGCCAGCCGCGAGCGCGAGGCTCCGCCCACCTTGAGCCGGTCGACGACGACCAGCAGCTCGCGTGCCGCAGCGAGAGCCGGCGCCTCGTCAGCCGGCGAATCGCCCGACTCTCCCAGGTAGATCTCCCTACCGTCCGCCAGCACCCTCAGGAAGCCCAGAGCTCGGAGGTTCTCGACGATCAACTCGTCGGTCACCTCGGACGAGAGCGGCAGCGGGAAGGCGACCTGAACACGCGTCCCCTTGGGCAGCTTTCTCACCCGATCGACCGCTTCCTGCACTGTGTCGGGTTTGATCTCGCGACCGCACCCGGGGCAGACGGTGCGACCGACCCGCGCCCAGAGCAGCCTCAGGTAGTCGTGGACCTCGGTTGCGGTGCCTACGGTGCTGCGACTGGTCTTGGTGGGGTTCTTCTGCTGAATCGCGACGGCCGGGCTGACGCCGTCCACCGACTCGACCGCCGGCTTCTGCATCCTTTCGAGGAACTGCTTGGCGTAGCTGGACAGCGACTCGACGTAGCGGCGCTGCGCTTCGGCGAAGATCGTGTCGAAGACGAGCGAGGACTTCCCCGAACCCGAGACGCCCGTCACCACCGTGAGGGAACGGTGGGGAATGTCGAGGTCGATCGATTTCAGGTTGTGCTGGCTGGCGCCTCTGACGCGGATGAATTCTTCCATTTAGACCAATCTACTCCAACATCGAATGGTATTGGGAATTCTCGAATTCTGAGCCAGGGACCAGTACAACAGGGGAAGCCGGAACTATCATCGACGGTGGCCTCCAATACGTTCTGTACCTCCCCACCTCCCTTGTTGCACTGGTCCCCGAATCGATATTCGAGAATTCCCAACGACCTCCCCCTTCCGGCAATGGTCAATCACCCGTAGGTTCGGTTCCTATGCAGACAGCACCCGACCTCGACTTCCACGAGGAAGAGGCTCTCGGCAAGGCATACGACGCGCGCCTCATGCGGCGGCTGCTCCGCTACCTGAAGCCCTACCGGCTCAAGGTGGCGCTGGCCGTGGTCATGCTGATAGCCGCCTCCGGCCTCGAGCTGGTCGGGCCGTATCTCACCGCCGTCGCCATCGACGACGCGATCCCGGCCCGGGACATGAATTTCCTCGCAGTCCTGGCCGGAATCTATACGCTCACCCTGGTGCTCGCTCTGCTGCTCAGCTACGCGCAGACGATCCTCACGACCTGGATCGGTCAGCGGGTCATGTTCGACCTGCGGACCCAGATCTTTGCCCAATTGCAGCGGCTGAGCCTGCGCTTCTTCGACCGCAACCCGGTGGGCCGGCTGATGACCCGGCTGACCAGCGATGTCGAAGTACTGAACGAGATGTTCACCTCCGGCGTGGTGGCGATCTTCGGCGACGTTTTCACTCTGGCGTTCATCGTCGCCATCATGCTCGCCATGAACTGGAAGCTGGCCCTGGTCTCGTTTGTTGTGATTCCGCTCGTTTGGGTCACCGCCTACTGGTTCCGTGTGAACGTGCGACGCTCCTATCGCGACATCCGCGTCCGCCTGGCGCGCATCAACGCGTTCCTGCAGGAACGGATCACCGGGATGAGCGTGGTGCAGCTATTCGGGCGCGAGGATCCCGAGCTCGAAAAGTTTAAAGCGATCAACGCCGACCACCTGCGGGCGCATCTGCGGTCCATCCATTACTACGCGCTCTTCTGGCCGCTGATCGAGATCTTGGCAGCCGTCGCCGTCGCACTCGTCCTCTGGTACGGTGGCATGCACGTACTGGAGGGCACACTAACCGTCGGCGTGGTCGCTGCTTTCCTCCAGTACGTCCGGCGCTTCTATCGCCCCATCCAGGACCTGTCGGAGAAGTTCAACATCCTGCAGGGCGCCATGGCCAGCTCGGAGCGCATCTTCAAGCTGCTCGACGCCCAGCAGACGGTCGCCGACCCGGACCGCCCGACTCGGCTGCCACGACCCTTACGCGGCGCCCTCGAGTTCCGCGACGTCTGGTTCGCCTACAACAAAGCCGGCCACAAGGACGACGACACACCGCCCGAGTGGGTGCTGCGGGGCGTTTCTTTTGCCGCGCGTCCCGGAGAGCGACTGGCGGTAGTCGGGCACACGGGCGCAGGAAAGACGACGCTGATCAACCTGCTAATGCGCTTCTACGATCCCCAACAAGGTGCGATCTTGCTCGACGGTGTAGATATCCGCGAGCTACAGCAGCGCGAGCTACGCCGAGCGATGAAGCTCGTCCTCCAGGACGTCTACCTGTTCAGCGACAGCGCCCGCTTCAACATCCGAATGGGCGACGACGCGATCTCGGACGAACAGGTGGAGGCGGCAGCAGGACGCGTCGGTGCCGACCGCTTCATCCGGCGCCTGCCGGCAGGCTACGACCAGCCGTTGGGCGAGCGGGGTGCGAGCCTGAGCGTCGGCGAGCGACAGCTGCTGTCGTTCGCCAGAGCGCTGGCCTTCGATCCCAAGATCCTAATCCTCGATGAGGCGACCAGCTCGGTCGATTCGGAGGTCGAGGCGCAGATCCAGTCGGCGCTCGAGGAACTGATGCGCGGCCGCACGAGCCTGGTCATCGCACACCGGCTCTCCACTGTGCTAAACGCCGATCGCATCCTGGTCATGCATCACGGCGAGCTGGTGGAAGAGGGATCGCACGCGGAGTTACTCGAAAAAGGCGAGCTGTACGCCCGGCTGTACGAGCTGCAATTCGTCGGCGAGGGAGTTGCCTGATTCGCTAACCCATATGCCGGGAGGAATGCTGTGAGATACTCAAGCTTCGTTTCCTTCACCACTGCGGTCGCGGCGGTTGCATGTTCGTCCGGTCCTCCGCCCGAGGCGCCGGCACCGGAACCTGCTACCGCAGCCGCGGCGGCGCCCACGGCCGCGGACATCACAACCGACGATCTCGAGATGCACCTTACCGCCTTCGCCCACGACTCGATGATGGGGCGCGAGTCGGGCACCCTAGGCAACTTCCTGGCCACCGAGTACCTGGCGGCGGAGGCCGCCCGCATCGGGCTCGAGCCCGCCGGCGATGACGGTACGTACTTCCAGACGATCCCGCTCATCCAGCGTGCGCTGGACCCCGAAGCATCTGTCGGTGTCGGCGGGGCACAGTTCGACCTAGGGACCGACTACCTGGCCGTGCCCGGGATGGGTGGCATGCTGCCCTTCGGCACCGCAGGCTCGCTCGACGGCGTCGAGACGATCTTCGCCGGGCGGGCCAGCGATCAGACGCCTGCGCTGACGGCCGAACAGGTCGCCGGAAAACTCGTCGTGTTCGACGCGCCGATAGGGCCCGATGGTGAACCCAACCTCGAGGCGTGGAATCCCCTCGCGCTGCGCGCGTACAGCTCAGCGGCGGGGATCGCCGTTGCCCTGCTGGAGCTGGTTCCGCCGGCGTGGACGAATTTCCTGGCGCGCCCGCAGACCACTCTGGGCGGCGGTGGCGAGCCGCGGGAAGGCCCCCTCGGCATGCTCGTCACGCGTGAGACTGCAGCACGCCTGATGGGCGGCCCGATCGAGACCGCGTCGGTCGGTGACCGTGGCGCGACCGTCGAGGGCACGTTCCGGTTCGCGGTGACCCCGCCCCCCCATCCGGCCCGCAACGTGATCGGCATCCTGCGGGGCAGCGATCCGAGCGTACGCGACCAGTACGTGGCCATCGGCTCGCACACCGACCATGTCGGTACGACCTCGCGGCCCCTCGACCACGACTCGGTCTGGGCCTTCAATCACATCGTGCGCCCCATGGGCGCCGAGAGCCCGATGCGTCGACCGACGGCGGAGGAAGCGGAGACGATCCGGCAGCTCCGCGCCAGCTTCCAGACGATTCGCCGTGCGCGGCTCGACTCGGTCTTCAACGGCGCCGACGACGACGGGTCCGGTTCGATCGCCATGCTCGAGATCGCCGAGGCCTTCGCGAACGCCGAGGTACGGCCGCGCCGCTCGATCATCTTCATCTGGCATACGGCGGAGGAGAAGGGTCTGTACGGTGCAAGTTGGTTCTCCGATAACCCCACGGTGCCGCGTGACTCGATCGTCGCGAACCTCAACCTCGACATGGTGGGACGCGGGGGCGAGGACGAGATCGAGGGCGGCGGCCCCGGCTACATGCAGCTCATTGGGTCACGACGTCTGTCCACCGAGCTGGGCGACCTGGTCGAAGAGGTGAACACCACGGGCGGTCACGGCTTCGTGTTCGACTACCAGTACGACGCCGACGGCCACCCCGAGAACTACTATTGCCGCAGCGATCACTGGATGTACGCGCGTTACGGTATCCCGATCGTCTTCTTCAGCACCGGCAGCCACCAGGACTACCACCAGCTGACCGACGAGTCGCAGTACATCGATTACGAGAAGCTGCGGGATGTGTCGAGGCTGGTGTACGGGATCGCCGAGGCGATAGCGAACCTCGACCACCGCATCGTGGTGGACAAGCCGAAGCCGGACCCGAACGCGCCTTGTCGCCAGTAGGACGGTAGCCGGTGGCCGGTAGCCGGTAACTTCGGAACGTCCAACTCCGAAATGCCACGGGCCACCGGTTACCGGCTACTGGCCACCGAGTAGTCCCAGCACCAACTCGGCATTGCGCCGCCCGGCTCCGAGGTTCGCCTTCACGTAATCGAGGGCCGCGGCGCCGGCCTTGCCTCGCGCGTCGGCGTCCCCGAGCCAGCGACCGAGCTTGGCCTCCAGCGCCGCCCAGTCCCCCACCGACAGAGCGCCACCCTGCTCGATCAGCTCGTCGGCCTCCCGTGCGTTGGCGTGGCGCGGGCCGAAGAGTACCGGCGCACCCAAGGCCGCCGGCTCGAGTACCGAGTGCAGACCGCGCCGACCGAAGCCACCGCCGACGTAAGCGATGTCGGCCAGCGCGTACAGCTCCCCCAGCACTCCCACCTTGTCGACGACCAAGACCTCGTGGGGCCCCGCAGCGCCGCTCTCGATCTGCGACAGGAGAACATGACCCAACTGGTCCATCTCGAGGTGAGCCTTCAGCCGCGTCAGATGCTCTTCCGTCGGTTCGTGAGGGACGATTAGCACCCGCAGCTCGGGGTGACTGCCGCGAAGATGGGCCAATGCGGGAACGAGGTGCCGCTCGTCCTCCGGCCAGGTGGAACCGGCGACGAACGTGACGCCGTCGTGGCCGGCGAGCAGCGAAATAGGCGACTTCGCTCGGTCGATCGCCTGCGCCCGCCCCCACACCTGATCGAAGCGGGCGTCGCCCGTCACCTTTATCCGCTCAGCCGGCACACCGAGCTGCGTTAAGCGCGAGGCATCCTCCAGTGAGATCGCGCCGATGGCATCGAGTCTCTCGTACGCCGGGCCCAAGAGACTGCGCGCCGGCCAGCGCAGTCGCGTCGAGTTGGGCGCCAAAGTAGCGCTCACCAGGGCCAACTTCACGTCGCGCCAACGCGCGACGCGGGTGATGTTGGGCCAGACGTCGAGCTTCCCAAAGACGAGCGCATCGGGTTTCACCGCCTCGAACGCCTGCATCAGATCGGCGACGACGTCGAACGGCAAATAGTCGGCGTAGTCCACCGGCAGCTGGACCGCCAACTTCTCGGCCGACGACGAGAAGAACGTGTAAAAGATCTGCAGGTCCGGCCTCAGCTCACGCAGCGCTTCGATCACCGGGCGCACCTGCAGTCCCTCCCCCACCGACGGAGCGTGGATCCAGACGAGCGGTACCTCGCGGCGGCTGTCCTTGGCCCACTTCTCGATCCGCTCGAGCAGATCGCGCCGCCCCTCCACGCTGCGTTTGGTCTTCTCGGGCAGGAAGGGCGCTCGGGGCAGCAAGGCACGGCCCGCCTCGGTTCCCCAATCGTAGAGCACTTCGCTGAATTTCATGGGGTCAAACTGAAGGAACCCCCGGTCCTCGGCAACAGCGCCCCGCTCCGCCGGGATTGGAGACAGCGGGCCGGGGACACCATGAGCCTCACGTGATTAACGTGATCCCCACCTGATCGCCAAATGATACCCACCTGATCGCTGCCCCTTACTGTTCTCGCGTAAGGAGGCTCGCCGCGATTGCTTGCGAATGCTCACTCCTTCGGCAGGCTTCCTCCTCGAACCCATTGGTCCTCCGACCTGTGCAGCGCAGCTCGAGATGGCGAGCCTCCAGCATCTCGGCTGCGCTGCTTGCTTGGTCACCCCCCGTCGGCCAATCTTTCCACCGATCACGTCCCCCTAAGCCGAAGGGCCTGTGCGATACATAGGTAACAAGCGCAAGCTGATCCCCTTTATCCGGCAGAGCATAGACGAGCTGGGCATCGCCGGGGCTACCGCCTGCGATCCCTTTGCCGGCACGGCGTCGGTGGCGCGGTTTCTCAAGTCATACGGTTACGCGGTCACGACGGGCGACATTATGTCGTTCAGCTACGCGCTGCAGTGGGCCTACGTCGTGGTGGACCGGCGGCCCGAGTTCCGCGGCCTCGCCGACGATGTGGACGGGCACGGCGACGCCCTGCACGACGTGATCGACCATCTCAACCGGCTCGACCCGCGGCCCGATTTCATCTTCGAGCACTTCTGTCCCGATGGGCACGGCGGCTCCGAGCACGAGCGCCGCTACTTCACACCCGACAACGCGGCCAGGATCGATGCGGTACGAAGGACGATCTGGGACTGGCGCAAGACCGATCGACTGAGCGATGACGAGCACTTCGTCCTGCTCGCCGCACTTCTCGAGGCCGCCGACCGGGTCGCCAACACCACCGGTGTCTATGCCGCCTACGTGAAGAGCTGGCAGCCCAACGCCGAAAAGTTGCTGCGACTTCGACCGCCGCGCCTGGTCACCGGGACGGGGCGCGAGTGCAGGGCCCACCAACTCGACGCCATCGATTTGATGGGGGAGTTGGAGCCCTTCGACCTCCTCTACCTGGACCCGCCGTACAACACGCGACAATACGCCGGCTATTACCATATCCCGGAGATCATCGCGGAAGGGTGGTACGCCGAGACGCCCAAGTTGCGGGGCAAGACGGGCTTACCGGAGGACGGGAACAAACGTTCCGACTGGTCGCGACGCCCCAGATGCGAGCTCGCCTTCGAGGAACTGGTGAGCGCTGCGCCTTGCCGACACATCCTGATGAGCTACAACAGCGAGGGCATCATCTCGGAGGAGTGTATCGAGAGTGTGCTCCGCGAGCGCGGGCTCCCCGACAGCTACCGGCGTCTCGAGCAGACGTACAAGCGCTACCGAAGCGATCGCGACAGCGAGACGCGACGTTACAAAGGTGACCGCGTCACCGAGCTTCTCTACTACGTCCGTATTGACTAACCCGGAACCCGACCTGGAACGCGGAGGTGGGTCGGGGTTAGAATTAGCCTGCTGGTGTCGCTGCGCCGCACCGGCGTTGCAGGCAGAACGGATGCGACGGAGGTAAGAGGGTGTCTCCCCTGTGGCTGAAAAAGGGCGATCGCGAGAGCGACGAGCGTCGCAGCGGTCGAGCGCGCCGCACCGGCAAGGAGCGGCGCGGGAGAAGCCGTGACGGCCGCCGGAGCACCAGCGACCTCTACCAGAGCGACCTGGACCGCCACCTCTGGTCCTGGGCCGGCCCCGGTGCGAAAAAGCGGCGCAAGGAGAAGTCGAGGCGAAAGCGGCGGCGCCGCTTTGCCGGAGTGGTGGCTTCGGCCGCCGGCGCGCTGAGCGCCGCGGGCCTCTCGTACTTCCTGTACAAGCGGCTCCGCGAGGATGAGCTCCCCGAAGATCCGGATGACGCCCAAGGCGACCTGGACGAGGCGGACTTCGACAACCATTAGCCGGTAGCCGGCCACCGACCACCGAGAACAATGTCCCCGCAATACGTTCCGATCCTTCAATACAACGCCTTCGCCGATCAGCCGTTCGCCGGCAACCCGGCCGGAGTGGTCACCGACGCAGCGGGGCTCGACGATGAGGTCATGCAGCTCATCGCCCGGCAGATGAACCTGGCGGAGACGGCTTATCTGGTGCCGCCTTCTTCTTCGGCCGCCGACGTGCGGCTGCGCTGGTTTACGCCGGCCCAAGAGGTCACGCTGTGCGGGCACGCGACGATCGCCGCCTTCGTCGCCGCGGCGGAGCACGGCCTTTATCCGACCGAGCCGGGGGAGGAGCGGGAGTTGCGGGTGGAGACCCTGTCGGGGATCCTGCGAATCCGGATCGGCGAGCGGGAGGGGGCGGCGCGTGTGGCGATGCAGATTCCTGTGCCCGGCTTCGAGCCACTGGAGCTGGACCGCCCGGCCTTCGCGGCGCTATGGGGGGTGACCGAGGGTGAACTGGCCGGCGACTGGTGGGCCCTGCCCAGCACCAACTACTGGTACCTCCCCGTCCGCGACGCCGAGGCGCTGCGCTCGCTGACCCTCAACAGCGAGGCGCTGGCCGAGATCGACCCGGGCGCCTCGTTCGCCTTCTTCACCGGCGACACGGTCGAGCCAGACTCCAACTGGCATATCCGCTTCTTCGCGCCTTTCCTCGGTGTGCCCGAAGACACGGTCACCGGCAGCGCCCAGGGACCGATGGGCCCGCTTCACCTGCGGCTGACCGACGCACCGGCCCAGGACGGTTGGACCGAGCTCAAGGGCGAGCAGGGAGACACGCTCGGGCGGCCGGGGCGTGTCATCGTCCGGGTTCACTGTGAGGGGGGAACGGTCGATGATCTCGAGATCGCGGGGGGAGCGATTCAGATGTTGGAAGGGCGAATTAGAATCTGATTGGAATTCGGCAATCCATGACCGATTGACTAATTGAAGGGTTGAATACTCGAAATTAGAAGGGCCGCTTGGCTTGCCTAGCGGCCCGTTCGGCATTCAAAGGCTCATGTATTCAAGTATTCAAGTAGTCACGGATTGCTGAATTCCCCGCTAGTTCCCACCGACGTCTCCCCCGGCATCAGGGTCCACGTTCCACCGCCGCCACCAATCCTCTTCTTCCTCTTCCTCCAGGCGGCGCGCCGCTTCGTCAACGATGCGCTGCGCTTCCAGTACTTCCGGGAGGTCGTCCTCTTCGCCGAACAGCCGGCCGGTGAAGCGAACTTCGTACTCGAATAGCCGGGACCGGAGGTCGCCCATCACCTTGATCAGCTCCGGGGTCGCCTCCAGTAGGTCGCCCTGCTCCTCCAACTCGATGATCGCGCGGGCGAGGTCGATGAGCTGCTGCCGGAGTTCCTTCGGGTCGATCTGGTCGGGTTTCTTCTCCATCCGTCACCCCTTCCCGTAAACGAGCCTCCCAGCGGGAACCGCCGGGCACCAGCTCCTACCTTTTCTACCCTCCAAACGGTATATGTGCCCCCGAGGCTCTCGGACCGCTGGATCGCGTCCGACACGGTTGAGTATAATAGGCCAGAATCAAATCGCGAGTCACAGATAGTCAAGCACTATGGCACGTCGAACCGGAACCGCCACGCTACCCCTGCACACGGGACGGGCACCCCGCTGGCTCTTCCAGCGCATGACCCGGCTGGCCCGCGCCTTGACCGAGGCGCTCGTCATCGAGCACGGCGCGACCACCTTCCTCGAGCGGCTGGCCGATCCTTTCTGGTTCCAAGCGTTCGGCTGCGTGCTCGGTTTCGACTGGCATTCGAGCGGAGTGACCACAACCGTCTGCGGCGCCCTCAAGTCAGGGCTGGCGGGGGCGGAGGCGGACACATCGATCTACGTGGCCGGCGGCAAGGGCGCCGCCTCGCGCAAGACGCCGGACGAGCTGCGCGCCGCCGCCGCTGCGGTCGGGCTCGACGGCGAATCGCTGGTCTACGCCAGCCGCATGTCGGCGAAGGTCGACAGCGCCGCTGTCCAGGACGGCTATCAGATCTACCATCACTCATTCTTCTTCACGCCGACCGGCGACTGGGCCGTCGTCCAGCAGGGGATGCAGGAGGCCGACCGCTCGGCGCGCCGCTACCATTGGCTCTCGACCCAGGTCTCCGATTTCGTCTGCGAACCGCACACTGCCATCTGCTCTGAGGGGCGCGGCGAATCCGTGCTCAACCTCGTCGCGGCCGAGTCGGAGAGCGCGCGGAGCGCGGCGGCGGAGATCGCCCGCGAGGAGCCGGAAAGGGTCAAGCGCGAAGTGGCCGACATCCTGCGGCTGGAGTTACCGACCCGCCACCACGTGGACATTGAGAGCGACGTGCGGCCGCGCAACCTGGGCAAGGTGCTGCTCGCGACCTACGAGGCGCAGCCCGCCGATTTCGAGGCCCTCCTGTCGCTCAGGGGGGTGGGCGCCAAGACGATCAGGGCGCTGGCGCTCATCGCCGAGCTCGCCCATGGCCGGCCGCCCAGCTTCCGCGACCCGGCACGTTTCTCCTTCGCCCACGGCGGCAAAGACGGTTACCCTTACCCCGTGGACCGGGAGAACTACGACCGCTCGATCGCGTGGCTGCGCGACGCCGTCGGCCGCGCGCGCATGGGTAACAGCGATCGGCTGCACGCGTTGCGGCGGCTAGCCGACTGGGAGGCCCCGTGAAGCGCACGCAGATCGCCATCCCCATCGCCATCGTCATCGCCGTCGCCATCGGAGCGTCGTTCATGTCCTGCTCGCCCGGCTACGTGATCCGCGCCGCTTGGGAGGAGGCCCGCATACTCGCGCGTCGCCGCTCGATCGCCGACATCCTGAACGACCCCGCGCTCGATATGCAGACGCGAGCCAAGCTCGAGCTCGTCGTTCAAGCCCGCAGCTTCGCCGCCCGCGACCTGATGCTCGAAGTCGGCGACAGTTACACTTCGTTCTCCGACATCGGGCGCGACACGCTGGCCCTGGTGCTGTCCGCCAGTCCGGTGAACCGCCTGGCCGCCCATACCTGGTGGTTCCCCATCGTCGGACGCGTGCCCTACAAAGGGTTCTTCAGTCGGGCGGCGGCGGAGAGAGAGGCGCGCAAGCTGCAGGAGAGACACTACGACACCTACCTGCGGCCAACAGCGGCATTCAGTACCCTGGGCTGGTTCCCCGACCCGCTACTCTCGACGGTGCTCGGCCAGGACAGCGTGGGGCTCGTCGAGACGGTGGTGCACGAGGTGACGCACAACACCCTGTTCGTTAGCGGGCACGTGAAGTTCAATGAGAGCTTCGCTAACTTCGTCGGCTCGGTCGGCGCAATCGAGTTCTTCTGCGAGCGCGGCTACAGCGAAAGGCTGTGTGACCTGGCAACGGACCGCTGGCACGACACGGTGCGGTTCAGCGAGTTCCTCGACCAGCTATGGACCGATCTGGAGACGCTCTACGCCGAGGAGCTGCCGGTCGACTCGCTCATCCCGCGCCGCTCGGCGCTGCTGGCGGCGGCCGCCGAGTCCTTCCGGCGCGACTACGCCCCGACCATGCGCACCCCCGGGTTTGCCCGCTACGACCCGACGCGCCTCAACAACGCCTCGCTCATCGCCCGACACCTTTACTACCACCGGCTGCCGCTCTTCCAAGCGCTCTACGAGGGTTCCGAGAGCCTGACGCGGTCGATCGAGCGGCTCGCCGCAGCGGTGGACGGCACCGCTGAACCCTGGGCGGCCCTGGAGGGCCTGATCGCCGCACGGCCCGGCCCCTGACCCGCGCGGGGTCGGAGCCGGGGGACCGCTCGCTCCGGCCGACCCGGCACTTGAGGTCAGTGGTTTCGAAGGGTTCTCAGGCACCTCACCCCACAGACTTCTCCTGAAGATCTGAGCCGGGTCGCTAACACCAGCTCCGCGAGTCGGTCCCCCGGCTCCTCCCGGTTCTGCCTGAGGCTGGCGACCGGCGGTCCGTGCTCACTCGCCCCGACGCCGATACCCGGATGCTGAGAAACCCGATCTTGTCAGACGTACGATGCTGGATCCGGGTTGATATCCGGGCCGCTGATCTTATTAATTAAGCGTTCCGAAACTCGCGAGGCGGGTGGAAGCGCCCGCCTTTCTGATATCACGCCGTCATAGAATCGCAGGACAATGGCCGAGAAGTACGACCCGGTAGCGGTCGAGACCAAGTGGCAGAAGCGCTGGGACGAGACCCGGCTCTACAACGTCGACATCGAAGGGGCCGACGCTCCTTTCTATAACCTGATGATGTACCCCTACCCGTCGGCGGAGGGGCTGCACGTGGGGAACGTCTACGCTTTCACCGGCGCCGACATCCACGGCCGCTTCAAGCAGCTGCAGGGACACACGGTCTTCGAGCCCATCGGCTTCGACGCGTTCGGTATCCACTCGGAGAACTTCGCGCTCGAGCGGGGCATCCATCCGATGGAGCTCATTCCCAGCAACATCAAGAACTTCACGCGCCAGCTCAGGCGCATGGGGTTCATGTACGATTGGGACCGGGTCGTCGACGTTACCCAGCCCGAGTACTACAAGTGGACCCAGTGGATCTTCCTGCAGCTCTATAAGGCCGGCCTGGCCGAGCACCGCAAGGCTCCGGTCAACTGGTGCCCGTCCTGCAATACCGTGCTGGCCAACGAGCAGGTGATCGACGGCCACTGCGAGCGCTGCTCCACCGAGGTGACCCAGCGCTTCCTCGACCAGTGGTTCTTCAAGATCACCGACTACGCGCAGCGGCTACTGGACAACCTCGAGTGGATCGACTGGTCCGACTCGACCAAGCGGCTGCAGCGGAGCTGGATCGGCCGCTCGGAGGGCGCCGACATCGACTTCGAGATCATCGGCCACCCGGACAAGAAGCTACGCGTCTTCACCACGCGGCCCGACACGCTGTTCGGCGCCACCTTCATGGTGCTGGCGCCCGAGCACCCCTACGTGGCCCAGATCACCAAGGACGCACAGCGCGCCGTGGTGGAAGAGTACGTCAAGAATGCGCTGGCCGTGGATCTGAAAGAGCGGCGTAAGGCCGGCGAGGAGCGCGAAAAGAGCGGTGTCGATACCGGCGCGAGAGCGATCAACCCGGTGACGAACGAGGAGATCTCGATCTGGGTCGCCGATTACGTGCTGATGGAGTACGGCTGGGGCGCGATCATGGGGGTGCCGGCACACGACGAGCGCGACTTCGACTTCGCCACACAGTACG
>JBDHJU010000151.1:0-7259 GCA_039586755.1 Gemmatimonadota bacterium | reverse complement strand
CCCGCTGACGTCGATCCGACTCGACCTGCAGCGTGTCGAGGAGAAGCTGCCGCCGGATTCGGACGCTAGAGAGCTGCTGGTTCGCGCGCTGGGCGAGATCGAGCGCGTCGATCGTTCGGTCACGGGCGCGCTGCGCGTGGCACGGAGCGGCAGCGTCACCCTCGAGCCCGTAGACATCCGCCAACCCCTCGCGGCCGCGTTGCAGACGGCAGAGTCGGAGTTCAGGTCGAAGGAGGCGCCCGTTCCTCACGCGGATCTCGGAGACGCACCGCTCTGGGTAAAAGGCGATGCGATCGCTCTTGAACAGCTCTTCCTCAACTTGCTGCTCAACGCCGCACAGGCTTTGGACGACGGTGGGCGCGTCGAGGTGACAGTTGCTCGCCATCGGGCTGGTGTGTCGATCTCGATTCGCGACACGGGGCGCGGCATACCATTGGAGAACATCGAGCGGGTCGTCGAGCCCTTCTACTCAACCCGGCCCGAAGGTACGGGGCTTGGGCTCGCCATCGCCCAGCGGATAGCCACCGCCCACGGCGGCGAGCTGGAAATCGTTAGCACGCCCGGCGCGGGGACCACGGTCCGGCTGCAGCTCCCCCAGGTAGCACCGACGTAACGAAAGGGACGGGCGCGCCGGCTGTCACTAACGCAGTCAGGTCAGGTGGAGAGGGTATCAGCATGAAGAAGACGACGCGTAGTTCGAGTTTCGCGTTCATTCTGTGCTGCGTGGCGCTGGTGTCTGCTCGGCAGGATGAGGCGCGGTTCGCGGCAACAGACCAAGTGCTGAGCCGTGGCGCGGAAATCATAGGCGACGTGCTGAACGATCCGCGGGCTCTGAGCGATCTGGATCCCTCGTTTCGAGTGGAAGAGCCGTACCTGCACCCTCAATACGGGGTGGCGGCCGACTATTCCGCCTGGCGCGAATATCGCGTCGAGTACGAGGCGTCGGTCGATGACCATTATCGGTTCGAGCGTCTCGGGCTGGAGCGGCAAGCAGGGGAGGACCCGCCGAACGCGGCGAGGCTGCTCGACGGTTGGGCGCGCCGGATCGAGACGGCGGGGTCGGTGTCCGAGCTCACTGCAGCCGCCCTGGAGGCTGCCGATATCCCTGTCCCCCAGTTTGTTGGGTTGGGCGATTTCGAGAGCGCGGCGGACGCCCTCGACGCGGCGGCGCTCGCGGCCCACGGCATCCTCGACCGCGAGGCGCTCGGAGCGGTAGATGACGCGAGGCGCGGTCTGCTTCCTTTCCTGGTGCGGTATGTCACGACGACCGGCGGCACGTACAGCGCAAGCTCGCTCGAGGCACCTCGGCACAACTGGTTCCTGTATGACCCGCACAGAGGGTTGGCTCCGGGTGCCCCGCAGACCTCACTGGGCCTCGACGTTCCCGACGCGCTGCCCAGCGTGACCTCGATCTACCACTTCTATCGCTCGTTGGCGGGCTACGACCTGGAGACCAGTGGTGTGAGTGGAGATGAGCGAGAGTGGACCGGCAGCCACACGACCTTCACGGGGCTGCGCGTCGACCTGGCCGCGACCGCGCGCGCTCTCGCGGTGCTTCTCCCCGTGCTGGAAGAGGGTTTCCTCGCAGAGCTCGAGCGTGAATTGGCTGAGGCCGCGAGCCCGGTGCGTGTGCCGGGTGTGGAGGGACACGTGCTCGTCCATCGGACGACCGAGTATGGCGACCTGATCATCGGCGGCCCCGGGCCCAACAGGTATATCGACATACAGGCCGCGGTGATCGTCGATCTGGGTGGCGACGACATCTATGAGGTGGACTACGATCTCGATCGTTTGGGCCGCTACCCGTTGCGAGTCGTCATCGACCTTCACGGCAACGACGTGTACTCCCACACGGAGCCCGTCGGTCCCGGCGCCGGCGTCTTCGGGCTCGGCATCCTGCTCGACCGGGAGGGAGACGACATCTACACGCAGGCGGTGGACCCGGCGCGCGGCGAAAATCGCGCGGCGCTACTCAAAGACGCGGCGACCAAGAGCCGGGAGGCGGGGCGCGATATACAACTAGTCGATCCCGAACGCGTTTACGGCGGCGCGGAGCCGGCGAGCCTCGACGGCGGGTTCTCGTACGGCGCGGCGCTCTTCGGCATCGGTCTACACATCGATCGGGCAGGAAACGACACCTACCTGGTCGACAAGTGGGCTCTCGGAGCGGCGCACAGCCCGGGCCTCGGCCTGCTCGCCGATGAGGAGGGTGACGATTGGTACGTCGCTGCCATCCAGGGCATCGGGATCGGGTTCAACAAAGGGGTCGGGATAATCAGAGACGGCGGCGCGGGGAATGATCGGTACCAATGCTGGGGAGTGTACCGGAATTCTTACAACCGGGAGGGCGCTCCCGATCACGGCTTCCAGGGCTATGGCATAGGCATCGGCTTCTCCTGGCGAAGCGATCGGTACTCCCAACAACCGACTCACGGGCCGGGCTTCGTCGGTGGGATCGGGCTGGTGAGCGACGGCGGCGGAGACGATACCTACGTCGGCGGCACGTTCGGGTTGGGCATCGGCTTCACCGCCGGCATCGGGATGATGGTCGAGAGCGCCGGTAACGATGTCTACGTGTGCATGAAGGGGGACGCCGAGCAGCATTGCGGGATGGCGGGAGGCGTACACCATGGGACCGGCATGGTGCTCGACAGGTCCGGCGACGATTTCTACGCCAGCAGTACGGCAACGGGCGGCGGCTGGGATCTCGGCCTCGGGCTCTTCGTCGATGTCGCGGGTTCCGACACGTATACCGATCTGTTCGGGCTCGGGCACCGGCCGGCGGTCTCCCAGGTCCAGACGTTCAGCGTCTTCCTGGAGGGCGGCGGTGGGGACACCTTCAGCGAATCGTCGACCCGTTGGGCGAACGCGGCCTACATCGTGCCGACCGCGCATGAGGGAATCGGCGGCAATTTCGCCTTCGCCCTCCTGCTCGGCCCGGAGACGGATCGACTGCCGACCGCGATGCAGGAGAACCTGCGCCCCGGCGTGTGGCTCGCCCCGGTGTCGTCCGGCGAGGAAGAGGACGGGATCAGGTATCCGCGCGGCATCGGCGTCGTCATCGTCGAGTCGATCTTCGCGGGCACACGCTAGCCCGCGGCCAGAAAACCTCAGAACCCGCATAATTACTGGCCTTTGACCGCCCGGCGGCTCTGGCACGCCCCTCGCCAGGGTTACTCTCCCGAAGGGTCGGCCGACGGCCGCCCCACCATCGCCAAGCCCAAGTCAGACCATGTTGGAGCTCGTTCAACTGACGGTACAGAGTCCAGGGTTGGAGCTGGACGCCGTTACAGTCGCCTACTGGTTCGGCGCCGGGCTCATCTTCGGCCTGCTCGTGGCCCTCGCCTCGGTGGCGGCCTTGGCGATCGAATGTCTGAGACGCGAGCAGTGTCACCTGTAAGAGGAAGAAATCATGAGAAGCTTGACAGGGATTCTCTTTTGGGTGGTAGCGCTGGCCGGCTGCAGTTCAGAGCGGCAGCCCGCCGCCGATGGCGGACAGCTGTTGGCGGCCGGGCTCCCGGCCGCGACGGCTAGTTTGAGCGATGCGGAGCAGGACTCGTCGCCCATGGTGGTGCGGCGACTCTGGTTCGTCTCGGACAACCTGGGATTCTGGGGCGGCCCGTCGCCCGACGGCAGGTATCTCTCCTTCTCGGACAACATGACGGGCGATCTGACGGTCCACGAATTCAGCACAGGTGAGAACCGCCGTCTCACGGAAGCTTCGAACGGCGAGTACGCGTGGGCCTCAGCGTTCTCACCTGACGGCGAGAGGGTCGCTTACAGCTGGACGAACGAGACCGGGTACGATGAGCTTCGTGTCCTCGAGCTCGACGGCTCGGGTCCGCGAATCCTCCACGCGGACAAATCGTTCGATGTGCATCCGATGGAGTGGTCTTCCGATGGCGAGCGGGTCGTTGTGAGGCTTGATGGAAACGACGAGGTCGTTCGCGAAATCGGATTGGTCACTGTGGCCGATGGCTCCTTACGGGTCCTCAAGACGCTGGGCCAACAAGCTCCGTTCGAGATCAGCGTGTCACCCGACGGACGGTCAGTCATCTATGACTACCCGGCCAAGAACGATTCATCGGCGAGCGACGTCTATGTGATCGATGTCGAGACCGGCGATGAGCGCCCGCTGGTGGAGCACCCGGCCGACGATCGCGTGCTCGGCTGGGCGTCTGACGGTAGACACGTTCTGTTTCTCAGCGACCGCACCGGGACGCTCGGCGCCTGGCTTCTGCCGGTGACGGACGGGCGAGCGGCTGGGGAGGCGAAGCTGGTGAAGCCGGACATGTGGCGTGTCGCGCCCCTCGGCTTCGCACGAAATGGCTCGTTCTACTACGGCGTGCCTATGGACATGACCGATGTGTATGTTGCCGCGTTCGATCCCGGAACCGGCCGCATAATCGATCAACCTATGCGCATTAGCCAGAGTTTCTTTGGAAGTAACGAAGATGTGGTCTGGTCCCGCGATGGTCGCTACCTGGCCTATCTCTCGAAGCGTGACCCGCTGGGGCGGGTCGGCACCAATGTGATCGTCACCCGCTCGATGGAGACGGGCGAGCAGCGGGAGCTGACGCCTGGCATCGGTCCCATCTACGCGCCGCGCTGGTCACCCGATAGCCGATCTATCCTCGTCTATAACTACGAGACTGGTAACAAGGGCCTGTTCCTGGTCGATGTTCAGACTGGTGAAGCCGAGCCGGCCGTTCGTTTCGGTCCCGACGAGTACCACATGCTGGCCCATTGGCGTGCGGATGGGAGATCGATCTTCTGCTGGACCTACTCCGAAGACGGCACGCGGATCGGCATCCGAGATCTCGAGAGCGGCGCCGAGGAAGTGATTCGCCACGCCGCAACGGATGAAGGCTTTATCGCGGGCGGCTACGCCGTCTCGCCTGACGAGACTCGTCTGGCCTTCGCCTACCGGGATGGGCAAGACGACAGTGGCTGGACTCTCATGGTAATGTCGACCGCCGGTGGCGAACCGCGCGCTTTGCTTCACTTCGAGGCGGGAACTTCCTGGCCACAGCTAATCTTCTGGGCCCCGGACGGCCATTACATCTACTACAAGCGACACGGCAACAACGACGAGTACGTCGACCTGTGGCGCGTACGGGCGGAGGGCGGTGAGCCCGAGCGGTTGGACTGGTACGAGGATGTAGACGGGAGGGGAGGGATGCGCTTCCATCCCGACGGAGGACGTATCGCGCTGACGCGCGGCGAGTTCGGGTCGGAGGTCTGGGTGATGGAAGACTTCCTGCCGGCGACGGCTGGTACATCCGACGAGCAATAGGAGCAAAGTGCTATGAGTAAGGGAATAGGCATTCTCGTCCTTGGAGTCGTCCTACTCGCGGGTTGCAACCCCGAGTCGCCCCGTGGCAACGGTGAGGGCGAGCTGCTGGCGGCTGGCATCCCAGGTGCGGTGGCGGCCGTGGCGGTGGCCGACCAGGACTCAACTCCGATGGTGGTACGGCGCGTCTGGGGCGGTCCCGACGTACCTACCTGTTGCGGCGTGTCGCCCGATGGCCGCTACCTGGCCTTCGTCGGCCCGAACGGTGACCTGGCGATACGCGATTTCAGTACCGGCGAGGTGCGTCTGCTGACCGATGACGCTTCCTGGATAAGTCAGTGGGTGGAAGACGCTGCGATATCACCGGACGGCGAGCACATAGCCTACGTGTGGTATCAAGACAGCGGTGAGCACCCTTACGAGCTGCGCGTCGTCGGTTGGGATGGCGGCAGTCCGCGCGTCTTGTTCAGAGGCGAATCCTTCGATTGGTACGGGACCGCGGGTTGGTCTCCTGACGGCGATCAGATTCTCATCTCCGGTCTAGGAGTAGACGAGACCTATAGAGTGGCGCTGGTCTCGGTGGCGGATGGGTCGCCGGAAACGTTGAAGGAGATGGGATCGTCCTGGCGCTGGCCCGTGGAAGTGAGCTTCTCTCCAGATGGCCGATATGTCGTCTACGACCTGCCGAAAGATAGATACTCGGAAGAACGAGACATATTCGTGCTCACGGTGCACGGTGGTGAGGAAGCTCGTCTGATCCAGCACCCGGCCAACGATTTCGTGTTGGGCTGGGCGCCTGACGGTGAGCACGTCCTGTTCGCCAGTGACCGCACCGGCACGTTGGGCGCGTGGATGCTGCCTGTAGCCGAGGGACGGGCCGCCGGAGAGCCCAGACTCATTAAGCCCGATATGTGGCGTGTGTCACCCATCGGCTTCACTAGCGACGGCTCGTTCTTCTACGGTGTGCCCATGGACAATCGAGTCGTTTACGTCGCCAGCCTCGACCCGGAGACTGGTGCGGTGCTGGCGGCACCCACCGCGGTGGGGGGGGACAACCTCGCCAGAAACTCGTCTCCCGAATGGTCACCGGATGGCCGTTATCTGGCCTATCTAACGCTGGAAGGACAACAGGCCGGGTGGTACACCGGCGAGTTCAAGATTTCGATCCGTTCAGTCGAGACCGGAGAGACCCGGCGGCTCAGTGTGCCGGACCTCGATCTCTTCGGGGGCTTCCGCTGGTTCGCTGACGGTCACCACCTACTCGTACCGGGAGTGGACCGAAACGAACGAGACGGAGTGTTCAAGGTCGATATACAGACCGGTGAGGCGGAGCCGCTGGCGGCGTTTTGGGACATCGAGATCGCTCGACTTATTGATTGGTCACCAGACGCCGGCTCCGTCTACTACCGAGTCTGGCACGGCGAAGAGACACGCATCGCGGTGATGGATTTGGAGCGTGGTGTGCAGCGGGTGCTCTCGGATGAGCACCCCAACCCGCCGGTTGCCCTCTCACCGGACGGCCGACAACTAGCCTTCGCCGTCGGAGGTGGAGGTGAGCGCAGCTTGATGTTGATGCCGGCAACTGGAGGCGTTTCCCGTGAACTGCACCGGTTTCAGACCGAGAAGAATTACAACGTATTCGACATCACCTGGTCGGTCGACGGCCGACATCTCCTATATGTCAGACCGTGGGACGGTGCCGTTGAGCTGTGGCGCGTTCCGGTAGTCGGCGGGGAGCCGGAGAAGTTGGATCTGTCGGCGAACCGAATCTCGAAGATCCGCTTCCATCCCGATGGCCGGCGCATCGCCTTCGAGGGCGGACGCAGCGGTGCCGAGATCTGGGTGATGGAGGACTTCCTGCCAGGCCAGCAGAGAGGCGAGTAGGCGCAATGGTGGACGCGGCGGCCGGGATTCCGCAAATTGTAATCATAGCGGGTAGTGATTCCCTCAGGCCGTCAGGCCGCCT
>JBDHJU010000009.1:0-59117 GCA_039586755.1 Gemmatimonadota bacterium | reverse complement strand
GTCCCGCTCGACCGTTCTATCGCTGACCGGCACCAACATCTTGAACAAAAAGCATATCCAGATGATTGGCGCGCCGGAGCTGGCGAGCGTGTGGCTGCTGCGGGTTATGCAGTCGTTCTGATCCACGGCTCCCCCGGAGTCGAACAGAAAGGGCTGGCCGCCTCACGGCGGTCAGCCCTTCTTCTTCTCGTCGTGTCCGACCGTACCGGTCAGGGCCTTCCCGCCGAGCTCTCCGCCTCGCAGAGCGGCCTTCGACCGGACCAGAGCACCGTCCTCGTAGTGTCCCGCGCGGCGCGCCTCGCCGTAGGCGCGCAGCAACCACTCGAGGTCGGTGTCGCCCGTCAGGTCGACGGTATCGAGCCAGCGCAGAGCGCGCTTCTGGCCCGGCCCGTACCAGGCGGCGTCGAAGTAGATCGGGAAGTATCCACGGGAAGGATCGTAATCGGCGACGATGAAGACCGAGCCCGCCGAATCGGCCGGCGAGCCGGCGCCTAACGAGTCGCTGACGACGAACGTCGCCGCGAAGCCTCTCGACCCCGTTCCCACACGGAGGGCCCGCAGGTCCGCCGGCGCTCTGAACCGCCAGACGCCCGGTATCTCGCGCTCCCGCACGCCGAGGCGCGCCAGCACCTGGGACAGCGACAGCATGTCGGAGCGATAGGTCGGGACGGCGAGCGTGTCGTCGCCGGCTCGTGCTCCGGGTGACCAGGCGAGGAACTCGCTCAGCGTGTCGGCCTGTGGCCTTAGCTCGACGTGCCCTTCTGCCCTGAGCTCGAGGCAGAGGCCTGAGCCGCCGACGGCGGGCGCGCCGACGTAGAAGGTCCCGATGCGGGCGCCGCCGCGGAACAGCTGGTATGCCTGGTCGGTCCCGTAGTAGCGAGCGATGAACTCGTCCACATACTCGGGGGCGCGCCCGGCGCGCAACGGCCCCACCGCCCTCAGCTCCTGGGCCGCAAGCTCGACGACCGGTTCGATAACGGCCGTTCCGACCTCGTCGGTTCGCCGCACGTGGAAGAGCAGCGGCCAGCGGAGGTGGCTCGGCCAAGCTATCGACGGCCGCACCCGTATCGGCGCTCTCGTAGACCGGCTCGCGCAGCTCGACCGATATGCCGCCCCACTCCACGTTGTCGCAGCCGTAAAGCAGCGGCAACGCGAGCAGCGCTGCCAGCCGCCAAGCCTCGCGGGCCCGTTGTAGAGAGAAGCGGGAAGTCCTATTCATAAGACCCATGCCTGGCGAAACTAGAGGGCTCGAGCGCTCGGATCAACCGAGTAGAGGTGCCGCCATCTGGCGGCGCCTGCTGGACGTGGGTGCGGGGCTCGGCTCCGGCTGGCACCCCATCAAGGGAGGCGGCCCGCAAATCGAGCCGCCGCCCGAGCCGACCGCCTTCGGCGAGGCGGAGATCGTCGAGGGTGACGGGAGCTTCGCCATCCACTCCGCGGGCCCGGCGAGCGGGTCGCGTTTCGAGTTCTTCCTCGACGGGATCGAGCACACGCACGTCTGCGGCTACCTCGGCGTCGTACCCGTCGTCCACGGTTACGTGGCGGCGGTGATCCGGCAGCGCAGCGACCGTGAGTTCACGACCTGGGCCGTGGCCGAAGAGGAGATCCTCGCCTTCCCCCACGCTTTGCTCCCGCCCGATCGCTTCCTCGAGCTCGGCCTGCCGGAAGCCGCACTGATCGACAGCGAAGCGGACGCCGCCGACCTCCACCCGATCAGGCTGGCCGAGCTGGGGCGGTCAGCGGTTAAGCTGCACCGTTCGATCATCGAACGGCGCCTGGCCAGACGGTGGGCGGCGGCGGGTCCGGGCACGGGCTGGCTGCTGGTCGACGGGCGGCTGGCCATCGATCCGGGCCTCTTGAAATCGGGCCGCGCCGCCGGCCTGGTGAAGAGCCACCGCACCCAGTTCCTGTCTCCGACAGCGATGGAGGCAGTTCTGGGGATGGGCGCCGGCCACCGCTCCTCCATCTTCAAGCCGGTACGACCCGAGGTCGGCGAGGTCTACAGCTGGTACCTGCGGCTGAGACCCCCCGGCGGCCACGACATCTACTGGGCCCTGGCGCGGATCGAAGGCCGCGCCGACCCGGAGACTATCGGCGTCGCCGACGAGCTGAGCCGCTGGCTTCTGGCCGAGACCGCACCACTCGCCCTGCCGGACCCGCGCTGGCATGTGCTACTCTACCCGATCCGCGATTGCGAGCAGTACCTGCGCTCCCGCATGCCGACGCTCGAGATCAGCTGACAGTGTTATAGTGCCACCCGGCGGAACCCTCGCCGTTGCACACCCGTTCTTCTAGAGACGATAGCCGGCCCAATTACCCACCACGCGCAGGGGTTTTCTATGCAAATCGCAGGGTCAGATCGTCTCGGCGCCGTGCCGGCGATGTCGGCGCTCGCTCGTGAGGGGGTCGTCGGGGGCCTGCTCAGTGCCGCCGCCCTGGCGTTGTGGTTTTTCGTCACCGACACCCTGGCGGGCCAGCCGTTCCACACGCCGGCTCTGCTGGGGGAGCGCCTATTCGGTGGACCCAGCCCCACTTCCGGCTCGATCGCCACGCTGGTCGCCGGCTACACCCTGTTCCACGGGCTGGCCTTCGTAGCCGCCGGTCTTATGGTCGCGTGGGCCTTTGCGCTGTTCGAGCGCACGCCGCCTTTGATGATCCCAGGCGCGTTCTTCCTCGTCGTCTTCTTCGAGTTCGTCTACTACACGTACGTCCTGGCTGTCGTGGAGCCCGTGCTCGGCGAGGTCAACTGGCCGGCCGTGCTGGTCGGCAATCTGCTCGCCGCCGCCGCGATGATCGGCTACTTCTGGCGGCGCCATCCGGATCTGCTCCGCAGGCTTGCCCGCGGCTAGAGCGACGTGTCTAATTGATCTGTCATGAGGCCTGAAGCACCGACGTTGGTGGTTTACCATCCCGACTGCGAGGGGCACGACACCGGTCCGGGACACCCGGAGAGAGCCGACAGGCTCCGGGCGCTGCAGGCGGCCCTGGACGAAGCGATGCCGCGCTTCGAGACGCGCCTCCAGCGAGTCGAGAGCGAGCACGCCGCCGATGAGCACCTAACACTCGTGCACCCCGCCTCGCACGTCGAGCGCGTCAGTCAGGCGGTGCGCCGTTCCGCCGACCTGGGCGGCATCGTGCACCTCGACGCCGACACCGCAGTGTCGCCCGGCTCGTGGGAGGCGGCGCTGGCGGCGGCCGGCACTGTTATCACTGCGGTCGATGCTTTGACCGACGGCAGCGCCGCAAACGCCTTTTGTATGGCGCGGCCGCCGGGCCATCACGCCACCGAAGACCGAGCGATGGGCTTCTGCTTGTTCAACAACGTGGCGATCGGCGCCCGCTATGCTCAGAGGGTGGGCCTCGAGCGTGCGCTGATCATCGACTGGGACGTCCACCACGGAAACGGGACCGAGGCGATCTTCTACGAGGACCCCGACGTATTTTACCTGTCGATGCACCAGTGGCCGCACTACCCGGGCACCGGCCAGAGCGTTCACCGGGGTCATGGGTCCGGAGACGGCGCGACCCTGAATCTTCCGGTGCCGCCCGGCTTGCCCGCGGAGGGCTACGTTAAGGCTCTGCTGGAGGGGATGGAGACCGCGATCTCGGGGTTCAGCCCCGACATCATCTTCATCTCCGCCGGCTTCGACGCCGCCGCCGGCGATCCCCTCGCGGGACTCACGCTCAGGCCGGCGGACTACCACGAACTGACCCGGAAGGTCCTCGAGATCGCCGCCTCGCACTGCGAGGGAAGGGTCGTCTCCGCCCTGGAAGGCGGATACGACCTGCGCCTTCTGGCCGAGTGCGGGCTCGCGCACATCACGGCACTGGCAGGCCTCGACCTGGGCTGACGGGCCGCCTTTCCTCGCCGTTAACTCGGGCGGTGCCCATCCTCAGTTGACCGCCTTTCGGGGCCCGTCTAGTTTTCCGCCCATGCTTCCTGGCGAGGACCGAGACTCCGCTCCACCTCCAATCTCACCGCACGCCCCGGAACGCGGGCCGTCGATGATCGATTTGCTGCGACTGAGCCGCTCGAGGGGCTTCTCCTCCGGCGACCAGCAGCTCTATCGCCAGATCGCGAAACTCACCGGCCTGTCCGAGACCGAGGCGCCGAGCTCGCTGATCGACGTGCCCTGCGGCCGCGGGGCGGTGGCCAATTTCTTCGCCAAGCACTACCCGGCGGACGTCGCCGGCGTCGACCCGGACCCGGCGGCGATCGAAGTGGCTGAACAACGTGCCCGGGACGAGGGCGTCGATTCGAAGGTCCACTTCCAGAACGCGCCGGTGGACGACCTGCCGTATCAAGACGGAGTGTTCGACCTGACGATCGGCGAGTTGGGGCTGGCCAGTTCTGTCGACCCGCTCAAAGCCGTGGCCGAGTTGGGCCGCGTGACTCGGCCGGCCGGCAAAGTCGTGCTCATCAGCCTGGTCTGGACCGGCCATGTGGACGAGGAGCAGCGCCGCATCTTGATCCAGCACCTCGGCGCGCCCCCACTGCTGCTGGTGGAATGGAAACAGGCGCTGCGCGAAGCCGAGGTAGTCGACCTGCAGGTCGAGGACTGGTCGGACCAGGTCTTCCCCTTCCTGATTCGAGGTCGCACATTCACACACCTGGCCGAGCTGTTCACGCTGGCCGACAAGCTGGCGATCCTGTGGCGCGCCTGGCGGCGCTGGGGGTGGCGGGGGCTGAAAGGGGCTGTGGCGCGTGAGTACGAGATACGCAACTTGCTGGGCCAGGAGCGCACGATCGGCGTAACGCTGATCCGGGGGACGAAGTCGAACGGTGTCCCGGACGAGGACGGCGACGACAGGACCCGAGGGGACTGAATCGCAATGGCTCATACGGCACAACGTGCATACATCGATCCGGACCGGCTGCGGGCGATTCAAGCAGCGCTCCGCGAGCGCGGGCTGGACGGCTGGCTGCTCTACGACTACCACGCGACGAACCCGGTAGCCGGGCGGGTCCTGGGACTCGGGCAGCCGCTCAGCCGCCGCTACTTCGTGCTCATACCGGTGGAGGGGGTGCCGGTAGCCGTCGCCCACTCACTCGAGGTGCCGCCGTGGAGTGAGTGGACGGGGGCGATTCGCGTCTATTTCAAGTGGCAGGAGCTGGAGAAGACGCTGGCGGAGCTGTTGACGCCGGGGCTTCGCGTCGCCGTGGAGTACTCGGAGAACGACGAGGTCCCGCAACTCGACCGCGTCCCCGCCGGCGTGCTCGATCTGATCAGACGCTCGGGCGTGCACCCGGTGGAATCGGGTGACCTGGCCACTATGTTCGCGGCGACCTGGACAGACGCCGAGCTGGCGAGTCACCGCAGGACATCGGCGGCCATAGCGAACATCGCGGCGCGCGCCTTCAAGCAGGCGGCAGAGGCGGTGCATTCCGGGGCCAGCCTCAGCGAATGGGGCCTCAAGGAGTCCATCTTGAAGATGATGGACGATGTGGGGCTGGTGGAGGGCGACACGATCGTCGGCGTCGGTGCCAACGCCGCGGACGGTCACTACGAACCGACTCCGCAGGGCGCTGTCCCGATCGTCGCGGATCGCGTCCTGCTCATCGACCTCTGGGCGCGGGAGCCCGGCTCGGTGTTCGCGGACCAGACGTGGATGGGCTTTATGGGGACCGAGATCCCGGAGCGCGTGCAGGAAGTGTGGCGCGCCGTTCACGGCGCCCGAGAGGCCGCAGTCAAGTACGCCGCCGACCACTTCGGCGACCCCGAGAGGCCGCTGCGCGGTTGCGATCTGGACGCTGCGAGCCGCGCCGTCATCGAGAAGGCCGGCTTCAGCGAGCGCTTCAACCACCGCACCGGCCACTCCATCGACAACGAGATCCATGGACTCGGGCCGAATATCGACGGCGTCGAGACCCACGACGTGCGGAGGCTGCTCCCCGGCGTAGCTTTCTCCATCGAGCCCGGTGTATACATGGCTGAGGAGAATCTCGGGGTCCGCTCCGAGATCAACGTCTATCTCGGGCACGACGGTCCCGAGGTGACGACGCCAAAGACCCAAGACGATGTCTATCCGCTGCTGAGTGAAGGATGGGAGAGGTCGAGCAACCTGTAACGGCCGACGAGCACGACGAAGCGCAAGCTGCGGAGCAACAGGGTCTGCTGCTCCACGGCGTTGTGCGGGCACGTGGGCACGAGCGCGCGCTCGCCAAGCTCAAGGGTACGGCGGGCGATGATGACCTGGTCGAACATCGGGGTATGGCAGCGCTCGTCCGCGAGGTCCCCTACCGCCTCCCCGATTGGAATCGGGACCTCATCCAGCAGCACAGCGCTACCATCGAGCGCGCCATGCGCCGGGCGACGATCGTGCCTGCCCCGTACGGGATCGTATTTCGCGATCGCGAGCACATCCTGGAGTTCCTCGAAGACCAGCACGTCGCCTTCGATGAGGCCCTGTCCTTCCTGGATGGCGCGTTCGAGATGCGACTCCACATCCAGCCATCGGGAAGAAGGCCCGACGTCAGCGAAGGGGACCTGGTGGACCAGGCGGCCAGCTTCTATACGGCCCTACGCCGGAGGTCGCGCGCCGCTTTCACGCTCCCGTCAGAAGGCAAGCGTATTCTGTCGGCAGCATTCCTGGTGAGCCGGGCCGATTGGGTCAGCTTCGTAGAGTACGCCGATGAGCTCGATGCCGATCATCCCGAGTTCCAGTTTGACCTCACCGGCCCCTGGCCGCCCTATGACTTCGTCAGAGTAGCCTTCTTCCCCCGGGAGAAGCCCGGAGAATAGGGTGAAGCTCGAATACGAGGTCCTTCCTCTCCGAACCAAGCATCGCTTCACCATCGCGCGGGCCGGCCACGCCGAAAGGTGCGCCGTCTGGGCACGCCTGACCGACGCCGATGGGCTGAGCGGCTGGGGTGAAGCGGACCCCTCGCCCTACTACGGAGAGACGGCCGATACCGTCTGCGCCGCTCTCGAAGCCTACAGGAGTGTGCTGGAGGTGGCACGCGACCCGTTCGCCGTTCAGGAGATCGAGGCCGCCTGTCTCCACGACCTGGGCGGATCCGCGTCGGCCCGGGCCGCAATCGTCTCCGCCCTCTATGACCTGATGGGTAAGCGGCTGGCCGCACCGGTGCATCGCCTGTTAGGCCTCGATCCGAGCCGTTCGCCGTGGACGAGCTTCACAATAGGGATCGACGAGCCAGACGTCGTGCGCCAGAAGGTGCGCGAGGCGGTGGGTGACGAGTTCCCGATCCTCAAGGTGAAAGTCGGCACCGACCAGGACGAGGAGATCCTGTCGATCGTCCGCGAGGAGGCACCCGACGTGCGCCTGCGTGTCGATGCGAACACGGCCTGGAACCCGAAGGGGGCGGTGGCGCGGATCGAGGCACTCGAGAGCTTCGATCTCGAGTTCGTCGAACAGCCGGTGGCGTCGCATGACATCGATGGGCTGCGCTTCGTACGCGAGCGCGCACCTATTCCGATCATCGCCGACGAGTCGTGTGTTCGCGCTACTGACATCCCCCGACTCGTCGGCGCCGTGGACGGGATCAACATCAAGCTGGCGAAATGCGGAGGCATTTCGGAGGCGCTGCGCATGATTCACACTGCGCGCTCTCACGGTCTCTCCGTCATGCTCGGCTGTATGGTCGAGACGTCGCTGGGCATCGCCGCGGCGGCCCAGCTCGCCCCGCTGGTCGATTACGCCGACCTGGACGGCGCCGCCCTCCTGGCCGACGATCCTTTTACCGGGATCAGCATCGCTCGGGGGCGGCTTCACCTGAGCGCCGAACCCGGCCTGGGCGTTTCGCGGCCGTGACACTATTCGCCCACGTGGCGGTCCCCCGACCGCTGTATCGGACCTTCATCTACCGGGTACCGGAAAGCCTGGCCGAAGAGATCGCGCCGGGCAGCCGAGTAGTGGTGCCGTTTGGGCGCCTGCAACTCACCGGTTGGGTGAACCGGCTAGAGAGCGGCCCCCACGAGCTTCCCGCCACCGTGCGGGACGTCCTGGACGCCCCTGACCCTGAGCCGGTGCTCGGAGATGAGCTGATGAGCCTGTGCCGCTGGGCCGCTGACTACTACGTGGCGCCGCTGGGGCTAACCTTGAGGGCGGCTCTGCCGTCGCGGCTCACCGCCGAGTCGGCGGACCTTCTGGCCCGGCGGCGGGGCGTGAAGGCCGATGGCCTTACCCGGACCGAGCAGACGCTCCTGGAGCACCTCGAGCGCCGCAAGGGGCCCATCAAGCTGAGCGGCGTCCGCAAGGCACTGGGGCCCGGCCCCTGGGCGCGGACGGCGGAAGCGCTGGCTGCCAGGGACCTGGTGGCGGTGGAGCGTGAGGCCCCGGTGGTGGAGCAGCGGCAGAGAACGCGCCAGGTCGTCTCCCTCACACGCGAGCTACTCAGCCTACAGGAGCGAGACGAGATCTTCGGGCGCGCGCGGCGCCAGCGGGAGCTGTACGAGTACCTGGAGACGGTAGGCGGCCGCTCCGAGGTAGCTCATCTGGGCGCGCGGTTGGGGATCAGCCGCACGGTGGTCCAGGGCCTGGTGGACAAGGGCGTTGCCGAGGTGCGGGATGAGGAAGCGGAGGCCGATCCATTTGCCGACCTCCCCGTCGACGGCGCGTCGCATGTACCAACCGAAGCCCAGGCGGCGGCGATCCGCCGTCTGATTGAAGCGACGCAGCGCCCTCAGCCGGGCGTCTTCGTTCTCAAGGGCGTGACCGGCTCGGGCAAAACGCTGGTCTACATCGAGCTGCTTCGCGAACTGGTGTTGAACCGAGGACGAGGCGCCATCCTGCTGGTGCCGGAGATCTCGCTGACACCGCAAACCCTGAGTCGGTTCCGAGCCGCGTTCGGCGACGACGTCGCCTTGCTGCATTCAGCTTTGAGCGACGGCGAACGCTACGCCGCGTGGCGCGCTCTGCGCGACGGGGCCAAGCGTGTGGTGATCGGCGCCCGCTCCGCCGTCTTCGCACCTGTCCGCGATCTGGGCGCCATCGTCATCGACGAGGAGCACGAGCCCTCCTACAAACAGAGCGACCCGTCACCACGCTATCACGCCCGGGAACTGGCGGCGATGCGGGCGCATCGCGCCGGCGCCCTCTGCCTTCTGGGGTCGGCGACCCCCTCGCTGGAGAGCTGGTCCAACGTCGAGTCGGGCAAGTGGGAGCTCATGGAGCTGCCCGAGCGGATCGGCGCACGCCCGCTGCCCGCAGTCCAGATCATCGACCTGCGGGCGGAGCGCCAGTCTCGTGTGGCAGAGCCCGGCAAGACGCCGAGCGGACCGCTGGTGCTGGCGCCGGCGCTTCGGGACGCTCTCGAAGAGCGCCTACAGCGTGGCGAACAAGCGATCCTGCTACTGAACCGGCGTGGCTACGCGAACTTCACCCAGTGCCGCGATTGCGGTGCCGTTCGTTGCTGCCCCCAATGCAACGTTTCGCTCACCCAGCACAGGCGGCCGGCGCGCCTCGTCTGCCACTACTGCAACCATCACGAGCCACTTCCCGAGTCTTGTCCTGACTGCAGCTCGACGAATCTGAGTCACAGGGGCGTGGGGACCGAGCAGGTCGAGCGGGTAATCGGCGAGGCCTTCGCCGGTGCCCGGATCGCTCGCATGGACGTCGACACTACGAGCGCCAAGTGGTCCCACCACGAGATCCTGGGGCGTGTGGAACGGCGTGAGGTGGACATACTGCTGGGCACGCAGATGATCGCCAAGGGGCTCGATTTTCCAAATGTGACCCTCGTGGGAGTCATCAACGCCGACGTCGGCCTCAACCTGCCGGACTTCCGGGCCAGCGAGCGGACCTTCCAACTGCTCACCCAAGTGGCGGGCCGCGCCGGCCGAGGACCGGCCGGCGGCGATGTCATAATCCAGACCTCGCTGCCGGAGCACTACGCCGTCCGCTTCGCCGTCACTCACGACTTCGATGGCTTCGCCGCACGAGAGCTCGACGAGCGCGCCGGGCCCCTCTACCCTCCCCACAACCGCCTCGCCAACCTCGTCATCTCCGCCCGGGACGAGGTGAAGGTCCAGGAAGCCGCCGACGCCGCGGCGAACTGGCTACTGGGACTCCTCGAAGCACGCGGGATACAGACGATCGACCTCCTGGGCCCCGCCCCCTGCCCCATCGATCGCATCCGCCGCCGCTGGCGCTGGCACCTCGTCCTCAAATCCAACGACAGCGGCGCTCTGGGCCGCGTGCTCAGCTACTTCGCCACCCACTTCGATCGCCCCGCCGGCGACCTGCGATTAGAGATCGACCGGGATCCCGTAAGCTTGCTTTAGGCGTGGAGGCCGGTACATTGGCGATGAGCCCCAAACAACGCGTCGGCGGCCTTGCTTCTGCCGCCACCCGCCCGCGTTTCTTTCTAACTATCTGTAGGATAGGTGGTTAAGAGTAGCGGGTGCCGGACGTACCACCGTTCTGGCACCGCCGGTCTTTCTCTGACTGCGGCCCCAGCCGGGGGTGGGAAGGCAGCTGTCAGTGGAGTCTCAGCCATGCTGACCAGCCGTCGCGGCTTCACGCTGATCGAACTGCTCGTCGTCATCCTCATCATCGGGCTGCTCGCCGTCATCGCCATGCCCAAGTACAGCCGGGCCAGAGAGCGGGCCTACGACGCCGCCGCCGTAGAGGATCTGCACAATCTGATCACCATGTGCGAGGCCTATTTCGCCGACCACATGGAGTACCCGCAGGACATCGCCGACTTGGGTCCGGTCAGCCTCTCCAAGGGCATCGAGGTGACCCGTTTCAACCGCGAGACGACCGACGGTGTTATCGTGGTCCACATCCACCTGCAGCACGAAAGCTCTCGGCACTACTTCCACGTCGAGTACCCCGTCGAGCCCATCGAGATGCGCGACCGCTAGCCCGCCGGGGGCGCTAGCCAACCGGATCAGGGCACATTCGCGCCCACCTGGTGTCTAACATTAGACGGGCGGAGCCAATGCCCTTGATATCAGGGACTTGGCCGCCGGGCTGGCGACCGCCGTCCTTGACAAATGTGCGCTGCCCCCCAAGTATCACCACTCCCTCGTGCGTCCTGGAAAGGCCTGAGTGACGTCATGGGTTGTCTGACGCTCAACGCGTCCTACGAGCCTTTAACGATCGTCCCCTTGAGGCGAGCCTTGCGTCTGGTCATCGACCAGAAGGCCGAGGCCCTCGAGGTCGACGAGTCGCGCTTTTTCAGGTCGGAAAGCCTGGTCTTCCCGGCACCGGTCGTCATCCGCCTGGTCAGGTACGTGCACGTCCCGCGGCGTTTCCGGCGCCACGTGACCAATACCTTCCTGTTCGCCCGCGACCACTACACCTGCCAGTACTGCGGGCGGCACCGCCGCGAGTTGGGGCACCGCGAGTTCCTCACCCGGGATCACCTGCTGCCGATCTGCCGCGGCGGTGAGAACACCTGGGACAACGTGATTACGGCCTGCACGCGCTGTAATCACAAGAAGGGGAATCGCACGCCCGAGGAAGCCAGGATGAGGCCGCTGCATCCCGCCACCGAGCCCAACCACGTCGAGCTGGTTTGGGCGGTCCGCAGGGTGACGGACATCCAGGCGAAGTACATCGAGGTGTTCTACGGCTCCGATGTAGTGAAGGCACTGCAGGGCGGGGTGCATTAAGGGACGCTCGGCTTCGCCTCGCGCCATTCTCGACATTCACCATTCGACATTGACCGACCGCGTATCGACGTCTATTCGAGTGTCAGCGCTCGATACCCTACGCCCGACGATACGAGCAGGATTGGATGTTTACATTACTTCCTGCGTCTGCGCCTCTCCTCGGCCAGCGCCAGCCGCGCCTTCCGCCGCTCCACGGCGTCCTGGTAGCGCCGCAATTGCAGGTCGTCCTCGAGGATCAACTTCGGAACTGGCTGCGGCTTACCCGCTTCGTCCAGCGCCACCATCGTTACATAGCACGAGTTGGTGTGCCGCGGAGCGCCGCCCGACACCGATTCCGCGGTGACGCGCACGCCCACTTCCAGCGAGGTGCGCCCGACGTAGTTGACCGACGCCTGGAGCGTTACGATCTCGCCGATCTCGATCGGTGCGCGGAAGTCCACCTGATCGAATGACGCCGTCACCGTTGGGCAGTCGGCGTGCCGAGTGGCGCACACGTATGCAATCTTGTCCACGAGAGCCAGGATCACACCGCCGAACACCGAGCCACGGAGATTGACGTCGATGGGCGAGGCGAGATGGGCCATCGTCTGCTGCGACTGACTCACCGGGCGCGCCTCGTCGAGGGGCGAGTTCCCGACCGTCAGCGGGAGCGTCATGTCTTGCATGGCAAAATCCGCAGTTTCTTGTAGTTTTGGTCCCCTGTTGCGGAAAGTGATCGGTGATCAGTGGTGCCTATCGCACCACAGCTCACCGACTACCGGCCACCGGCTACCGAACAATGGGACTGAAAGCAGAACTCGTCAAAAAGACCGCCTATCCGGGCTACGTGTTCGACCATGCGCCGCGGAACGTCTACTGGGAGATGACCATCGCATGCGACCTCGAGTGCGTGCACTGCCGCGCCTCGGCGATCCCGCACCGGGACCCTCTCGAGCTCTCCACCGACGAGGCTCGAGCGTTTCTCAGGGACGTCAAGGAGATGGGGAGCATGATCATCCTCACCGGCGGCGATCCGATGAAGCGACCCGACCTCTTCGATCTGATCGCCTACGGCCGCGAAATCGGTCTGCCGGTGAGCATAACGCCCAGTACGACACCGACCCTGACCCGTGAAGTAGTCGAGAAGTTCAAACAGCTGGGCGTCGCCGCCATGGGCACGAGCCTGGACGGCCCGAACGAAGGCGTCCATGACTCTTTCCGCGGCGTGGCCGGTACGTTCGCCAACTCGATCAACGCGCTCTCCTGGGCGCGCGAGTTCGGGATCCCGGTGCAGATAAACACCACCGTTACGACCGAGACCCTGCCGCACCTGCCGGAGATGTTCAGGCTGCTGAGCGCCGAGTTCGCGCCGCCGGTCCGGCGCTGGAGCCTCTTCATGCTGGTGCCCGTGGGGCGCGGTCAGGAGCTGGGGATCCCCTCGGCGCAGGATATGGAGGAGCTCTGCGCGTGGGTCTACGAGACCGCCGCCGACGCGCCGTTCCACGTGGGTACGGTGGAGGCACCCCACTACCGCAGGTACTGGCTGCAGCGGAAGCTCGAGGAGGGGATGCCCCAGGCCGAGATCGAAAAGCTGGCCATGCGTATGGGATTCGGCGTGCGGGATGGGAACGGCGTCATCTTCGTCTCCCACAAGGGGGAAGTCTACCCGGCAGGCTTCCTGCCTCACCCTCCACTCGGCAACGTCCGTGACGAGCCGCTCTCCTCCATTTACCGAAACTCGCCACAGCTGGCCGAGCTGCGCGACATGGACCGCCTGAAGGGGAAGTGCGGGCGCTGCGAGTTCCGCTGGATGTGCGGCGGCTCACGGGCCCGCGCCTACGGGATGACCGGCGACGTCATGGAATCGGACCCGTTTTGCGCTTGGGAACCGGAGGGTTGAGAACTCGGGATTCGGGATTCCCCAAGTCCCCGAATCCCCAATTCCCACCCGAGACCGTATATTTACTCGGTTCCTTCGCAAACCCTTAGCAGCAGTATGGTCGCATGGGCATAGGAAACATCGGCTGGACGGAGTTCATCGTAATACTCGCCTTCGCCCTCATCTTCTTCGGGCCACGACGGCTGCCTGGCATCGCACAGACGATCGGCAAGAGCCTGCGCGAGTTTCAGAAGGCGCTGAACGAGGTCAAGTCGGAGATCGCCCAGGCGGGCAAAGAGGCGGATCCGGAACCGCAACTGAAACGCATCGCTCCTCACCCGACCGAGTATTTCACGCCGGACCCACCGGTCGCCGATTCGGCGCCCGCTCCCGAGGAACCGCAGACCGCGGAGGGGGCCGACGCCGGCGCGAGCCAAGACACGAGCCCAGACGAAAAGAGCGCTCAAAATGGAGACTCTTGAGATCCGGACCTCGAGTCGCGAGGAACTGGTCGAGATCACCGGACAGGTCCGCGATGCGGTACGCCGAGCAGGGATCGACGAGGGCGTGGCTCACCTCTGGTCGTTCCACACCACCTGCGGGCTGACGGTAAACGAAGGGGCCGACCCCGATGTGGCTCGGGATATCGCCTGGAAGCTAGGCGATCTAGTACCCCACGCCGAGCGCGCCTACCGACACGCCGAAGGCAACTCAGACTCCCATGTGAAGACGAGCCTCATCAACCCGGGGGCCACACTACTTGTGGCGAACGGCGATATCGTGCTGGGGACCTGGCAGGCCGTCTTCTTGGCCGAGTTCGACGGCCCCAGGGTCAGAAGGGTGGGCCTTCAGGTCGTCGCTGCCGGCTAGCCGCTCGACCGCGCCGCAGCCTGCTCCGCTTCCAGTGCCTCCGCCCGCCGGCGTAACTCATCGTAGCCGCTCACGCCCAGCGCTTCCTTGAACTCATACGCATAGGCTTCGATCGCAGGCGTCGGCCCGTCCGCCGCCAGCGTACAGCAGGGCCGCACGCCATCACACAAATCGTCGAACTCCAGACGATCGCACGACGTCACGAGCGGAAAAAGCCTGCAATAGAACGGCTTCAGCCGCTCGCCACCCGGTAGCCCGAGTTGCGGCTCCAACGCCTGGAGAACGCACAACCCCTCAGCGTTCAGGAATACACACTTGTCTTCGTACGTCGCGGTCCCCACGCACAGACCGCCCGGGTAGTCCTCATCCTCCTCGATACCATCCTCGAACCACTGGCTCGTTTCGGTCGTCTGCGTCCTATCCATCACCGCTTGAATACGGTCCGCGTACTCCAGAATCCGATCACGCTCCGGCAGCGAAGCGTAAACCCCGTGCCGACAGCAGTGGCCCCCGCACTCCTCCGCCACATTCAGCGGCCCGCCACCCTCGATCCTCCCCGTCGCCAACCGCAGCTCAACCTTCCAGCGGCCGACCTGGATCGTATCGTCCTCTTTCTTAGCCTCACGCACGACTGACATGCCTTATCCCTCTGCCCCGATGGGCCTGGACGGTGTGTCCAACACGTTGTCCAAAATAAAGTTAGGGCGCCCGTAACCGCGACGCCGATGGTAGGCCGGGCCGCGAGATCAACGCGTCGCCGGCGACTCGACCATGGTCTTCCAGAGCCCCAGCAGGTAGGGATCGTATCGCTCGGGGTTCTCTTGGTAGGCCTCCGCCCAGGCGGCGAAATCGGGCAGAGCGAGGTCGTCCATCAATTTCTCGACCAGCAGGTCGGCGATCTGCTTGAAGCTCAGCGCGCCTTGCACGACGCCGGCCTTTTCTTCGGCCAGCCTCGCGAGTTCGAAAACCCGCTCCTCCTCCAGCTCCATGAAGACATCACAGAGACGGGCTGAGCAGTAGTCCAGATACTTCGCTCGGAGAACTTCTTCCGATTCAGCAACCGGCTTGCGGGGCTTTCGCGGCTCGCCCTTTCCCGTTCGCCTCGCCATACCTCCCCTCCTCGCCAAGGGCGACCACGTCGCACGATAGCAACAGGCCACCAGCACGATGCTAAAGCTCGCGCGGGCACCGGTCAAGGATCGCTGGCTTGTGGCGGGAACAAGCAGAGCGAAACGCCCTCGGCGGGGGGGGAGGGCCGGCCGTCTACGTCAACTCGAGCGTCGTCTCGAGCGTCGACTCGACCGACGACGCAGACGGCCGGTGCAGGGCTGCTACGCCCCGCAGACGAGCAAACACTGCTCGCCGGACTAACCCATAGGCCAGGACTCTCTCGATGAATTCCGGATCGGACTGTTGTACACGCTCCACCTCGTCGGCCAGATCCGCCGGAAGATTGACAACGAGGTTCACTGAACGTGACTCAGGCATTCGGTCAGGTCCTTCAGGTTCAGGGCACACGACGACTTCGCCGAAAAACGGCTGTGAGAATTCCGGATTTATCGGAAAGGGCCGCTCTGCAGAAAATCCCCGGAAAGGTCCGTAGAGCAGCGAGTTCTAACTTCGAAGCGGGCCCATTATACAAGCCGTGTCAGGTGGACGCAAGGCTGCAGGCATCGAACAGGCGTTCGGTGCCCACATGCTATGTTTTTGTCGTACAATGGGTTATGCGGGCGGGCCGACTGGCAACCGCGAGCGGATTTTGCATAAACTTCTGAATTCAAAACGAAAGGGTTTCGTTCGCGCAAATGCTTACTCTACGTAACATCCGCGTTGCGAAGTGCGAATACATCGCGCACACAGCGGCTCGATTTCGAAAAAAAATTGCCGGGAGACGAAAATTCGTTCACAAGAGCTCGAGAACCTCTCGAACGTCGTTCGCATCGGTTCTGCAAGCGACCCAGAGGTCGCCGACGGCGTCGGCGCGCTCGTGCATCGATCGCAGGTCGAAGTCGCCGGGCTGAATGCCCGTCTCGAGCTCGGTCCAGCTCAGGGGGGCGGAAACGGTCGCTCCAGGTCGTGGCCGGACGGAGTAGGCAGAGGCCACGGTGGCGCCTCGCCGGTTCTGAAGGAAGTCGAGGTAGACCCGGGGGCCGCGTTTCGAGACGACGCGCTGGACGGTCGTGAGGTCGGGCTGCGATTGGGCGACGAGCTGGGCGACGAGCTCAGCCAGCAGACGGCCCGTCTCGTAGCTCGTCCCCTTCTCGAGGGGGACAACGATGTGCATGCCGCTGGCGCCGGAGGTCTTGGGATAGCCACGTAGGCCGAGGCGTTGCAGCTGCTCACGCGTGGCCAGGGCCGACTCGCAGACGGCGGAGAAGGGGACACCTTCGCCGGGGTCGAGGTCTAGGACGGTGTAATCCATGTCGTCGAGGGATCCGACGCGGGAAGGCCAGACGTGCTGAGAGATGGCAGCAAGTTGGACCGTATAGAGGAGCGTGTAGAGGTCGCCGCCAACGACCCGCTCGGCCGGTTCGCCATCGACGTCGAGCGTGACCGTCTGGACCCCCTCGGGGACGGGCCCTGCCATCCTCTGCTGGTAGAACATCTCGCCGGTGATCCCGTTGGGGTATCGCTCGAGGGTCAGCGGCCGGCCGCTGACAACCGGCAGGATGGCGGGCGCCATGGACAGGTAGTAGCGCAGCAGTTCACCCTTCGTCGCTCCGATGTCGGGCCAGAAGGGCTTCTTGAGGTTGGTGAGCTTGAGGCGCCGTCCGTCGATGATGACGTCTCCGTCCTCGTCGGCATGCTCGAGCGCTTCCAGGGTCTGCAACAACGAATCGATGAGCGGCGTTCGCTCGAGCGGGGGGCCGGCCGGCGATGAGGCGGGCCCGGTCTCCCGGACGACCGTTGCGGGGTCGCGGTCGCCGCGTAGCCCCAGAAAGACGGGCTGTCGTAGTCGGCCTTCGCGGGTCCACTCCTGGAACTTGACTTCGGCCACGAGCTCGGGGCGAACCCAGTGGGCGTCCTTCACATCTTCCGGCACATCCGTGAAGTGGGTCTCGTCGCTGGCCAAGACGTCGAGCTTTTCCTTGATCCGCCCCAGGTCGGCATCGCTGAAGCCGCTACCGACGCGACCTGCACAGCGCAAGTGCCTGTCGGCTCCGTCGTCCTCGTAGTAGCCGACGACGAGCGCGCCGAAGTCGCGGCGGCCGCCCTGGGGCTCGGTCCAGCCACCGACCACGAATTCCTGGCGAGCCAGTTCTTTGACTTTCATCCAATCGGCGGTGCGCTGGCCGGAGTGGTAGCGGCTTTTCAAGCGCTTGGCGACGACGCCCTCCCAGCCTTCCTTTCGTGCACGGCCCTTCATGGCTGCCCCGGTGGCCACATCGTGAGGCACGTAGTGGAGGTTGTGGCCCGCCGACTTGAGCAGCGGACGCAGCCGCTCCTTGCGCTCGGAGAGCGGCCGGTCACGG
Source organism: Gemmatimonadota bacterium (assembly GCA_039586755.1). Taxonomy (GTDB): domain Bacteria; phylum Gemmatimonadota; class Gemmatimonadetes; order Palauibacterales; family KS3-K002. The sequence goes on along the minus strand of JBDHJU010000009.1, from coordinate 41,334 downwards.
AAGTCTTCACCGTCCAGCCAGAGCAGGTCGAAGACGTGCAACTCGGCGGGTTGGGCTCTGACGCCGCGGGCGATCTCTCCGGGCTCCCGGAGGTTGAAGCGGGGCTGCAGGTCCTCGAAGCTCGGACCACCTTCGGCCGTGGCGGCGACGATTTCGCCGTCGATCACGAACTCGCTACCCGCTCGGCGTGCGAGGAGCTCCAGAGCGTCGGCAACCTCGGGGAACGCAGACTCGAGGCGTGCACCGCGGCGCGAGTAGATACGGGCCGCGCCGGCCGGCTGGCACCAAGCGAGGGCCCTGATGCCGTCCAGCTTCAGCTCGAAACACCAGGCCTCACCGGTCGGCAACGACGCGCTGCTCTGGGCGAGCATGGGACGCGTATCAACCGGCGGCTGGGTCGCCTCGTCCTCGGGTTCTGACACGCCCAGCGCCGGATCGTCGAGGCCGCGACCTGACACCACTGAATCCTGGTAGCGCTCCACGAGACCCTCGGGCTCGCCCGGCTCCGCGTGCACATCTTTCTTCTTGATCAGGAGCCAGTTGTCCTCGCTCTCCCGACCCTTCATGCGCACCAGCGTCCAGCGGCCCTTCATCCGTTCGCCGTAGAGGACGAAGTCCAGCTTCCCCTCCCGGACCCCCTGTTGCAGCGCTTCTTCCGAGTCCACAGTCTCGCCGACTGGCTCGTAGCGGCCGCGATCCCATATGATCACGCCCCCGGCCCCGTACTCGCCCTTCGGGATAACCCCCTCGAATTCGCCGTACTCGAGTGGGTGATCTTCCACGTGGACGGCCAGCCGCTTCGCACCCGGGTCGGCGCTCGGACCTTTGGGAACCGCCCAGCTGACCAGGGTGCCACCGATCTCGAGGCGCAGGTCGAAATGCGTGCGGCGCGCCGCGTGCTTCTGCACGACGAACCGGCGCGCCGCTTCTTCCGAGCCCTCCCCTCGCTCCGAGCCTTCCGGCTCCGGCGAGCGAGTGAAGTCGCGCTTGTCCTTATACCGATCTAAACCCATGAGATTCTGGGATTCGGGGACTCCGGGATTCGGAATTCGAGATTCAGGGAATGCGGGAAGCTGTATGAGGAATCCGTGGCATCCGTGGTATCGGGGAATACAGGGATTCCCGACCTTCCCCCAAACCACGGGCTCCACGGATGCCTTGGATTCTATACTCCCCTCCCCACACCCCCGAGTTCGGGAATCCCAGCATCCCTACTCTCCCGCCGCGCGCCGCTCTCCTTCCGTTCGCTCCAGGCTCTCCTTGAGCTTGGCCACCAGGTCCACGACCTGCGTCTCCACCGGCTCCTCCGCCTCGATCTTCGCCACCTCTCGACCCTCGATCTTCGCCTGGATGCGCGCCAGTAGCTTCTCGGTGTACTCGTCCTTGTAGCTCTTCGGGTCGAAGCTGCCAGTGAGCTGATCGACCAGCTGGAGTGCCATCCCCACCTCTTTCTCGCTCAGCCCCTCCTCCCCGGGCGTCTCCACTTTGCTCAGCGGGATGAGCTCGTCATCGAAACGCATGAGATCGAGGACCAGCACATCGCCCACGACCTTGACGGCCGCGAGATGCTCACGACGCTGGAAGACGACCTTCGCTACGGCCACCCTTCCCGTCTCGCGCATCGCCTTCCTGAGAAGCGCGTACGACTTCTCGCCACCGCGTTGGACTTCCAGGTAGTAGGGCTTCTCGAAGTAGCGCGCGTCGATCTCGGACTCGTCGACGAAATCCATGATGTCGATGGTCCGTGTCGTTTGGAGAGCGACCTGGCGGAAGTCTTCATCGTCCAGGATGACGTAGTGCCCCGGCTCGTATTCGTAGCCTTTGACCAGTTCCTTGAACTCGACCCGCTCTTCGTCAGCCTGACGGATCCGAATCGTCCTCACCGGCGAGTTATCCCGCCCGTGCAGCATACGAAATTTCGGGGTCGTGTCCCGGGTGGCACTTTCCACACGCACCGGGATGTTGACCAGGCCGAAGCTGATATGCCCCTTCCAGATCGTGCCCATAGGTTGAGGCCTCCACAGACAAGTCTTTAAGTGATCGGGAGATACAAGATGGTCAAACCCGCAGTGCCTTGCCAGGTGCACCGGCGGCGTGCGTGTCGATCCGACCCGCACGTTTTCCACAACCCCTCGAAAATCGTGGAAAACTCCGGAGCGGCCCCGCTGGTTCCGGCTGCAACTGCTAGGCCTGACGGAGCCGTTGCCGTGGCCATGAACGCGAGGGGCGTACACCGACTTTCTCCCGGTCTGTCGACCGACCCTAGGAAGCTGGCTTTCGGTTGGTCCTCGGTGCTATCCCGCCCAACGCCCGGCAAGCCGGTCCAGTTCCAAGAGACCGGGGACTATTCGAGGGTACCCAAGCCGGTGCTCGCTAAGATCACGGCGAGGATGATGATGAGCAGTATCAGGAGCAGGGTGAGGGCGAAGAGCGGTAACAGGAACGCCAGCGTCGCCTTGCCGTTCGTCGTCCGCTGAACCTCACGCATACCGATGAAGAGCACGACCGTGCCCCAGACGAGGCTGATCAGCGGCCCGAAGAACGGGAATATGGCGAAGGCCGCGGGGCCCGAGGAATAGCCCATCGCTCGGAAGGTGGCCTCGAAGCCGCGCCGGCCGGCGCCGACCGCCATGAAGCAGACGTGCAATACGCCCGCCATGGCGAAGAGAAGGCCGACGTACAGAGGCACAGCGAAAGCGAGCCAGAGCAGGGCGACGAACAGGCCCCCCAGGAGCAGGACGCCCAACCCTTCCTCCGCCGACCCCGCCAGGGCGCTCTGCACGGTGGCCCAGTAGATGTTCATGACGAGGCCCAGCGTGCTGAACAGCACGGCGAACCCGAGGGCCGGCCCGATCCCTCCCCGGGGCGGCAGGGTGCGGAAGAACTCGACCGGCCGGAAGACGCTTTCACGCCAGGTAATCCACAGCGAGGCCAAAAAACCGCAGGCCTTCCTGTCCTCCCACGCCGGCACCACAGTACCCGCGGCAGCGATCTGTTCTTCGGACAGCCGCTGGGGTGCGACCGGCGGCTCGGCCAACGCCGGCCCGGCACCCGCCATCCCGGGCGGCGGTTCGAAGGGCGGCTCAGGCGGCGGTGCAGACAGCCCGACGACCTCGCCGCAGAAGGGGCAGACGTTGTCTCCCGGGATCAGCGGCGCGCCGCAATTCGTGCACACCAGCGGGTCCGAGCTCATGGCGCCCCCGATACTCCGGCCGTCGACCCACGCAGGCCCAGTGGGTGGGTACCCAACTCCGCCTCCGTGGCCAGCACCACTCGGGCGTCGAGCGCCAAGGAGCGTTGCCCGCGCTCGAAGGCGACGAACGGGTTGATGTCGATCTCGGCGATCTGCGGGAAGTCGCCGACCAACTGGCTGATCCGCTGGATCGCCTCCTGCAGCGCGTCGAAGTCGACGCCCGCCTCTCCACGCAGCCCTTCCAGCAGTTTGTAGCCCTTCAGCTGGCGGATCATCTCTGCGGCATCGATGTCGCAGACGGGGTGAGCCCGGAAGGCGACATCGCCCAGCGCCTCGACATAGATCCCGCCGAGGCCGAACATGATCAGCGGCCCGAAGCTCGGGTCCAAAGTCGTCCCGATGATCGTCTCGCGCCCACCTGTAACCATCCGCTGGACCAGGACACCGTCCACTGCCTCTTTAGCCACACCACTCTGTGACAGGCGCTCCATCATCTCGTAGTAGGCGCCCCTGACCTCGCGTCCCGAGCCCAGATCGACGATCACGCCGCCGACGTCCGACTTATGTGAGATCTCCGGCGCCATCACCTTGAGCACGACCGGGAAGCCCACCGATTCGGCAGCCTCGACGGCCTGCTCCGCCGTCGCCGCCGCCCGCGACGGCACCACAGGTATGCCGTACGCCTCGAGCATGGCGAGCGCGTCAGCCTCACTCAGCCTCAGACGCCCTGCCTTCTGCGCACCTTCCAGTATCCCGGCGACCCGTCCGCCTTCGACGTCTTCGAAGTTGCGCACCTCGCCCGCCGGTCGCTCCAGCCAGCGCCGGTAGCGGTCCATCCCAGCCAGCGCCCGCACCGCCGACTCCGGGAAGATGAAGGCCGGAACGCTCGCCGCGTTCAGCAGGGCCCGGCTCTCGCGCAGCCCTTTACGGCCCATCAGCACGGCCATCGCGGGCTCTTCGCGGCCGGCCGCCGTGTCGGTGATCGCCCGAGCCACGTCCTCTGCGTGTACGCCCAGCGGTGGTACGAACGATGCGATGACCGCGTCGACGCCCTCATCCTCGAGAACGATCTCCAGGACCGATCGATAGCTGTCCGCGTCGGCGCTGGCGATCATGTCCACCGGGTTGCTGACCGACGCTTCCTCCGGCAGACTCTCGCGCAGCCGCTTCTTCGTGACTTCCGTCAGCTCCGCGACCTGCAAGTTCTGTGACTCGAGCGCGTCGGCGATGATGATGCCCGGGCCGCCCGCGTTGGTGACGACCGCCACTCGGTTGCCCTTGGGGAGCGGCGCATTCCCGAAACCCATGCCCATGTCGAACAGCCCCTCGACCGTGTCGACCCGGATGACGCCGCACTGCGCGAACAGGGCATCGGTCGCCACATCACGGGCGGCCATCGCGCCGGTGTGACTGCTGGCCGCGCGCGCACCGGCTCGGGTGCGTGCCGCCTTCACCGCGACCACCGGCTTCACTTGGGTCACTTTCCGGGCGATCCGCGTGAAGCGCCGCGGGTTCCCGAAGCTCTCCAGGTACATCAGGATCACCGAGGTGCGCTCGTCGTCCCTCAGGTACTCGAGCGCGTCGTTGCCCGATATGTCGGCCTTGTTCCCCAAGCTCAAGAACTTGCTGACTCCGATCCCATACTCCCGGGCGTAGTCGAGGATCGTCACTCCCATAGCGCCCGACTGGCTCAAGAAGGCCACGTTCCCGGACGGCGGTGCCGTCGGCGCGAAGGTCGCGTTCATCGAGACCGCCGGATCGGTGTTCAGCACGCCCATGCAGTTGGGACCCACCAGCCGCATGTTGTACTTGCGAGTCACCGCCAATAGCTCGCGCTCGCGCTCGACCCCTTCGCCGCCGACCTCGCGGAAGCCGGCGGAGATGACGACCATTCCCTTCACACCGGCCTCGCCACACTCGGTCGCTACCTGCAACACGTATTCTTTCGGTACGACGATCATCGCCAGGTCGACCGGGCTGGGCAGCTGGCCGATCGATGGGTAGGCCCGTATCGAGTGCACGACTTCGGCACGGGGGTTCACCGGGTAGACGGCGCCGGTGTACCCGTCGCGCAGCAGGCTATCGAGGACGACATAGCCTATGGTGTCGGGGCTGCGGCTGGCACCGACGACGGCGATGGACCTTGGCTCGAAGATGGATTTTAAGGTGTCAGAGTCGGTATCCATGGGAGGTAAGATAGCAGGGATTCCGGGATTCCGGGATTCACGAATTCGGGAATTCAGAAGTTGCGCATCGCTGGAATCCGTCGGATCTGGGAATCGGGGAAGGCGTAGGTGGTTCTATACCTCCCTACCTCCCCTGTTCAACCGGTTCCTTGCTCCAGATTCGAGAATTCCCAAACACTATTCCACATTGCCCAATCGCGATTCCTTCTTCGCGACTCGGCGCAGTCGGAGTATGACGGCTGCGGCGTAGAGCGTCCCACCCAACGCGACCGTCCAGATAAACAACTCGAGCGCCAGGCCGAGATGCCGGTAGCCGGCGATCGTGTACAGGTCGAGAATGAGGATCTGCATGCCCGGACCGAGAGCGCTCAACACAGTGAGCAGCCGACGATCGTCTCTCAGCGCGTCCGCGGTTTCCTCTCGGCCAACCGCCGCCAGCGGCGCGGCCGCCCAGCGATCGATTCGCTGGACCAGAACGTCCTGCCAGCCGTAGATCCAGTTGTACGCGCCGATCAACTGGCGCAGCAGGCCGAGGGCGATTGGGCGGTCCTCGTAGTGGATCTTGTCGTAATCGGTCAGCCGCTCCTTAACGAGGCTCGTTTTGTCGCCGCCTCGGCGTTGGCGGTAGCGAACCTGGTAATAGTTGTAGACGGAGCCCTGCAGCAGGCTGAGCACCAGAGCAGCCGTCGCCAGCACCGCCACATAGGGGATGGGCCTTTCCCGCGCCACGGCGACGGCGAGCGCCAGGTAGACGGCGGCGCTGATGACCGCGTCGCCGATCGAGTCGAGGAAACGACCTACTCGGGAAGGGCGGACCTGCAGACGAGCCAGCGAGCCGTCCACGGCATCGAGGATGTTCTTTACCTGCATCAGGCCCGCGCCCAAGAGGGCGTACTGGTAGCCACCGACTGCGTAGCAGAAGGCCGCCACGATCCCTAGGACACCCCAGACCGCCGTCACGTCGAGAGCGGTCACGTTCGTATCCCGGAGGCGCCGGGCGATCCAGACGGCCAGTGGCCGCCCGTAGTCGCTCAGGTCGATGAAGCTCGCCGAGCTCGGCAGTTTGGCTCCTGTGGCTACCTTGTCCATGGTCGTCTAAGTTAGGTGCGCCGCTGTAACCCACCAACCCTCGAGCGACGATGAAGATCGGTTATCTGACACGGGCGGTCCACTTCTCCGCCTCGCACCGCTACCACCGGCCGGACTGGAGCGAGGAGGAGAACCGGCGACGCTTCGGCGACGCCGCCGCCCCGGAAGGTCACGGCCACAACTATCGCTGTGAGGTCACGGTAAGCGGGCCGATCGATCCGGAGGCCGGTATGGTCATGGAGCTACCCGAACTCGACCGCCTGCTCGACACCGAGATCGTCCGACGTTTTCACAACAGGCACATCAACGCCGCCGCAGAAGAGTTCGGCCCCGGACGCGCCCAGCCGACCACCGAGAATCTGGCTCTCTACGTCATGGAGAAGATCGGCCCGGCGCTCCCCGAAGGGGTGCGGGTCCATCGCGTGCGCGTGCAAGAGGATCGGGATCTCTGGTCGGACGTCTACGGGTCGGACTAACCGGCTAGCCGCTCCAGCTCATCCACCGCTTCCATGAAGTCGCCGCAGGCGAGGGCGTAGCACGGCAGTTGCGCCGCCAGCCGGGCCAGCGGCTCGAAGTCGCGCCGCGCCGCATCGCCCAGCCGCGCCAGCAGCAGTCGCCGCAGCGCCTCCACCCCACCGAGGGGCTCCAGCGTCGTGGCGTCGGCGCTCTCGAGAAACACGATCACGGTCGGCCGTCGCGGCCCGGAGGCGCCGGCGTCGGCCGCCCGCGGGCTGAGCCAGAGATACGGCTCGCAAAAGCGGGCACCGCGGACGTCACCTGCGTCTACCCCCAAGCTCTTAAGGCCCGTCTCGTGCACTCGGATCGAGCGATCGAATGGGTGGACCTCGCCGCTGGCCGGGTCGATGAGCAACGCGTCGTCGGCGAGGGCGCTCATGCCTCGGAGGTGGAGGCCGAGGGTCAGCGTCGACTTCCCTGCGCCCGACGGCCCGATGAGCAGCAAGCAGTGCGCTTCGAAATAGACAGCCGCCCCGTGCAGGTGCACGAAGGCGCCGGCGGCCTCCAGCAGTGCCCCCGTCAGCTCCGACTCGTAGTAAAGCACCGCTTCGCCTTCATCCGCCGCCTCCCAGTCACCGCTGGGCCCGATCAGGCGATACGAGCCCTCGTCACCGTCGAGCGAGATCGACGGCTCAACACCGTCGCTGGGAGCGGCGCGGTATCGGTCGTAGAAACTCTCGAGCAGCGGTTGCAGTCGTGGGACACCCAGCCGGGCCGCCAACGTTCGGCCGGTATTGGGGAACCGATAGTGGAGAATCGACTCGGAGGACACGACGAAGCTGGCTTCCTACTCCTTCCTCTCGACCGGCTGCTTCTGGCTGGGCGGCGGGTGCTTTTCGGAAGGCGCCGGCGCGCCAGGCTGCTCGGTCTGTGCGGGCGCCGGGTGCGGCGGGTCCATCGTGTGATGGTGGCCCGGCAGCGATCCGGCCTGGGCCAGGAGGTCCGGGGCCACTGCGAACGTTGCGATCAGCGGTGCTGCGTAGGCCGCGCCACGCGCGATCTCGAGCAGGAACTCTCTGCGAGTGGGATCCTGGCGGTTCATTTCCCCGACCTCACTTCCGCCGCTGCCTCTGTGCGCTCGGATGCCGTCTCGGTGAGAGCCGCATCCAGTTCACTGGCCACCAATCTATACACCTCGGCTTCGCCGCCTAGCTCCGGGTACCGGGCCAACAATTCCCGGGCGATCTCCTCGATGCTGCGGCTGCCGTCCATCAGCTCCAGAGCATCCCGGCAGTGACGGCCCCGGGCGGTGAGCTTCGGCCTTCGGTCGAGGCGCGCCTCCCGCAGCTGTGATGACGACAGCGGGGTGCCCCTGAAAGTATTCCCCTCGCGCTTGCCGCTCGCGGCCGTAACCCGCCAGCTCCACCACGCCGGCTTTCGCGGTGACGGCCCGAGGGTCATGATCCGCGCCACGACCTCTTGGCCGGCCTGGACCTCCAGCGGCTCGATCAACGGCAGCAGCACCTGGTTCCACCCGCTGGAGCGACCCGAGGGGGCGTTCGAGTAGAGCACACCGTCTGCCAGATCGAGGTCCATCCACAGACCGATCCCGTGCAACGTGCCGGATTTCTTCACAGGCCAGCGCACTTCCCGATCCAGGCCGAACGGGTCGAGTGCCAGCGGCTCCACTCGCGCCATCTCAACTGGCTCGCCCAGAAGGACGTCCGGGCCCCAGGCCGCCGCATGGAGCCGGTTCAGCAGCTCGCCGGTTAAGCGCCGGACGTCCAAGCCGTACGCCGCATCGTCGGGCCACGGTGTGAGCCCCCGGTACGTGTCGGGGCAACAGACGGGCGCTGCGAACAGTCCAATCGACCGCGGGACCGATGAGGCACCGGGCCTCAGCCAACGCCTTCTAACATCGAGCAGTATCTCGGCTGTCTCCGGATGGTAGAGGTAGGGGGAGAAGTCCTCGAAGACGAGGACGTCGGCGGGTTCCGGCGGCTCGAGCCGCTCCGTGCGGCCACGCAGGAAGGTGATCCGGTCGGCGAGCCCGTTGTCGGCCGCCAGCCCGCGTGCCACATCGATCACAGGCAGGTCCTCCACGGCCAGGACGCGGGCCCCGGCACGGGCGGCGAACATGGCATAGGTCCCTATGCCTGTCCCCAGGTCGAGTACCAACTGGCCCGGCGAGGTCGCGGCCTCGATGGCGCGCCGGAAGGCGTCTACCCGGGGGAAGTCGGCAAGAAAGTGCAGGTACTCGAGAGTGGCCATGCGACTAGGCGCCGCGATCGAGGAGTCCGGCCTCACGAAAGCGGTCGAGCGCCGCCCCGACGTCCGCCGCCGCCTGCTCCGCCTCGATCCCGTACGCTTCGCGCAGGGCCTCGGCGATCTCGTCCGGCGAATGCTCGCCGGTACAGTGGCTCCAGATGAGGGCGGCGGAGAGGTTGAGGACGTGCAGCTCGTTGGCGGCGGGGTCGAACACAACCCACTCGTCGTCCACCTGCCGAAACAACACATCCTCTCGGGCCTGGGGGTGGCCTGTAGGCTGGTTCCCCATATCCTTCAAGCTAGGCCAAATTTCAGGGGTTGCCAACTGGAGGTGCGGATCGTCCGCCCAACGCTCCTCGTGGACCAGGTGTTATTTGGTAGGCGCGATCGATGGCCGTTGAGAGCGAGGCCATAGGCCCGGCCGGCGACGAGCCCCGGCTCGTCGCCCGCGCCAGGCGTGGCGACCGCGAGGCCTTCGCCGCTCTCGTGGAACGCTACGCCGATCAGGCGTTCGCGGTCGCCTACGGGTTCCTCCAGCACGTGGAGGACTCGGAGGACCTCGTGCACGACGCCTTTATACGAGCCCTGGAGCGGATCGACTCGCTCCAACCTGGCAGCTCGTTCGGGGCCTGGTTCTACCGCCTGCTGGTCAATAGCGCCCTCAACCGGCGCAAGTACCTGGCAAGGCGGCGAACGGAAGACGTGCCGATGACCGCGGCCGGCGGCACGAGCCCGGCGATGGACTCGGAAAGGGCCGAGTTGAGAAGCCGCCTCGCCTGGGCGCTGGCCAAGTTGCCGGCCGAGCTCGAGACGATCGTGATCCTCCACGACCTGGAGGGGTTCACGCACCCGGAGATCGCTCGCGTGCTCGAGATCCCGGAGGGGACCTGCCGGTCCCACTTATCCCGGGCGCGGCGCATGCTGAGGGACTTGTTGAAGGAGTATCAGCCTCACGGCTAAACGAAATAGGCGGGATCATGGTTGACACTGGAAGCGACAGGCCGATTGAGGGGCTCGAGGCCCTCAAGGCGCCCCAGCGCTCCGACGCCCAACGGGACGCCGCCAACGAGCGCATCCTAGCGAGCGCGGAGTTGCCGTTGGCGCGGCGCCGCCAGCTGACTTCCTCGTTGGAGGTGTTGGCGGCCTGGGGCCGCCCGGGCCTGGTGGCGGCGAGTATCGTGCTGGCGATCCTGGCGGGCTCGCTCCAGCCGTGGCGAGCCTGGCAGCAGGAGCCATCCCAGCCCGTGGCGCTGGAGGAAGTGATCAGGGGAGCCGGCCCCGAAGGGGTGCCGGCCTTCCTCGTAGCTTATAGCGAGCCCGACTTCGACGCGGTGGCCGCCGCCGCGCTACTTGAACGAAACGGGAACGGTAGCGTAATTCCCGAGAACGTCGAACAGCGGTGAACCGAGATGAATGGGAAGTCTAGGGCCTGGGCGCTCGCCCTGCTGGTCGCCGTCTTCCTGGTGGGCGGGGCCGCCGGCGCCGGCGTCGACCGCATGTTGGTGGGCGATCGACAGGAGGCCTCCGCCGACCGCGGTCGCTCCGAGGGCAACCGCGACCGCAGGCGAAGCTACCTGGACTGGCTGGCTGCCGAGCTCGCGCTCAGCGACGAGCAGCGGACACAAGTGCAAACGATCCTGGAACGGAGCCGCGATCAGGCCTCGGCACTGTGGCGCGAGTACCGCCCTCGCTACGAGGAAATGCAAGGCCAAGCGCGGGCCGAGATCCGTGGGCTGCTGAGCGAAGAGCAAGCGGCCGCCTACGATGCGCTTCTCGAAAAGCAGCGTCGGCGCCGCGAGCGCGCCCAGGACGGCGGCCGCGACAACAACTGAGAGGAACCAAGATAGATCATGAAGAACCGAGGTAAGCTGACGGTCGGTCTCGCGTTGTGTACGCTGATCGCCGCTGCATGCGCTGAAGAGCAAGCAAGCCGCCCGTTCCAGGTGGTGGCCGCCAGGATCCAGACACTCGCCGTCTCCGCGGAGGCCGCCGGAATCATCGAGCCCGTAACGACCGTCGAGATCAAGTCGAAAGCCTCCGGTGAGATACTCGACTTGCCGGTCGAGACCGGCGACCTCGTCGAGCAGGGGCAGCTGCTGGTTCAGGTCGACCGAGTGGACGCGCGCCAGGGGCTAGCCCAGGCCCAAGCGGACCTGGAGGTAGCGCAGGCGCGGCTCAAGATCGCCGAGTCTCAGCTGGAGCGTGCGAATCGGATGCTCGAGCAGGAGATCATCAGCGACCAAGACTACGAGCAGGCCGAACTGGAGCATGCGAACGCCAAGGCGCAGCTCGTCCGCTCGGAGGCGGCTCTGGAGACGGCCAGGGAGCGGATGTCGGAGACGACGATCCGGGCACCCATCTCCGGTACGATCATCGCCCGCACCGTCGAGGTGGGGAACGTGATCTCCTCGGCGACCCAGGTCGTAGGTGGCGGCACGCTGCTGATGACGATGGCCGACCTGAGCGAAGTGCAGGTGCGCACGCTGGTGGACGAGACGGACATCGGCCGCGTGCAGCCTGAGATGTTTGCCGAAATCGCCGTCGAGGCCTATCGCGACCGCTCCTTCCAAGGCCAGGTGCTCAAGATCGAGCCGCAGGCGGAGGTATCTCAAAACGTCACCATGTTCCCGGTGATCATCCGCATCGCGAACCGGGACGGCCTGCTCAAGCCCGGCATGAGCGCCGAAGTGGTCATCGAGGTTGCGGGGACCGAGAATGCCGTGACCGTCCCGACCCAGGCCGTGCATCCCACCGCCGATGCCAGGGACGTAGCCGGTCTCGCCCTCGGCATCGACGGCGATTCGTTCGAGCAGCTGCTGGCGGCGAACACGCCCCAAGAGGCCGCCGCTCAGGGCGGACCGGCCGCGGGCTCCGACGGCCAGGGCCATCAGCAGCTCTCGCGTGAGCAGATCGGTGAACTCATGCAGAAGGTCCGTAGCGGCGAACAGCTGACGCAGGAGGAGAGGCGTCAGCTGCAAGACTTGCGGCGACAATACGAGAGCGGGGGAGGCATGGGGGGTATGGGAAGGGGCTCGCAGCGGCGAAACAACGGCCAGATGGCCGGCGTCGTCTTCGTGCTGCGGGGCCTCGAGATCGTCCCGGTGCCTGTGCAGGTAGGCGTGACGGATTGGGAGAACATCGAGGTGCTCTCGGGCCTGCAGGAAGGCGACTCCGTCTGCATGCTACCGACCGCATCGCTACTGCGGGAACAGGCCGAGATGCTCGAACGTTTCCAGCGCTTCCGCGGAAGCGGAGTCCCGGGAATGCAGAGACAGGGGAATTAGCCGCATGATCTGGGAGACCATCAAAGTCGCGCTGTCGGCGCTCCGCGCCAACAAGATGCGGTCGTTCCTCACCATGTTGGGAATCATCATCGGCGTCGGCGCCGTGATCACCGTGGTGGCGATGGGTGAGGGAGCGCAGCGTGCGGTGCAAGAGCAAATCGAGTCGCTGGGCACGAACCAGCTGACCGTCTCGTCCGGTTGGCGGATGCATCGTGGTGTCGGGGCCGCCGGCGGCACTTTCATCGGGATCGATGACTACGAGGCCCTCGCAGCGGAAGCCCAGCTGCTGTCGGCGGTCGTTCCCGAGACGAGCAACGAGCTCCAGGTCGAGCTGCTCAACCGGAACGCCAGCGTCCGTATTCTGGGCACCGTCCCCGAGTATACCAAGGTGCACAGCAGGGAGATGCAGTACGGCCGCTTCTTCGGCCAACCAGAGATGGTGGCCCGCAGGACCGTTGTGGTCCTCGGGTCCAGCCTCGCCGCGCGGCTGACCGATTACCCGGAGCAGGTCGTCGGACAGACCGTCCGCATCCGCGCGATACCGTTCGAGGTGATCGGTGTCCTGGCGTCATCCGGCGAGATGGGCGGCTTCTACAGCGTAGACGACAGAGCCATCATCCCGCTGTCTACGGCCCGCTACCGCATCAGTGGCAGCGACCGGCTCTCCTCGCTGACGCTCGAGGTCTTGTCCCCAGAACTGGTCGACCAGGCGCTCGTCGAGGCGGAGCGGATCATCAGGCGCGAGCACCACCTGGGGCCGGGAGACACCAACGACTTCGTGATACGCAACCGTACCGATCTCATGTCGACCTTCCAAGAGACTACGAAGACCTTCTCCGTCCTGCTGGCCGGGATCGCGCTCGTCAGCCTCATGGTCGGGGGCATCGGGATCATGAATATCATGCTGGTCTCGGTGACCGAGCGGACCCGAGAGATCGGCGTCCGCAAGGCGATGGGCGCCACGAGGCGTAACATCCTGTTTCAGTTTTTGGCGGAGGCGCTGACGCTCTGTATGCTGGGAGGGCTGTTCGGGCTACTCGCCGGCGCCGGCGCGGCGCTGGGCCTCTCATACTTCGCAAACTGGAACACAGCGGTTGCTCCGGCAGCGGTGGTCCTGGCCCTCGGCTTCGCCGCCGGCGTCGGCCTGTTCTTCGGGATTTACCCGGCACGTCGGGCAGCGGCCCTCGACCCGATCGTTGCCCTGCGCTACGAGTAGGAACGAGGAGCCCTGAGACCGACGGCCAGAAAAAAAGGGCGGGCCCTATTTCAAGAGCCCGCCCTTCGCTTGCAGCTTCGACCTACTCCATCAGACGCAGCGGCATGACCAAGCACACATAGTCCTGGTCATCGCCAACCGGCTCGAAGGTGGCCGGACGCTCGGGAGCACTGAGGCTCACCTTGACCTCATCGGTCCCCACATAGCGGAGCACCTCGAGCAGGTACTGCGCGTTGAACCCGATCTCGATCGGTGCCCCCTCGTACGAGATCGCCAGCTCGTCCTCGGCCTCCCCCAAGTCGGGAGTCTGAACCGCCAGCGCCAGTTTTTCCGGTCCGAAGCTCAGGCGCACTCTGTGCGTCTGGTCCGACGCGATGATTGCCATGCGTTTGATCGCGGCGGTGAGTTCCCCCCGGTCAGCCACGCACTCCTTGTCATGAGACTTGGGGAAGACCTGTTCGTAGTTCGGGTACGGCCCCTCGATGAGCCGCGTGTACACCTCGGTGCGCGCGGTGCGGAATCCAAGATGGCTTTCAGAACGCGCGATCTCCAGTTCGTCCTCGGAGTCGAACAACCGCTCGACCTGCTGCAGAGCCTTGGGTGGCACGATCAGGTCCTCCTCACCAGAACCCACACCCAGCTGCAGGCCCATCTTTGCCAGGCGGTGCCCGTTGGTCGCCACCATGCGCATCTCCTCGCCACGGACCTGCCAGAGCACCCCGTTCAGCACGGGCCGCGTCTCCTCCCCGGAAACAGCGAAGCTGGTGTGGGCACTCAGCGTCTGGAGTTCGCCGCCACGCAGTTTCCAACCCTCCTGGAACGGTACATCTGGGAACGACGGGTACTCCTCGCTGGGCACCGTGTTGAGCCGGAACTTCGACTTCCCGCACACCAGCACCACACGACCCCCCTCCGACTCCAGCTGCACCGGAGCGTCCGGGAGCTCGCGGGCTATGTCTGCCACCTTCTTGGCCGGTACGGTGATCGCGCCCTGGCGCTCGACGTCCGCCGCCGTCTGCACGCTCACCGAGATATCCAAGTCGGTACCCCTGACCCGCAGTCCGTCCTCCAGGGTCTCGACCAGAATGTTCGAGAGCACTGGCAGCGTCGTCCGCGTGGGGATCGTCGCCGCTACAGCGGACAACCCTCTCTGGAAGTTCTCCCGTGTGATCGTAACCTTCATGGTGGGTCACCTGTCAGTTGAGGTCTCCTGGATTCCCCGGCTCAGATGATTCTACTGTCTCTAATAGAATAGTCTAGAGTAGTAGTAGTAGGGGTGTGGATTTGTGGGCAAGTGCTGAGGGCTGGGTGCCGCGGATGGGGTTTGGGGGTGCTGGTGGTGTGGAAGGGGCGGGGACGGGAGGGGTCGACTTCGGGCGCTTTGGGGTTAGTGGAGTGCGGCTGTGGAGTAGTGCCCGAGCTGTCCACGAGGGCCTGGTGCTTCTTCCACAAGCGGTGGGGAATTCTTCGGCGCCGCTGGCAGCTACTCCAGCTTTGCACGCAGTGCATTCACGCGGGTGCGGAACTCGGCGTCTTTGCTTAGCTGCTCCTCCACCTTCTGGATGGAGTGGATGACGGTGGAGTGATCCCGGCCACCGAAGCGCCGGCCGATCTGGGTGTAGGGTGTGTCGAGCAGGAGACGCTGGAGGTACATCGCGACCTGGCGCGGGTCGGTGACGCGCCGCTGGCGCTTCTTGGAGTAGAGTTCCGCTACGGAAACGCCGAAGGCCTCAGCCACTACGGCCTCTATCTGCTCCGCAGTCACTTCCCGCACCGGCCCCAGGCTACCCCCGAGGACCTCCTTGGCCAGCTCCTGAGAGACGTCGCGCAGCGTGAGCGAGCTATAGGCGAGGAGCTTGATGATGGCCCCCTCCAGCTCACGCACCGAGGAGTGGCACCGCTCGGCGATGAAGGTGAGTACCTCATTGGGGATGGATAAGCCATCCAGGGCCGCCTTCGACTGCAGGATTGCGACGCGCGTCTCGAAGTCCGGCGGTCTGATGTCGCTGACCAGGCCCCATTGGAAGCGTGAGACCAGTCGTTCCTGCAAGCCCGGGATCTCCTTCGGCGGCCGGTCGCTGGTCAGCACGATCTGCCGCTGCGCATCGTAGAGGGCGTTGAAGGTATGAAAGAACTCCTCTTGGGTGCCCTCCTTGCCAGCCAAAAAATGCGCGTCGTCTACGAGGAGAACGTCTATCCGTCGATAGCGATTGTGGAACTGTGTCGTCTGCCGGGCCTGTATGGCCGCGATCAGTTCGTTGGTGAACTGCTCTGTCGGTACGTAGGCGACCCGGCTGCCGGGAAACTTGGCCAGCACGGCGTTGCCGATCGCATGCATCAGGTGCGTTTTTCCCAAGCCTACGCCACCGTAAATGAACAACGGGTTGTAGGCCCGGCCCGGCGCCTCGGCTACGGCCTGGCAGGTCGCGGCGGCCAGCTCGTTGCCGCTGCCGACAACAAAGGCTTCGAGGGTGTAACGGGGGTTGAGGGTCCCGATGGTGGGCCGGGGCTCGGGAGACTGGGACCCCCCAGGCTCCGGTAGCTCCTCAAGACCGACTACGGGCATCGGCTGGAAGATCGGTGGCGTGTCTCCCTCCCGGGGACGACACTCGAAGGTGAGCCTGAAACCGGCCCCGAAGAGCCCCTGGGCTATCGAGGTGAGAAGTCCGCCGAACTTCCCCTCGATCCACTCGACGGCGAAGTCGCTGGGCGCGCCAACCACCAGCTGGTCGCTCGAGAGGGCCAGCGCCTTAGTCGGGTCGAGCCAGGTACGACAAGTCTGTTCAGGAAGCGTGGCCCTGGCGCTCTCCAAGATTTTCGACCAGGCTTCCTCTGCGGTCAGTTCCATGGACTCCGGACGCTGGCGGGTTGGTGCGTTCCACAAAAGGATGAGTGCTGGAGTGCGGCCGGTGAGGTCAGCCGCGCGCCATCTTAGATGGGCGGATCGGCTAAGTCAAGCAAGAGAGACTGAGAGGTACGCGATGAGGCTGCGTGATGTTCGGCTGGGGCCCGGAGTGATCGTCGCGGCGGCCTTTATCGGGCCGGGCACGGTGACCACGGCGACGGTGGCAGGAGCGAACCACGCGTACACTCTCGTCTGGGCACTCGCCTTCTCGGTACTTGCGGCGCTCGTGCTCCAGGAGATGGCGGTGCGGGTCGGCGTCGTCGGCGGTATGGGCCTGGGCGAAGCGATGCGGCGTCGCTTCGCGGGCGGTGCCGGGCGGGTCGTCTCGGCCGCGCTGGTAATCGGGGCGATTCTGATTGGCAACGCCGCGTACGAGACCGGCAACCTGCTGGGCGGCTCGCTCGGGCTGCAGGAGTTGCTGGGCGGCAGCGGACGGTTGTGGGCTGCAGGCCTGGGCCTGGTCGCCTTCGCCCTACTGTGGAGCGGGCGGTACAAGTGGGTCGAGCGGGTCCTGGTGGGTATGGTGGCTGTGATGGGCGCGGTGTTCCTGACGACGGCGATAGCGGCGCGGCCCGATCCGCTGGAGCTGGTGCGCGGCCTGGTGCCGGACGCGCTCGGCGACAGGCGGGCCATGCTCACCGCGTTGGGGCTGGTGGGGACGACCGTGGTCCCCTACAACCTGTTCCTCCACGCGTCGGCGGTGCGGGAGCGCTGGCGCGGCGTTGAAGGCCTGGGCCCCGCGCGTGCGGATACAGTGATCTCGATTTCGCTCGGCGGCATCATTTCCATCGCGGTCCTGGTGACGGCGGCGGCATTGCCGGTGGCGCTGCGGGTGAGTAGCGCGGCGGATATGGCGCAGGCCTTGGAGCCGACCCTCGGCCGCTGGGCTGGCGGGTTCTTCGCGTTTGGCCTGCTGGCGGCCGGCCTGTCCTCGGCCATCACCGCACCGCTTGCGGCCGCCTACGCGACGTGCGGGGTCCTGGGGTGGGAGGGCGATCTGAGGTCGGCGAAGGCGCGGGGCGTCTGGATCCCGGTGCTGGCCGTAGGAGTCTTCTTCTCGCTTCTGGCCCTCAGACCGATACCGGCGATCATCTTCGCGCAGGCGGCGAACGGGGTACTGTTGCCGGTGGTTGCCGCGTTCCTCTTGTACCTGGCCAACGACCGCGATCTTCTTGGGTCCTGGGCGAACGGGAGGGCCTCAAACCTTCTGGGCGCGCTGGCCGTAGTGATAGCGGCGATGCTGGGTATGCGCTCTCTGGCCTTGGCGCTGGCGGGGTTGTGAGGGCGGCGGCTTGATCGCTGAGGTGCTTGCGAATATATTCGGACTCCCTTTTCTAACGGTGAGAAGTCTTTGGTTGGCAACGATATCTGGGGGGCAACCCCATGAAACCGACATATCGTCCTCGGAATCGCAGGCGTCTGCGCAAGCACGGCTTTCGGGCCCGGATGAGAACGAAGGCGGGCCGGCAGATCGTGAATCGTCGCCGTCGCAAAGGTCGCAAGCGACTGGCGGCGACGATACCGAAGAAGTAAAAGGCGCGGGCCGCGGGCGTTTCCGGTTCCCGCGCGGCGCGCGGATCCGGAAAAGATCCGAGCTTCGAGATCTCTATCGCAGGGGGAAGCGGAGACGGACGGACCACCTGGACGTGTTCGTCGCCGAGTCCCCCGTTTTGCGTGTGCGGCTCGCCGTGGTCGTTCCCAAACACGGTCGCAAGATCGTCGAGCGCAATCGGCTGAAGCGGCGCTTGAAGGAGATTGCGCGACTGGAGTTGTTGCCCCTCTGCCTGGATCGAGGGGCGGCGCTGGACGTACTGATTCAAGCTCGGCCACCTGCTTACGAGGCCGGCTTCCAGCAGTTGAGAGAGGAGATCCGCGAATTAGCGGAATTGCTATGCTCGCAAAGCTCCTCGTGATGGTGGTCCGAGGCTACCAGATGGTCATATCGCCGTGGCTGCCGCCGGCGTGCAGATACACGCCCAGTTGCTCCCAGTACGCCATCGAGGCGTTGCAACGCCATGGGGCCCTGAAAGGCACCTGGCTCGCCGCGCGCCGCCTCGCCAGATGCCACCCGTTCCGAGCGGGCGGCCACGACCCGGTGCCCTGAGATGGATACTGAGAAGCGACTGGTTCTGGCGATCGTTCTGATGCTGGCCACCGTGTTCGCGGTGAACCTGCTGTTCCCACCTGCGCGGCCGCCGCAGCCGGAAGTCGGCCCCGACACAGCCGTGGCGCGACAGGAGGCCTTGCCTCCGGCGGTTGAGCCGGTCCCCCAGATCGAGCAGGCCACCGAGGCCCAGGAGGAGCCGGCGCTCCGCGCGCTGACGCCGGCGCCCGAGCTAGAGGTCGAGGACACGGCCTGGGTGAGCGGCCCGCTTTATCGTTTCGGCTTTGCCCAGAGGGGTGCTCGGCTGGCGTCGGCGGAGATGTTGCAGTTCGAGTCGCTGGCCGACGAAACGAAGGGCGAGCCGTTGCAGCTCGTGCCCGCCGGCACGGAGAACTTCTTCTCGCACCAGTGGGTGATCGGCGACGACACCCTGGACCTGCGGGGCGTGCACTTCGAATTTCAGCCGCGCGAGCTGCGACTGGCTGAAGGAGGGGCAGCCCAGCCGCTGACCCTCACCTACCAGCACGCGCGCTCGCCGTTCCGGGTCGAGCTGACCTACACCTTCCACCCGGACAGCTACACGGTGCACCTGGAGGGCCGGCTGAGCGGTGTGCCCGCCACCGGCTGGTGGCAGATGGGGCTGGGCGCCGGGCTGGAGAGCAACGAGTGGGACCCCGAACAGGATTACAGGGCGAACCTGGCCTTTGCCGGGGGCGGGCCCGAGGGCGTTCAGTCGCAGAAGATCGGGGACGTCGAGCCAGGTGAGCGCCTGACGCTCGACGGTCCGTTCGATTGGGTGGCGGTGCGGACCAAGTACTTCGTCGCCGCGTTGGCGTTGCCGCTGGAGATGGAGACCGAAGCGCGCTTCGGCGGCCTGATGATCTCCGGTGGCCCCGACCCGTATCGCGCCCAGGGGATCGCCAGTTTCCCGGTGAGCCGCGCTGGAGGCTTCCACTACCACGTCTACATCGGGCCCCAGGATCCTGGCAAGCTCGCCGCCGCAGGGCCCGAGCTCGATCGGGTGGTCCCTTATGGTTACAAGTGGCTGCAGCCGGTCCTGCGTCCCCTGGCGGGAGCCATCACGGCGATCCTCGTCTGGTCCCACAGTGTCTTGGGACTGGGTTACGGTTGGGTCCTCGTCCTGTTCGGTATCGGCATCCGGGTGGTGCTGTTTCCCCTCTATCAGAAGAGCATGCGCTCACAGATGGCGATGATGCGCGTGCAGCCGCTGATGAAGGAGATACAGGAGAAGCACAAGAACGACCCGCAGAAACTCCAGCAGGAGATGATGAAGCTCTATCGGGAGGAGAAGGTGAACCCGCTGGGCGGGTGCCTGCCGATGCTCCTCCCCTTCCCTATCCTGATCGCGCTCTTCTTCGTCTTCCGCGACACCATCGAGTTCCGTGGCGTGCCGTTTCTTTGGCTGCCGGATCTTTCGCAGCCCGACCCGCTCTACATCGTTCCCCTGGTGATGGGCGGCTCGCTCTTCTTGATGCAGTGGCTCGGCCAGCGGTCGATGCCGCAGACGAACCCGCAGATGAAGATGATGATGTGGATCATGCCGGTGATGCTTGTCGTCCTCTTCTTGAAGTTCGCCTCGGGCCTCAATCTCTACTACGCGACCATGAACCTGGCGTCGATCCCGCAGCAGTTGTACCTGAACAAGGAGCGGCGGAAGATGTCCGGGAAATCTCAGGCCAGCGGTAAGAAGACGTAGCGAACTCGATCCTCATCTGAGCGTGGACACGATAGCGGCAATATCCACTGCCCCCGGCCGCTCGGCCATCGCCGTCGTCCGCGCGTCGGGCCCCAACGTTGCCGACATCATCTCCCGCACGATGGGGCGACCGCTTCCGGAGCGCCGGCCGACCCTCTGCTGGCTGTGCCACCCGCAAGATGATGAGCGGGTCGACCGGGTGCTCGCCACGTACTTCCCCGCCCCGCAGAGCTATACCGGCGAGGATGTCCTGGAGCTCAGCTGCCACGGCGGGCCACTGGCGCCGCAGCTCGTCCTCGATGCACTGCTCGCCGCCGGCGCCCGCCAGGCCGAGCCCGGCGAGTTCACTCGCAGGGCCTTCTTGAACGGGAAGCTGGACCTGCTGCAGGCCGAGGCCATCCTCGACCTGGTCGACGGCCGCTCGCGCGCCCAGCATCGGGCAGCCGTGCACCAGCTGGAGCGGGGGCTCTCGAAGAGGATAGAGGAGCTACGCGAGGCGGTCGTGCGCTGCGAAGCTTTGCTGGTCTACGATATCGACTTCCCCGAAGAGGACGACGGGCCGGTCCCGGATCGGGAGATCGATAAGGCGGCGCGTGAAGTGTTGAGCAGGATCGACCGGCTCTTGGAGACAGTGGCTGAGGGGGAGCTGTTGCGCGAGGGCGCGCTCACGGTCATCGCTGGGCTGCCCAACGCGGGGAAGTCGAGCTTGTTCAACGCGCTCTGCGGTGTCGAGCGCGTGATCGTTACGGACGAGCCGGGCACCACCCGCGATGCGGTCGAGGCGCTGGTTTCGCTGGGCGGTTATCCCTTCCGGCTGGTCGACACGGCGGGCCTGCGCGAGGCGACGGGAAAGGTCGAACGTATCGGTGTCGAGGTGGCGCGCCGCTATCTCGCCGGCGCGGACCTCGTGCTGTTCTGTGTGGAGGCCGGGCGTGACCCGAGCGATGAGGAGCTCGATTTCTTGGCCGGGCTCGAGGGCAGCGCTCCCATCGTCGTCCGCACCAAGAGCGATTTGGCTGATCCGGACGAGGGCGGAGGTTCCCCGGAGTTGGGCGCGCAGCAGGTCTTTGCGTCGGCCGTGACCGGCGATGGGCTGGGCGAGTTGAGCGATCGTCTCGTGGAAGCGGCCTTCTCTGGGAGCCTCGCGCTGGAGGCCGAGGCGCCGCTGATCACGCGGGAGCGACACGCCCGCGAGTTGCGGCGCGCTCGCGGTGAAGTCGAGGCCTTCCTGGATGCCCGTCGGTCGCGCTGGGCTCCAGAGGTTGCAGCCACTCACCTGCGCGCCGCGGCGCACGCCCTGGAAGAGCTGCTCGGGGTCATCGCGCCGGATGATTTGCTGTCGCACGTGTTCGGCGAGTTCTGCATAGGGAAGTAGCCGGGGCTTCCGGGTTGCTTGCTCGGCCCTGGGGCGGAAACCATATTCGGCGCGTCCAACCATCTTGATTGGCAAGTGGCAGTTCTGAAGTCGCTCGGGAATTCTCGAATGTCGAGCAAGGGACCAGTAGAACAAGGGAGGTAGGGAGGTTAAGAACCCCTTCCAGCTTCCCTACCTCCCTTGTTGCACGGGTCCCCGAATCGAAATTCGAGAATTCCCGATGGACCTCAGAGTTGCACGTTCACAATCCTGGAGGCCCCATGCGGCGATTGACCCTCGCGGCCCCGATCGTAGTGCTCCTGGCTGTGATAAGCGCGTCGTTCGTCGGTTCGGATGAGCCGTTGCGCTTCGAGGTCGCGCTCAGCGCGGAAGCGGCGTCTGCCATCGCCGAGCTGGGACTCGAAGTTCCAGTCGTCGGACGTGTCTTTGTCATCGTATCTACGGACGAGCGGCGCGAGCCGCGCCTCCTGGCACGGCCCCGGGGTGTCCCCTTCTGGGGGAAGGATGTGCGTGACTTCGCGGGCGGCGACCACATCACCCTGTCGGGCGCCGACGACGCGGTCATCGGTTACCCGTTGGCGTCCATCGCTGACATTCCGGCTGGCGAGTACTACGTGCAGGCGTTCCTAAACGTCTACACCAGGTTCGCTCGGTCCGATGGCCATGTTGTCGAGATGCACCTGAACACGGGGGCAGGCCAGAGCCCGTTCCGAGCGCCGGGGAACGTCTACAGCGCGGTGCGCCGGATCCAGCTCGACCCGGACGCGAGCGGTACGGTCCGTCTCGAGCTGAGCGAGGTCATACCGCCGCTGGAGGCGCTCGAGCCCGGTGAGTCATTGCAACAAGGGAACCCGAGGGACGAGGGCGAGCTGGTCAAGTTCGTGAAGATCCGCAGCGACTTGGTCTCTGAGTTCTGGGGGCGTGACATGTACGTCGGCGCGAACGTCCTGCTGCCGTCCGATTACTGGGAGCAACCGGATCGGAGATACCCTGTCATCTACTATCAAGGACACTTCCCTGGCCGGCGGGTGCCGTTCGGGTACGGGTCGCAGGGTAGCAGAGGTCGCGGTTCGGGGTTCAGCGAGTTTTGGGACTCGCCCGACGCGCCGAAGATGATCGTCGTTTCGTTCCGTGATGCGAACCCGTTCTACGACACCTCGTACTCGGTGAACTCGGCCAACGTGGGGCCCTACGGCGATGCGCTGGTGGAAGAGTTGATCCCATACCTGGAGGGCGAGTTCCGAATCATCGCCGAACCCTGGGCGCGTGTGGTGGCCGGCGGCTCGACCGGCGGTTGGGAAGCGCTGGCGATGCAGGTCTTCTATCCCGACTTCTTCGGCGGCGCCTGGGGCTGGTGCCCCGACCCCGTCGATTTCCACTACTACCAGATCGTCGATATCTACGAGGACGAGAACGCCTACGAGATCGGTGGCCCGTGGATGAGGGTCGAGCGACCGGCCCTACGGCGCACCGACGGGAACGTGTTGATGACGATGCGCCAGGAGAACACCTACGAGTTGGCCGTCGGCCCGAACGGTCGCTCCGCGGGCCAGTGGGCCATCTGGGAAGCACTGTACAGTCCTGTGGGTCCCGACGGCTACCCGGCGCCCATCTGGGATCCGGTGACGGGCGACATCGACCACGACGTTGCGGAGTACTGGCGCGAGCACTACGACCTGCACGACATCCTGCGCCGCAACTGGCCGACGTTGGGGCCGAAGCTCGCGGGCAAGCTCCACTTCGCCGTCGGTGACATGGACTCGTACTACCTGAACAACGGTGTCCATCGAATAGAAGAATTTCTCGGCGCAGTCGAGGATCCGCCGGCGCATGCCTCGTTCGAGTACGGACCGCGCAAGCCGCACTGCTGGATCGGATACAGCCCGTCGGGCTCCGGCGCCGACATGACCAATGTCGAATTCATTGGCGTGGTGGACGAGTACTTGCGGAGGAGTAAGAACTGACAGTACTGAAATCGGTTGGGAATTCTCGAATGTCGATTCGGGGACCAGCGCAACAGGGGAAGCAGGAGGTATAGAAGCGTTTCCGCTTCCCCACCTCCCTTGTTGCACTGGTCCCGTGCTCGACATTCGAGAATTCCCAAGGGACTTCGCAACTGCCATTTCCCCCTCTCTAGGAGGATTCGTGACCAGGCTAAAGGTCTTTCTCCTGACCGCGCTTGTGCCCGCGGTCGCTTGCACTTCCCCCGACTACGACGTCGTCATCCGGGGTGGAACGGTCTACGACGGGAGCGGCGGCGCACCGACGGTTGCTGACGTGGGCATAGCCGGTGACACCGTCGCCGCGATCGGGTCGTTGGCGGATGCCAGCGGGCGTGTTGAGATCGATGCCGCCGGCATGGCCGTGGCGCCGGGCTTCATCAACATGCTCAGCTGGGCAACGGAGTCGTTAATCGAGGACGGACGCTCGCAGAGCGACATCCGCCAGGGCGTGACCCTGGAGGTCTTCGGCGAAGGCTGGTCGATGGGGCCGCTCAACGACCGGATGAAGGAAGAGGCTCTGGAGCAGCAGGGCGACATCCGCTACGAGATCGAGTGGACGACGCTGGGCGAGTACCTGGACTACCTGGTTGCCCGCGGCGTATCGACGAACGTGGCTTCCTTCGTCGGTGCGACCACCATTCGCATACACGTGCTCGGCTACGAGGACCGAGCACCGGAGCGTGCCGAGCTGGAGCAGATGCGGGCACTCGTGCGCCAGGCGATGGAGGAGGGGGCCGTGGGGCTCGGGTCCTCGCTCATCTACCCTCCCGCCTTTTACGCCGAGACCGACGAATTGATCGAGCTTGCCAAAGTCGCAGCCGATTACGACGGCATGTACATCTCGCACATGCGCAGCGAAGGGAACCAGTTGCTCGAAGCGCTGGAAGAGTTGATCACCGTCGCCCGCGCGGCTGACATCCCCGCCGAGATCTACCACTTGAAAGCCGCGGGCCAGAACAACTGGCGGAAGCTGGACCAGGTAATCCAGCGGGTCGAAGCGGCCCGGGCCGAGGGGCTGCATATCACCGCCGACATGTACACCTACACCGCGGGCGCGACGGGGCTCGGTGCGGCGATGCCGCCCTGGGTCCAGGAGGGCGGACACGAGGCGTGGGTGGAACGGCTGCAGGACCCGGCTATCCGCGAGCGACTGATAGCCGAGATGTCGACGCCCACCGACGAATGGGAGAACCTCTACTTGGCAGCGGGAAGCGCCGAGAACGTTCTCCTGGTCGGCTTCAGGAACGAGGAGCTGAAACCACTCACCGGCATGACCCTCGCCGACGTCGCCGCGATGCGAGGCACGTCACCCGAGGAGACGGCGATGGACCTCGTGGTGGAAGACGACAGCAGGGTAGGCACGGTCTACTTCATCATGTCCGAGGAGAACGTAGCGAAGAAGATCAGACAGCCCTGGGTTAGCTTCGATTCCGATGCGGAATCGCTGGCGCCGGAAGGCGTCTTCCTCGAGGCGAACCCACACCCGCGCGCCTATGGCACGTTCGCCCGCCTGCTCGGCAAGTACGTGCGCGAGGAAGGGGTCATCCCGCTGGAGGAGGCGGTGCGCCGCCTGACCTCCCTGCCGGCGTCCAACTTGAAGATCGAGCGCCGCGGGTCGCTGGCCCCCGGCTACTTCGCCGATGTCGTGGTCTTCGATCCGGAGACGATCATCGACCACGCGACCTTCGCCGAGCCTCACCAGTATTCGACGGGCGTGCTGCACGTATTCGTCAACGGCACGCAGGTGCTGGCGGATGGCGAGCACACGGGCGCCATGCCCGGGCGAGTGGTGCGCGGCCCCGGCTGGAGGGGAAATCTGAACTGACAGGTGAGAAGTCGGTTGGGAATTCTCGAATCTTGAGCAAGGGACCAGTGCAACGGGGGAGGTAGGGAGGTATAGAGCCGCTTCCCGCTTCCCCACCTCCCCTGTTGCACTGGTCCCCGAATCGACATTCGAGAATTCGCAACAGAGATCGAAATTGCCAGTTCCCAAAGGAGGATTCGTGCTCAGGTTAGGCGTCCTGTCCCTCGCGTTCTGTCTGCTCGGCTGTGGATCCCAGAACCCGCGCGTGATGATCGAAACCGAGTACGGCGACATCCAGGTCGAGGTATTCGAACAGGCCGCACCGGTGACGGCGGCCAACTTCCTGCGCTACGTCGACGAGGGGCGCTTCGCGGGAGCCTTCTTCTACCGTGTCGTGACGATGGGGAACCAACCGGACGACTCGATCAAGATCGAGGTGATTCAGGGTGGGTTGGGTTTCCAGGAGAGCGAAAACCGGTTGGCGCCCGTCGCACATGAGACCACGGACGAATCCGGGGTCCTCCACACCGATGGCACCATCTCGATGGCGCGAAACGCGCCGGGCACCGCCTCCTCCGAATTCTTCATCTGCGTCGGCGATCAGCCGGAGTTGGATTTCGGTGGCCATCGCAACCCCGACGGCCAGGGCTTCGCCGCGTTCGGGCGCGTGGTCGATGGGATGGAAGTTGTGCGCGCCATCCAAGGACTACCCGCCGATGGACAGATGCTCCAGGACGTCGTTAGAATCGTGAATGTGCAAAGGGTGAATTGAGGGAAGTCTATCGGGAATTCTCGAATGTTCAGCAAGGGACCAGTAGAGCAGGGGAGGTGGGGAAGTCGAACGCTTCTTAACCTACTGACCTCCCCTACTCTACTGGTCCCTTGATCCACGGTTCGAGAATTCCCGATAGGCTTGCCAATTGCCCCTTCCCCAGCGCAAGTGCGCAACCACGCTGCGCCACTCCTGTAACCCGTTGTAATATAAGAGGATGAGAGGTCGGCCTAGAAGGCGATCTCGAAGCCGTCCGGCAGTTGCTCCGGCACGGCCAGCTCATCGAGCCGATCCACTCGCGATGCCGGTGCACCCTGCTGCAGCTGAACCTCCATCTCGTCCACCCGGTCGGGCGCTCCGGCGAACGCGATCTCGACGGTCCCGTCCGGGCAATTACGCACCCAGCCCCGGAGCCCGAGTCGGCGTCCCTCCCGCTGCGCCCACCAGCGGAAGCCGACCCCTTGGACCATGCCATGCACCTTGAAGGCCTTTCGAGTCTCGTGGTCGACTGACATTGGCGAGATCGTCTCGTGCGTTTGTGTGACCGGCCGCGTCTGATAATTTCAAGAGGCTGCAGCTAATATGGAACGTGAAGACTGGAGCGGCCACGCCTGGCCGGCTCCGCCCAGCGATCAGGAGGCTGTGATCTCGCGCTACGATGTCATCGTCGTTGGTGGTGGCCACGCCGGCTGCGAAGCAGCGGCGGCCGCGGCGCGCCTAGGCGCCCGGACGCTTTTGGTCACCTCGTATCTGGCCCGGGTCGCCCAGCTCAGCTGCAACCCGGCCATCGGGGGCGTTGCGAAGGGCACGGTCGTCCGTGAGGTCGACGCGCTGGGCGGATTGATGGCCCGGGCTACCGATCGAACGTCCATTCAATTCCGTATGCTCAATAGAGGCAAGGGCCCAGCCGTTTGGGCGCCCCGGGCCCAGTGCGACCGCTGGCTCTATCCCAGAGCCATGCGAACACTCCTGGAGGGCACGCCGGGGCTCGATCTTTTCCAGGGGACGGTCCGGGGGCTCTGGCTGAAGGGTCAGGAAATACGGGGTGTGGTGTGCCGAGACGGGTCGGCCTTCGAGGGGGGACGCGTGGTACTGACGGCCGGCACCTTCCTACGTGGCGGCATCCATATCGGAGGCGGTGTCAGGGAAGCGGCGGGCCGGGCCGGCGACCCGCCGGCGCTGGAGCTTTCTGAGCAGCTGGAGTCGCTGGGCCTGGAGGTCACCCGTTTCAAGACGGGCACGCCGCCGCGGGTTGATGGTCGCACGATCGACTATGCGAAGCTCGAGAGGCAGGACGGCGACGCAGAGGATTACCGGTTCTCCTTCTGGGAGCGCACGGATCGCCTACCGCAGTTGCCCTGTTGGATCACCTGGGCGGGCGAGGAGGTGAAGGAGGTGATTCGGCGGAACCTGGAGCGCTCGGCGCTCTACGGAGGAGCTATCGCCGCCCGCGGTCCGCGCTACTGTCCTTCGATCGAGGACAAGATCGTGAAGTTTCCGGATGCGCCTCGGCACCAGATCTTCCTGGAGCCGGAGGGCCTGGAGACGTCCGAGCTCTACGTCAACGGTCTCTCCACCTCGATGCCTCCTGATGTGCAGCGGGAGTTCCTCGCCGCGGTACCGGGGCTGCGGGATGTTCGAATGACGCAGCCGGGCTATGCCATCGAGTACGACTACTTTCCGCCCCACCAGCTCCACTCGACCCTGGAGGTGAAAGCGCTACCCGGCCTGTACTTCGCTGGGCAGGTAAACGGCACCACGGGCTACGAGGAGGCGGCCGCACAGGGGATAGCGGCGGGTGCCAACGCCGCCTTGAGTGCGTTGGGTCGTGAGCCGTGGGTGATCGAGAGAGACGAGGCGTACATCGGAGTGCTCATCGACGATCTCGTGACCAAGGGTGTCGACGAGCCGTACCGCCTCTTTACGTCCCGGGCCGAGTTCCGGCTGCTGCTGAGGCAGGATAACGCGCTTTCGCGGTTGGCGCCGAAAGCGGCGGATCTGGGTCTATTGAGCGAAGAACAAGCTCGGAGCCTCGAGAAGCGCCTGGCCCTGGAGGAGCAGGCGGCGGAGTGGGCCAGGAGCACGTTGGCGCAGCCTGAGGCGGTCAACGACTACCTGGAGTCTCGCGGTACTTCGGCGATCGCAGAGCCCACCGCGCTGGCCGATTTGGTCAAGCGGCCGGAAGTTCGACTGCACGATCTCGTGGGTCCGGACGGCCTCTTATCTGAGGACGACACGCCGGAGGCCGACGCCCTCGCGGCGCTGGAGATGAAGATCAAGTACGCCGGTTACGTCGCAAAAGAGAGGGCGCGGGCTCAGCGTCTACAACGGCAGGCCGCGCTTAAGCTGCCGCCCGACCTACCCTATATGAAGCTCGCCAGCCTTTCCACCGAGGCGCGGCAGAAGCTCGATCGGATCCGTCCGCGCACGCTGGCCCAGGCGGCGCGGATACCCGGCGTGGCGCCCAGCGACCTCCAAAACCTCATGATGGAGATTCGCAAGCGCAATGTGGGAGGTGGGAAATAGCGCTGGGAATTCTCGAATCTTGAGCAAGGGACCCGTGCAACTGGGGAGGTGGGGAAGCCGAACGCTTCTTTACCTCCCGACCTCCCCAGTTGCACGGGTCCCCGAGTCGACATTCGAGAATTCCCAACGGAATTCCCAGATTGGAACCTCCCCCGTTTCACGTGAAACCTGATGCCCCCATGGGTGGCGTTTTGGGTCGGGGTCGGACACCACCCGTCGTGGCCGCGGGGCGGAGCCGTTTCACGTGAAACATTCGCCCTTTCCTCGTGTAGCTATCTCCGGTATTATTCGACCGGACCTGAGCCCACCCCGCCTCGCTCCGTCCGGGCCGGTGTTCCAATGTCGAGAGTCATAACTATCGCCAATCAGAAGGGTGGCGTCGGCAAGACGACCACCGCCATCAACCTCGGCGCCTGCCTCGCCGTCGCCGAACGCTCCACGCTCGTCGTCGATGCCGATCCCCAGGGAAATGCCACCAGTGGGCTGGGAGTCGATCGTGATGAGCTGAACGGCTCGATCTACGATGCGTTGCTGGAGGGGCTGCCGGCGACGGAGACTGTGATCCGGGGCGTGCACTTTGCCGGCCTCGACCTGCTTCCTTCGCATCGGGATCTGCTGGGGGCTGAGGTTGCAATGACCGGGAGGCAGGGGCGAGAGACGCTTTTGCGCCAGGCCCTGGAGCCCCTCAGGGAGAGGTACGAGTACGTGATCATCGACTCGCCGCCGTCCCTCGGGCTACTCACGGTGAACACGTTGGCGGCTGCCGACACGGTCCTGATCCCGATCCAGTGCGAGTACTATGCGCTGGAGGGCCTCACGCAGCTCCTCAACACGGTGCGCCTGGTACAGCGCGGGTTGAACCCCGGCTTGGAGATCGAAGGCGTGCTTTTGACCATGTTCAACGACCGGCTGAATCTCTCCCGTCAGGTCGCCGACGAAGCCCGGGAGTACTTCGGGCCCAAGGTGTTCCGGACCTCGATCCCGCGGAATATCCGGCTGGCGGAAGCGCCGAGTTTCGGTAAACCGATCGTGACCTACGACGTACTCTCTTCGGGCGCAGCAAGCTATCTTGAACTGGCAAAAGAACTTATGGGCAGGAACGGCAGTGGCTAAAAAACAGCAGAAAAGACTCGGCAAGGGGCTCAGCGCGCTGCTGGGTGACTATCTTCCAGATGATGCGCCGGGACGTGGTGAGGTAGAGCAGGTCGCCACAAAGGAGCTGCGACCGAACCCGTTCCAGCCGCGTCAGGCGATGGATCGGGAGGGGCTCGAGGAGCTGGTCGCCTCCATCAAGGAGAACGGACTGCTCCAGCCGGTCCTGGTTCGCCCGACGTCGGACGGTGGTTGGGAGGTAGTCGCCGGTGAGCGACGGTTCCGGGCGGTAAAGGAGCTGGGTTGGGATCACGTTCCCGTTGTGGTTCGTGACGTCGACGATCGGACGATGATCGTCCTGGCGCTGATCGAGAACTTGCAGCGCGAGGATTTGAGCCCGCTCGACGAAGCGCACGCCTACCGGCGCCTTGTGGAGGAGTTCGGCCTCACGCAGGCCCAGGTGGCGGCCCGGGTCGGCCGAGACCGCTCGACCGTCGCCAACACGATTCGTCTGCTCGGCCTGCCTGAGGGGGTTCGCAAGCTTCTGGCCGACGGCGATATCTCGGCGGGTCATGCCCGGGCGCTGCTGGGGCTCAGCGACGAGAAGCGAGTCATCGAGTTGGCCAGGGCGGCAGCTCGGGACGGACTATCGGTGCGCGAGGTGGAGGAGCGGGTCCGCCAGCGCCGCACGACCAAGGCTCGCAAGGCGAAGCAGGAAGCGGCTGACTCTCGAGCCGGCGCTTACGCGACCAAGGCGGAACAAGCGCTCGCCCGGGCTCTGGGCACCACGGTCCGGGTGAAGCTGGACGGATCGAATCGCGGACGGATCGAGATCCCCTTCCGGGATGCCGAGGACTTCGAGCGCATCGTCGAGGTCATCGTCGGCGTCGGCGGCATCGTCTGAGTAGGCGAAGATGAAGGATCACGAAGGCGGTTACACGATCGTACTCGTCCCCGGTGATACCGAGCGGACCCGTAGCGTTCGTCTTACGCCGCGGGGACTGCGAATCGGCGCCGCCCTGGCGGCCGCGGCGGCGATTGGGTTCGCTATGTTGCTGGGAAGCTGGTGGTACTTCGCGGCCCAGACGGCGCGGATCCCGGAACTCGAGGGGCAGATCGCGCGGCTCGAGGCGGACAACGCCAAGGTTCAGGAGCTGGCCAGCGGCCTCGCCCAACTGGAGGCGGAGTACGACAAGATCCGTACGATGCTGGGCGGCGACATACTCGCGGCCAACCCGGCCCCCGAAATGCTGCCGACGGAAGGACCGGGAGGGACGGACGAAGGAGCGCCGGGGACGGGGCTGTCTCCGGAGATCCCGACCAGCTGGCCGCTGGCCGCCGCCGGCTATGTCACCCGTACACTGGAGCCGGCCCAGGACGGCACTCACCCGGGAATCGACATCGCCGTCGCCCAGCACTCTTATATCCGGGCCAGCGGGGCCGGCGTCATTGCCGAAGCTCGCGCCGACTCGATCTACGGGCTCTTCGTCTTAATCGAGCACGGGAACTCTGGCTACGAATCGATGTATGGTCATGCGTCCCGGCTCTTCGTCGCCCCCGGTGATACGGTTCTTCAGAATCAGGTGATCGCCCTCTCCGGTAACACGGGGATCTCGACAGCCCCTCACCTGCATTTCGAGATCTTGCAGGACGGGCGGCCTATAGACCCATTCACTCTGGTGCAACAAAGAACTGGATCAGGTTCGTGAGAGTGCCCTATGATTGGACGTGACAAGAAAACAGCCGAGGAACAGAAAAAGCCTATGTCCAAGAACGAGCGTGAAACTGGCGATGCCGCGATCTCACTCATCGCGCCCGGCATGAACATCATTGGCGACTGCGAGACCGATGGAACCATTCGCATCGAGGGCCGCGTCGAGGGAACGATCCGCGCCGGCAAGTCGGTCGTCGTGGGACGCAGCGGGGAAGTCGTCGGAGACATCATTACCCAAGATGCCGTGGTGAGTGGTCGCGTCAGCGGCAACATCGCTGCCGACAGTCGGCTCGAGCTGCAGTCGACCTGCGACATTCAGGGCGAGCTGCGAAGCCGCCGCGTTCAGCTCGACGAGGGCGCCCGCTTTAACGGCCAGGTCCACATGGAGGAGGGCGGAGGCTCCCGGGTGGTGAAACCAGCCGGCAAGGCGGTCGCTTCCGATGTCAAAGTTCCGGGCCCGCAACCGGCCGCGGGCGGCGACTGAGTGCACCTTCATTCGCAAAGCGAACGACGGGGCGGTCCGTGCAAGCGCGACCGCCCTTGGCGTCTGGAGGATGCGACTCTCCCCAAGCTAACCTCATATATTGCAACAGATTATGGGGTTTTCCACAAACGTTTCCCACCCTGCCCGGTACGACCGTGGAGGGCTGTGGAGTAAGCGTACGGAGTTAGTGCGATGCAGAAACGCAGGAAGGGTAGCGCGACGAAGAGACGGCCGAGACCGAAGGCCAAGGTCAAACACGTGGACCGACGTGGGCCGGGGCCGACCACCGAGGACGAGCGTCTTTTCAGCCGTCGCATAACGGACTTCGAGGCCGAGGAGGTTGTGACGCCGGAGGTAAAGCGTTTGCCCGGGGGGTTCGAGCCGATCCCCGAAGAGACGCTCAGAGATCCGTGGCGTGTGTTTCGGATTATGGGCGAGTTCGTCGACGGCTTCGATACGCTGGCGCGGATCGGTCCCGCCGTCTCGATCTTCGGATCGGCGCGGACGCCGCGTAAGGATCCCGACTACTTAGCTGCGACAAAGACGTGTCGTCTGCTCGCCGAGGCCGGCTTCGCCATCATGACCGGTGCCGGTCCGGGAATCATGGAGGCGGCGAACAAAGGTACCCAGCAAGGCGGCGGCCTTTCTATCGGATTGAACATCGAGCTGCCCTTCGAGCAGGACATCAATCGTTACGTCGACCTGAGCCTGACCTTCCGCTATTTTTTCGTGCGCAAGACGATGTTTGTGCGCTACTCAGAGGGCTTCGTCATCTTCCCTGGCGGCTACGGAACGATGGACGAGCTGTTCGAGGCGCTGACGCTCATCCAGACCGGCAGGGTCCACAACTTCCCGCTGGTGATGTACAACAATCGCTACCACTCCACGCTCATGCGCTGGCTGAAGAACAGCATGCTGGCAGAGGGTAAGATCTCGCCGGAGGACCTGGACATCATCGTGACCACGAACTCACCGGAGCAGACAGCGCAGATCATCGTGGACGCACACCACGCCCGCAATGGGAATGGCTGAGATTCGGGGAGTCGGGGATTCCGAGAGTTAAAATTCGGGGATTTGATGTTCCCGAATACGGGATTTAAAAGGTGGAATCCGAATACCCGAATGCCACGGTTTCTCGACTCCCGGTCCCTGAATCCCTCAATCCCCGAATCCTTGCACTCCCAACCGCCCTTTCTCTAGGTTCGTTCGGACCGTTGGCCTCCACCCCAAAGGCGAGTGACGATGCCGGACAACTCGGAGCAGAACTCCAGTCGCTACCTGCGCGGACCGCGGATTGACCCGTCGCCGATCAGTGGCGATGAGCGGGTCGCCGATCTGATCGACGGCGCCTTCCTCGCGTACAACGCCGGCCGTCTTCGAGAGGCGTGCCGCTTGTTCGTGGAGCGGGTGCTCGAGCCCGAGGTGACGGTGGGCCTGAGCCTCAGTGGAGCCCTCACGCCGGCAGGGCTTGGCATGTCGGCTCTGATCCCGCTGATCGAGGCGGGGTTCGTCGATTGGATCGTCTCGACGGGAGCGGTCCTCTATCACGACGCGCACTTCGGTATTGGCCTCGAGATGCGCCGGGGCCGGCCGAACGTGAGCGACGTACAGCTGAGAGAGGAAGGTGTCGTCCGCATCTACGACGTCTTCTTCCACTACGATGTCCTGCTCTCCACCGACGCCTTTTTCCGCCAGCTCATCGACGGTGAGGAGTTTCAGCGCACGATGGGGACGGCCCAGTTCCACCATCTGGTTGGGCGCTATGTACTGGAACGCGAGAGGAAGTTGGGAATCGAGCGCAAGTCGATCCTGGCAACATGCTACGAAGCCGGCGTCCCGATCTACAGCTCGGCGCCGGGCGACTCGAGCATCGGGATGAACGTGGCGGAGCGCTCACTCGCAGGCGGTGAGCTCCGCATTGACTCCGCAATCGACGTGAACGAGACCGCCGCCATCGTCCTGGGCGCTAAGCGTTCTGGCGGCAAGAGTGCCGTCGTGATCATGGGCGGCGGTAGCCCGAAGAACTTCCTGCTGCAGACCGAACCGCAGCTCCAGGAGGTTCTGGGTCTGGACGAGGCGGGCCACGACTACTTCATCCAGTTCACCGACGCGCGTCCCGATACCGGCGGCCTCTCGGGCGCCACGCCCTCTGAGGCGGTGAGCTGGGGCAAGGTGGATCCGGGCGCCTTGCCCCTGACGGTGGTCTGCTACCTCGATGTGAGCGTGGCACTGCCGCTGTTCGCCGCGTACGCTCTGGCGCGGCGCGAACCCCGAACGCGGCGGCAACTCTACGATCGCCGGGCCGAGCTCATGTCGCGACTGGAAGACGAGTATCGGCAGCGTTCGCCCCGGCCATAGGGCGAGGCGCCCCAGGTTATGCGCATCCCGGGGCCTCTCCGCTCAGCACGCTTCCTATCCAGACCCAACCGCTTCCTGACGGTGGTCGAGCTCGAGGGCGAGCCGGTCGAGGCTCACCTCCCGGACCCCGGCCGCCTGAAGGAGCTTCTGCTCCCAGGCGCGAACGTCTGGGTACGACCGGCCTCCGGACGACCGGGACGCAAGACCCGCTTCACTCTGGCCTTGGTCGAAGCGCCCTCGGGCCAGCTTGTCTCTGTCGTAACGACGCTGCCCAACGAGCTGGTCGCCGAGGCGCTGAAGGCCGGCCGGATAGCCGAGCTGGTAGCTTGGAGCGTCGAGGCCCGCGAACACACCTGGCGCCGCAGCCGGTTCGATTTCCTCTTGGCGGGAGGTGACGATGAGCGGATGCTGCTCGAGGTGAAATCCGTCACCCTTGTAGAGAACGGCCGTGCCTTGTTTCCCGATGCCGTGACCGCACGGGGCGCCCGCCACGTGCGCGAGTTGGCTGAAGCGAAGTCGGAGGGATTGGAGGCCACGGTCCTCTTCATCGTGCAGAGGCGCGACGCGACAAGTGTGACCGCTGCCCGGGCCATTGACCCGGACTTCGCAGACGCCCTGGCGGAGGCACGGAAGTCCGGGGTGCGCGTGCTGGGCTACCGTTGTGAGGTGACGCTCGAGGAGGCGTGGATAACGGAAGCAGTCCCGGTGACCGGTGGCCGGTAGTCGGTACTCCGCGCATTCGGGAGACTACCGACTACTGAGCACGGCTGCCGACCACTGACTACCGGGCCAACCAAACCTCCATCCGCTCGGTCGACCGAACCACATTCATACCGGCCTCCCCGAATCGACGAAATGCCGCATCCGCCTGTTCGGAGAAATCGACGACCCCGGGCACGACCACCGGTGATGTACAGTCCTCCAGCAGGTAGACCTTTTGGACGAGCGCCGGATCTTCGGCGCGCACCTCGGCCAGCAGGTCGTGAACCGTCCAGGCGACACAGTGGCTCTTCGCCTGGCCGGCGATGATCACCGCGTCGAACTCCAGCAGCTTGCGCAGCAAAGGAGCGTTCTTCTCCGCGATCGCCGCGCCGTCCGGCCCGGCCATGACCTCGGGATGAAGGACCGAGTAGTGCTCGGTCAGTGGGTTGTCGCCTTTGACCTCGAAGCGCGGCTGGCTCAGGCGCGCCATCCCGTGGAAGAACACCGCCTCCTCCACGGCCGACACCAGGGCGTGTCCGATCCCGCCGAGCATGGCGTGGTAGGGCCAGACCAGTAGCGGGTACTTGCCCCCCTCGGTGAGCCTGCGCACGTAGTGGAGGGCATGGCGTTGCAAGTACTCGTGGTCGCCGTCCGCCACGCTCGCTGCCACCGCCGGGTTCACCTGCCAGACGCCGCGCTCGACATCCTCTGAGCTGATGGTAGTCGCGCCACCCACCGGGTGCTCGCCCTGATCATTCACCCAGAAGACGGGGTGGAAGATCTGCATAGCCGTGTGCGTGTCCATCGTGGGAGCGATCTGAGTGATGGCGCCCAGGTTGCGGTAGATGAACTCGCAGAGGCGGATGTTGTCCTCCACCGCACCCCGGCCCGACACTCCGGCGACGAACAGCTCGAACCCCGGGATGCAGAAAGTGTTCTGGCAATCGACCAGCACCAGGCAGACGCGGAAGGTGTCATCCGCAGCGGGGCGGAGCCCGTGCTCCCGCGCCCAGGCCGCAGCTTCCGCAGCCCGCTCCTGGTAGGGGACCTGCCAGACCTTACCGACGCGGCCGGGCTCGAAATGCGGTGCCACAGGTAACTGATTCAAGCAAACACCTCGCCCTGCGGGGAGCTAGATGCAACCCTATTCCGAATCACTGCATCAAAATTAGTGAAGGTCGGGCCAATCGTGAAACGGTCCGCATGATGACAGACTGAACACAGGTTCTCTGCTAGGGCTAGCAAATGTAGTGATAGATATCGAGTGACTTCTCATTACCTCCCTTTGTTTGACGCGTAGCAGCTAGACTAACTCCGAACTTGAAAGAGGGGCGCCCGGTTGGGCGCCCCTCTTTTGTTCTGGTTGAGATTGATGATCCCGGATCAGTTGGGCTGCCAGATGGGCAAGCGATTGCCCGTGTACGGCGCGCCCGCTGCTTCCAGCCTGTCTTCCAAAGCGACGAGATCGACCTCGATCAGCTGACGCAGCGCCGGCAGGAGCTCGGCGAACTGGCTCGCCGCGATCTCGTATTGCTGCCGGTGTGTCCCCGTCGGCCCATACGTCGTGGCGTAGCTGCCGCGCACTGCTGTGCTCACCCGACTGGTGAGACCTGGCATCGCGGACTCATTGCGACGCGGCTTCGTCCGGTCACCGTTCAGGATCTCCTGGAGGTCCATCAGCCTGAGCTCCAGCGCCCGCGCTTCCTCACGGAGGCTCGCGTCGCCGCCGGGCCAGACTTCTATCGCGCTCTTGATGTCCTCGATCTGCTCAGCCGCCGCGCCGGCCACTCTGCTCGCAGCCATCACGGCGCGCTGCAGCTCGCCCGCCTGCCGCTGGAACGCGAGCACCTCGGCGCGGTTCGCCGGCGACAGCGTCGGCTCGAGCAACGGCACGACCTCGAACGCAGTCGGCGCCACCAGCTGGGTCGTCACCCCGTCGACCCGCTGGTCGACGCTGACCGTGTAGCTGCCGGGCGCCGCCAGGGGGCCGCGGCCCGCGTTCTGGACGCTACTCGCCGTGTGGCTCGGGTAGCGGAAGTCCCAAGTCGCGCGGTGGATCCCCGATGACGTGGAGCCGTTGATTCTCCGGACGACGTTACCGTCCTGGTCGCGGATCGTGAGGATGACCGCAGGGCTCTCCTCTCGGTCCTCTTCCTTCAGCTCTTCCCAGCTCGGGTAGGGGGTATCCTCGCCCGCCCGGGCGGCTCGACGCTCACGGTCCTGGCGTTCGGCCCGGCGCGTCCTCAGCGATTCGCGCAGGTAGTAGGTGAAGGTCGCACCGTAGTCCGGGTTGGGAGCCGTGTAGTAGCTGGCGCCGCGCGATGCCTTTTCGCCGCCGCCCAGCGGCCGCGCCTGCACGTACCACAGGGCGTCCTTGATCGGGAATATGTGAGCCCGCTGCCCGAGCAGATCCTCGCTGAGCGTCCGCAGCGGCGTGTAGTCGTCGAGCACGAAGAAGCTGCGACCGAAGGAGGCGGCCACGAGGTCGTTCTCGCGGCGCTGGATGACCAGGTCGCGCACCGCGATCGTCGGCATGCCGCTCTTCAGCTGGATCCACTTCGCACCGCCGTCCAAGGTGAGGAAGACCCCAAACTCTGTTCCCACGAAGAGCAGGTTCGGGTTCACGTGGTCCTGGACGATGGTATAGGTTGAGCCGCGCTCTGGCAGATCGCCTGTGATGGACGTCCAGGAGCGGCCGCGGTTGGTGCTCTTGTAGACATAAGGCTTGAAGTCGCCACGCTTGTGGTTGTTGAAGACGGCGAAGACGGTGTTCTCGTCGTGCAGCGACGCCTCCACGTCGTTGACGTAGGTCATCTCCGGGACGGCGCCTACGCCATCGATAAGGCGCCAGTTGACGCCACCGTCCTCGGATACCTGGACAAGCCCGTCGTCTGTGCCGACGTAAAGCAGCCCCTCGACGATGGGCGACTCGGTCAGCGCCACAATCGAACCATAGAGCGACGTGGAACGGTTCTTGTCGATGGCGTCGACGCTCCAGATGCGCCCCATGACCGGCAGCGTGTTGCGGTCCATGTTCCGTGACAGGTCGGGGCTCACCGCTCGCCAGGAGTCGCCACGGTCATCGCTGCGGAAGAGGATCTGCGACCCGAAGTAGATACGCGCCGCCGAATGCGGGCTGATCAAGATCGGCGAATCCCAGTTCCAGCGCAGCGGCGGACCTTCAGCGTCGGCCTGCGGCTTGATGTCGATCCCCTCCCCGGTGCGCCGGTCGTAGCGGACCAGGTAGCCGTGCTGCGACTGCGAGTAGACGATGTTCGGGTCCTCCGGGTCGACGGCCGGTCCGAATCCGTCACCGCCCCGGGTGATGAACCAGTCGTCGTTCCGGATTCCGTGCACGTTATTGGTACGCGACGGCCCGCCCTGCGTGTTGTTGTCCTGGGTGCCGCCGTACACGAAGTAGAACGGCTCGTCGTTGCTCACCGCCACCTTGTAGTACTGCGTTAGCGGCAGGTTCTCGAAGAATCGGTAGTTCGCGCCGCGGTCGAACGTCTCATACAGACCACCGTCCGTCCCGACCAGCAGGTGCTCGGGGTCGTCCGGATCGATCCACAGCGCGTGGTTGTCGACGTGCTTCCACCGTTCGCCCACGCCCGTGAAGTTGGCGCCCCCGTCCTCGCTAACCATGAAGCGGACGTCCACCGAGTAAATGCGGTCGAACTTGTGGGGGTCGGCGAAGATCTCTTGGTAGTACTGCGGGCTACCGCTTATGTAGCTCCCCTGCTTCGACCAGTTCTCGCCGCCGTTCGTCGAACGGAAGAGGCCGCTCCGCTGACGGGTGCTCGCCTCGACTATCGCGTAGAGGACGTCCGGGTTGCTCGGCGAAACGGCCAGCCCGATGCGGCCCCGGTCGCCGCCCGGCAGCCCGCTGTTGATCTCACGCCAGGTGGCACCGCCGTCGGTGGACTTGTGGATCCCCGAGCCGGGCCCGCCGTTGATCAGCGTCCATACGTGGCGACGCCGCTGGTAGGATACGGCGTAGATCACATCCGGATCCCGCGGATCGAGGAAGACCTCCGACACCCCCGTGTGCTCGTCGATCTCCAGCACCCGGCTCCAGGTCTCGCCCCCGTCGGTGGTCTTGTAGAGACCCCGGTCGCCGCCCGGAGCCCAGAGCGGGCCCTGGGCCGCCACGTAGACGACGTCGGAATCCCTGGGGTCGACCTTGATCATCCCGATGTGCTCGGAGTTCTCCAAGCCCACCTTCCGGAAGCTGCGCCCGCCGTCCATCGACTTGTACAGGCCGTCCCCGTAGCCAACACTGCGCTGGCTGTTGTTCTCGCCCGTCCCCACCCAGACCACGAACCGGTTGTTGGGGTCGACCGTAACACAGCCGATGGAGTATGAGCCGTAGCGGTCGAAGATCGGCCGCCACGTCGTCCCTGCGTTCTCCGTCTTCCACACGTTGCCCGACGCCGCAGCCACGTACCACGTGCTCTGGTCCACCGGATCCACGGCGATGTCGATGATCCGGCCCGACATGAGCGCCGGCCCGATGTTGCGCACCTCCAAGCCCGAGACGAGTCCCGAGTTCAGCTGCGGAGCTCCGTCTTGCTCCTGTGCCGCTGCGCGGTCTGAAAGTGAAAGCGCCAAGGCGAGGACCAACAGAAATACCAGACGTCTGGCCATCTGTCCCTCCAGGTAAAGATTTCAGCGGTCGGGGAAATGTAGCCCGCAAGGTACACCGCGCAGCCGCCCTGGGAAATACGGCGGGAAACGGCTTGGGATTCCGGG
Source organism: Gemmatimonadota bacterium (assembly GCA_039586755.1). Classification (GTDB taxonomy): domain Bacteria; phylum Gemmatimonadota; class Gemmatimonadetes; order Palauibacterales; family KS3-K002. Next base: position 1,334 of record JBDHJU010000009.1, on the reverse strand, counting down.
GTTCGGGGGGTTCGGCGATTGGGGGCGGTTCGGGCAATAAGCCTGGTCAGAACACGAAGGGGCACTCTCTCTGAACGCTTGGGGAGTGAGCGAGAACAGCGGCGCCCGCGCCGTGGACACCGTGTCCATCTTGTTGTCTTATATAGCCTTCCGGGTTTCGCCGATTCTACCGAACCCACGGATTCCAAACTCCAAGTCCGGGCTCACGCAGCCTCCTAATCGCCGAATCCCAACCGGGGGGTGTTTCGTACTGTAAGGGTGGTATCTTATCCAGATCCCGAACAGAACCGGCCCCAACCGGCTCAGTGAAACTGGGAGGCGTTATGCGCAAGTTGGCGATCGCTTTCGCGGCAGCGGCTCTGGTGGGCTGCGCGATCTTCGGGGGTGGTGGGGGTCCGGACCCGCTGGCTGGCTGGGGCGGCCTGTGGGCCGGCGAATATGAGGGGAGCGCCGGCGGCTACGGTCCGCTAGAGATGGAGCTGAGCGTCGACACAGCCGGGCTACCGGCAGGCGTGACGCGATTCGATCAGGGCTATGGGATGGAGCAGCATCGGCTGAGCAACCTCTACCTCACCGCGGATTCCGTCATCGCCGAGTTCGACTTCGAGGGTATGCTGGCGCGGATCAGCGGGACTCGCGAGGCGGAGGTTGCGCGGGGCAACTATGTGGTCGAGGCGAGCGGTGGCGAGGTGATGGACAGCGGGAGCTGGCGGCTGACCTGGAGGCCGCCGGAGAACTAGCGGCGACCCGCGATTTTCGTCGATACTCGTTCGGGCCTCTTCAAAAGAAAATATTCCTCGGGTGCCGGCGCGCCGCGCCGGGCACTTCCTGGGGGTTCCTCGCGCCTGGGAATACCCAGCTTCAGGAGGTTAGACATGTACCGTACGCTGGCTGTACTCGCCGCCCTACTCTTCTGTTCGAGTCAAATCTTCGCCCAGGAGGCGGCCAAACGCCCCCTCGACCATGAGGTCTACGACAGCTGGAGGAGCATCACGGGCCGACAGCTGTCCGACGACGGAGCGTGGATCCTTTATGTCCTCGAGCCGCGGGACGGCGATTCCGAGTTGCACGTCCGGAGCGTGGACTTATCGCAGTCGTACGAGGTCCCGCGCGGTGAGCAGGCGCGGTTCTCTGGGGACGGCCGCTTCGTGGTCTTTGTCATCAAGCCGGAGCTGGCGGCAGTCCGCGCAGCCAGGCTGGAGGATGAGGACGAACCGAAGGACTCGCTCGGCGTTCTCGATCTGGGTTCCGGCGCGATCACCCGGGTCGAACGGGTGAAATCGTTCAGGCTGCCGGAGGAGGCTGGCGCCTGGCTGGCCTACCTGCTGGAGGAA
>JBDHJU010000150.1:0-9684 GCA_039586755.1 Gemmatimonadota bacterium | reverse complement strand
AGGGAAGGGCCGACGCGACCACGGAGCGGCCCGACGTGAGAGACGTCGTGACCCGGTTCGGCGACGCGATTCGGTCGATCGAGACCGACGCGGTGGGCGAACCGGTCATCAACGTGGATCCGCAGCAGAGCTTTGAGGTCCTCGAGTATCTGCGGGATTCCCAGGGCTACGACATGCTTAAGGACATCACGGGGCTCGACCTCGGTGGTGGCCGCCCGCTGCAGGTCGTTTATCAGCTCTGGTCGACGCGGGGCTCCACGCCACTGCGGCTCAAGGCCGCTGTACCTCACGACAACCCCAGGCTCAAGAGCGCATTCGGCCTATGGCGCGCCTCCGATTGGCTGGAGCGTGAGGCGTACGATATGTACGGCGTCATCTTCGAGGGGCACCCCGATCTACGTCGCATCCTGATGCCGGAGAACTATGAGGAGGGTTACCCGCTGCGTAAGGACTTTCCGCTGCGGGGACGGTTCTCGCGGGCCGAGCAAACGCGGCTGGCCATGTCGCGCGAGATGGAGGACCTCTACAGCCTGGACGAGCTGGGGGTGAGCGGCCGGAGCGGGGGTCGCGGTGCAGAGGCGGACGAGGGTCTCGAGACCCAGAACATGATCCTCAATATCGGACCGCAGCACCCGGCGACCCACGGAGTGTTGCGGTTGGTTTGCGAGTTGGACGGCGAAACGATCGTCAAGTGCACCCCGCACATCGGCTACCTTCATACCGGGTTCGAAAAGCTCTCCGAGTACCGCACCTGGAACCAGATAATCCCGCTTACCGATCGCATGGACTACCTGGCGCCGATGCTCTACAACATCGGCTACGCCATGGGGGTCGAAGAGTTGCTCGGCATCGAGATCACGCCGCGCTGCAAGGTGGTCCGAGTTATTTGTTCGGAGCTCAATCGCATACTCTCGCACCTGATCTGGGTCGGGACGACGGCTATCGACATCGGCGCCATGACCCCTTTCCTCTACACGTTCGAGGAGCGGGAGCGGATCTATAATCTGCACGAGGCTTATGCGGGCGCCCGCATGACGACCAGCGTCACTCGAGTGGGCGGCATGATGGCCGACTTGCCACCCGGGTGGTTGGACAGCGTCCGTGATTTCGTCGAGACGTTTCCGAAGACGCTGGAAGAGACCGAGAGGCTGCTCACCCAGAACTCGATCTGGATCGGGCGGACGCAGGGCGTGGGTGCCATCGGGGCGGAGGACGCGCTGAACGTCGGCGCCTGCGGGCCCAACCTGCGGGCCTCCGGGGTGGCTTACGACGTACGGAAGGACAAGCCGTACCTCGACTACGAGACGTACGACTTCGACGTACCGATCGGTGAGCACGGGCGCTCGATCGAGTGCCGGGCGGTCCGATCAATGTAGACGATCCGCGGGTCATCCTGCCGCCCAAGTCGGAGGTGATGGGCTCGATCGACGGCATGATCTCACATTTCAAGTTGGTTATGGAAGGTCTGAAGGTGCCGGCCGGCGAGGTGTGGTCGTCGATCGAGAGCTCGAAGGGTGAGCTGGGCTTCTATCTGGTCGCCGACGGGGGCCCGAAACCGGTGCGCTGCCGGTTCCGTGGTCCGTCGTTCATGAACATGTCGACGTTGCCGTATCTCGTAGAGGGCGAACTGATCGCCGACTTGATCGCGGTGAACGCGAGCATCGATATCGTGCTCGGGGAGATCGATCGATGAGCGACGCGATGCACCCCGCCATCGCGGGCGCGCAGCCGTCACAGCGGGCGGAGAAGAATCCCGACGCGCCGCTGTTCGAGGGGGCCTACAAGGAACGCTTCGACGGTATCCTAACGCGCTACCCCAACAAGCGCGCCGCGCTACTCCCCGTTCTCCACATGGCGCAGGAAGTCCGCGGTTGGATTTCGCCGGAGACGATGAACCGAGTGGCCGAGCTGCTCGACCTGACGCCGGCATACGTTCGCTCCGTCGCTTCCTTCTATACCATGTTCGCTCTGCGACCGGTGGGCAGGCACCTGATCCAGGTGTGTGTGGGTATCGGTTGCGACCTCTGTGGGGCGGAGGAGGTAACCGAGAGGTTCCTCGAGCTGACGAAGACGCGGATCGGTGAGACGTCGGACGACGGGAAGTACACCGTGGTCGAGGTCGAGTGCTTGGGCGCCTGCGCGTTTCCCACCGTCGTCCAGGTGAACGACGAGGTATACGAGAACGTCAAGGCCGAGGACGTGGAAGGCCTGTTGAAGGAGCTGGACTGAGCATGGCGTATCCCTACGAGCATCCCCGCGAAGAGCGGATGCTCTCCCAGTACTTCGGAGACAAGGACGCCATCGGGATCGACGGCTGGATCGAGCGCGGCGGCTACAAAGCGCTCGAGAAAGCGCTCGGCATGGCGCAGGACGACGTGATCCAGGTCGTCAAGGACTCGGGGCTGCGCGGACGGGGCGGCGCCGGCTTCCCGGCGGGCCTGAAGTGGAGCTTCATGCCGAAGGACGGCAAGGTTCCCAGTTACGTGGCCTGCAACGCCGACGAGAGCGAGCCCGGCACCTTCAAGGACCGCGAGCTGATGCGCTGGACTCCTCACCAGGTCATCGAGGGGATCATCATCGCCAGTTACGCGGTCCGCGCTCAACACGCCTACATCTACATCCGCGGTGAGTTCGTCGACATCGTCCGCGTCCTGAACGGTGCCGTGGTCGAGGCGTACGAGCGGGGCTATCTGGGCGCGAACATTCTGGGCTCAGGTTACGACATGGATCTAACGGTCCACACCGGGGCAGGGGCCTACATAGCCGGTGAGGAGACCGGCCTGTTGAACTCGCTGGAGGGCCGCCGGGCCGAGCCACGGGTTAAACCGCCCTTCCCGGCGCAGAAGGGGGCCTTCGACAGGCCGACGACGGTGAACAACGTCGAGACGCTGGCTTCGGTCCCCCATATCGTGCTGAACGGCGCCGACTGGTATCGGCAGTGGGGGACGGAGAAGAGCCCCGGGACCAAGCTCTTTTCGTGCTGTGGGCATTTGCAGCGGCCCGGCAACTACGAGGTGCCGCTCGACTTCAGCCTCAAGGAACTGGTCTACGAGCTGTGCGGCGGCCCGCCGGAGGGCCGGGAACTGCTCGGCGTGATCCCGGGCGGCAGTTCGGTGCCCATCCTGACCGTGGACGAGCTGGACTGCGACGTCAGCTACGAGGGCATCGAGGCGGCCGGGTCGTTTCTGGGCTCGGGCGGCCTGATCGCCATGGACGACTCGACGTGCATGGTCAGGGCCGTCAGGCGGATGGTCGAGTTCTACGCCCACGAATCGTGCGGCCAGTGCACGCCGTGCCGCGAAGGCACGTCGTGGCTGACGAAGATCCTGAAACGCATCGAGCGCGGTGAAGGGCGCGAGGAAGATATTCCTCTGCTGCTCGATGTCGGCTCCAACATGTCGGGATCTACGATCTGCCCGCTCTCTGACAGCGCGGCGGTTCCGGTGGTCAGCTCGATCCAGAAGTACGAAGACGAATACATGGCTCACATCCGTGACGGAAGTTGCACGGCGAAGCGCTGAGCGACTAGCGAGGCCCATGGATAGCGAGAGCAAGCTGGTAAACATCACGATCGACGGCTCCGAAGTCGCGGTACCCGAAGGTACGACAATCCTCAAAGCCGCCGAGCGGCTGGGCATCGTCATCCCCCGGTACTGCTGGCACCCGGGCCTCAGCGCGCCGGCCCAGTGCCGTATGTGTCTCGTGGATGTGGAGGGCGCGCCGAAACCGCTCCCGGCCTGCGTGCAGCAGGTGCAGGACGGCATGGTCGTGAGCACGGACTGCGTCGAGGCACGCAAGGCGCGTCGCGGCGTGATCGAGTTCTTGCTGCTGAACCACCCGCTCGACTGCCCGATCTGCGACGCGGCGGGCCAGTGCATGTTGCAGGACTACGCCCATGAGACCGGCCAGCTGCAACGGCGGGCCGTCGAACCGAAGGTCGTGCTGGGCCGCGACCACGTGACTTCCGAGATCTTATACTTCGCCGACCGCTGTATCCTCTGCACCCGCTGCGTCCGCTTCATGGACGAGATCGCGCAGGAACCGGTGCTCCAGGTCATCAACCGCGGACACAAGGGCTACATCGATACGATGACCGACGAGCTGTTCGAGCACCCCTTCTCGATGAACATCGTCGATGTCTGCCCGGTCGGCGCGTTGGTGAACGAGGATTTCTTGTTCAAGGCGCGGTCCTGGGACCTGGATCAGACGGCGAGCATCTGCCCGGGCTGTTCGCAGGGCTGCAACGTCGCACTCGGCACGAAGGAGAACAGGATCGTCCGACTCAAGCCGCGCTTCAACCCCGAGGTCAACTCGTACTGGATGTGCGACTACGGCCGCGGCGAAGTCGTGCGCTGGGGCGCCGGCATCCGCGCCGAGGTCCCCATGGTGCGCGAAGCCGACCGGCTGGCCCCCGTCGATTGGTCGCGAGCCCTGGATGCGACGGTGGAGGCTCTAGAGGCCGCCGAGGGTGGGGCGAAGGCGATCGTCGATCCCGGCGCCTCCAACGAGAGCCTCTACATGGTGCGCCGTCTCATGGATCAGGTGGGCTTCGACGGCGGCAGCTTCCGTGTCAGCAGCGGTCCCCAGCATGTGCTGAAGGGATTCCCGAAGCTCGCACTACGCGAGGACCGGGCGGCGAACGCTCGCGGCGCCGAAACGCTGGGCTTCGGGCGTGTCGATGACATCTACGGAGCGGTCGGCAGCCACAGGGGCGTCCTCTTTGTCCTCGAGGAGCGGTTGGACGACGCGCCGGAGGACTTCGCCGACGGTTCGGCGCTCTTCGTCTACATCGGGTCGGTGTTGAGCCCTGCCGCGCGCAAGGCCGACATCGTGCTCCCGTCGCCGACCTTCGCCGAGATGGACGGCACGTTCACCAACTTCGAGGGACGCGTGCAGCGCTTCACTCAAGGCCTGCGGCCGCCCGGCCTGGCCCGGCCGATCTGGATGAGCGGATCGGTCGTGCTGGCCCGGATGGGAGGCGGCGAGCCGTTCACTGCGGCGGCGGCGGCCTTCGGCGCGCTGGCCGATGAATTCAGCGCCTTTTCCGGACTGAGCTACGAGAAGATCGGCCTGACCGGCGCCGTCTCGGCGGCCGCCGAGTCGGGCGCGACAGCGAGCTAAGAAAAAGATGGGTCCCCTTTCGACGACAGCCTTTCTGATCTCCGCCGTAGCGAAGGTCCTGGTGATTTTCGTCGGCTGGCTGATTGTGGTCGCGGGCGTGACGCTGGCGGAGCGAAAGATCGCCGCCTGGATCCAGGATCGCAGCGGGCCGAATCGTGTCGGGCCCTGGGGGATCCTCCAACCGATCGCCGACGGCATCAAGAACTTCGTCAAGGAAGAACACATCCCCGGCGGTGCCAGCCGCTGGCTGTTCTTCCTGGCACCGATCATCGCGATGTTCCCGGCCTTCGTCATCATTGCCGTGATCCCCGTAGCCGCCCCCTTGCCGACCCCCTGGGGGCTGGTCGAGGTCATCGTGGTCATCGTGGCGGACCTGCCCATCGGCTTCCTGTTCGTGCTGGCGCTAGGGTCGCTGGGGGTCTACGGGTTGACGTTGGGCGGCTGGGCGTCGAACAGCAAGTATTCTTTCCTGGGCGGTGTGCGTGCCTCGGCGCAGATGATCAGCTACGAGGTAGCCCTCGGGCTCAGCCTGGTGCCGATCTTCATGCTCTCCGGCAACGTGACGCTGCCGGAGATCATACGGCAGCAGCAGGATGCGCTCTGGTATATTCTGCCGCTGATGGCGGGGTTCCTGTTTTTCAGCGTGTCGTATTTCGCCGAGACGAACCGTGGCCCGTTCGACATGCCGGAGGCCGAGTCGGAGCTGGTCTACGGGTTCCACACCGAATACTCCGCCATGCGGATGGCGATGTTCTACCTGGCGGAGTACGCCAACATGGTCACCGCTTCCGCCCTCATGGCGACCTTCTTCTTCGGCGGTTGGGACATCCCCTTCTGGGCCGGCGACAATGTCAGCGTCGCCGCCGATGGCTCGATCGTCGGTGCGACACCTGCCTGGTGGATCACGCTGCTGACGTTCGCGTCGTTCGCGGCGAAGACGGCGTTCTTTGTCCTGGTCTTCATCTGGGTCCGCTGGACGATACCGCGCTTCCGCTACGACCAGGTGATGGCTCTGGGGTGGAAGGTCTTGATCCCGATGCTCGTGGTATACATCGCGGTTCTCGGCGGGGCGATGCTCACGTTGGAGGCTGCCGGGATCGAGTTCGGCGTGAGGTACGGCTTGTGGCTGGCTGGGATCAACTTAGTCCTGTTGGCGCTGATCATGTTCTGGCTCGACAGGAGTCGGATTATACTGGGCGGTGCCTGGAAACAGGCACGCCCGCAACAGGCTCGATCGCGCGGATAGATATGGCGATAGGCGTAAAGAGGGTTGATCGGCCCGAGGTCGGCGCATCGTACCTGCGGGCGACGCTCAAAGGTATGGCGCTGACGTTCCGACATCTCGTTAGGCCGGTCACGGTGGCGCAGCAGTATCCGGAGGAGAAGTACGAACTGGCGCCCCGGATGCGTGGTACGCACCGCATGGCGGTGCACGAAGACGGGCGGGCCAAGTGCGTGGCCTGCGGGCTGTGCCCGACGATCTGTCCTGCGAACTGTATCAAGCTGATCCCTGCAGAAGATGAGAATGGTGAGCGGTACGCGGCGGTCTACGAGATCGACGAGTTCCGCTGCATCTTCTGCGGCTATTGCCAGGAGGTCTGCCCGGTCGAGGCGATACACCTTGGAGTCCACTACGAGGCCGCCGAGTACAGCCGCGAGAGGTTCGTCTATGATCTCGAGCGTCTTTGCGCGCAGGACCACCCGTTCACTCAGCTGTGGGACCCTGAGGACCCTGCATCGGAGTGACGTGAGCCTGGGCGGCCAAGCGGGAGTGGATCGATAGGCCGATAATGGACATCAGTCAGCTGGTATTCTACACCTTCGCTGGCCTCGCCATTGCGAGCAGCGTGCTGATGATCACGCGCAAGAACCCGGTGTACAGCGTCATGTATCTGGTGCTGACACTGTTCTCGGTGGCGGCGATCTTTGTGCTGCTCGACGCCCACTTCCTCGCCGCGCTGCAGGTCGTCGTCTACGCAGGCGCGATCCTCGTGCTGTTCCTGTTCGTGATCATGCTTCTCAACCTGGGCCACGAATTCGACCCCGACATCCGCGGTAAGTTCTGGTGGGTCATCGGTTTTGGACTGGGCCTGGTGCTGTTCGCGGAGCTGTTTGTCCTGGCGCGTAGCGCTCCGGAAAGGCCGGAGTCCGAGCTGCTGGCCCGGCTGCTCGCTGACCGGGGTGCCGTCGGCGCGGTCGCGGAGCCGTTGTTCGAGAATTACGTGGTCGCGGTCGAGGTGACCGGCGTACTGCTACTGGTCGCGATGGTGGGCGCGGTCGTGATCGCCAAGCGGAAAGTCTGACGCATGCTCTTCGAGTCGTTGGTATTGAGCGGAGTCTTGTTCGCGGTGGGTGTGGCCGGAGTTCTGCTGCGCCGAAACGCGATCGTGATGTTCATGTGCATCGAGCTGATGCTCAATGCGGTGAACCTCTCGTTTGTGGCGATCTCGCGCTACGTGGGAATCGAAGGCCAGCTGTTCGTGATCTTCGTGATGACGGTGGCGGCCGCCGAAGCCGCGGTGGGTCTGGCAATAATCATCTCGATCTTCCGCCACTACGAGTCGGTTGATGTCCGGAACTTCAGGTTGCTGAGATGGTAGGGGCTACCCTGATAGATCTAGTTCTCCCGCTCGCCCAAGAGGCCGTGGGAGCGCACGAACCGGGCTTCGTCCCGTTCCTTCCCTCCTGGATGATCCTGCTGCCGTTCCTCGGCTTCGTGCTGAACGGTGCGCTCGCCTACTTGGCTCCGGAGCGGCGTAAGCTGGTCAGCGTCGTGGGGCCGGGCGTTCTAGGGCTGGCGTTCGTGATCGCGGCAGTGAATCTGGTGCTGATCGCGCGAGTTCACGACGCGGAGCCGGTGCTCCGCTCGTACTGGACGTGGATCGAGGTCGGCCAGCTGCGGATCGATGCGGCGCTACAACTCGACCAGTTGTCGATGATCATGGCGCTGGTCGTGACGTGCGTGAGCTTCATAATCCATATCTATAGCGTCGGGTACATGGGCGAGGACCCGGGGTACGCGCGCTATTTCGCCTACCTCAACCTCTTCGTCTTCTTCATGCTGGTGCTGGTGCTCGGCGCGAGCTTCCCGCTCATGTTCATCGGCTGGGAGGGCGTTGGGCTCTGCTCCTATCTGTTGATCGGGTTCTGGTTCAGGGAGAGTGCGAAGGCGGAGGCCGGTCAGAAGGCGTTCATCGTCAACAGGATAGGCGACTTCGGCTTTCTGATGGCGATGTTCGCCATGTTCGCCTATCTGGGAACCCTCGACTTCCAGGGCGTGTTCGAGGCGGCACCGCGCGCCTTCGAGTACGGCGGCGCAGCGGTCACTCTGATAACGCTGTTCCTGTTCCTCGGTTGCACCGGTAAGTCGGCGCAGATACCGCTCTATGTGTGGCTGCCCGACGCGATGCACGGTCCGACGCCGGTGTCGGCGTTGATCCACGCTGCGACGATGGTCACGGCGGGCGTCTACCTGGTCGCGCGGGCCGGGGTGCTCTTCGCGCTGGCGCCGCTGAGCATGAACGTCGTGGCGGTGATCGGTGGAGCGACGGCGCTGTTCGCGGGGACGATCGCGGTGCAGCAGTTCGACATCAAGCGCGTCGTGGCGTACAGCACGATCTCGCAGTTGGGATACATGTTCTTGGCCGTCGGGGTAGGGGCCTACACGGCGGGGATCTTCCACCTGGGCACGCACGCGTTCTTCAAGGCGCTTCTGTTCATGGCCTCTGGCGCGGTGATCCACGCCATGCATCACGCGTTGGAACACGCCGGCGAACCTGCGGGCGAAGACGTGACCCAGGACATGCGTAACATGGGCGCCCTGAAGAAGTACATGCCCACGACGTTCAAGACCGCCTGGGTAGGCGCGCTAGCGCTGGCCGGCGTCTTCCCGCTGGCAGGCTTCTTCTCGAAGGACGAGATCATCTGGTCGGTCGGGGCCCGTGGCCAGACGGTCCTCTGGGTCGTGGCGATCATCACGGCCATGTTGACGGCGGGCTACATCACTCGCTGGCTGGTGATGACCTTCCACGGCGAGAACCGCACGGGCGAGAAGGCGCGCGGTTACCTCCACGAGGCGGCCCCGATCATGGTGGGCGCGCTCGTTGTTCTGGCCATCGGCTCGGTGGTCACCGGCTGGGTCAATATTCCCGAGGCGCTGCCACTGCTGCCAGAGTTCACCTGGCTGCACCACTTCCTGCATCCGAGCTTCGCACAGGCCGAGCACATAATCGTCGAGCACATGGGTGAGGCGGCGCACGCGTCGCCCGTCGGCGGCGGCGAGGGGATGTGGGCGCTGATCTCTACCGCGGCGGCGATCGTAGTCATCCTGTTCGTGTTCAACGCGCTGAGTGGAAAGAAATACCTGCCGGCCCACGAGGCGAAGGTGCCGACGGGTATTTGGGGCCTGCTCTATCACAAGTACTACGTGGACGAGCTGTACGACCTGGTGATCGTGCGGCCGTTCAAGTGGATCTGCATGTTCAGCTGGCGAGTGATCGATCAAGGGCTGATCGATGGCGTCATGGTCAATGGCGTGGGTTATACGACCCGGTTTGGAGGTTG
>JBDHJU010000149.1:0-4573 GCA_039586755.1 Gemmatimonadota bacterium | reverse complement strand
GAACATCCTGAACGGCGGCGTGCACGCCAGCAACAACGTCGACATCCAGGAGTTCATGATCATGCCCATCGGGGCGGACTCCTTCTCGACCGCGCTCCGCTGGGGCGCCGAGGTATTTCAGGCGCTGAAGGAGCTGCTGAAGGAGCGGGGGCTGTCGGTCTCGGTGGGCGACGAAGGCGGCTTCGCGCCCGACCTCGACTCGAACGAGCAAGCGATCGAGTACGTCCTCGCCGCGATCCAGCGCGCCGGCTACGAGCCCGGCGCCCAGATCGTCCTCGCCCTCGACGTCGCCGCCTCCGAGCTGGGCCGCCAGGGCACGTATACTGCTGGTGCGAGCGCTACCCGATCCGCTCCATCGAAGACGGCCTGGGCGAAGACGATTGGGACGGCTGGAAAGAGCTCACCGGCTGGCTGGGCGCCCAGATCCAGCTGGTCGGCGACGATATATTCGTCACCAACACCGAGCGGCTGCTCCGCGGTATCGCCGCCGACGTCGCCAACTCGATCCTTATTAAGGTGAACCAGATCGGGACGCTGACCGAGACGCTCAAGGCGATCGAGCTGGCACGGACCGCCGGCTACACCGCCGTCATCTCGCACCGCTCGGGTGAGACAGAAGACACGTTCATCGCCGACCTGGCGGTGGCCACCGCGGTCGGCCAGATCAAGACCGGCAGCCTCTCGCGCTCGGATCGCACGGCGAAGTACAACCGGTTGTTGCGGGTCGAGGAGGAGTTGGGAGAAAGAGCGGAGTACGGGTCGAAGCAGCTATTGGTGAAGGGCTGGCTCAAGTAGCTACTCGCCATCGCCATCGCCGTCCCCATCATCTTATTTTGCTGGGGTAATCGATGGCGATGGAGATGGCGATGGGGACGGGGAGGATGAGGTGATGGGGAAGAAGAAAACGAAGAGAGGGAAGGGGAAAGGGAAGAAGAAGACCCGGACCCCGCGCCAGCAGGAACGCTCCGGCGGCCGCCGCTTCGTCGACATAACCATCGTCGGGATGCTGCTGCTCGCCGCCTATTTCGCCGTCTTCGGCGGCGAGTACTCCGTCTTCGAGCTCCGCAGCCTCGAGACCCTGGAACAGGAACGCGCCGCCGACCTCGCCGTCACCGAGGCGGAGATCGACTCGCTCCGCGCCGTCGCCGCCCAACTCGAGAACGACCCCGACGCCATCGAGCGCGAGGCCCGCGAACGCTACGGGATGATCCGTGACGGCGAGATTCTGTATAGGTTCCGCGAGGCCGCCCCACCCGACTCGGCGCCGGCCAGCGAGGACGGCGAGCAGGGAGGCGGATAACCGCCGTCGTCGCCGCTACCGGAAACTGCCACGTGACAAGGAGAGTCGTCATGCAGAGGATGAGGTTCGTCTTCGTGGCCCTCGTGTGCCTGTGGGCCGGTCCCCTCTACGCTCAGCCCGCCGCGACGGATGCCTCGGGCGGCGCACGGTTCCAGCTCGTCGACGTCTTCGACCTCGAGTGGGCGTCCGACCCGCAGATCGCGCCGGACGGCGACCGGGTCGTCTACGTGCGGAACTTCTTCGATATCATGGGTGATCGCGCGCTGTCCAACCTGTGGATAATAGACGCGGACGGCTCCCGCCATCGGCCCCTGACGACGGGCGACCAGAGGGACGGGTCGCCCCGCTGGTCGCCCGGCGGCGATCGCCTGCTCTACGTCTCCACGCGGGACGGCGACAGCGAGATGTGGGTCCGCTGGATGGACACCGGTCAGGAGGCGAAGCTGACGCGGCTGACCGAGTCGCCCAGCGGGCTCTCCTGGTCGCCCGACGGCCGCTGGATCGCCTTCTCCATGTTCGTGCCCGAGCGAACCGAACCGTTGGCCCGTATGCCGGGTAAGCCGGAGGGCGCAGACTGGGGCCGGCCGTGGCGGGTGATCGATGACCTCATCTATCGCATCAACGGCCGGGGATATCTGGAGGAGGGGCACCGGCAGCTCTTCGTCATGCCTGCCGAGGGCGGCACCCCCCGACAGATCACCTCCGGCCCATTCGACCACGGCGGCACTCCCCGCTGGACCCCCGATGGACAGAACCTGATCTTCTCGGCCAACCGCCACGACGAGTCGGACTACGATCCGGAAAACTCGGAGATCTACGAGGTCGCGATCAGCGATGGATCGATCCGCGCTCTGACCGATCGGCTGGGCCCGGACGCCGACCCGGCGGTTTCGCCCGACGGCTCTCGCATCGCCTACGTCGGTTACGACGATCGCTACCAGGCCTACCAGGTCTGGCGGCTGTACGTGATGAACCGAGATGGCAGCGGCTCGCGGCTTGTGACCGCCGACTTCGATCGCGACGTCCGGGGCCCCGTCTGGGATGAGAACGGCCGGGGTCTCTTCTTCCAGTACGATGATCAGGGGGTGACGCGGATCGGGTACGTCACCCTCGATGGCGCGGTGACTCCGCTGGCCCGCGACGTCGGTGGCCTGTCGCTGGGTCGTCCCTATTCCGGTGGCTCGTTCTCGATCTCGCGCAACGGTCGCTTCGCCTATACCCACACGCGCCCCGATCATCCCGCCGACGTCGCCGTCGGCCGGCGCGGCCGCGACGCGCGACGCCTCACCGCACTCAACGACGACCTGTTCGGGCATAAAGAGTTGGGCGGCGTGGAGGAGATCTGGTACGAGTCGTCTTACGACGGGCGTCCCGTCCACGGCTGGATCGTGAAACCGCCTGGCTTCGATCCGTCCCGCAAATACCCGCTCCTGCTGGAGATCCACGGCGGCCCGGTCGCCAACTACGGCGAGCGCTTCTCGGCCGAGATACAGCTCTACGCGTCGGCCGGCTACGTGGTCCTCTACGCCAACCCCCGAGGCAGCAACAGCTACGGCGAGGAGTTCGGGAACCTGATCCACCACGCCTATCCGGGCCAGGACTACGATGACCTGATGTCCGGCGTCGACGCGCTAATCGAGTCGGGCTACGTCGATGAGGACCGGCTCTACGTGACCGGCGGCAGTGGCGGCGGCATACTGACCGCCTGGATCGTCGGCAACACCGATCGCTTCAGCGCCGCCGTGTCTGCCAAGCCGGTGATCAACTACTTGAGCTTCGTGCTGACCGCCGACTTCTCCGCCTCGTTCGTCAAGTACTGGTTCGCCGCCCCACCCTGGGAGCAAGCGGAGCAGTACTGGGACCGCTCGCCTCTCTCGCGCGTCGGCAACGTGACCACGCCGACCATGTTGCTCACCGGTGAGCTCGACTACCGGACGCCCATCTCCGAGAGCGAGCAGTTCTACCAGGCCCTCAAGCTGCGGAAGATTCCGACGGCCCTGGTCAGAGTGCCGGACGCGCATCACGGGATCGCAGCCCGACCCAGCGACCTGGTCGAGAAAGTCGCCCATATCCTGGCGTGGTTCGAGCGCTACGGCGGGGCCTCGGACCCCGAATCGCCCGGGGCGCGACCAACGCCGTAGCCCTCGTTCCCGCGCGGCGCGGACGGCCCCTATCGATAGAGGCTATCGGTCGGGGCCGTTCCACATCCTCCTCCTGCCGCCGTGGTCCTGACGTCATTGAAGGGGTTGGGAACCTTTTGTTCTGGTCGTGCGTTTGGCTGGGCGCTATGCAGCTCTTCTGGCACGACCCGTTCCTCAAAGCGCTGGACCGCGACCAGAACGGCAACAGCCCCAAGCATCAACGGGAGAGGAAGAGATGACCCGCTTCAGCTATGAAATCTGGATCGACGCCCCACGCGAGACCGTGTGGGCGAAGATCGCCGACCTGGGAGCGATCCAGGAGTATCACCCTGGGGTCTCCCGGTCGTACTACACGTCCGAGGAGCGCGAAGGCATCGGCGCCAGCCGTCACTGTGATCTGCTTCCCTTCGGCGAGGTCGAGGAACGGATTGTAGAATGGCGGTCCGGTGACTCGTACACGTTCGAGATTTACGGCAGCAAGAAGCTGCCGCCGTTCGTCGACGCTGGCGGTCGGTTCGAGGTCTCGCAGGATGGTGACGGCACGACCGTCCGATTCGAGATTGAGTACGACCTGAAGTTCGGCCCGTTCGGGCAGCTTCTAGATCGCCTGATGGTTCGCTCGCAGTTCAGGAAGGTGCCACGCGCCGTTCTGCGTGGCCTCAAGCGTCGCCTGGAAGACGGCGCGCGTCCGGAAGTCGGTGCCGACCGCGGGAAGGAGGTCGCCAATGTCTAAGGAGATCTCAGCCGACTTCCCGTTCCAGTCGCGCTTCGTCGACGTCAACGGCTCGAAGATCCACTACGTGGAAGAGGGGTCGGGCGACCCCGTGCTGTTCCTGCACGGCAACCCGACGTCCTCGTACCTGTGGCGCAATATCATCCCGCACGTGAGTAAGAGCCATCGGGCGATCGCCATGGACCTCATCGGTATGGGCAAGTCGGACAAGCCCGACGTCGAGTACCGGTTCTTCGATCACTACACGTATGTCGATGGTTTCATCAAAGCGTTGGATCTCAAGAAGATCGTGCTTGTCATACACGATTGGGGATCCGGGCTCGGCCTGCACTACGCCCGTCAGAACGAGGGGAACGTTAAGGCGATAGCCATGATGGAGTCGATCCTGGCGCCGGTCCC
>JBDHJU010000067.1:0-35070 GCA_039586755.1 Gemmatimonadota bacterium | reverse complement strand
CGATGGCGATGGGGAGTGTCGGGAATAGGGGTCAAAGAAACGTCATCTAGTCCCACCAGCCGTGCCAGAACCAACCGCGCCGTCGCGGGTCGTAGAACACCCAGAGCAGGTCACCGGCGATCGTGCTCACCCGGTAGTACTCGCGCCGGTAATGGTCCTCCCACCACTCGCCGGAGAGACGTTCCGGGCCTTTGAGCTGTTCGACGGCGCGCCAGCCGCCGTCCACCACCAGCGCCCCAAGCTCGCCTCTCTCGATGTGCACATCGAGCCTTCGCGGGCGCGGCCAGAGGCGCAGGACGAGTGCCGGCGCTTCGGCGGGTAGCGACGCGTTCCCGGACCCGTCGAGCACCGCGCGCCTGGCGAGCTCGGTCATGAGGTCCACCGGCTCCCAGCGTCCCTGCTTCTCGGGCCGGTGACTGTCGGTGGCGGCGGGCTGCACCACCGAGTCCGGGCCCCAGCGTCCCTGCAACTTGCCCAGCGCCGTCGCCAGGGCGTCGGGGTCGGGCCGCGGCGGCTCGAACAGGTCCGCCTGCTCCGCCATCGCCGGGACGACCTCTTCCACATCGACCCGAATCCCCAGCGCCCGGCCGGGGACCTGCAGACCGTCGAGGGCGGTCCGGCAGAGCGAGAGCAGCATCGCCACCTGCCGGGTCGGGCGAGCGGGCCGCACCGTCTCCCGGATCGGCCCGTCCTCCGTCGCGATGGTGAGCTCGAGGCCGCGCAGGCAGAGCCCTTCGGCGGCGAGTGCATCCGACAGGTGATCGAGGCAGGACTTGAGCAGGAAGAGGAGCGGCTCGAGACGCTCGACGGGACCGGGAAACTCGACCTCCACCGTCCAGTCGCCGGGCGGCGCCCCGCCGAAGGGACCTTCCCTGCCATGTTCAATCCCACGGGCCCAGCTGTGGACCTGCACGCCCTCGGCACCCAGCCGCGCCTCCACCTCACCGGCCGGGAGCGCCGCCAGCGCGCCCACCGTCCCGAGGCCCAGCGCCTCGAGTAGCTCGAAGAGATCTTCGGAGACGGGGAGGACGTGGAGGGGGAGCGGCGCCAGGAAACGAGCCTCATCGCCCGGCGCCACCCGGTAGACCGCTTGGTCCTCCAGCAGGGTCGCGGCCCGGGCGGCGGCCGCGGTACCGGCGATCCCGAGCCGCGCCTCCGGATAGCCCGCCGCCAGCGCCGCCGAGCGCGCCGCCTCGACGAACGCCTCCTCGCCGCCCAGGCGGTCCCAACCACCGGCATCCAACCAGAGAGCGCCGAGCCCGGCCCGGCCCACCCGGGGCGATGCGGCGAGCAACGCCGCCGCCAGTTCGGTCTGCACTTCGTCGTAGAGCGCCGGCGACCACTCCCACTCTTGCAGCCCGGGCAGCTGCGCCCGGGCGTCCGCCGCCCGCATCCCGACCGTGATCTCGTGGCGGCGCGCCGCTTCCGAGGCCGCCGCCACGAGGGCCCGCTTCCCCTCGCCGCGCACCACGATCGCGGGGGGGTTGGGAGGCACCCCAAGATCCGGCTCGCTCCACCGCTCGCGTGCACCAGAGGAGGACGAAAGCACCGTCCCGCTCCGCTCGCGAGTTGCGCTCCGCCGGACCTGGCGTGCCTCCCTTTCAGTTCGCCGGTGTGCGGCGATCGGGAAGTCCGGAATCCTCAGGCAGGCGATACGGGAGGTCGTGGGCATACGACGCCTCGTGGGTGAGGTGGCCCCGAACCCGGATGCGACACGATCGGGCCCTCGGGTCGGAAGCGAACTGTACCCGGAACCCTGCCAGCGGCACGCTGCCCGGCCGGTCCACCACCGCGATCAGCGCCGCACCCATCTCGCGGGCCAGACGCTGTAGTCGGATCACCGGTGTGCGGGACCAATCGGCACCCTCGGCGATCACCAGACCGAAGGCACCGCTCCGGCACAGCTCCTCAGCCGCCGACAGCACCCCCAGCGGCTCCGGCGGCCGCACCACCCAGAAAGGTGCCGCTCCGCCAGGACCCCGGCGGCCGAAGACCCAGGGCGCCGGCGCCAGCGTGCCCGTCCCGTCCACGTAGGCCGCCCCGGCACCGGTACCCCGCACGGCAACGACCATCTGGCGCAGCGCCGCCGTCTTGCCCGCCGAGCGCGGGCCCGCCCACTCGGTGATCTGCCCCCGGGGCACCCCCCCGGGCAGGGCAGCGTCCAGCTCCGGCCAACCCAGCGGCCAAGCCAGAGCCGATCCGGCCAAAAGCTCGCTGGCTCGGGCCAACGAGCCGGCCGGGCCGGCCTGGTCGGCGAGGGAGAGGGCGGCAAGGGCACTGGAACGTGGCATAGACGTGGCTCGTGATCCATGGTTTGTGGACCCAGGGGACCCGAAGATAAACCGAAAGTCAGGCCGGCGCAAGAACCCGTTCCAGGAACGGAAGGAGTCGACCCCCAAAGCCCAGAATCGCTGTTCGCTTCCGGGATGAGAGATCCCACTCCCAGACACCGGGGGCCCACACCGCTCGCATCATCCTCGATTAGACGCCAGATTCTCGGGGAGGGCGGCTCGATAAAGTGGCACGGTTCTTCCCTTCCGTGCGCTACGAGCGTCAGCGGAACGAAACCGGACTACGACTTCAACGACCAGAGAAAATGATCGAGCTTCGCGGTGTGGAGAAATGGTATGACTCGGGAGCCGGGCGTACGTTCGTGCTCCGTCAAATCAACATGGACATCAGAGAGGGCGACTTCGTCACCATCATGGGCCCTTCCGGCGCCGGCAAAACTACCTTGCTGAACATCATCGC
This sequence comes from Gemmatimonadota bacterium, assembly GCA_039586755.1. GTDB lineage: Bacteria > Gemmatimonadota > Gemmatimonadetes > Palauibacterales > KS3-K002. The sequence goes on along the minus strand of JBDHJU010000067.1, from coordinate 32,319 downwards.
CATGTTCGACAGCGACTTCGCCGGCGAATACTTTCTGGACGGGCATGCGGTGCACGAGCTCAGCCACAAGGAACGCAACAAGCTGAACAAGCGTTACGTCGGCTTCGTCTTCCAGCATTACCATCTACTGGAGGACCTCACCGTCGCCGAGAACCTGGATATTCCCCTCTCGTACCGGGACGTTAAGCGCTCGGAACGCCAGGCGATGGTCGCCGATATCCTCGACCGCTTTCATATCGTTGCGAAGAAGGACCTGTACCCGAGCCAGCTGTCGGGCGGTCAGCAGCAGTTGGTGGCTGTGGCGCGGGCGTTAGTTGCGGAGCCAAAGCTCATCCTGGCGGACGAGCCGACCGGAAGCCTGCACTCTTCGCAAGGCCAGGTGATCATGGACCTGCTGAAGGAGTTGAACGAGCAGGGTACGACGATCATCCAGGTGACTCACAACGAGGCCTGGGCGGACTACGGCGGAAAGGTCATCCAACTACTCGACGGCTGGATCACAAAGAACCCCTAGGAAGCAGGCGGATCACTCGAGGCCCACAGCGCGGAAGCGGACGTCGGGGTCGGGCCGGCCGCGTGAGAAGCGTGGCGCCTTCAAGATCCGGCGGTTGTCACCCCAGGTGAGGTAGAAGCCGTCGGCGTCGGCCGTGCCGTCGTTGTAATCCCCCATGTAACAACTCTTGACTAGCGGGTCGAAGTTCGGGTTCAGCGGCGGCACATCGAACGATTCGGCGGTGATCCGCTGGTTGACCCAACTGCGGCCGCCGTCAATGGAGACGGCGCGGTAGACATCCATCTTGAGGTTCCGGGAATCGTGGCGGCGGTCGTAGAAGAAGACGCTCACCTGGCCATCCGGGCCGACGTTGAGGACCGGCATGAAATTGTCGTTCCGCGTCTCATCGCCGTTCTCCTTGACGGCACGTCCCTTCACGACGTTGACGGGCTCGCTCCAGGAGGCGCCGCCGTCGGTCGAGCGGACGACGAACACATCGGAGTTGTCACCCCGGTTCTGACGGCCCGGGTCGGCTGCGAAAGCGATGTACACGTCACCACTGTTCCGATCGACGTCCATGCTGGGGAACTCGTTGACGCGAATGAAACCGTTGAGTGCCGGCCGGTAGCAGGCCGCGGTTGCGGTGCGCTCAGTGATGCGCGTGAAGTTGGCGGCACTGTACTCGGTGCCCCATGTCTGACCGCCATCGGTAGAGCGGCGCACTCTGATCCGACCGCCCGTCATTCCGGAGCGATCTTCCCACGCGACGTACAACTCGCCGCGCCCTCCCACCACCGGCATGGCACCCTGGACCTCGCGGCCGGAGGACAGCTGCTCCGCTTTCGAATAAGTCCGACCGCCATCGGTGGAGCGGGAGAAAAGTATGCGCGAGGGGCCGCGGAGCGGAAACTCGGTCCAGACGAGATAGACGTTGCCGTCGTGTCGTCCGCCGCTGACGTCAACCGCTATGAGCTCCTTGTCCTGGAACGCATCCGCATCGAGGCCGGATACAAGAACCGGCTCGCTGAACGTCACTTCGCCTTCCGTCCTGGTCGACTTCGCGACGCCCACATAGGAACGGGCCCGTGCGTCCAGCGCCAGGGTCGCGAAATAGAAGTCGCCGTCCCGATCAACGGCGAGTGCCGCATCACCCAGGTTGCGACCGCCCTTCGCCGGCGCCAGCACGCCGGCATCGGTGAACGTCGCGCCGCCGTCGAGCGAATAGGCGTAGCCGGTCATGCTGTTACCGCGCGTGAACTCGCCGGAATCGTTGAAACCGATGACCACGACATCGCCGTGTCGCGCCACGGCGGTCTCGCTCTGCGTCGTGCTGTTACCGCGATCGACGGAGGGATCGTTGACCAGTACGTCGTCGGCAGCTCCAAACCGATCCGCATGTTCACCGCAGGTGAGGAGGGTCGCGATCAGACCGAAGACACCGAATTTCCTCATCGTCGTCTTCATCGAGCTCGATTGCGACGGCGAGGGCGAGTGCGTGGATCCGCGGCCGGGCATCATCGTCTAACCCCCCAGGCGGCGGGTCAGCGAGTCAAGGATCGAGTTCTCGAGCGTGCCATTGGAAGGCAGCGGTCGGCCGCCCAGCGGACCTTCGCCACCGCGGACGGTCGCGATGATCGTCGGCGTCACCTCGACGCGCAGCCCGCCATCCGCCGCCACTTTCAGGGTCAGCTCGAGCACGTAGCGGCCGCCCTCCTCACCGATGAAGCGCCGATACTCCTCAGGTACCAGCCGCGCCAAGTCATCGGTAGCCAACGAAACCGACTGGCTGCTCAGAACCCCCTCCTGACGCGTCGTAAAGGCGTCGACCAGGCCAGTGCCCAGTTCCGGCGCCAGGTCGGCAGACAGCGCGCCCGATTCGACGAGCGTGGCCGTCAGGGCATCGACCACGCGGTCCGGGCTCTGGGAAAAGACGGCGAAGTTCTGGATATCAGTCATCTGACCATCCGTCTCATAGGAACAGGCGATCGCCAGGACGGCGAGCGCCGGGGCGAGGCGCCGCAAAACTTTAGCAGACATAAGGTGACCGGTCTCCTGCTGACTGTCCCGGGAGCGCCGGCGGCCTTACGCCACCACCCGGCAGCCCCCAAGGGTAAAGCGCGATTACTGGCGTCTCTAAAGATAATACGATCCCCCGCCAGGGCGGGTTTCGCGAGCCGGTGGGACGGTAGACGGTACGCCGGTCGCCGGTGGGCCGGTTGACTGACCGGGCTCCGCTTGCCGATCAGCATTTCGGACGCTAGTTCATCATTATCGCAAGCCGGGGCACGGGTTACTGGCCACCGGCTACCGTTCAACTGCCAGCGTTCCGGGTTATCACAAATGCTCTGGCTCCTGCTGATTCCTGTCTTTCTGCTGGCCGCGGCATTCGTCGCGCTGCTCACGTTCTGGCTTGTCGGCGAGCGAGGCCACCTGATGCTTCCATCGACCCGCGCGGCTTTTCGGAGAGGGCGGGGCCGGAGTCGGTCCACGGATGGCCGCAGCTCGAGCGGCGCCTCCGGCGGGGACGGAAAGCGCGGCGGCCTGGGCACCGCTCTTCACGGCTACGTCTACGCCCGCTGGCCCATCCAGTACATCCGATTCCTTATCCGCCGGCTGCTCCCGCATATGAAGCCGGAGCAGAAGAGTTGGTGGGCCGATCGCTATCACGGCAAGGTCCTGACGAACGAGCTGGCCCGCAGGGTCATTACGCTGGACCACGACATCAAGCGAACAGACCTAGAGCGCATAATCCCCTATCCGATGGCACGAGACATAGTGCTCAAGGGGCCGCCCGATGTGGTCCTGCTGGATTGCCCCTGCCGCGCCATACGAGAGGACCCGTGCGAACCCACCGATGTGTGCATGATCGTCGGCAAGGGCGATTTCGTGCTCGAGCACCAACCGCATCGATCGCGACCCATCTCACAGGGGGAGGCGCTGGAAGTGCTGCAGGCCGAGCACGAGCGGGGGCACGTTCACACGGCGTACTTCAAGGACGCCATGGGGGACCGCTTCTACGCCATCTGCAATTGCTGCTCCTGCTGCTGCGGCGGCCTGGAAGCCATGCGGCGCGGCGTGCCGATGGTCGCCTCGTCGGGCTACGTCGCCCAGGTCGATGAAGAGGCCTGCGCCGCCTGCGGCGACTGCGAGACCGCCTGCCCGTTCGACGCGGTGACGCTGGATGACACTGCGGTCGTCAGCTGGGAGAGGTGTATGGGCTGTGGGGTGTGCGAGGGTCTGTGTGATAACGATGCGATGCACCTCGTGCTCGACGAGCGAAAAGGGCTGCCGATGGATGTGCAGGCTATTGGAGTCTAGTGGCGGGCCCAGGACAATCAAGACGTACGGTGCAATATCATGACCGACCTAACAGACCTCTCCCAGGGCGACCTATTCAGTCCACCCGACCCCGTAGTCACGTGCACGACGCTGGACGAGTTGCACGGCTTAATCCGCGACTGCGTGAAATGCGCTGAACTGGCGGAGTACCGGACGCAGGCGGTGCCCGGCGTTGGCCCGGCGAACGCGCGGGTCGTCTTTATCGGCGAGGCTCCGGGACGCTGGGAGGACGAGAAGGGCGAACCGTTCGTGGGTGACGCCGGCGCTTACCTGACGGAGTTACTCGAGAAGATCGGCCTGAGCCGCTCCGAGGTCTTCATCAGCAACATGGTGAAATGCCGGCCGCCGGATAACCGGAACCCGAAGACACCCGAGATGGACGCCTGTGCGCCCTATTTGGAACGGCAGCTCGAGCTCATCAAACCGGACCTGGTGGTGCTGCTGGGGCGTGTCGCGCTGGAGCGCTTCTTCCCCAAGGAAAAGATCACGGAGGCCGCTGCGAAGCCGCGTCGCCGGATGGTCGGCGCCCGCGAGGTCACTTTCCTACCGATGCTTCACCCGGCGTTCGGCATACGCCGCCAGGACCTGAAGCCGGAGATCGAACAGCAGTTCTGGACGATCCGCGAGGTCCTGGACGACTTGTAGGCACCGCCCCCCGTAAAGCTACTCGTAGCGCAGCACGGCGAGGCCGGCGGCCGACTCCGTCATCAACTCAAGTTGAAGGTCGCCGACACCCTGCGCCACGAGGTCCACGTACAGAGGACTCGAGGCGGCCAGCAGCCGTGTGATCCCAGAGTTCCGCAGCTCGGTGAAGGTCAGCACCTCCGGCTGCAGGAGGTACTCCGCTGGCCCGCTTTCGGTAATAAGGATGCTGCGCAGCTGCCACTTCGGGAACTGATAGCGGTCCGCCAGGCCCGGGATGTTGAGATCGTCCGCCCAGACCGCCACCGCCCAATCGGCGTAGAGCCGGAAGAAATCCTCGCCGGTCTGCGCCTCGATGTTGGCGACGCCGTTCGGTGCAGCGGCAACGATGTCGCGGAAGATGAAGTCGCCGTACTGTTCTGCGATCCAGCGCAGGAACAGCCAGGCGGCGCCGCGCTCGCCGAGCGTGCCGCCGCCGGAGACGACGGTCAGCGAGTTGGCGCCCGGATCCTCGAGGTAGTCGGCAGCCCGTCCGAAGTTGGATAGGTAGAGGTCGTCGGCGGCCTCGGGATCACCGGCGGCATCCGCCTCGTCGCCGCCCAGTTCCTCGGCCATGTGGGCAAGACCCTCACTCAGCCAGAGTTCCTCGATCTCCTGCCCGTGGACGAAGACCTTGTAGCGGAAGTTGATCATGTGCTCGGTCTCATGGATCATCACGCCTGGAAGCACCTCGAGCACACGGGTGCGCTCGCGTGGGTCGCTGTAGATGCCTTCCGTGTCGGGGACGAGACCGTAAAAGAGCTCGCCGTCGTTGGAGAACTCGCAGATGTCGCAGCCCGAACTACCGGGATCGAGGAGGTCGAGCCCGAAGAAGAAGCCAACTATGACACCGTTCGCCCCGCGCTCGGTGAGCTTGTTGACTGTTGGTGTGAGAAGAATGATCACGCGATCGTTGTTGTCGAAATCGGTCGGTTCACCGAAGAAGTCTACGTCCGACTCGTAGAGGATCTCATCGTAGAGGTGGCCGAGCTCCTCGAGGTCGGAATCGGTGAGACCGGGCGAAGGGGCGGCGTTGTCCACATAGAGGAGCGTGTGGGTACCGACGAACTCCAGCGTGGCGGTAACGCGATCGAAGTCGTCGCGGGTCGCGTCGGGCAACGCATCGGTGTTCTTGATGACCCAGAAGTCGCGCCTGCTGCCGACGGCCGGCTGAGCCATGAGCTGGGCCGCCCGAGCCTGGGTGCCGGGGGCGAGTCCGCGGGCGACGAGCCCGCGAGCCACCAGCTCACGCTCGAAGGCCCGCAGCCGGGTGTCAAAGCTCTCCGCCGTCGGTTGAGGCGCCGCGTCGGCGGCCGCGAACGTGACACTGCTGCCGCCGAGCGTAACCGAGACCTCGAGATCGGTCTCGAACTCAGCGCTCAACGCGACCAGCATGTACCTGGCCGAGCCGCCGGGTAGGATCGCGCAATCGACCTCGCTGCTGCCCTCCATCACGAGCACCTGGCCAACCTCGAACGGCTGCGCCGGCACGGAGACGGTGAGGTTCTGGGTCGGACCGGTGTAGCCGTCGACCCGCAACCGCACGTCGACATCCTTGGTGGGGGCACAGACGCCGGCAGGCGCAGGGACCACAGTGCTGATCGTCGCCGGCGACCCGTCCTGCCGCTGGCTGATTTCGCCGGCCACGCCGTCGAAGAGTATCTCGATCGACATCGCGGGCGTGAGGTTTGTCACGATGACGTCGACTATATCGCCGGGGTCGGCGCTGCTTGCCGATAGCGATTGAATGGCGGGCGCGGGAAACGCGGTAAGGTCACTCAACGTTACGGGGTCGAGTCCCACGACCCTGGCCTCCACCTCCAAACTTCCGGTGTTGTCCCCCAGGGCGAGGCGCGTCGTGGCGTAGCCATCGGCGTCCGTTACAGCGGAGGTCCGGGTCGGGTCGCCGTCACCCTGGATGACTCTCCAGCTGACAGTCACCCCCTCTTCGCCCGCGCCGCCGCTGATCCTGCGAACGGCGACGACCAGCGGATCGGCGAGCACGGTCCCGGCCACTCCGCTCTGGCCACCACCAGAGACGGCGACAACCTCGAACACGTCCGGGTCGAGGCCCGTGGGGCCGTCATCGCCGTTGCAGGCGGCGACGAGCCCGGCGAGCGTGGTCAGCGCCAAAAGCTTCGCGATCTTCATCCCAGGCACCTGCATCTCTATTCCTCACCTTCTGTATGATCTCGCCGCGCCGGCGGCCCGGCGTCCACAAACCGCAGCAGTCCCAAAAGATACATCCGGATCGACCGGAGGCGCTGGCGGCACGGCAGACTGCCGGCCGGCCGAACGTCCCCAACGTTCGACTCACGAGCGGGCCATTTCGTTAAACGCAACGGGCCTTGGCGGGTTCTCCTTTCGCTGTGGGGCACGAGGGGGGAGCACCGGACGGCTGCAGTTAGTTCGAAGGGACCTCCTTCTCGATATCGGTCAAGTCGATGACGGGGCTGCCGAGCAGCTGGGAGCGGCCCGTGCGCACGCGACCGACGACCGTAACGTAGTCGAGCGGCTGCAGGCTCTCGGCGATCGGCAGGAGATCATCGGGCACAGCCAGGTAGACGAACCCGGCGTCGCCCGCCGCTCCGCGGGCGTGGATGAACGGCTCGCCTTCCTCGAAGTCCGAGCGCGCCCGCTCGGCGCGCCGCAGCGAGATGAACTGGACACGCCAGCGCACCAGCGCCCCTCGGTAGCGGGCCGGGTCGGCACGCAGCTGTGCCGGGGTCAGGTCACCGGTGTCGGCGAGGTTGAGGGCGGAGTCCACGGCGGCGGGGCCGTATACCCAACCATCGAGGCGGATCCGAATCCAGTCGCCGGTCCGTCCCAACACCTGGGCCTGTGCGCCCTGCTGAAAGGTCGCCACCGTGTCGCCGTCGGGTGTGGCATGGACGACCAACGGCGCTACCGCAGTAATCACGGGCGGCTCGTCAGCGACGGCCGCGCCGCCGGCCGGCGCCGCGGGCTGTCCTCCAGCCGCCGCAGCATCACCCATCTCCAGCGACGCCCTCCACAGCCAGCCCAGGCGCCGGACCTGGATCCAGCTGCCGCTGGTGCTGGTACCCAGGCTCTCGAGCAGGCAGCCTTCCAGGAGGCGGGCCACGATGGCGCCGTTGGGGCGGGCCCGCAGATTCTCACCGCCCGTCGCCCGCACGCTGAGATCGAAGCCGTCGCGGCTCGTTGCACCCACGGACGGCGCCCATATCCAGCCCGTGAGCTCGACCTGCGCCCAACCACCCTGCTCGGCGACGACGGATAGCTCCGCGCCCGGCATTACGCTGGCGAGCTCAGTACCATTGGGTTCTCTACGGAAGTTCTCCTCGGCGGTGACCCGGGCCGTGGCCTGGGCGTGCGCCGCCGACGGCGGCGCGAGAAGCAGCAGCAGGACGGTCCAGCGGACGAAGCGCATCAACCCGGCTCTCATCAGTCTCCCCCTCCCCAGCCCTCGTGACCTCAGGGTCGCTCCGCCCTCCACGCGTAACGATCTTGGAGGTCATTGTCAATCGTCCGCGGTTGCGCGGTGGGCGCGCCGGCTTAAACTGCCGTATGCACAAGCTCCTTTATGGAACTTTCGTGGTTGTTCTGACGGCGGGCCTCATCAGGCCGTGCGGGTCCCAGGCCCAGCAGGTGCCGTCGCCCTACCGCTTCATCGAGCCGAAACAGGACCTCGGTATCTCGTTAAGCCATATCTGGGCCGATGCCGGAAAAGCCGGGATCGGACCGAAGGCGGGGCCGGCCATCGGGGTACGCTACACACGGCGCGTCAGCCGCCCGCTCAGCCTCACCCCGGAGGTCGTCTTATTCCGAAGCGAGCGCGATGTCATCGACCCATCGTTGGAAGAGGGCCAGGAAGACCTGGGAAACGGCTCGGCCTTTGTCGGGACCCAGGGGCTCGACATCCTGCTGTTGGCCGGGCGGATCAACCTGAACCTGACCGGCTCACGAACCTGGCATAACCTCGGCCCCTATCTCCTCGGCGGAATCGGCATCGCCATTGACGTGAGCGGCGCCACCAGCTGCCCGCCCTCTTCGACGGAGCCAGACTGTCAGATCCGGGCACGTGAGCGCTTCGACTTCGGGACCAGCTTCCTATTCCAGCTGGGGATCGGGACCGTTTGGATTCCCCGCCAGCGCCTCAGCCTCCGTATCGAGGGCCTCGACAGGATCTGGCGGATCAAGACCCCGCCCGGCTACATCGATCCAGGCGTGACGATCTTCCCCATCCCGCAGGCCTCCGACTGGACCAACAACTGGGAGGTCAGCCTCACCCTGTCCTACTGGTTCTGAGCGGGCTTTGAAGTGGCCCAGGCCCGCGCCGGCACTCGCAGATGGGGCCCGATAGTGTGTCCGGCGCCTTTTTCACCGCATCTTGCGCAAACCGCGGCCAGTATGTCAGATTGTTTACGTCATTGCTGCCTACTACCACCATATTTTCAATGCTGCCCGGGGGAAGTATAGAAGTGCGCATTGACGGTGGGGCGCGGATACGTCAGCGGGACTCGCCGCAGTATTAGGTCCTCGGCAAAGTGCGGTCGGTTGTTGTTGTAGTACAGACTACAAGTAGGGCCGACGACCGCAGCTGACGCCTGGGCAGTGAGGCGGGAGAAACATCACCCGGAGTTCGCAGTCGTGGGAAAGTGGCCGGCTGAAAGGCCGGCCGAGTGAAAACGTGCAAAGGAGGAGGCACGATGTTCAAGCGCGTTACAGTTCTTGCGGCGCTGGTATTGTTCGCCTTTGCCAGCGCGGCGGAAGCGCAGCAGCAGGGGACGATCGAGATCGGTGCGGACAACATAATCGGCTATCAGATTACGAGTAAGTTCAATGATGTCGATGTGCCCGATGCGTTTGTGGTTGCCGTCCCGTTCGCGAACTGGCGCTTCGGCTTTTTCGTCAACGAGACGTTCTCGATCGAGCCACGCCTCGGTCTCGCCTTCGTCAGCCTCACGGACGACGCGGGATCCTCGGCGGTTGTGGATCTGTGGGTGGACGGGGTCTACAATATGCCCTCGGGTCTGTTCTTCCACGCCGGTGGTGTCTTGGCGTATATGAGGGATGATGCGGGCGGCGGTGCTGAGACGGAGACCGCGACGCAGTTCGGCTTCGGCGCCGGCGTCGGCTATCGCTACCAGTTGGTGGACATGCTGTCCCTGCGCCTCGGCGTGCGCGGCTTCTACCTGCTCGAGAGCGAGGACGACTTCCTTCCCGCTTCGACCACGATCGTAGGAACCTTCGGCTTCTCGTTCATGACGAAGTAAGCTTGAAGGCTGTTTGTTTCGCAGACGGGCCGGCTCGACGCCGGCCCGTTTTGCTTTACCGGGCCTCTCCGTATCATCCTTAACCACGTGAATCCGTCGAGCTCCTTCACCGCGGGCCTGCTGGTACTGACCTGCGCGGCCTTGCCGGCCACCGCCCAGCAGGTGGACAGCGTCGCCGCCGACAGCGTTGCCCCCTACCGGTTGGAAGGCATCACGGTCACCGTATCGCGCTGGCGCGAGGCTGTGAACCGGTTGCCCTATGCGGTGGGGCTACTGGGCAAGGCCGAGTTGCAGGGGCTCGAGCCTGCGGTCTCGCTGGACGAGTCGCTGGCCCAGATCCCCGGCGTCCTGGTGGACAATCGCTACAACTTTGCCCTGGGAGTCAGGATCTCGGTCCGCGGGTTCGGCGCGCGCTCGCAGTTCGGGGTGCGCGGCGTCCGAATCATCCAGGACGGCATCCCGTTGACGCTCCCCGACGGCCAGGCGCAGACGGGCAACATCGACCTGGCGGCGGCGGGCCGCATCGAGGTGATCCGTGGTCCCGCCTCGGCGCTGTACGGCAACGCGTCGGGTGGCGTCATCAGCCTGCGGACCGAGTCGGCGCCGCCGGTCCCCTTTCGTCCGGAGCTCGGCGTCGTGGCCGGCGGATACGGTAACGGTCGCTACTACCAAAAGTACGATCTGAAGGCGGGCGGCCGGCAGGGCCGCTTCGACTACCTCGGCCACATCTCCTACTTCGACACGGACGGCTTCCGCACGCATAGCCAGGCGCGGCACACGCTCCTCAACACGCGGCTGCGCTACGAGCCGAGCGCCGGTTCCGACCTCAGCCTGGTGCTCAACTACGCCGACGCGCCGCTGGCGCAGAACCCGAGCTCGCTCACCGATTCCGTCGCCCGGGTCAAGCCCGACACGGTCCGCGACATCGTGCTGCCGCCGGAGGACTGCCCGCCCGACCCGGGCTTCGGCGGCTGCCAGAACCTGGGCGAGGAGTTCCGCCAGGGTCAGGCCGGCCTGACCTATCGCCGCGCCATCGGGAGCGCCCACGAGATCTCGCTCATGGGCTACGGCCTGTTCCGAAACTTGGAGAACCGGATCCCCTTCCGCCTGATAAATCTCGACCGGCTGGGCGGCGGGGCGCGGGCCGAGTACCGCCTGACCCAGGCGACGGGCCGCCTGACGCGCCTGGGCGCCGGAGTCGATTTCGACCGCCAGCAGGACGACCGGGTCGAGCGGGTGCGAGATGCGGAGAGCGTGGGCCCGGTGGCGCTCGATCAAGACGAAGGGGTGGCCTCACTGGGGCTCTTCGCCCACGGTGGTCTGGCTTTGGCCCCCGGGCTGGGGCTGACCGTCAGCTTGCGTTACGACCGAGTCCGTTTCGACGTCGACGACCGCCTGGTCACGGCGGATGACCCCGACGACTCGGGCGCTCGAAGGATGGACCAGTGGAGCCCGATGGCGGGACTGAGTTACTCCTACGCACCGTGGCTCAACCTCTACGGCAACGTCGGGCGTTCGTTTCAAACGCCGACGACCACCGAGCTCACCGACACGCTGGGCGGCTTCAACCCGGACCTCCAACCCGAGCGGGCCACGAACTACGAGCTCGGCGTGAAGGGCACTGCCGGCGGCCGGGTGAGCTACAGTCTCGCGCTGTTCCACGTCGACGTCGCCGATCAGCTGATCGGCTTCGCCGCCGCCGGGATCGAGCGCGTCTACTTCGAGAACGCCGGCTCGAGCGTGCACGAGGGGATCGAGGCCGGGATCTCGGCCCTCGTCGCGCCTGGGTGGACCGCGAGTCTGGCCTACACGTATTCGAAGTTCAGATTCGACGAGTTCTCTACCGACGCAGGCGACTTCAGCGGCAACCGGGTGCCGGGCGTGCCGCCGCACCGACTCCACGCGCGGTTCGGTTACGCAAGCGGCATCGGCCCTTCGGGTTCGTTACGACTGACCGCTGTCGACGACCACTTCGTCGACAGCGCGAACCAGAGCCGCAACGATGGCTACGTCGTCGTCGATCTCCGTTTCGGGTACACCGCGCGTGCGGTCAGCGTCCAGATCGTACCCTTCCTCGGGATCAACAACGTGTTCGATGTGCGTTACAATTCGTCTGTCGTGGTCAACGCCACAGCCGGCCGCTATTACGAGCCGGCCCCGGGACGGAACGTGTACGCAGGACTCCGCTTCGGTGGTTGGTGAAGGTTGGCCGGTAGCCGGCCGCCGGCTACCGAACTACCGGCTACTGACTACAGACCAGCAACGAGGTATATTCGGCCTCGTACCACTTACCCGCACCGCCGGGAGGCCCGCCAATGGAGAACCACGAGCCTGCACCGAGCTCACGGTCCTCGTTCGTCAAGCGCGTCTGGGGCGCGGCGACGTTCAGCGTTCCGATCTACGAGGAGGTCGAGCACGACCAGAGTGCGACCGCCCAGGCGGCGGGCGTCGTCGGCCTGGTAGCGCTGGCGGCGGCGGTCGGCGCCGCTGAACTGGGGCCCGGCGGCCTGATCGCCGGCGTCGTCGGTGCTTACTTTGGCTGGGCCTTGTGGTCGGGGACCTGCTACCTGGTAGGCGTCCAGCTGTTCGAGGGCACCGCCGACTGGGGCGAGTTGTTACGAACCATCGGATTCGCGCAGGCGCCGGGCGTCCTGCTGGTCCTCAGAATGCTGCCGACCGCTGGGACCTGGCTCTACCTGGCGGTGCTCGCGTGGATGATCGGGACGGTTCTAGTGGCGATCCGGCAGGCCCTCGATTTCGGGACCGGCCGGGCGCTCGCCACGGCGTTCGCCGGCTTCGTACCCTACGTACTGGCCCGCACGTTGATCGAGCTCTTGTTCGGCGTCACGCCCAGGATCCTGCCTTAGCGGAAGGAGGGTTAGCGGCCCGCGATGCAATACGTCCGTCACGGTGATACTTATGTCGTCCGGCTGGAGGACGATGAGATCTTCCCGAACAAGTTCCTGGAATTCCTCTCCGCCCGCGGCGTAAAGCGCGGCAGTTTTACCGGCATCGGCGCCATGCGGCGGATCTGCATCGCCTTCTTCGACACCGAATCGAGACAATACCTGGACCGTGAGTTCGACGAGCAGCTGGAGGTCCTGGCGCTCGTCGGCAACGTGGCGACGCACGAAGGCGAACTCCTGGTACATACGCACGTAACGTTGGGACGACGCGATTACTCCGTAGTGGGCGGCCACCTTCGCGAGGGCATCGTGCGACCTACCCTCGAAGTGATCCTGCATGCCGGAAGCGAGCCGCTGCAACGTGCGGTCGATCCGAAGTACGGGCTTCCGGCACTCGACCTCAAGGAACGACTATAGACCATGCTGCTCGATCCTCACACAATCGAAATCATCAAAGAGGCGAAGACGATTGCCGTCGTCGGCTGTTCCCCGAAGTCCTACCGCGACAGCAATTCGGTCGCTCGCTATTTGATGGAACAGGGCTACGCCGTCGTACCCATCAACCCCAAGCACGACATGATCCTCGGTGTGAGATGCTACGCCGACCTATCGAGCGCGCGGGAAGCGGAAGGGCCTATCGACATCGTCGATGTCTTTCGCGCCTCGGACCTCGTACTGCCGCACGTCAAGGAGTCTATCGAGATCGGCGCCAAGCTGGTCTGGATGCAGCTGGGCGTCATCAACGAGGAGGCGGCACTGGAGGCGCGCAGCGCCGGTATCACCGTCGTCATGGACCAGTGCCTGAGGACGCTGCACAAGGAGCTCCGTCGCGAGCGTTTGCTGTGAGCCAAGCGAATGAAGGTGAAGTTCATTCCTTCGCCGCCCTACTGGCCGGCGGTGCCAACCGCCGCTACTCGGGCCAGCCGAAGGCGCTGGAGGCGGTGGGCGGCGAACTGATCGCGGTGCGAGCGATCAACGCGCTACGCGAGGCGGCCGGTCGAGTGGTGCTGGTGGCCAATGAGTTCGACACGTATCGAGCGCTGGGACTGGATATGCGATCCGACCTGCGGCCCGGACTCGGAGTCCTGGGCGGCATCCATACCGCCGTCTGTTGGGCTGAAGAGGTCGGCTACCCGGGCGTCCTGGTCGCCGCCTGCGACATGCCGTTCCTATCGGCGGAGCTTCTCGGACAGCTTGTGCGGGACGCCAGCCACGACGAGGTCGTTGCGCCAGCCAGTGAATCGCGCCGCGGCCTCGAGCCGCTCTGCGCCTGGTACGGGTGCGGTTGCCGCGAGGCCATCGAAGCGGCGCTGGATCGAGGAGACCGCCACGTCATCTCTTTCTTCGATGACGTCCCGGTGCGAACGCTACCGCTGGACGAGGTTGCCCGGTTCGGTGATCCCGAGCTCATGTTCTTGAACGTCAACACACCCGCGGACCGCGAGCGGGCCGAGCGTGCGATCCGCAGCATGGAGAGCGGCGCGCGATGACGAAGCGGCCCGGCGTCGCCCGCCAACCGCGAAGGCCGGACTGGCTGTCGGTGGACAAGGCCCGGGAGATCATCCTGTCGCGAGTCGACGAACTGGACCGCGAGCTTGTTCGCTTGAGCGTCGCACTAGGGCGCGTACTGGCCGCTGACGTCGAGTCGGCCGTAACGCATCCGGCGTGGGATAACAGTGCGATGGATGGGTTCGCCGTTCTCTCCCGTGACGTGGCCCGGGCGAGTCCAGCAAAGCCGGTAATCCTCAAAGTAATCGACGAGGTACCCGCCGGCGCGTTCCCTACACGGGCCGTGGGCCCGGGCGAGGCGGTCCGCGTGATGACCGGCGCGGCGGTACCGACGGGCGCCGACGGCGTCACCCGACTCGAGTACACCGAGCCCGGCCCCGAGCCGGACACGGTCAAGGTCATCGACGGGAGTGATGCGGGTCGCAATATCCGCCGCCGTGGCGAAGACCTGAAAGTCGGCGCACGGCCGCTCAAGGCCGGCACCCTGTTGCGACCGGCCGAGATCGGCGTCCTGGCGATGTTGGGGCAGCCGTCGGCCCCGGTCTACCGCCAACCGAAGGTTGGGATCCTGGCGACAGGGAACGAGCTGGCGGACTTCGACGAACTGGACGAAGTGCACGCCGGCCGTCGCATTATGAACTCGAACTCCTACGCCCTGGCCGCCCAGGTGCAGGAAGTCGGCGGCGAGCCGGTCATGCTGGGCATCGCCCGCGACGACCCCGCCAGCCTGGGTACACGTCTCGAGTCGGCGGTCGGCAACGACGTGTTGATCACTTCTGCCGGGCTTGCGGTTGGCGATCACGACTACGTGAAGGAAGTGCTCGACAATCTGGGCCTCGAATTCCTCTTCTATCGCGTAAAGATGCGACCCGGCAGTCCCTTCACCTTCGGCATGCTTGGAGCGATGCCGCGATGCCGGTCTTCGCTCTACCGGGCAACCCGGTCTCGGCGATGGTCACGTTCGAGGTGCTGGTGAGACCGGCGCTGAGAAAGATGATGGGGCTCTTGGAATACGACCGACCCTGGCGGCGCGTGCGGCTGGCCGAGCCGGTGACGACGACGGGCCGCCTCACCCATTTCTACCGAGCGACGCTGGAACGGGAAGCTAACAGCTGGGTGGCGCGGCTGACCGGTCCGCAGGGTTCGGGAATCCTCACATCGATGTCGGAGGCCGACGCGCTGATAAGAATCCCGCCGGACAGCAGCCTTGCTCCCGGGAGCGAAGTCGACGCCATCGTCCTGCGCGAGAAGTGACTACTCCTGCTCGTAGGGAAAGGTCAGGCCCGCAGCTTCTTGATCTCATCTATTAAGCGCGGTAGGACCTCGAGTACATCGCCGACGATCCCGTAGTCGGCGACCTTGAAGATCGGCGCCTCAGCGTCCTTGTTCACCGCGACGATGCAGCCGGCGGTCTGCATGCCCGCCAGGTGCTGGATCGCTCCGCTGATCCCGAAGGCGAAGTAGAGCGGCGGCGCTACGACCTTACCCGTCTGGCCGACCTGTTCGCCGTGCGGCCGCCAGCCCGCGTCGACCACCGCGCGACTGGCACCGAGCCCGGCGCCGCCACCGAGCGCGTCGGCCAGCTCCTCCAGCAACTTCCAGTTCTCTGGAGTGCCCAACCCACGACCGCCAGCGACAACGATCTCGGCTTCGGCGACGTCGGGCCTCTCCTTCGCCTCTCCCTCCGCCGCCCGCACCTTGGCTCGAGCCGCCGTTTCGCCCCCGACATCCAGCTCATCGACCCGCGCCTCGCGCGGCGCCTCCGCCGCCTTGTAGGCCCGCGGCCGCACGCTCAGCATGGCAGGCTCAGCGGTGAAGCCGACGCGCATGAATACCTTCCCGGCGTAGGCGGGCCGCACGGCGACCACGCGACCGTCCGCCACCCCGACTTCCGTCACATCGCTCGCCAGCCCCGCCTCGAGGCGCGCCGCGGCACGCGGCGCCAGGTCCTTGCCCTGAGCGCTGGCCGCGAAGAGGACCGCCTTCGCGCCGTTCTCCTGGGCCGCCTTCGCCACCAGCTCGGTGTAGGCTTCCGGCGAGTACTCGGCGAACGCGTCGGAGAAACCGGTCAGCACGCGGTCGGCGCCGTAGCTCCCCAGCTTGCCCGTCTCGGCCGCCAGCGCTGGAGGCCCGAGGAGGACGGCGATCAACTCGACCCCCAGTGCATCCGCCAAGCCGCGCCCTGCGGTCAGCGTTTCCAGCGCGGCACCGCGGACTACCCCACCTCTCTGCTCTGCAAATGCAAGAACGCTCATCGTTTTCAGATTACCTTGGCTTCGTCCCGGAGTTTGCGCACCAGCTCGGGCACGGCGTCGGCGCCTTCGCCGACGATCTGACCGGCGGAGCGCACCGGTGGGTTCATCACCTCGATGATCTCGAGCCGCGACTCGGCGTCTCCCGCATCCACTTCCTCCAGCGGTTTCTTTTTCGCCTGCATGATCCCCTTGAGACTCGGGTAGCGCGGTTCGTTCAGACCCTTCTGAGCTGCTATCAGGCCGGGCAACTCGAACTCGACGATCTCGTGACCGCCCTCGACTTCGCGCGTCGCTGCTACCGCCCCACCGTCGACTTTCAGTTCGGTGACGACCGTCGCGCAGGGAAGACCCAACAGCTGGGCGACCATCGCCGGCACCTGCAGGTTGTCATCGTCGATCGCCTGCTTGCCAAACAGAACGAGATCATACTCCCGGCCCTTGATCGCCTCGGCCAGCTTCTCGGCCGTGCCGAGCCCGTCGACCGACGGCTGGCCTTTGAGGAGGACGGCATCGTCCGCTCCCATGGCCAGCGCCGTACGCAGCGTCTCCTTCGACTCTTCGCCGCCGAGGGTCATGACGGTGACGCTACCGTCGCCCGCCGCCTCTTTCAGCTTGAGAGCCTCCTCGACCGCGTACTCGTCGTAAGGGTTGAGAACGAACTTCACTCCCTGCGTGTCGACGGAGAGACCGTCTTTCGCCTTCGCGATCCGGCTCTCCGAGTCGGGCACACGCTTTACACAGACTATTATTTTCATCGCAAATAGGAACGGAATGAGTTGTAGGTGGCTCGCCTAATTGCTCGTCGCCTCCAGGTGCTCGATTTCTTCCGGACTCAGCTCGCAATAACGGTGGAGTATGAGGTCGATGAGTCGGTCCGTAAGGTCGGCTTCCTTCGCCCGGATCGTCGCGCTGCCATGAAGGCCGCCCGATCGCAGTTTCAGCAGCCGATCGGCCAGCCAACCCAGGAACGAGGACACCACATCGCGGTGCGGGCCACCTTCGCCACGTTCGCTGGGATCGTGTGAGGTGACCAGCGCATCGACCAGCGCCAGGGTACCGGGGAAGACCAGCGAGACGACCGCCCCGGACTCGGTCGATTCCTCACCCGTCTCCTCCTCCCAGGTCAGCTCGTTCTCGTACAGCTGCCGGGCTTCCTCGAGCAGATGGTGGTGCTGCTCTTCCGGCGTGCGCTCGGCCGGCGGGTGAGGAGGGAGCGTGCGGCCCAATAGCTCGGCCACCGCGCGCATCCGCATCTCGACCTCGGCTAGCGCTCCTGTGTTCGTCTCTTTGCCCATATGACTCACGTGCTCGGCTGGTACAACGACGCGGGCGACCGAGATCTAATAGGGCGTGAGAGCCTCCTTAGCAACCCACGCGGCTCGCGCCGAGGAAAACCCGTCCTCCATAGCCCGCAATCGGCCCTCCTGCTCCTGCTCGTGCTCGTGATCGTAATCGTGATTGTACTCGATCCAGAGCGAGTCGAGTGCGATCAGGAGTACGAGAACGATTACGAGCACGAGCACGAGTCTATCGGGAACAACGGCGGAGATAGCTCAGATTGCGGCGATCAGTGCGGACGGGGTCATCGCCTTTTGGCGTCTCGATGACCTTGGGCACCAGCCGGAAGCGGTTATCGCGCATGATGTGGCGGAAGGCGGGCGGGCCCAGATGGCCCTTACCGATACCCTCATGGCGGTCGACGCGACTGCCGAGCGGCATTTTGGAGTCGTTGAGGTGAAGGAGGTGGACGCGCCCCAGGCCGACGACGCGATCCAAGTCGCCGACCACCGCCTCGTAGGCGCCGCTCAGATCGTAGCCGGCGGCGAACAGATGCGCCGTATCGAGGCAGACGCCCAGCCGGTCCTGAAAGCGCGCACCGATCCGCTCGAGCAACTTCGCCAATTCCTCGAAGCTCGAGCCCAGCGCCGTGCCCTGGCCGGCGGTGGCCTCGATGAGCACACGGGTCGGGCCGCCCACCGCCCCCAGGGCGCGCCGGATCGCTTCGGCGTTGCGGCGCAGCCCGGCAGCCCGGTCACCGTCGGTAGCGTTCCCCGGGTGTGTGACGAGGAAATCGAGCTCGAGGGCGCGACAGCGTTCCAGCTCGCGACAGAACGAGCGATAGGAACGCTCGCGCAGCCGGCCGTTCGGGCTGGCCAGGTTGATCAGATAGGAGTCGTGCGAGCCGGCGACGGCGATCGAATGCTCCTCGAGAGCACGCCGGAACGCCGCCGCCGTCTCCCGATCGATGTCGCGCTCGGCCCAGCGGTTTGCCTGCTTGGTGAAGATCTGGATCACGTCGGCGCCGATCTCGGCGCCGCGGGCCGGGGCATGCTCGACTCCGCCGGCGGTGGAAACGTGCGCGCCGAGCAGGGTTACCTGACTGGCCGTGGCGCATCTGCGGGGCCGATTCACCCGGTAATGAGATTATAGAGGAAGACGGCGATGGCAACGACGACGAGGACACCAACCACGACCCACAGAGCGCGCGGAACCGGAACCAAACGGCGACCGTGCTCGGTCTCCTCGACCACCTCCGTCACGAAGTGATCCCAACGATCCGGGTCGGGTCGTGGGATGGGCGTCTGCTGTAGCAGGCTAACCGCGTTGGCCCTATTGCGGCACTCGGCACAAGTCTCGAGATGGCGCCGGACCTCGCGGTTGTCCGCCTCCGACACCCTGCCGGCCAGAAACTCGGGGATCAGATCGCCGACTTTGTCGCAATCGTATTGTCCCTTCATGTCAGCGCCTCCCTGAGCTTCTGGATGCCGTGATGGTAGTTTACTCGGGCCGAGCCCTCCGAACAGCCGATGATCTCGCCGATCTCCTTGAAGCTCAGCCCCTCGAACACACGCAGCGTCACAGCTCCGCGCTGCTTTTCCGGCAGGTTGGCCAGTTCGGCAGCCGCGCGAGCGAAGGCCTCGGCGCGGGCGGCTTTCGCATCGGGTGGGGTGAGCGATGCGATGAACTCTGCACCGGTGTCGATCCTGACCTCACCGCGTCGTTTCTGGCGGCGAGCGAAGGAGCGGGCTGTGTTGAGTGTGATGGAGAACAGCCAGGTTCTGAAGCGACTCTCACCGCGATAATTGCCCAGACCGTTGAACGCTCGGACGAAGACGTCTTGGGCGACGTCGAGCGCCTGATCGGGGTCGGCCAGCCAGCGGGCGGCGAACCGGTAGACGGCATCGCGGTGCAGCCTTACCAGCTGCCCGAATGCCGCGCGGTCTCCCCGCCGCGCCTGTTCAATTAGAACCGCCTCGTCCATGCCACCCGTAAGATGCAGCGAAGCGTCAAAGTGTTAAAGAAGGGCCGGATTCGACCCCGCGCAGGGGGGCGCACTTGATCCTGGCCCGGCCGGCCCCAATATACCGGGTGGAGGGGCAAACGCGCCGCAGGCGCTAACGGGAGGATCGCTATGGGTGGATCGAGAAAGCTGCTGGCGACCGCGATTGCGGCCGCTTGTTTTTTTGCCGGAGCGAGAGACGCCGGCGGCCAGGTCGTCGCTGAGCCTGCGCTGCTGACGGCGGGTATACCGACCACCGAGGTATTCCTGCCGTACATCGCGTTCCCCGAGAACGCGTACGTCTTCGGCGGGATGCTGCGTTTCCCGGTCGGCGACGATGTCGACATCGGCGGCCGCGCCGGCCTCTGGCTGATCGACGATTCCAAAGACTCACCGTTCGTCGGCGGCGACCTGCGCTATAACCTCCTCTCGCGCCCGCTCTCACCTGGCGGCGGCCAACTCGCCCTCAGCTTCGACGTCGGGCTCGGTGTAAGCGATCCCGGCGCCACGGTCTGGAAGATCCCAGTCGGCTTCATCGCGGGCATCGGCTTCGTCCTGGCGGGCGGCGACTCGGAGATCTTCGTTCATCCGCGCGAGGACAGCTTCGACGCCGCACTGCTACTCGATGTAGGCGGCCTCTTTTCCATCACCCAGTCGATGGGTGTGCTGATCGATGTCCGCTTCGGAGAGGGCCCTTACGCCGAGGGCGATCAGGTCGTGCTCGCCCTGGGTGCGGCGTGGAGGCTCTAGGCCGGTGTGCGGTATGCGATGTGCGGTGTGCGGTAAAGGCTACAGCGAGACGGGTCGGTCGCGGTCGGCGTCGACGACGCAGAAGAAGCCGAAGGGTTCATCGCCCCTGGCGCGGAACTGGTGCGGCTCGTTCGGCGCTACGTAGACTACATCGCCATACTCCACCGGCTCCCAGCTATCTCCCAGCCTCACTTCGCCCTTACCCCGTAGCGCGACGACGACGTGCTGGTGCTCGTGGCGCTCGTAAGTCGTGTAGCCCCCAGGCTCGATCTCGAAGTAGCGCAGGTGGAAAGGTGCGCACTCTTGCGGCCCGACGAGTAGCTGCCGGGTAACGGCGCTCCAATCCGCGCCGGGTTCCTTGTAGGAGACGGGCTCGATGCCCTGCCAACGGAACTCGCCGAACCGGATGACGCGACTACCCAACGGTTGGTCCTGACTCAAATCGCTTTCACCTCCACCCCGATCCCGTGCGGATAGATCATCGCACGCAGCGACTCGTCGTGTGTCTTCGCCAACCGTAGCGCCTCTCCCACCCCGTCCAACCCGAAGCGGTGCGTGATGAGGTCCTCCACCTCGAAGTCGCCGCCCGCCAGCAGGTCGAGGGCCTCGCGGGTGTCGACGGGCCCGGCCGAGTAGCTGTGGGTGATCGTCACTTCCTTGAAGTAGAGGTCGTGTGGCCGGAAGTCGACGGCCGCCTCCGGCGGTGTCGGCGTGTAGATGAGGACGATGGCGCCTGCAGCCGCGTGGGCCAACCCGTGCTCGATCGGTTCCACAGCGCCCGGCATCACGATGACCTTCTCCGCGCCCCAGCCATCGGTGGCTTCCGCCAAATTCTCATCGAAGTCGGGCTGGCCGGGGTCGAGTGCCAGATCGGCGCCCACCCCGAGAGCGAACTCGCGCCGCACCTGCACCGGATCGCTGACGATGATCGGCTTGGCCCCGAAGTAACGGGCCAGCCGGACATTCATTAGCCCCATCGGCCCGGCACCGATGACCCAGACGCTATTTCCAGGCACTACATCGAGCTTGCCGAAGGCCCGCAGGCTACAACCGAGTGGCTCGATGAAGGCCGCTGATTCGTCGGAGATCTGGTCGGGCAGCTTCAGCACATCGAGACGGACGATATCGGCGGGGACCCTGACGAACTCGGCGAACCCGCCCGGATCGAGCGAAGTCTCACGGAACCGCTGGCACGACGTGTACTGGCCTCGCTGGCAGAGCCGGCACTCCATGCAAGGCACGTGATGGTGGAAGAAGACGCGATCCCCGACCTCGAACCCTTCTACTTCGGGCGTCACCTGGTGGACGATACCGACCGGTTCGTGACCGAGGACGACCGGGACCTTGCGACTCACATACCAATCCATCGCGTCGCTGGAGCAGACGCCACAAACGACGACCTGCACGAGGACGTCGCCGGGCTCGAGCTTCGGCAGCGGCATCTCCTCCACCCGCACGTCGTCGAGCGAGTAGGCACGTGCCGCGTTCATCATCGGTGCGCCCTTCACGTTCATGGGACGATCGCCACCTTTAGCGCCTCGCGACGCCTCATACGTTCGAACGCCTCCGGCAGTTCACGCAGTGCCATCTCGTCCGTCACCAGAGTCTCAAGAGGCAGGTTGCTGCTGCAGATGAGCTCCCAGGCGCGCCGCACGCTGTCGGGCGTATAGTGGAAGCCGCCCTTCATCGTGAGCTCATCGTAGTGGATCCGCTCGGTGTCGAAAGTGACCGCGGCCCCTCGCTCGCAGCCGCCGAAGAAAAGCACCTCACCACCTCGACGCACGAGCGAAACCGCGCTCTCCCATGCCTCGGGGCGCCCCACACACTCGACCACGCTGTCGGCGCCGAGACCGTCGCTCATCTCCTTAACCGCCTCCAGCGCGTCGCCCTCGTTCGCGTCGACCGTAACGTCTGCGCCCAGCAGCCGTGCAGTCTCCAACCGTCCGCGATTGAGGCCGATCACTGCGATGCGGCCGGCGCCACGCAGGCGCGCCAGCAGCACGAAGGCCAACGCCATCGGACCATCCCCGAGAAAGGCGAGCGTCCGATCACCACCCAACTTCAACAGGTCGGCACCATGGACCAGACAGGCCAGCGGCTCGAGGAAGGCGGCCCGTAGATCGGAGACGCCCTCGGGGATCCGGAAAGCGTTACGGTTCACTATCTGCCGCGGCACGAGAATGTATTCGCCGTAAGCACCGAGCGCCGTGTGCTCGAACAGGTGGAGGCAGAGGTTCTCCGCACCGCGCAGGCAGTAGGCGCAGTCGCCACAGGGCGCCGTCGGCGTGCCGACGACGCGGTCGCCGAAAGCGAGATCACGGACGCCGGCACCGACCGCTTCGACCACCCCGGCCCACTCATGACCGAGCGGCCCGGGGACCCTCAGGCGAGCGTGCCCGCGCTCGATGGTCTTGAGATCGGTGCCACAGGTCAGGGCGACAGAGACACGCGCCAGAACCTCGCCATCTCCGGGCTCGGGGACGTCGACCGTTTCTAACCGCAGCTCGCCGGGCCGCACCAGCTGCCAGGCGCGCATAGATTTCGATGGACCGGTCATGAGGTTAGAACCTACAAGGGGACGTCGACGGCGAGTAGGGGGGTTGGGATTCGGGGATTCGGGCAGCCCCCGTACGCGAGCGGTGAAGCGGGAGGGCCCCCAAACCGACCGACCGTCCGCGATCCGTACTTTGTCGGCTCCATGCGGAGCGCGTCGTTCACGAGGTTGAAGTAGGCGAACAGACCGGCGACCAGGCAGATCTCGACGACCTCGCCTTCATCGAAGTGTGCGCGTAGCTCGATGTACGTGTCGTCGGGGATTGCATTGGAGTCGACCGTCAGCACCTCGGAGAAGCGAAGCGCCGCCAGCTCGGCATCGGAGAACCTCTCGCTTCGCGCGGACAGTTGCTCACCAACAACCCGTCGAGGATCTGAAAAGAACGCGGCGCGACCGCCCCCCGCAACCTCGTCTCGTAATCGTGATCGTACTCGATGCGAACCGGCGGACCGCATACGAGCGCGATTACAAGTACGATTACGAGCACGATTAGGATTACGAGTACGGGTGGAAGGGTTCGGTGGCGGCGGCGGGCGGCGAGGGTATCTTGATACGGCTATGGCTCATATCCCCGACGGTTTCCTCTCGGCGTCCGTCTCCGCCGGCACGTTCGCCGCAGCGGGCGCGTTCACCGCGGTCGCCGCGCGTCAAGCGAAGGCGCGCCTCGATGACCGAGCAGCGCCGACGCTGGGGCTCGCCACCGCGGCGGTCTTCGCCGCCCAGGCTGTGAACTTCCCGGTCGCCGCCGGGACGAGCGGGCACCTGCTAGGCGGCACGCTGGTGGCGGTGGCGTTCGGTCCCTGGGCGGGCTTCCTGATCATGACTGCGGTAGTGATAGCGCAGGCACTGATCTTCGCCGACGGCGGCCTGACGGCTCTGGGTGCGAACGTCTTCAATATCGCCGGGGCGGGAGCACTACTGGGTTACGCCGTCTACCGGTTGCTCACGGGCCTGGCGGGTGAAGGTCCGCTGCGGCGCGGGCTGGCGGCGGCGGTGGCGGCTTACCTGGCGGCGCTGCTCACCGGCGTCGCCGCCGGGCTTGAGTTGGGGCTGAGCGGCATCGCACCGACCCGTCTTTCGGTGGGCGCGATGGCGAGCGTGCACGCGGTGGTCGGGCTGGCGGAGGCCGCCATCACCGGACTCGCGGTATGGTCGCTGACACGCAAACGCCCCGACCTACTGTTCCGACCGCGAGGCTCGACGGTGGCGCAGCCGCCGCCGGCAGTCGTGCTGGCGAGCCTGGGCGTCGTCGCGGCCCTAACGGGTGTCTTGGCAATCATCGCGTCGACTGCTCCCGACGGTCTCGAGCGCCTGGCCATCGACTTGGGCTTCGCCGACGCAGCGAGCTCATGGGCTGCAGCACCGCTCGCCGGTTACAGAGCCTGGATCCCAGGAGCGGTAAGCACGGTTGTCGCGGTGGTCCTCGGCATGGCGCTCCTGTTCGCCGGCACGGCGGCCACCGTTAGGGCGGTGGCCCGAGTCCGCGGCCCGAAGGAGGGCTGATGGGATTCGCTCACCTGGACCGCTACGCCGACCGTGATTCCTGGCTTACCTCTCACACGAGTCCGAGCCAGCGGATCTGGATCGCCCTGGCGGCGGCGTTCGCGGCAGGTCTAATGCCGGCGGGCGCGTGGCGGGCGTTGGCAGTTCTGGGAATCGTCATCGCGCTGGGCGTATGGTCGGCGCGATTGCCCGTGAGCGCCCTGGCGCGACGCGTCGGTCAGGCGGTGCCGTTCTTTCTGTTGCCTGCACTGGCGTTGCCTATCAGCGTGCCCGGACCGACCGCATTCGAGTTCGGCCGATTGACCCTGAGCGAACCCGGCCTAATGCGTGCGGCGGAGATCGTGGCACGCGCGACCCTGGCGGTCTCGGCGGTGGCCGTCGTCGTCTCGATCACCCGGTCGACCGACCTTCTGCGCGGGTTGGACGGTCTGCCGCTGCCTCGCCTGGTGAAGAGCTCGCTGTCGCTGGGCTACCGCTACGTCTACCTGCTGAACGACGAACTGGACCGAACCGCCCGGGCCATCCGCAGCCGCATGGGTGACGCTTCGCGCCTGCGCCTCTGGCGGGCTCGCGCATCGACGCTCGCCCATCTCTTCTTACGAGCGCACGATCGCGGGACACGGATCCACGCGGCGATGTTGAGTCGCGGCTACCATGACCGGCTGCCGACGCTTCAGCCGGCCGCGACGGTGAGTCCGGTTTGGACGCTGGCGATCGCCGGGCTGTTCGCCGTCATCTGGCTGGGTGGCCTGATGGAGGCGATGGTATGAGCTGTTTGGGAAGCAATGCAGCCTGGGGCGTCGAGATCGCCGGACTGGGATACAGCTACCCGGGAGCGCCGGCTCCCGCGCTCTCCAACATCTCCCTAACGATCGAGCCCGGCGAACACGTGGCAGTCGTCGGCCCCAACGGCGCCGGTAAGAGCACTCTCCTCCTCCATCTCAACGGCATCCTCGAAGCGACCGCTGGCTCGCTCGGCATCGGCGGCCTAGCGGTTACGCCTGAGAACCTGCCCGAGGTCCGCACGCGGGTCGGGCTGGTCTTCCAGGACCCCGACGACCAGCTCTTCATGCCGACCCTGCTCGAGGACGCGGCGTTCGGACCGCTCTGTCACGGCGCATCGCGCGATGAGGCCGAGGAGCGCGCCAGACGTGCCCTGGAGAGCGTCGGTCTGGACCAGGTCGACGCCGGCCGAGCCGCCCACCACCTGAGCGGCGGAGAGAAGCGGCGCGCGGCGCTCGCCACGGTGCTCAGCCTCGAGCCGGGAGTCCTGGCGCTGGACGAGCCCACCGAGAGCCTCGACGGGCGCGGCCGTCGCCAGATCGCCGAGATTCTCAGGGCCCGCTCTCAGACCGTCATCGTCGTGACCCACGAAGTCGAGTTTGCCGCCGCCGTATGCCAGCGCATGGTACTCATCGACCGAGGCATACTTGTGGCTGATCGTCCGGCCGCCGACATCCTGAGCGATACGGACCTGCTGCTCGAGCATGGCCTGGAGCTCGCCCGTTGGTTGTCCAACCGCCGATAAGGAGAACTATGCTCAGATACGAGTCCAGCATCGAGATCGACCGTCCCCTCGAGGAAGTTTTCGAGTACATGCAGGACATCGACCGGGAGCGCGAGTGGCAACCGAACCTCCGGGAGGCGGAGCAGTCGCCGGAGGGCGAGCCCGGTGTCGGAACTCGTCGCCGCTATGTCAGCGAGTTCATGGGCAAGCGGTTCGAGAACGTCTACGTCAACACGATCTACGAGCCCAACCGACGGGTGGCGTACGAGAGCGCGCGCGAGTCGGACACTCAGGCGGAAGGCGAAATCACTTGGGAGGCGGTCGATGGCGGCACGCGCGTGACGATGCGCGTCTCAGTCGCAGTCGGCGGCCTGCTACGCTTCGTGCCCAAGTCGCTGGTCGTCTCGCTAGGCACGAAAGAACTCGAAGACTCCCTGGCCCGGGCCAAGGCGCGCCTCGAGTCTTAAGCCGAGCGCCCCGCGCGGGCCGCCCATCGGAGATGCAAAGAGGGCGCGGCAACGGCCGCGCCCTCTCAGCGATGTGGTCCAGCTGTTGCCTAAAGGGCTGAGAAGACCAGACCGGCGGACACCACGATGTCGGTCTGGAACTTCGAGTCGGCCCCAGCCACCGCCGCATTGTAAAAATAGCCCTCAGCGTCGACCCGAATCTTGAAGATGCCGGGGAGTCCGACCTTCATCCCGACGCCGGCGATACCACCGATGTCATTCTTATCGTCCACACCTTCATAAGCGTCGCCACCCCGCATGACGTAAGCCACGCCGGCACCGACATGGAACGAGACCGGCGCCGCCGGTAAGCTGAAGGCGAACTGGAGAAGACCGCTCAACGCATAGACGTTCGCACCGTCCACCGGACCGGCCGGCGTATCCTCCACATCGCTGAAGGCGTACATGAAGTTGCCCTCGATGGCGAACGGCCCCGGTATAACGGCCGTC
This sequence comes from Gemmatimonadota bacterium, assembly GCA_039586755.1. Lineage (GTDB taxonomy): Bacteria > Gemmatimonadota > Gemmatimonadetes > Palauibacterales > KS3-K002. The sequence goes on along the minus strand of JBDHJU010000067.1, from coordinate 5,331 downwards.
ACCCTGCCGCCCAGCCCCAGACCCTCCTTATGCTTGCGCGTGAAGCCCGTCTCATCGACGAGGTCGGTCGTCGGCACGTAAGCACCGCCGTACGCCTCGAATTCGAACCCGACGCCCGGAACCTGAGCCAGGGCCGGAGTGGCGCTCAAGACGACGAACACCACGATGATCCCACACAACCTCTTCAACATTGCGTTACCCCCTCTCGAGTTGCTCGGAGCGAAAACCCCCGAAATGATGACACGGACAGGGCGTGTAAACGTTTGTTTTTGGGGAGTTCGCGCAGAGCGCACGGGGGAGGATTCTGCGGGACGACGGTCCGCGCGCGTGCCAAATATAACACATCTAAGGACTTGCGCCAGAATTTATGTTTACCGGCCGCTGGCTCCGGACACGGCCCGATCGCCCCCCAAGGTACTTTCTCGCCGTCGACGACCTTGCCGGCCGAGTCGCTGTGCGGATGGGCAGAGCAGGATAGTCACTCCGCCGGATGCGAAACTACCGAAATCGCGAGCCATCGCCTGACCAACCTCGGAGTTGAGTCCCTCGCGCATCGCTTCCTCCGAGGCGAGTCGATTGTGATCGCCGCCCGGCGGCCGCATCTTCCCAACCGTGCATGTCATCCGTAGCTCGGGTCGACCCCGGAGAAGCAGTCACGTACTGGAGCACACAGAATGTTGATCGATCCTGCTGATGTCGCGATCTGCGTCGCGGGCGAGGAGGTGACAGGCCCGCGAGCTTCCGCTCCGACCTCCACGCCGATCGTTCAGACTTCGCTGTTCACGTTTCCGAATTTCCAGATGTTGGTCGATGCCCTATCCGCCGAGCGCCAGCACCACGTCTACACGAGGGGCCGGAATCCCACGGTCGAAGCTGTCGAGCGGAAACTCGCCGCACTGGAGCGGGGCGAGGCGGCCAAGTGCTTCGCTTCGGGCATGGCGGCGATCAGCGCAGTGATGCTGGGGCTGTTGAAATCCGGCGATCACGTTCTGTTCGTGAACAATACCTACGGCCCGACTCTCCAACTGGCCAAACACCTCCAGCGTTTCGGCATCGAACACGACGTACTTCTCGACCTCGATGTCGAGGGTTTCGAGGAAGCCCTGCGACCCGAGACGCGCCTGACCTGGCTCGAGAGCCCCGGTACGATGCTGTTTCGCGTCCTCGACATCGAGGCGCTGACGGCCGTGGCCCGCGAGCGGGGTATTCTTACCTGCATCGACAACAGCTGGGCGACACCGCTGTGTCAGAAGCCGCTCACGCTGGGCGCCGACATCGTGGTGCATTCGTGCACCAAGTACCTGGGCGGTCACTCCGACCTGCTGGCCGGCGCCGTGGTAACGACGGCAGAACGGATCGATGAGCTGTTCTACCGGGCGTTCTTACTCAACGGAGGGATCCTGGCGCCGTTCGACGCCTGGCTCTTGGCTCGCGGGCTGCGGACCCTGCCGGTTCGTCTCCGTCAGCACGAGGCCGACGCGCTCCGCGTCGCGGAGTTCCTCAACGGCCACCCGGCGGTTCGTCGGGTGAACCACCCGGCGTTCGCGGATGAGGTGGAACTGGTGAAGAAGCAGCTGACGGGATACACGGGCCTTTTCAGCTTCGATTTGGTGCGGGACGACTTCGAGAGCGTTCGCAATTTCATCGACGGCCTGGAGCACTTCAGGATCGGGATCAGCTGGGGCGGAGTGGAGAGCCTGGTCACCTCACCGAACCGGGGTAGCAACGGCGCGCAGCTCGACGCTCAACGGATTCCGCACGGCCTGGTGCGCCTGTCGGTGGGCCTGGAGGGCAGCGACCTCCTGATCGAGGATCTGACCTCGGCCCTGGCTGGCGTGGCATGACCGGGGCGCGAACCCCGAGACCGCTCGAGCTCGGCGCGGCCATCCTGCCGATCGTCACCATGCTGGTCCTGTTCGCACTGGGGGCGGCGTTTCTCGAGCTGAGCAGCGAACTCTTGATCGCGGTGCTGCTCGGCTCCGCTGCCGTGGCCGGTTTCGTCGCCGTGCGACACGGCTGCTCCTGGGACGACATCCAACGCTCGACAGGTGAAAAGCTGGCGTCGGTGCTGCCGGCGCTGCTCATCCTGCTGGCGATCGGGATGTTGATCTCGACCTGGGTGCTCTCGGGTACGATCCCCTACATGGTCTACTGGGGCGTGCAGCTGGTGAGCCCCCGGTTCCTGGTGCTGACGGCGTTCCTTGCCACGGCGCTCATGTCGTTGTTCACCGGAACGTCGTGGGGATCGGCAGGAACGATCGGGGTGGCGCTGATGGGGACCGCTGCGGCACTCGACGCACCGCTCGCCGCCACGGCAGGAGCGGTCGTATCGGGCGCCTATTTCGGCGACAAGATGTCACCGCTCTCGGATTCTACGAACATCTGCGCCATCGGCGCCGGCGCTCCCCTCTATACTCACATCCGGCACATGCTGTACACGGCGGTCCCATCGTTCGTGCTGGGGCTGGCGCTTTACACGCTGGCGGCACGCCTGGCGCCCGTGACGTCCGACGGGATGACGGAGAGCGCCCGGGCGCTGCTCGCCGACCTCGAGGCTGTCTACAGCCTGCACTGGGTGGTACTTGTGCCGCCCGCCATCGTCATCTGGAGCATCATCCGCCGCATGCCACCCGCGCTCGCCATCTCGCTCTCATCGTTGGTGGCTGCGGTGATCGGAGTCGCCGTTCAGGGGTTCAGCGTGCAGAACGCTCTGGTCGCCGCGGTCGGCGGTTTTCACGCGGACATGGTGAGTTCGGTCGGGGTCGATGCAGGTTCGTTGGGCGAAGCTTTCACGACCTTGGTGGAGCGCGGCGGCCTCTACGGGATGGCCAACACACTCATCGTGGTCATCTCGGCATTCCTCCTGGCCGGCGCGATGGACGCCTCGGGCGCGCTCAACCTGCTGATCGATCGGATGCTCCAGTCCGTCCGCTCCGTGTTCGGCCTCATCGCATCGACGATGGCGGCGGGCGGAACGATGATCGCGCTGACGAGCCACGGCGGCGTCACCGCTCTCGTTATCGGCGGTCTGTTCCAGAAGGCGTATCGCGAGCGCCGATTCGCTCCGGAGAACCTCTCCCGCTCGCTGGAAGATTCGGTGACGATCACCGAACCGCTGATGCCATGGACCGTGTCGGCCGTCTTCATGGCGACCACGCTGGGCGTGCCGACGATTCGGTACGCGCCCTGGGCGATCTTCTGCTACGGAGGCCCTGTCTTTTCACTGCTGCTGGCCGGGCTGTACAAGCGGACACGCTTCGGTCTTCGACCTGTCGATACGACACCTGCCTAGCGTTGCCTCTGAGCGCCCAGTGTCGTAGCCTACCTGCCTACAGCCCCCACCGATTCACGCTCATCCCCCAGGAGGCGTTCCGTGACACGACCGCGCCACAACATCCGTCGGGCCACCCTCATACTGCTGGCCCTCGTCCTCAGCACGGCGGCAGCCGGCCAGGCGCAGGAGAAGCGTCCGCTCACCTTCGTCGATCTCATGCGGTTCAGGCAAATAGAGAACCTGGTCCTGTCGCGGGACGGGGGTTGGGTCGCCTTCACCGCCGCGCCGGATCGCGGCGACCCCGAGGTGATCGTCCGTTCGACCGACGGCGCGACGCGTTACGTTCTGCCGCTGGGCAGCCACCCGGCGATCTCGGCCGATAGTCGCTGGGTCGCCGCACGGCGTAACCCGAGCTTCGAGGAGGCCGAGACCGCGAAGCCCGACGAGAGGACGAAGAACGGCCTGCTGATACTCGATACAAGATCGGGTGAGACGACCGAGCTGGACGATGTCCGGGCCTTCGAGTTCTCGGACGACGGACGCTGGCTGGCCGTCCACCGCTTCGCTAAAGAAGACAGCGCCGCGGAGGAATCCGGTTCGAACAGAGGAGGGAACGGCCGCGAAACCGGCACCACCTTGCTGGTGCGCCGCATGGCCGGCGAAGCGGAGATCGAGATCGATGACGTGCGCAGCTTCGCCTTCGATTCCACCGGCCGTTATATCGCCTATGCTCTGGCCGACACGGCGAACGAGCGCGACGGCCTTTACGTCCGTGACCTGACGGCCGGGGACTTCGCCGAGATCATGTCGGAGCAGGTGGCCTTCGGTCACTATACGAATTTCGCCTGGAGTCCGGACGACGCCCGGCTGGCCTACACCGCAGCCATCGAGGATGAGGATGGGAAGGCCGGGGCGACATCGCTTCGGATCTGGGACGGTGACGGGGCCTGGTCGGCGGTGGATTCGACGGCGACGCCGGAGGGCTGGATGATCCCGGCGCGGAATCGGCTGACCTGGTCGGAGGACGGGGAGCGGTTGTTTTTCGGGCTGCGGCCGGATGACGATGGCGATGGGGATGGCGATGGCGAGGGGGAGGAACAGGGGGAAGAACAGGAGGAGGAGTTTGACCCATATGACATAGAGGAGATACTGGGGGAGAGAGGGGTGGATGTGTGGCACTGGAACGATCCGCTCATCAACCCGAACCAGAAGGAGAGCTGGGAGGACGAGCAGAGGCGCACGTCGTTGGCCGTCTTCCATCTGAGCGAGCGCCGCGCCGTCCAGCTCGGCAACAACGAGCTGAGGGTTAGCGTGCCGGACAACCCGCGAGTCGCGGGTGCGTCCGACCCGACACCTTATATGAAAGAGCGGACCTGGGCGGGCAGCTTCTCCGATGGCTACGTGGTGAGCCTCGAGGATGGCTCGGCACAGCTTCTTGCCGAACGGATGACGGGTGGTAGCTCCGCCGCGCGAGGCTCCATGACGAAGATTGGCACCTGTACGACACGGAGAGCGGCGCGACACGCAACCTGACCGCCGGCCTACCCGTCTCGTTCGCCGACGAAGACCACGACTATCCTAGCGCGCGATCCGGCTACGGCGTGGGCGGCTGGGTCGACGGCGAGCGCGCGGTACTCATCCACGACAAGTACGACGTCTGGCAGTTCCCCACCGGCCGTGGTGAGCCGATCAACCTGACCCGCGGCGAGGGAAGATCGTCGCGCAAGATCTACCGGGTGCTGCGCATAGACGAGGAACAGAAGAGCTTCCCGCGCAATTCGGCCGTCTACCTCACCTCGTTCGATGAGGACCGGAAGAACTTCGGCTTCCATCGCACGCGCACAGGTAGCGGTGGCCTGGAACAGCTGCTGGAGGAGGATAAGATGTTCAGGTTCCTGGCCAAGGCCGAGGACGCCGACGTATTCCTGTTCAGTCGCGAGGATTACGACGAGTTCCCCGACCTCTGGGTCAGCCGGCCCGGGTTCGAAGACGCCCGCAAGATCACCGACGTGAATCCGCAGATCGCAGAATTCGCCTGGGGCAAGGAGATGCTCATC
>JBDHJU010000148.1:0-5919 GCA_039586755.1 Gemmatimonadota bacterium | reverse complement strand
TCAGCGCCGCATGGGCATACTGGTAGCTGTAGTGGATCACCACCCGGGCCGACTGCGGAGGCCAGATCATCATGCCCATGCCCTGGGTGCCGGTGCCCGAGGCCGCAGTGTCCGTCACGGTACTACCGACATAGACCAGATCAGGATTGGCCTGGAACGAGTCGAAGTCCCTCGGAACCAGGCTGTCGAACGCAATGTGACGCTCCACCTCGGCGAGCCTGATCGGGGTCTCCTCGTGGCGGGCCGAGAGCACCTTCCCCACCGTGCTCGCCAGCCGGGCCTCATTGGCGAACAGCTTGATCGTCCCGCTCGTCACGGCCACCGGCACGGACTGCGACAGGGTGAGCGTGTTCGTGCCTCCCGCCGCAGCAGCCGTGAGAACCCGGTAGCCGGTGTTCGCCTCGGATGAGGCGTCCGTGATGAGCATACGAGTGGGCTGGGTAAGCATCGTGGTGACATCACTCGCAGCACCCGTATAGGTGATGGTCGTGTCGCCAGCCGTGATAGCGTCAGCCGTCTCGTCAATCGGGGCGTTGAAGACCTGCACTCCGTCGTTCCGCACATCGAAGTCCCAGTCGTGGGACTCCAGCACGTTGCGCGCAGCACGGTTGATGACCAGGATGAGTGCCTGGGTCAGCTCGTCCGTGGTGCTGATCGACGTGATCCGCTCCTCGCGGAGCAGCACGCGAAGGTCATTCAACATCCCGATAAGTGTTGCCATTACAGATCCTTCACCCAGTCGGGCAGCTCGCTATCACAAATCATGCAGTTTCGAGAATGCGTCCGCACCGCCATCACGGCCCGGTCGTCACTCTTCTTCGTGAACGCCTTGCCGCACTTCGCCTCGCGGGTGAACTCTTGCTTCTCCTCCGCAGCCAGCGGCAGCGGGGGCGGCTCAGGAGGTGTCGGCAGATCGACCACAGGGGCGGGCTCCGGCTCCGTCGCCGGCTCAGGAGCGGGGAAGTCTGCGCCCGGGGTCGCCCCGGTCAGCGCGGCCACCTTCTGGCTGTGCTGCTCGGCGGAGAGCAGGCCCTCGGTCAGCAGCCCGTTCAGCACCTCCAGCTTCGTGGCAATCTCGCTGCCACTGACCTTTCCGCCGGCCATGCCAAGGTGGGCCTCGACCTCGGCGATCTCGTCAGCGGTCATCCGCTTTCGGGTGAGCGGGTCGGCGTAGGAGCTGCACAGCACCGAGATGCGGCTGCCCTCCACCTCCTCGCCGTCACGCTTGTAGAACTTGTCGGGCTTGGCCCCAGCAGTGACGTTCGAGTCATAGTGCATGGGAACGAACTGGCTCGGGTTCGCCGGGTCCACCATCACGGACACGAACCTGTCCACGGACTTGATGTTCAGGTCTGCCTTGCCGCCATCCGGGGTGGGGTTGTCCGGGTTCCGCCTGCCGAGCTCGCTGAAATACTCCTGATAGTGCCGGATGAACATGTCCCTGAACTTCATGCCGTCCAGAATCTCGCCATCGGCACGAACGGCCCAGCGCCGCTCAATCGGGATCTCCGCCACAGTGAAGGGCCGGCCGCTCACCTCGGCAAGCAGCGGGACGCCGTTCATGGTGACGGTGATTTACGACGGGATCATCCCGCGTTCCTTGTTGTCAACAACCACGAAATGTGCCTGTCGGGGGTTGGCGATCTCCTCATAGGAAGATTCACCGGGGAACGGTGCAGAAGCGCTCATGGAAGCTCCTTGGTGATGTCGTAGCCGTATCTTTCAGCGATCTCGCGCACACGCTTGGCCGTTTCCAGGTCCACAGATTCCAGCTCATCAAAGGACATTGGGCGGTATCCCTTATTTGGGCCATGATCGTGGTGCCCTGTGTCCTTCGGGATCTGTGGGCATGTCGCATATTCTGGATCCACGATACCGAGGCGGTCGCGGATCTCGTCCCATCGACTCTCGACGTCTTCTACGCGGATACGGAAATCTATGTCGTTGCTCTCGATGATCTGGTTCCATGCCACCCAGAACTTCATCGCACGAAGCAACTTTGGGAACACTCCACACGAAATGCCGGTGTGCCTCTCTGACCAGACCCAGACCATTGCCGCCATGTGGGGGGCGGCCAGCGACGGAATCACGCGACGGGGATCGCGCGTCAGGTGCCACGTCTGCTCGAACGCATAGTGACTCCGCCGCTGTAGCGCCTCGTCTTCGTAGCCAAGATCGTCGTTCCAGTGCTTCCCTGGATACCAGACATCTTCGACCGCGAAGAACATCCCAATGTTCCCGTCCCGGCCCATACCCTCGTGATTCACCTCTACGGCTGCGTTGTTCAGAACCAGCCTGAAGTAGCGCGATCCCCCAGCAGGAGAGGAAAGCACGAGTAGTTTGCGCCGGAACAGCGTCACGGATGAACCGTCAGAAAGACGGGCTGATGACCGTTGACGACGCCCGTGGCGATGGCAACTGCCATGTGGGGCTCGGTGTCTATGGTGCTGACAGCCTCCAGTTGACCAGCAGTCGTGCCCTGCGTGAGCGCCTGCCCGATCGTTGACGTGTCATCCCGCTCGCCGGCGAACACTCCCCAGGTCTGCGCCCAGAAATACTTGGTCGCAGAGCTTGAGTCTGACAGCGCGACATTCGTGCCGCCGACGCAGATCGCGACCTGAGAGCCGGTGGCAGGCATCTGGATCACATCGGCCCACGGGTTCTTCACCAGCGCGATGGTGGTCGCGGCGGCGAAGGCCACATAGATCGGATCCTTCAACGTGAACACCACGTCCGTCGCGGTGCCACCGGCGGGATGGGACTCGATCTTGTATGTGATGCCCTCGCCAACGCCTGCGTCGTCCACGCAGACATATCCACCAGCGTACTCGTTTGCCGTCACGGCGATCGTGCCGGTGGTGATCGTGAGAGTCTTGTCTCCGATCGCCGCCGTGCCTGCCGCCATCCCGGTGAACTGAGCGTCGTGCGCCTCGGCCGCCAGGATCTCGCCAGCCGCAACTGCGGTCGAAGACGAGTGGCTCGCGTAGTAGAAAACCCTCCCATCGGAAAGCATCCCACGAGCCCCGATCTCGTTCTGCTGCGTCGTGGACGCCTCCCAGATGCCCTGGGTCTGGCCCATCCCGTTGTATAGAACCGGCTTGGGTCCTGTCATTTCCTCAGTCTCCTTACTTCCCGATGGGGCGGTCCCCATCGTTTCCTACGCGGCTGATTCCGCGAGGAGTTGTGCTCAGTCGGTAGTTCCGGTGAGCTTGTTCGAGCGACGCAGGTTCCCGTTGATGAGAGCACAGGTAACCTCGAGCGGTCGCACCATCACGTTCTGGTTGCTCGACGGCTTCCACTCACCAAACGCGAAGTCGGTGCCCTCAAGGATCTTGAGGGAGATGCCATCATTGCCGCCAACCTTCAGGAAGTAGACCCGCCCACTCGCAGTCTTCGGGTCCGCCAGCACCGGCTTGCCCTTGAAGCCGAGGGTGATGAACGAGCCGTCAGCCGAGGTCGCGGTTCCAGCGAACCGTTCTTGCGGCTGGAGTGCTCCTTCGTATCGCTCGAAGGTGGCATAGTCGGTGACCACCACATCCGGCTGCACCAGACCCTCGGAGGCGTTGTTGAACGCCGTCCGCCAGTCCGCGAGGCCCTGCGCCGCGAAGGAACCCGTGGCGAAGGACACCGAGGCCGCCGCAGTGCCACGAGCCGAGACGCCACGCGCGTTGTAGTTCGCGTAGCTCGTCTGGGCGAGGCCCTGCACCGACGCCTGCCCAGCATCGATGAGGTCATCGAGGCTGGTGATGCCGTTGGTAGTCGAAGTGGTGGCGTGCAGGTCGGTCGCGAGGATGTCCGCAAGCGCCAGCATGACGCTCTGGGTCTGGTCCTCAAGGAACGACGCCCACGCCTCGATCCCGCTGTTGATCCGCAGCTCGTGCTGCGCGATCGTCAGCCCGTGCGTGTAGAAGCGCCAGACAGCTTCCGCAAGCTGGGTGTTGTCATCCGGCGCCACGTTGTGCGTGTCGTAGGCACTCGCACCGCGCTTCGCTCCGGCGTGCTCGCCGAGGCGCACACGCATGACCACCCGGTGACCGCCGCCAGCCATGCTCTTGCCAGCGCCAGACAGCGGAACTCCGCCGGCCCCGCTGACCAGGGTCTGGCCCGCGAAGATCGACAGCGTGGGACTGTGCGAGAACACATGGTCCCGGTTCTCTGCGAGAACGTGGTCCGTCGTGAACGCCCACTCACGCAAGTTTGTGCGTGAGAAGGTGGTATCAACAACGCTCATTGTTCATTCCTCCATCGAATCCGAGAGGAATGCTCCGCTAGATCCTGTCGGGGTTGGCCTTCGCGTACTTCAGCGCGGCCAGCGCACCCTTCACTTCCGGCGGGGCTTCCCTCCCCGTGGTGGAGCTCTCGGACGGGCCGTCCGTCCTGTGCCGCTCCAACCGCTCCCGTTCTCGGAGGCGCTTGCGGTCTCCCAGCTCAAAGATCACGCTTTCCGGTAGATTCTGGAGCCCGAGAGCCTTGACGGTGGAATACCCATCGGGGGTCTGGAGACGCTGAAGCGCACTGCGCCCGGCATCGTTCGTCCCCCACTGCTTGATCTGGGGCTCGATAGCCCGCTTCACCGTCTCGAACTCTTCGGCACTCAAGAAGTGCTCCTTGGCGAATGTCTCCAAGTGGCCCTGCAAGGCCGCAGTCCCCGTGCTGGTTGTGATCCCGTTGATCTGCGTGCGAGTCTTGTTCAGCTCGATCTTCAGGTCTCGGATCTCACGTTGCTCGGGGCTCAAGTATTCGTCCTCCTCCTCGACAGGATACGTGCCAGATGACGGGATCTGCCCCGTCGTCTCGTACTCCTGAACCACCCTCCCGAACTTGTCGTGCTGCCGGATCGCCGCGTAGTTGTTCACGGCCGTGACGATCGTTTCAGCATCCACTTGGGAGAGCAGCTGCTGGAGCTGCCCGTTCTCTCCGCCAAGGGTTTCAACGAACCTGCGGTTCTCCGCCTCCGCTTTGTCGGCGCGGCTCTGGTGCTTCGTGACTTCCGAAGCCGCAAAGTCGCCACCATCTCGGATTCGACCGAGGTAGTCCTGCGAGCCTTGACCCGCTTGACCAGACACAGATGAGGACGAGTCCGCAACCTGGGGCTCGATGGGGGTACCACCGGCTCCGGGCTCCGTTCCGCCTCCCGCGGCTGCGCCCGCCGCGGGATCTGTCGTTGCTGCCGACATGGGTTCTCCTCTGTCGGTTGAAGTAACGGCAAAAGAAAAGAGGCCCTCCGGCTGATGCCGAAGAAGCCCCTTCTAGAAGGCTTCTTTTGCCGCTCGCGCCCCAAGCGTCCCTGAGGCGGTCGAGATTATGTACGGTGTAAGCTAACGGCTATCGCGTCTCCACTTTGCACCGTCTAAAATGTTCTTCTTCAGGCTACACCCCCAGCTGGTCTTTCCCTGCCCATCGGGCGGGGCTCCGTACCAGCTGGGTGGCTTCCGATTGAAGTTGTCCTTGGGGGGCGCTTCCCCCTCGCCGGGCGCGCAAATGGCGACGCGCACCAGCCGACCATGCACTTCCTTGTCCTCGTAGCGAAGGATTCCTGGCCGCATCACTTCTTCTTTCGCTTGCGTCCAGCAGCGCTGCTTGGTGTGTCAACCATTCCGAGCAGCTTGCGAGTGTTCTTGTTCAGGCCCCCAAAGGCAACCTTGGGAACGGCATTCTTGGCGCCGCCCTTCGTCTTGAACTTCTTCATCCCGCCCATTTCACTTCTTCCTCTTCGGCTTGCCCTTGCCCTTGGGTCCCATCGGACGCGGCATGAGGACCCTCCCCTTCGGCTTCAGGGATTTCCTTCCGGGCACTCCCCTCTTGGAAAGTGCCCTGTCAACGGTTTTGTCCGCAGAAGCCTTCGAGGCCCGAATCGATTTGCGGATTTTTCCGGTTTTTCTGCCAGCCATTCCCTACCTCATGGTGTTCGGTACTATA
>JBDHJU010000008.1:0-59902 GCA_039586755.1 Gemmatimonadota bacterium | reverse complement strand
GTGGCCGCGGAGAGGGCGCCCTCGAGATGCAGAGGACGCCGACCTATGGGGGTGAGGACTATGATGACTTCCCGGCGGAATCGCTGGAGGAGGGTGACGACCTGCCCTTCTAAGAACCTCTTGTCCGTTGCCGCAATCGCACTAGCGGCGCTACTGCCTGAAGCCCTCCCCCTACAAGCTCAAGAAAGGCAGGAACCGACGACGCCCCAAGAGGGCCGTCGTGTGCACGTCGTCCGTACAGGAGACACGCTCTGGGACCTGGCTGAGTTCTACCTCAGCGATCCCTTCCTGTGGCCCGAGATCTACCGGATCAACACGATCGTTGTTGAGGATCCGCACTGGATCTATCCGGCCGAGGAGCTGCTGGTCCCGGGAGTTGGTGAGGTCGTGCGGCCGCCGATTCCTACCGAGGTCCCTGGTGAGGAGCGGATACCCGGCGAAGAGGTGGTCGAGCGGGTGCCCACGCCCGAGATCCCCACGCCGGAGGTTGGGGAGCTCCCCGAGCAGATCCAGGTCGAGGAACGACCTACGATCTTCGTCGAGCGTGACATCGCGGAAACGACTCTGACCTACCAGCCCATCGCGGCGGTGCCACCCAGCTCCGTTACCGCTACCGACTTCCATCGGGCCGGTATGCTCTTGCCACTGTCCGAGCTCGGTCCGCGCGGCGAAATTGTGGATCCCACTGCGCCTCGCGGCTTCGCGGTCCCACCGCTTGCCACGATCCACCGGTATGGTCGCTTCTACCTGAGCCATCCCGGCGGAGAGCCGCCCGACCCCGGTGACCGGATGCTCCTGTTCAGGATCGAGCGGCTCGTGAAACCGTGGGGCCGCGTGATCAGGCCGACGGGACTTGCGACTATCGCGGCGGTGCACGAGGATGTTTCCGTGGCCGTCCTGGTGGAGGTTTACGACCGCGTCGTGCTCGGCGACCAGGCGATCGAGGCCGAGACGTTCGAATTGGAGCCGGGTATCTTCGCCGAGCCCGTGTCGACGGGGCCTGGCGGCGAGCTCGTCGCGCTCATGGACCTTCAGCTGATCGCCAGCACCGAGGATTTGGTCTTCATCGACGTCGGACGCTCGCAGGGCATCCAGGTCGGTGACGAGTTCGAGCTCTACGTCGGGAACAGGCGGTCATCGGAAGGACTGAGACTGCCGGAAGAGTTCGTCGGGATGGGCCGCGTGATGCGTGTAACCGAGCAGACCGCGACCCTTCGCCTGCTCAGGATGCGGCACCCGACGGTCGATGTCGGGCTACCGGTGCGGTTGGTCGCCAAGATGCCGTCCTAGGCTGAAACCCCACATAGGTCGCCGCCGCGGGCGACACTCTACCGGCCGGCTCCCAGAGCCGGCCGGTCTAGTTTCTGACCTATCGATTCGTATATTCTCATTCGCATGCACCTAGTCGCTTACGCAATCGCTGCGGCCCTCTATCTGGCTGCGTCCGTTAGATATACGATGCGGTTTGCCCGGGCCCACCCGGGCGCCACCGTTCTTGTAGCCATCATCGTCTATGCCGCGGTGGTGAGCCATCTGCTGGCTGTGGGCCTCTATTGGGCCAGGTACGGCGAGCCGCCGCTCGTCGGGCTCGGACCCTCACTGGCCAGCCTGGCCTTGCTCGTCGGCCTCGCCATCGCCGGCCTCGCACGCTTCAGCATCGCCAGGTCGCTCGGGCTGTTCCTCGCTCCCGTCGCCACGCTTTTCCTCGTTCTCGCTCTGATCGTCGGAATCGAGCCGACCGGCTCGGTCCTCGCCTTTCGCGGCACCTGGCTCGTGATTCACATCTCCGCCGGCTTCGTTGGCTACGCTGGCTGGCTCGTGTCCGCGGCGGCCGGGCTGATGTACCTGCTCCAGTTCCGCCAGCTCAAGCATAAGCACCTCGGCGCCGTCTTCGAATTTTTCCCGCCCCTCGAGACGCTCGACAAGCTCGCCGAGTGGGCTCTCATCACGGGCTTCTGCACGATGACCCTGGCTATCGCCATCGGCTGGGCCTGGACGATTCGCTTCGAGGGCGGGTTCCGCTGGTCGGATGCCAAAGTCATCTGGGGCGTCCTGGCCTGGCTGGCGATGCTGCTGGCGATTTGGATTCGCTTCAGCCGCGCACGGACCCCGCGCCAAGCCGCGGTATGGAACGTTGTGGGATTCGCCGTGGTATTTGTGGCATATCTCGTGGCCAGAATGTTCATCCCGGAGACGCAGTTCTTCCTGTAGCGAGGAGCGGAGCGAAGGAGGTCCCGGAGCCGTGTCCACGATCAAACCCGTCAAGAACGGAACAGAGGTCGCAGAATGCCGTTCGCTGTAGTCGGGCTGAACCACCGCACGGCGCCAGTCGAGGTACGGGAGAAATTCGCCTTCGCCTCTACCGAGATGACCGACGCGCTCAGTCATGTCCTCGATGGCAAGGGTGTCTCGGAGGCCGCGTTGATCTCGACCTGCAATCGGACCGAGTTCTATCTCCACGTCACCGATTTCGACTTGGCCATCCCCGGCGTGGTCGATACGCTCGCCGCTCAGGCCGGCGAGCTTCCCAAGCCCGCCGAGCGCTACGTCTACGTCCAACGCGGTGCCGACGCCGTGCGGCATCTTTACCGAGTCGTCTCCGGACTCGACTCGATGGTGCTCGGTGAGGTCCAGGTCCAGGGGCAGGTCCGCGATGCCTATGAGATCGCCCGCAGCCTGACCGGCCAGCGTCAGGCGGTCCGCGCCGTCTTCAACCGACTGTTCCAGAGCGCCCTGTCGGTCGGCGGCCGCGTGCGCAACGAGACGCGTCTCGCTGAGGGGGCGGCTTCGATACCTTCGGCGGCGGTGGAGTTGGCCCGCAAGATCTTCGGTTCGCTGCGCGGGCGGCGCGGTATGGTGATTGGCGCCGGCGACATGGGTGAGCTGACCCTCGAATGCCTGGTGGACGAAGGCGTGTCGAGCGTCCTGGTCGCGAGCCGCAACATGGTGCGCGCCAAGAAGGTGGCAGAGGAGTTCGGCGGGTCCGCGGTAGCCTTCTCTGATTTCTGGGAGGACCTCCCGCAGATGGACATCGTCATCACCTCCACAGCGGCACCTCATGCGATGATCACGCTGGAAGAATTCCGGCGCCGAATGCCCCGCAAGCTCAAGTCGCCGCTCTTCATAGTCGACATCGCGATACCGCGCGACGTGCAGCCCGAGATCGGCGAACTACCGAACGTCTTCCTCTACAGCATCGATGACCTGGAGGGCATCGTCACGGCCAACCACGAGCGCCGCAAGGCCGAGGTGCCGAAGGCCGAGGCGATCGTAGAGGACGAGGTCGACAAGTTCTGGCGCTGGTACACGGGCTTGCAGGCAGTCCCCTTCATTCGCCGCTTGCGTGAACGGGCCGAAGACATGCGGCAATCAGAGCTGGACCGCGCGCTGGCCCAGCTGGATCACCTCTCGGAATCGGACCAGCAGCGCGTCGAGCGGCTGACGCGCGACCTGTTGCAGAAGGTCCTCCATCAGCCGACCGCACGGATGCGCGCGGCGGCAGAGGGCGGTCGCGAGCACGACATCTTGGAAGCGGCGAGGTATTTGTTCGGGATCGAGGAAGAGGATGGGCTCGGGAAGAGAAGCTCAGAGTAAGTCGGTCCTCGTCACCGGCGGCGCCGGGTTCATCGGTTCACACGTGGCCGATGCCTATTTGGCGCGCGGTTGGTCGGTAACGGTGGTTGATAACCTCTCGTCGGGCAAGCGTGAGAACGTCCCGGCCGGCGCCGATTTCGTCGAGCTCGACGTACGGGACGATCGGCTCCACGAGCTGTTCGATAGGGTGGGTGGCTTCGAGCTCATCAACCATCACGCGGCCCAGATCGACGTTCGCCTGTCGGTCGAGCGCCCGCGCCTCGACGCCGACGTCAACATCTCGGGCACCCTCAACCTCCTGGAAGCGGCACGCGAGTGGCCGAGCCGCAGGATCGTGTTCATCTCATCGGGCGGTGTGGTCTACGGCGATGCCGACAGCCGTCCGATCCCGGAGCACGCACCCAAAAAACCGGAGTCGCCTTACGGGGTCGGCAAGCTCGTGGGCGAGTACTACCTGCGCTGTTACCGGCTGCTACACGGCCTCGATTATATCGCGCTTCGTTACTCGAACGTCTACGGGCCACGCCAGGACCCTCACGGCGAAGCAGGCGTAGTGGCCATCTTCTGCAACCGTCTGATCGCGAACGAGCCGCTCACCATCTTCGGTAACGGTGAGCAGACCCGCGACTACGTGTACGTTGGCGACGTTGTGCAGGCCAACATGATCGTTTCGCAGGCCGAGCTGGCCGAAGGCACAGAGCTGGACGATCGTGCCTTCAACGTCGGCACAGGTCAGGAAACGAGCGTCAACGAGCTTGCCACCGCGCTAATGAGCGCCGCCGGACGAGAGGTCCCGGTCGAGCGGGCGCCGGCGCGGCCCGGCGAGCTGGAATGGAACAGCTTAGTCAACGACAGGCTGAAGGCACTTGGCTGGGAGGCGGCGGTGGACCTATCCGATGGCTTGCGGCGCACCTATCGGTGGATCGCAGGGGAAGAGGAATGAGCACGTTCACGACGGTCTTCGCGGCTCAGGCTCCCCTACCGGGGAATGCCTGGGACATGGTCGCTACAGCGACGATCACGACACGGGTGATCCTCGTCGTGCTGCTCGCGTTCTCGCTGGCGTCCTGGATCCTGATCATCTGGAAGTGGATCCAGTTTCGCCGGATTCGCTTACTCGAAGAGGAATTCCTGAGCCAGGTGGCCAAGGCTCAACACCTCGACGAGGCCTACAAGGCGGTCATCACGCTCCCCGATTCCCCCTACCTGCGCGTCTTCCGGCACGGGATGAACTTCTTCACCGGCCTGCGTCCACGCGGCGAGAGTTCCGGCCTCTCGGCGGCGCAGGTGGAGACGCTCAGGCTAGTGATGGAGAAGGAGCAGGTCGGCGAGCGAGATGCGATGGCGCACGGGCTTCCCTGGCTGGCGATCATCGCTACCGTGAGCCCGTTGCTTGGACTGATGGGCACGGTCGTCGGCGTGATGGATGCGTTCGTCGGGATCTCGGCCATGGGAACCGCGAACATCACGGCCGTCGCACCCGGGATCGCCGAGGCGCTGATCACGACGGTCACCGGGCTCGGCGTGGCGATCCCTGCTGTGATCGGCTACAACCACTTTGCCAGTCGTCTAGGCCTCTTCGCCGGCGAGCTGCAGGGTTTCGCGCATGAGTTCATCGGCGCGCTGGCCCGGGAGGGCAAGATCTGATGGCAGGCCACGGCGGGCTCTATGAAGGTCGGTCGCTGCCCCTCACGGCGGACATCAACCTCATCAACCTCGTCGATGTCGCCTTCACGTTACTGGTGATATTCATGATCACCGCGCCGATACTCCAGGGCGGCGTTGAGGTACAGCTGCCGCAGGCGGAGGTCGCGCCGCTGCCGGCCAGCGAGGCAATCGTCGTTACGATCGACCACGAGGGTGTCATCTATATCGGCGACGCATCGGTATCCCTCGACGAGTTTAGGGCGGTTATCCGAGACGTGTGGAACCAGAGGGGCAGTCCGCCCGTCTACGTGCGGGGCGACGAACGGGCCAACTTCGGGGTTGTGCTCAAAGTGATAGCCGCGCTCAAGGCAGCGGACATCACCGCGGTTGGACTGGTGGCCGAACTCGAGGCGCAGAGGAGACGCTGACTCGATGGCCCGGCTGATCTTGCGGAGCGAGACACGCGGCGCCGGCGAAGGACTGCCGCCCAGTGCGGTGGTGGGCTCGATGAGCCTCCACGCCATCGCCCTCGTCTTTATGGTCTGGGGCGCCCATCGCATCGACCTGCCGGATCGGCCGCAGGTTTACCAGGTCGAGCTGGTTTCCGTGCCGCGCCCCGCCCCGGTCCGCACCGTCCCGGTGCCCGAGCCGCAGCGCGCCGCTCCCAGGGAGGAGCCTGAGGTGAGGCCGCTGGACAGGCAGCCCGAGCCGGAGGCCGAGCAACAACAGGTACCGGCACCCGTCGAGGCCGAGCCCGAGCAGGGCGCCGAGGAAGAGGAAGTGGAGCCTGTACTGGAGGAGCGCCCGGCGGCCACGGCGGAGCAATCGCCGGAGGGTGCTGACGTGCCGGTACGCCTGGAAGGCGCCCCATTCCCTTATCCCGAGTATGCGGCGAATATTATCTTGCAGATAAAGCGACACTGGAGACCGCCGACCGGGAACACGCATCTAAGGGCGGAGCTCGCATTTACGATCTTGAGGGACGGGTCGATAGCAGAGGTCGCCTGGGTACGTAGGTCGGGTAACCCGGCGTTCGATCTCGAGGCCCGCGGCGCCATCGAGGCGGCCGCCCGTCGAGGCGTTTTCGGGGCGTTGCCCGAGGAATACCCGGCCGACCAACTGCGGGTCTCGTTCTTCTTCGACCCGACGAGCTACTAGCGACACGGGCGCCGAAGCTT
Source organism: Gemmatimonadota bacterium (assembly GCA_039586755.1). Classification (GTDB taxonomy): domain Bacteria; phylum Gemmatimonadota; class Gemmatimonadetes; order Palauibacterales; family KS3-K002. The sequence goes on along the minus strand of JBDHJU010000008.1, from coordinate 53,483 downwards.
GGCCGCCCCAATGACTGCGACGAGATGAAGCGCTTACAGAATAAATTCGCCAAGACGGTGTCGGTCCTCGTGGCCGTGCTTTGCCTGGGCCCGACGATCGCAACGGCGCAGGTTCCGGTCCGTGACAGCATCCCCACCGACGTCCGGCTCGGCATCGTCTATCAGCCGTCCTACCGGCCCGGTGTCGTAATGCCGTTGATGCCCGCGGCCGAGGGCCTCCGCGAGCTCGCCGACACGGCGCGTCGCATGATCCTCCGCGACCTCGATTACAGCGATCGGCTCCAGATCATGCCGGTCGCCGAGGACGTCCCCGTCGAAGGACCGGTCAACTACGGGCTCTGGGATGAGCTGGGCGCCGTCTGGCTCGTCGTCGGCGCTGTCGAAGGCACGCCGGACGAGCCGGTCTTGAGACTGTCGCTGCACGATGTCGTCTACAGGTTGCTCCAGGAGGTTCGCGCCTTCGAGCTTCCGCCGCTCCGGCACCCGCAGTTCCGCTTCGCGATTCACGCCGCCGCCGATGAGGTGCTCCGCTGGGCGACCAGCGGCACAGGGATCGCCGCGACGCGCATCGCCTTCGTCGCCGACGGACCGGGCGGTTCGGAGATCTTCATCGTCGATAGCGATGGCTTCGGGATGCGCAGCGTGTCGCGCGACAGCTCGATCGCGCTGTCTCCTGCATGGTCGCCGGCCGGCGATCGCATCGCCTACATGTCCTACAGGGGTGGCGATCCAGCTATCTACGAGATCGATCTGGCGAACGGTCGGTCGACGGTTAGGGTCGACCTGCCCGGTATGGACCTCACCCCGAGTTACATGCCCGACGGCACACACCTCGGGTTCGCAGCTACCATAGACGGGCGGACCGAAGTCTATACCTACGACTTGGTCAGAAGCTGCTGCCCGGAGCGCGCGACCTTCGCCCGCTACGCGAATTCACTGTCGCCCACCTTCGCGCCCGACGGTAGCCGCTTCGCTTTTAACTCCGATCGGCTGGGCCAGCTTCACATTTTCGTCAAAGACATGGATAATGGCTCGGCAGAGTTGATCACGCCCTACATCTACGACCGCAGCGTTCATAACGCCGGGCCCGATTGGTCACCCATGGGTGACCGCATCGCGTTCCACGGCTGGGTTGGAGGCACGCCGCAGATCTTCACCGTCGCACCCGACAGCCGCGGGCTGCGACAGCTCACTCAGCGGGGACGCAACGAGGACCCGAGCTGGGCACCGGACGGCAGACACATCGTCTTCGCCTCGACCCGGGATGGCACCACCGGCCTCTGGGTGCTGGACGTGGTCAGCGGTCGTATCCGCAGGGTTGTCACCGTTGCCGGAGCCCGCTTGCCTGACTGGTCCAGCCGCTTAGATTCAGCCTCTCACCTCACAAGCGGAGCGGCTGTTGGCTCCGAGAGCAATAACCCGTAGGGAGTGGTCTTATGGCTAACAGCTGGAAAAAGACGGCGGCATGGTGGGCGACCCTGGCCCTGGTCGCCGTGATGGCGGCTTGCGGTGGTAGTGCCCCCGAGCCCGAACCGGAGCCCGAGCCCGAGCCTCAGGTCGAAGAGCCGACCGTGGACGAGGCGGCAGAGCGCGCGCGCCGTGAGGCGGAAGCGCAGCGCCGCCGCGAGGAGGAAGAACGACGTCGTGCCGAGGCGGAACGCAATCGTGTGTTGGCGGTCATCGCCGAGCGCGTCCACTTCGACTTCGACAAGTCCGATATCCGGCCCGACGCAGCAGAGGTCCTGCAGCGCAAGGTCACCGTCCTGCGCGAGTACCCCGGCGTCGAGCTGCGCATAGAGGGTCACTGCGACGAGCGCGGCTCCAACGAGTACAACCTGGCGCTCGGTCAGCGTCGCGCCGAGGCGGTTCGCCGCTATCTTGTCAGTTACGGCGTCGATGTCGGCCGCTTCGCGACCATCAGCTACGGCGAAGAGCGACCGACCGCCCGGGCATCCAACGAGGAAGCTTGGGCGCAGAACCGTCGCGCAGAGTTCAGAGTCACGGACCACGGCCAACTCAGTAACTAGAGAACGAGCAGTTCCAATGAAGGCCGCCGCAAAGTTGCTCCTCGTCCTAGCGCTGACGGGCAGCACTGCCTGTGCATCGAAGAAGGACGTCGACAGAATTCGCGAGGACCTGGCCAGCGTGCGCGCGCGCCAGGACTCCATCGCCGCCAGCGTCACACAGCTGGAAAGTTCCGTGTCCGATGCGCTTGAGAATCAAGGCGCCCTGGTCGTCACGGTGCGCGGCGATCTTCTGCGGCAGTTGGATGATATGGAGCGCCAGCTGGTCGAGATCCAGGAACTGCTGGGCCAGAGTCAGATCGTGCTCAGCGGCCTGCGAGATCGTATGGAACAGCGCCAGCTCGATCGGCAGGCTGTGGCCGAACAGTCTGCCGGGCCCGATAGCGTCGGCGATGCGGCGGCCTTCGGGCTGGACGAGGGGGCGGGCGGTGAGCCCCGCTCCCTCTATTCGGCGGCGATAGAACAATTCCGTCGCGGCGCCTACGAGACCGCGCGCACTGGGTTCCAGGAATTCCTGGTGGAGTACCCCGCGGACGAATTGGCCCCCGACGCACAGTACTACCTTGCGGAGACCTACCGGGAAGAGGGCGATGCCGGGCGGGCGATTCGTGAATACAACCGCGTGGTTGAGCTGTACCCCAATTCGAGTGCGGCGCCGACAGCACTCTACAAGGCGGGACTCCTTCAGGTCGACCAGGGAAACAGAGACACGGCTTGTGAGTATTTCCAACGTGTGATGGCTGGTTACCCAAGGAGCGATGAGTCCCGGTTGGCCCGCGACCAGGCGGAGCGTCTGAGCTGCCGCTAGCGGCGAACTCGGCAGGCTGCCGGGGACCATCCCTTCCCAAATGCGCTGTCCATACTGCGGTCACACCAAGAACCGGGTCGTTGACTCGCGCACCAGTCGCGAGGGCCGCGCCGTCCGTCGCCGCCGTGAGTGTGAGAGCTGCGATGAGCGTTTCACCACCTACGAGGTCGTCGAAGAACGGCCGCTCGCCGTCAAAAAGCGCGACGGCAGCTTCGAACCCTTCGATCGCAGTAAGCTGATTCGCGGCATCCAGGTCGCCTGCACCAAACGCCCCGTCACGCTCCGCCAGATCGAGGGTATCGCCGACGCGATCGAGGAGAGCCTCGAGCGCAGCGACTCGGGCGAAGTGGAAAGCTGGCAGATCGGCGAACTCGTGATGCAGCACCTGCGCGACCTCGACCAGGTCGCTTACGTACGGTTCGCCTCGGTTTACACCAACTTCCAGGATCCCGAGGAGTACCTGGAGACTATCCGTGAACTGGCCGAGCGCGAGGGCTATGACGCCGCGCAGCTCGACTTCCTCGAATCGGTACTAGCGGAGGAACCATCGACCAAGCGGCCGAAGAGCAAGGACAAGAAAGAGTGAAGCGGGCAAAGGGCTCCGGCGAGATGCCTTTCCTCGCGCATCTCGATGAGTTGCGCTCGCGTCTCATCTGGATGGGCGTGACGGTGCTAACGCTCTCCGTGGCTGGCTTCTTCATCGTTACCGAGCTGAACGTCATCGGCCTGCTCAAGCGACCCATAGTGCCGCTCGTGCCCGATGGGATGCTCCTCTTCACCAGCCCCACAGAACCGATGACCGTCACGCTCAAGCTGTCGTTCGTCGTGGGGATCATCCTGTCCGTTCCGGTCATCGTCTATCACACCTGGGGCTTTCTCGCGCCGGCGCTGTTCGAGCACGAAAAAAAGACCGTCGTACCGGCGGTCACAGGCGGCTTCCTGTTGTTTCTTCTGGGCGTTGCGATGGCCTACTTCCTGGTCCTACCCCTCGCCCTGCAGTTTCTGCTCAACTTCCAAACGCAGGCGCTGGCTCCCATCATCACGATCGGCGAGTACCTGCGCTTCGCAACACGGCTGATTCTGGCGTTCGGGATCATTTTCGAGCTTCCGCTGGTATGCCTAATGCTGTCTATGCTCGGCCTGATCGACGCCGGTAGCCTGAGAAAATTCCGGCGCCATTCGCTCGTCGCCGTCTCGGTGCTCTCGGCTCTTCTTACACCGGCCGACGTCGGCACGATGCTCATGATGATGGTGCCGCTGATTATTCTGTATGAGATCTCGGTCGTCCTCGTCGCCATCGTGGATCGCCGGCGAATTGCGGGACGTAAGAGCCCGGAATCGATCGCCGACTGATCCCGCCCCGAGGCGGGCGCTGGCCGCCCTTGCCGCGGTCGCGCTGGCCGGCCTGCCCCCATCCGTCCCCGACCTGCCCGCCGCGACCCTGCCACCCACTGCCTTCGCGCAGGACACGAGTCGAGCCGCGCAGGACACAGCGCGGGCCAGGACGCCGGAAAGGCTGCCCGACCCGGCGGAGGCGCAAGATTCGGTAGCCGCCGACTCGCTGGCCGAGCTCGGTGAGCCGTTCCCCGACCCCGATTCGGTGATGCGGGCCCTGATGGAGCGCCCCGGCTACCGCCCCGTCATCTATCGCGGAGATACGCTGCAGTTCTACACGAGCGAACAGAGGATCCACCTCAATCAGCGCGCTCATATCGAGCGTGTGCAAGAGAACGAGAACCTGTACGCCGACTCGGTCATCTTCGATGGCCAGACCCAGTACATCATTGCCTTCGGTAAATCCAAGTTGATCAACAACAAGGGTGAGGAGGTGGACAGCGAGGAGGGTCCCTTCTTCTATCACACCGAGTCGAAGATCGGTACGGTCGTCGGCGGCCGAACGCGATGGGAAGTCTGGAACGTCGAGGGCGATTTCACGCTCGAGGGCAGCGACACGCTCTGGGTAGAGGGAGGCCATTTCACCTCCTGCGACCTTCCCGAGCCGCACTACCGCTTCGAATCGGACAAAATCAAGCTGGTGCTCGGTCACATCGTCGTCGCCTGGCCGGTTCGCGTCTACTTCGGGGACGTTCCCGTCTTCTGGTTCCCGTTCATGGCGCAGGACATTCGCCAGGGAAGGCACAGCGGGATTCTGACGCTGCAGTTCGGCGTCAACGACATCGTTCGCCAGTCCTCCAGCTACAACCGGCACATCTCGAACGTCGGGTACTACTGGGCGATCAGCGAATATATGGACGCCCAGTTCAGTATCGATTGGTGGGGGGATACCTGGACGCGCTTCGATGGCTTCTACCGCTATCGCTGGCGTCAGAAGTTTCTCACAGGGCGGCTTGGCACCTCCTATTTCTTTCTGCCCGATGGCGGCAGAGAACTGTCACTCGCCTGGAACCATAGCCAGAAGTTCGGTGAGCGCACGGACCTTCGTGCTTCGGTCAGCTTCGTCTCGAGCCAGCAGTTCCAGCGCGAGAACGAATTCAACCCCGAGCGGCTCGTACAGCAGCTACGATCGAATATTTCGTACTCGCGGCGGTTCGACTGGGGGACACTGAATATCGGCGCCCAACGGGTGCAGCCTCTGTCGAACCCGGAGACTTCGCCACAACCGACGACCATGACCTTGCCGTCGTTCTCCCTTACGCTGTCGCCCATCGTCATAACGCCGTCTCCCTCGCCGACCAACCGAAGCTGGTACCACGGGCTCACCTGGACGGGTAGCACTAACCTGACCCGGTCCACATCGGAGACGCCCGGCCGCGCGGGCCAAGCGACATTGAACGGCGGGCTGACATCGAATTTGAGTCTCGGGAATATTCGCTGGAACTCGAGTGGTACGTACAGAGAGACGGTCACCGATACGCTCGACGTGTTGATCGTCCCGATCGACACCATCTTCATTGGGCCCGATACGATTACACTCGATACGCTCGTGCTCGGTGACAAAAGGCGGCAGGGCGACATCAATTGGCGGACTTCGCTAGGCTACCAGCAGCGCCTGATCGGCTCCACGACATTGACCCCGGCGGTGAACCTCAACGGCCAGCTCAGACGCAACAACCTGACGAACCTCAGGTTCATCTCAGCGCCGACCCGCATATCCGTCAGTGCCGGCCTCAACAGTGACATCTACGGCTTCTTCCCGGGCGTCGGGCCGGTGGAGCGCATCCGTCACAAGCTCTCGCCGTTGGTCAACTGGAGCTACAGCCCGGCGGTGACTCCGTCGCTGCGAGCTCAGGAGATATTCGGGGTCGACAGCCTTCGTGAGAGCCATGTCATCACGTTGGGAATCCAGCAGACCTTCGAGGCTAAGCTCAAGCCACGTAACGATTTACAGGAGGACTCCGTCCCCGGCTCTCCCCAGGACAGCCTCGCGGCGCGCCCGCAGCAGGAGGAAGCGCGCAAGATAATGCTGCTCGCCATCAGGACGTCGGCGCTGACCTACGACGTCGTGGAGGGTAAGGTGACGACGGGGTCGATCTCGAACTCGATCACCTCCGACCTGTTGCGAGGGTTGACGCTGCGTTTCACACACGATCTGTTCGAGGAGAGAGAGACGGGGCGTCGGTTCGCTCCGTTCCTGACCCAGCTCAACCTCGGTTTCTCGCTGGGCCAGCGCACGTTCGAGGGGCTGATGGGAGGGCCGGACGACGTGAGGTCGGGCCGTGGGATCGTGCCGCAGGCGGAGGAGTTCACCGAGGAAGAGATGGAGGATCTCAGGGAAGGCCAGTTCCCCGAGCGGGAAGAGCGGGGACGCGGGGCACGGCAACCGTGGACACTGAGCATCGACTACAGCCTGTTGCGGACGCGTCCTACACCGGGTCAGGATCCCCCGAGTAACCGTCAGTCGGTGCGGGCGAACTTTGGCTTTCAGCCGACGGAGAACTGGACACTGACCTGGCGGACCCAGTACGATCTCGAAGGGGGAGAATTTGTGGACCATGCGCTCAGTCTGCGACGCAGCCTGCACCGCTGGTCCGCGACATTCTCCTTCCTCAGGGCCTCCAACGGTAATTTCGTGTTCGACTTCAGGGTAAACCTGAACGACTTGCGGGACGTGAAATTCGATTACCGCCAGGAGACGCGGGGCTAGAAACGAGCCGTCGCGGGCCACCTGGTCGGACGGCAGATGGCAGACAGAGCGGGCATGAACCGGAGGAGTCGATGTCCACGGTGACGAAGGGGCCGCGCCAGGTGCGGGCGCCGCGGGGAACGGAGATCTCCTGCAAAGGCTGGGGACAGGAAGCGGCGCTTAGAATGTTGATGAACAACCTCGATCCCGACGTGGCCGAGAAGCCCGCCGAGCTGATCATCTACGGCGGGTCGGGTAAGGCCGCACGTTCGTGGGAGGCGTACGAGGCGATCGTGGGGTCGCTGCGCGAACTGGGCGATGACGAGACGCTGCTCGTGCAGAGCGGCAAGCCGGTCGGTGTGTTCACGACACACCCCGATGCACCGCGCGTACTGATCGCCAACGCCAACCTGGTAGGTCGCTGGGCGAACTGGGACTACTTCAGGGACCTGGAGCGCAAAGGCCTGATCATGTTCGGGCAGATGACCGCCGGTTCTTGGATCTACATCGGTACACAGGGGATCCTGCAGGGGACGTACGAGACGTTCGCCGCGGCAGCGCGCCAGCACTTCGAAGGCTCGCTCGCCGGTCGGCTCGTGCTCACGGGCGGTTTGGGTGGTATGGGCGGGGCCCAGCCGCTGGCGGCGACGATGAACGGGGGGGCGTTCCTCGGGGTCGAAGTGGATCCGGCCCGAATCGAGCGACGCCTCGAGACGCGCTATCTGGACCGCGCCACCGAGGATCTGGACGAAGCGCTAGAGGCGGTGCTGGCTGCCCGCGACCGCAAGGAAGCGGTGTCAGTGGGCCTCGTGGGCAACTGCGCCGACGTTGTCCCCGAGATCGCCCGGCGCGGCATCGTACCGGACCTGGTAACCGATCAGACAAGCGCCCACGATGCCCTGTTGGGCTACGTGCCCCAGGGCCTCTCTCTGGCAGAAGCGGCGGAGCTGAGGGAGCGCGACCCCGACGAGTACGTGAAGCGGGCGATGGACTCCATGGCGGTGCATGTCCGCGGCATGCTGGAGCTGAAGCGCCAGGGCTCGATCGTCTTCGACTACGGGAACAACATCCGGGCCCAGGCCCGGGATGCCGGCGTCGAAAACGCCTTCGATTTCCCCGGCTTCGTGCCGGCCTACGTCCGCCCCCTCTTCTGCCTCGGCAAGGGGCCGTTCCGCTGGGCGGCGCTCTCGGGCGAGCCGTCCGACATCCATCGCACCGACGAGCTGGTCCTCGATCTGTTTCCCGAGGACGAGGCGCTGGGGCGCTGGATCAGGATGGCCAGCGAGCGGGTCGCGTTTCAGGGTCTTCCGTCGAGGATCTGCTGGCTCGGGCAGGGCGAGCGTGCCAGATTCGGCCTGGCCATCAACGAGCTCGTGGCCCGCGGCGACATAAAGGCGCCCATCGTGATCGGGCGTGACCATCTCGACACCGGTTCGGTGGCTAGCCCCTTCCGTGAGACCGAGGGGATGAGAGATGGTAGCGACGCTATAGCCGACTGGCCGGTGCTCAATGCCATGCTAAATGTGGCGAGCGGTGCGACCTGGGTCAGCTTCCACCACGGAGGTGGCGTCGGCATAGGTGACTCGCTGCACGCCGGTATGGTCGTGGTCGCCGACGGCACTCCCGAAGCCGCACGGCGGCTACAGCGCGTGCTGACCAACGATCCGGGCAGCGGCGTAGCGCGGCACGCCGATGCCGGCTACGAAAGCGCGCGGGAGACGGCCCGCAAACATGGGATCAAGATTCCTATGTCGGGTTAAGCTGGACATTCGACAGTCGACATTCGACTGCCGAGTATCGGCTTGTTCTCGACTGTCGACGTCAAACGCCGTACGTTCAGCACGGCGACGTTTGAGCGTCGCTCGTTGAAGAAAGGCCGGCAATCGGCAGCCGAATACCGGCTGTCGAATGTCGAAATCAACCAGCCATGCCTAGCCACGACACTCTTATCCTAGAGGCTTCGCAGATTCTGACCTGCCCGGGCGGTAGCGAACCGCGCCGCCGCGGCTCGATGTCCGACATCGGCCTGGTGGAGGGCGGCGCTATCGCGATCCGAGCTGGAAAGGTCGAAGCCGTCGGATCCCGCGAGGGGATAGTCGAGCGTTTCCCGGACGCCGAGCGGGTGGATCTCAGTGACCATGTCCTCGCTCCGGGGTTGGTCGACTCGCATACCCACGCCGTGTTCGGGCGTTATCGCCTGGACGAGTACGAGCAGCGTTGCCGCGGTGTACCGTACATGGAGATCGCCCGCCGCGGTGGCGGCATAAACGCGTCGGTGCGCGACCTGCGCGAGCGCTCGGAAGCTGAACTGATCGACCTGGGCCGTGCCCGGCTGCGCCGGATGCTGGAGCACGGCACCACGACGGCGGAGGTGAAGAGCGGCTACGGCCTGACGACCGAGGACGAGCTGAAGATGCTCCGGGTCATCCAGGCGCTGGCGGCTGAGGAGTGGATCGATCTGGTGCCCACCTTCTTGGGTGCGCATGCCTTTCCGCCGGAGTACCGCGAACGCCGTGCTGAGTATGTGGATCTCGTTGTCGGCGAGATGATACCGGCGGTGGCCGAGGCGGGTCTGGCGGTCTTCTGCGACGTCTTCATGGAGCCGGGGGTGTACACGCCGGAGGAAACCCGACGCGTGCTCGAGGCCGCCGTAGCGAACGGCCTGGTACCGAGGCTGCACGCCGACGAGTTCGAATCCAGTGGTGGCGCCGAGCTCGCCGCCGAGTTCGATGCCGCCTCGGCCGACCACCTGGGCGCGGTCTCCGAGCCGGGTATCGTGGCCCTGGCGGGCTCGCGGACCGTCGCCACGCTCCTGCCGGGGACGCTGCTCTTCCTGGGCAAGTCGTACTACCCGCCGGCCCGCCGGCTGATCGATGCTGGGGCGGCCGTCGCCCTGGCGACCGACTTCAACCCCGGATCGTCGCCGACCGTAAACCTCCAGGTGGTGATGAGCATCGCTTGCAGCCAGCTGGGGATGGAGCCCGCCGAGGCCTTCGTCGCCGCCACCGCCAACGGGGCGGCGGCCCTGCGTCTGGGGGACGGACGGGGCACGCTGGAGCCGGGGGCGCCAGCCGATATCGCGGCCTTTGGCGTTCCCGACTACCGGCTCGTGCCCTACCTTTATGGCTGCAATCACTGCGCTGCGGTCTGGAAGCGCGGGGTGCGGGTACACTGATCCTGCAACATAGCTTGCGTCTTGGGGTACATTGCCCGCAGTCGCCTCTAACCTGTCCGCACCCGCAGGGGGGGGTGCCCGTTCGCTCGGGGCCCGGCGGGCTGCTGAAAAGTCACGAAGATTGTATATCTTAAAAGGTTATGCCGACGCTGGCCGGGGCTCCCGGCCGCATTGGCGGCTAATGCGGACAGCCGGATAGATACTCAGGACACGGATGAGCGCAGCAGCTAGGCACAGGCAGCGAGCGAGAGCCTTCGAGCAGCGCGAGAACTGGAAGCGCGCGATCGAGGAGTACGAGGCTGCACTCGAGGCCGACAAGCTGGAGCGGGGCAAGGACGTCGATCTCGGTCTCTACAACCGGATCGGGGACCTCTATCGTCGCGTCGGCAACGTCAACAGGGCCGTCCACTACTATGAGCTCGCCGCCGACGGACACCTCGCCGCCGGCTTCTACAACAACGCCATCGCCCTCTGCAACAAGATCCTCCGCAACCAGCCGAACCGGCACTCCGCCTACTTGAAGCTGGGCAAGATCGGTGCGGCCAAGGGCTTCCTCTCCGACGCCCGCAGGCACTTCCTCGAGTACGCCGAACGCATGCAGCGGTCGGGTCAGCTCGATGCCGCCTTCTCGGCGCTAATGGAGTTCGCCGATCTGTCACCCGACCCCGAGGTCAGGCTGATGATCGCGGACCAGCTGATCGAACACGATCGCACGCAGAATGCGGTCGAGCAGATGCGGTTGGCTTGGCGCGACCTGAACCAGGAGGGCCGCGAGGCCGATGCCAAGGAGGTCAGGGCCCGCATCATGGAGCTCGCACCCGACCGGGATCCGGAGGTCCACCCACCCGAGGAAGAATCGACCTCTAGTTCGACGGATGCGGTGGGTGTCATCGACCTGCCCGAGATCCTCCCCTGGGGCGATGAGCCGGAACCCGAACCCGAGCCTCCGCCTCAAACGGAACCGGTCATGGCCGACGAGCCCGTCATGGCCGACGAGCCGGACTTCGGTGAAGAGCCTGTCTTGATCGAAGAGCCACCTCTAGGCGACGAGCCAGTTCTAGAGGACGAACCCGCTTTAGGCGACGAGCCCGCCCTGACCGAAGAGCCGGTCTTCGGCGACGAGCCGCTCGCCGAGCCGCCGCAGGGCTTGGAGCTGACGGCCGAAACGGACGCCGACGTGGCCGACATCGATCTCGGGCCGGGCGAGCTCGACATTGAAGGCGTGGACATCGACGCCGACTCGCTGCAAGAGCTCGAGCAGGAGCTCTTTGGGCCCGAGGAACCAGCCGAGCCGGCGCTCGACATAACGCCTACCGCATTGGGTGATGAGGAGCCGACGGAGACCGAGTTCGTGCACGAGCCGCCGTCGATCGAACTCGAGGAGCCACCCGCCGCCGATTGGGTCGAGCCAGCCCCGGTTGCGCCGGCCCCTCCCATCGAGGAACGGCTCACGACTCCCGAAGATCGAATCGCCGAGCTCGAAGCCAGACTGAAGATCGAGGAGGGTCAACCAGACACCCTGCTCGACCTCGCCGAAGCCCTACTGGAGACCGGTGCGCGTGAAAAGGCGTCCGTTTGCTTGGGGCAGGCATTGGAAGGTTATGAGCAACAGGGTCGTTTCGCGGACGCCGGTCGCGTCCTCGATGAGATGCTGCGACTCGACGTCAACGATGTGCGGGCCTATCAGAAGCGGGTCGAACTTGCCCTGAGGGCAGGCGACGGTCCGGCTCTGGTCGATGCCTACCTGGCGTTGGCCGACTGTCTCGACCGTAGCGACGCCTCGAACAAGGCACGCGCCGTCTACGCGCGGGTTCTCGAGCTCGACCCAAAGAACGGGCGGGCGGCGGCGGCGCTCGAGATGTTTGTCGAGGAGGAAGCGGCTCCTGCGGCGCCGGGCCAGGCGGCCGGGGATTTCGTCGATCTGGGCTCGCTGGTCGAGGAGGAGAAGGCGGCGCGCAAAAGCACGCGCTTTAAGATCGCCGCGGCGGATCCCCAGAGCGAGTCGGACGTCAACTTCGCCGAGATGCTGAGCCAGTTCAAGTCGAAGGTAGCGGAGGCGATCGAGGAGGAGGACGCTGCCAGCCACTACGATCTCGGCTGTGCCTTCAGAGATATGGGGCTGCTGGACGAAGCGATCGCCGAGTTTCAGATCGCCGCACGCGGTATCGAGTTCAGGTTGCGAGCCATCGAGATGCTCGGTGCCTGCTTCGTCGAGAAGGGCGACCATCGCATCGCGCTCAAGGTGCTCAACCGGGCCCTGCAGGTACCCGGCCATAAGGACGAGGAACTGGTCGGCATCTTCTATGCCATGGGCCGCTCTTACGAGGACCTCGGCGAAACGAAGCACGCGCTGGAATGGTACGAGCGCGTCATGGGCTGTGACATGAACTTCATGGATGTCGGCCGGCGCGTCTCTGCCCTGCGGCCGTAATCGCACCCCCCTTTGACAAATCCGCTTACTCCTCGCTAAAGTGTTCGCCGAGCTGTGCGCCTCGGCGCACATGGTGTTCTCCGAAGAAACCGGCCATGCCGCCTACTGCTCTGGCAGGACTAACCCGCATTCAGGAGCCGGTCAGCGATCGGCTCGCTGAGCTCGACGGAGTGCTGCGTCGCCTCGTTGTCGACGAATTCGAGCTCATCGAGGAGGTCAACGACTACCTGCTGTTGAAGCGTGGGAAACTCCTCCGGCCTACCTTGTTGCTGCTCAGCAACGAGATCGGCGGTAAGCCGAGCCGTGAGGCGCTGCTCTTGGCTGCCGTGGTGGAAGCGGTGCATTTGGCCACTCTCGTGCACGATGACGCCGTCGACCACTCGGCGCTGCGGCGCGGCATGCCGACCGTGAACTCGGTGTGGGGCTATCAGACGGCCATCATCATGGGCGACTACCTGTATTCGCGCTCGGTCATGGAGATGGCCCGGCTGCAGCGGGTCGACGTCATCGCCGTGCTGGCCGAGGCCGCCAACGCCATGACGATCGGCGAGATGCGGCAGCTCGCAATGCATGACTCCCTCTCGTTTACCGAGGACGACTACTACCGCTTGATCAGTGCCAAGACCGCCTCGCTGATGTCGGCTGCCTGCGAGCTGGGTGCTATGGTCGGCGATCCAACTTATAGAGAGATCTTGAAGAGTTACGGGTACGCTCTGGGCATGGCTTTTCAGGTCGCCGACGATATTCTCGACTACACAGGCACCGAGGATGTCACCGGAAAACCCTCGGGTCACGACCTGCGCGAGCACAAAGTCACACTACCGCTCATCGTGGCGCTTCGCGACTTCAATCCTGAACAGCGGCTAGCCGTAAACGCGCTGTTCGCCGACCCCGAGCCCGATGATGATCTGATCATGCGCGTCGTCGAGGCGACGGAAGCGTGCGGCGGAATCTCGTATGCGAGGGCGAAGGCCCAGAAGTTCGCGGACCAGGCGCTGGCCGCTATCGAAGGTTTGCCGGAGGGTCCTGCGGCAAGCGCACTGGCCGGCGCGGTCAACTACACAGTCGAGCGGCGACAGTGACAAGGGGAGACGGACTGCTCGTACGGCCTTCGGGCCGCTCGCCGTGGCGGATCGCGGCGATCCTGGCGCTCGGCCTGCTGCTGGGCGCGATTCTCACCAAGCTGTCCGTACTGTTCATCCCGGAAGGTCCGTTCCGGGAGTTCTTCACGACGACGATCTCGGCCAGCCTCGGCCCACTCAGCGTGGACCTGTTGGTGATCGCATTCACGTTGGGGCCGATCGTCCTCAACGTGAATCTGTTCAGCGTCGCCGGCGTGTTGGTGGTGGCCTACGTGGCGCGGATGATGCTCTGAGTAACGGCGGCGTACCGGTCAGGAACGCGGTACGAAGATCTCCCTCCGGTAGTCCTCTATATTCGCGGCTTCTCTCAGGCCCGCCAGCCATTCATCCATAGCCGTCTGCTGCCGCTGGACCATGAGCCGCGCCCGCATCTCCTCTTTGGTCTGCTCGAACTGCTCACGACTCGGCTCGATTCGCTCCATCAGCTGGACGAAGTAGAAGCGGTCGTCGGACTCTATCGGACCTGCTACCTGGTAGAGGGCCAACCCGAACACGGTGCCGACGACTGCGCTGCCCTGGCCGAGGCCGGGAACGAAGTCGTATCGGGTAAACAGCGTGCTCGTCTGGTACGTGAGATCGTGGTCACGGGCGACCTCGTCCAACGTCTTTCCTTCCCTCAGCTCGGCGGCCATAATGCCGGCGATACCTCTGGCCAGCTCCTTCTTCCTCTCCAGCACTAAGCGGCGGCGGACCGACGGTTCCGCATCGACGAACGGGACGTAGCCTTCGGGATTACGTGCCCTGAGGTCGAGGAAGTACCAACCCTGATCCGTTTCGTAGACCGGGCTAAGGTCGCCAACGAAAGTGGAGTCGTGGAAGGCCCAGTAGTGGGCCGGAGCGAACACGCCGATGCCGGGCACGAAATCGTTCCCTTGGGCCAGGGTGACAGTACTCGACTCCACGCCCAACGAGTCGATCGCTTCGTCCATTCCCGCGCTCAGCGCGATCCGCTCGAAGCGATCTACGCTCCCCAGCAGTTGGTCCTCGGTCGCACCGGCCAGCCGGACCGTGATCAGGATGTGCGAGGCGCGAACGCGTTCGTCCTCCTTCTCCTCGAGCTTGATGATGTGATACCCGTAGTTGGAAGCCACCGGCTCCGAGATCTCGCCCACATCCATCGCAAAGGCCGCCGAGTCGAACGCCGGCGTCATGTCGCCCCGCCCGAACCAACCCAGATCTCCGCCTTGCGACGCCGAGCCCGGATCACGACTGCTCGCCTGGGCCAGTTCCGCGAAGTCTGCACCCGCCTGCAGATCATCGTAGATCTGCCGCGCTTCCTCCAACGCCGCGGCGCTGTCCGCCGGTCCCGGCACCTTGGAAAACTGGACCAGCTTGACTTCCGCCACCGCCGACCGCGCGTAGTCCTCCAGGTTCTCCTCGTACGAGGCGAGGAGATCGTGCTCCGACACCGCGACGATAGAATCTGGCACCGCCAGCTCCGGATCCAGCGCCAGGTACGCCACCCGGACCTGCTCGCTCCGGTCCCGGTACATATACCACAGCTCCGAGTCGGAGATGTAGATGCCGCTGCCGATCTGCTCCATCAGACGAGCGCGCGGCAGTACCGCACGGTAGTAGTTCTCGATCTGCAAAAGCAGCTGCGGATCGACTCCCGGCGAGGAGAAGAAGCCCTGGTATTTCTCGTAGTCGAACCGGCCACCCGTCTGAAACAGCTCGTTCTCCATCAGCCAGGGCGGCGGCGTCGTCTGGAACGCCAGCCGGACTTCCTCATCGGTCACAGATATGCCCCTGCGGTCCAGTTCCTGCTCGATCAAGATTTGGTTGACCAGTTGGGTCCAGGCCTGCTCCTCGACGAAGTCCAGCTCGCGGTCATCCAGCGCCGAACCCTTCTGCAGACGCGCCTGGTCAGTCAGGCTGCGGTATGTGACCGTCCAGACCTGATAGTTGATTGCGGTACCATTGACTCGCCCTACCTCACCGACCGCCCGGGGGTTGCTACCGCCCGAGATATCCATGCCCCACTGGAAGACCATGAGGCCGACGAAGGCCAGGGCCACCACCAGCATTATGATCTTTGTGTTCCGACGCATTGAGCGCAGCATAAAGCCAATCCTCAATATTCTGTGAAATGTGTGGACTGAATCTATTCGGGGCGTCTGAAAATGCTACCGGCCTCTGACCCCGTCGCTGAGGCCGCGGCGCGGCTGAACGTAAGGGACGCTACAGTCAGCGTTGACACTAACGCATTGGAATCAATATATTTGCACGATCCCCCCCGCCTCCTTGCGTGGGAACGCATCCGCCCCAGGGAGTACAGGACATGCCTCCGGACAACGACGTCCAGAAGGAGATCGAACAACTCGAAAAGCGCTACGCCGAGCACTCTCAAGGCTTGGCATTCGCCCATCTCGCGGACGCCTATCGCAGAGCGGGAGAGTTTGGGAAGGCGGAGGGCCTGATCCTCCATGGGCTGAAGAACCACCCCAAGTACATCAGCGCTTATAACGTCTTGGGACGCGTGTACATCGACAGCGAGCGCTATGCCGATGCGCACGAGCAGTTCTCTAAGGTCCTCGAGCTCGATCCGCAGAACATGATCGCCATGAAGGCCCTCGGCGATTTGGCGCTCAAGGGCGGGCGGCTCGAGGACGCGCGCTCGTGGTTCGAGCGGATTCTGGCGATCGACCCGCGCAACGAGGAGGTCCAGGAGGAGCTGGACAAGCTGGTTGAGGGTGGCGTTTCGGCGCCGGCCACGCCGGCCGCACCGCCGGAACCCCCGCCGGCAGCCCCGCCCGAGCCGGCGGCGCCCGCGGATATTGGCGAGCCCGAGGTGCCCGAGGTCCCGGCCGCGGAGGAGGGGACACCCTGGGACGTGGGGATGCCTGAGGCCCAGGAAGAGGGGCCGGTGGAGTTTTCGGCCGAGCCGGTCGAGGGCTTGATCGGCAAAGGGCAGCAGGTCGAGCTAGGCGACGAAGCCGAGGTGTCGGAGGTGCCGCCCGAAATTGCCCTGGATGCACTTTCCGAGCTCGAGTCCATCGAGGCGCCCCCGGCGGAGACGCCGGAGGAGCCGTCGGAGCTGGAGGGTCTCGATGCCCTGGACAGTCTGGCGGCCCCCCAGCCGCCTCGTCCGGAGATCGACCTTGGGGACATGGATGACTGGACTCCTGGGTTCCTTAGCGAGGAGGACATGGAGGGCCAGGCGGGAGACGACCTGGGTGTCGGCAGTCTGCGGGATGAGTTCGGCGGTGAGGCCGAGGCGCCCATCGCCGAGACACTGGGCGATGAGGGGTTTGGGGACGAGCTAGAGGAGATCGCTCCGGCGGCCGAGGGCATGCTGACAGAAACGATGGCCGAGCTATACGCCGACCAGGGGCTCTACGAAGACGCGCTGGGCGTCTACCGTGAGCTCGCCAAGATGCAACCGGGCGACGAGCGTCTGAAGGCACGCATCGCCGAGTTGGAGCAGCAGCTGATTGAGGCCAGGGCGGAGCCCGAGGCCGATGATCTCG
Source organism: Gemmatimonadota bacterium (assembly GCA_039586755.1). Taxonomy (GTDB): domain Bacteria; phylum Gemmatimonadota; class Gemmatimonadetes; order Palauibacterales; family KS3-K002. Next base: position 36,349 of record JBDHJU010000008.1, on the reverse strand, counting down.
CCGAGTTGTTGGAGTTGACCGATCTGGCGACGCCCGAGGAGGAGTCGTTTCCCGAAGCCCCGGCGTTTCCCGAAGAGCCGGCGTTTCCTGATGCGCGGGCGTTTCCCGACGTGGGCGCGGCTCCTGAGGGGTCGGCGGCCACCGAAGAGCAGCCATCCGTCCAGGCGCCGCCGTCGTTCGAAGAAACGGCGCCCCCCGAGCAGGAGACCCAGCCGCCGGCCGGGATCTTGGGGGCTCCAGGCGTTGGGATCGGTGAGCCCGCTGCCCCTTCGCTGGACGCGGCAGCGGCCGCGCCCGCGGAAGCTCCTCCACCCGGCGAGTTCAATTTCGCAGACGAGGCGCCGCTGGCCGGGATGGACCATCTCGATCCTTTCGCCTCATCGTTCGACGCGATGGTAAAGCGCGAGGACGCGGCTCCGATGCCGGCCGGATTAGGAGGACTCGGCGATCTCGCCCGCGGCGAGCGAGCAGAAGAGGCGCCCCAAGCGCCCGAGCCCGAGCTCGAGATCGTCCCGACCATCGACGAGACGCCGGCCGATTTCGATGTGGCACCGGCCCCCGATGTCCTGCCACCGGGAGCAGACGTGACACCGTTCCCCGAGGCGCCGCCCCCCGAGCCGGAGCCACCCGTGCCCCAGGCTCCCGCACCAGTGGCGGAACTCCCGGCACCTGTGCCTGAGCCCCCGGCGCCTGCGCCCGCAGCCCCGGCGCCCGAAGTACCTTCGGGAGCGCCGACGATCGAAGAGTACCTCTCGGGATTGCTGACCCACGACCGCGAGGAGCAGGCCGCAGGTCCTGCCCTCGGTTCCGAAGCCGCTGCACCGCCGGCCGACCCGTCGCCGCCGTCGGAGCCTGGCGACGCGGGTGGCGCGGCGGAGCCCGCTGACGACTCGAGCTCCGAAGACCTGGAACAGTTTCAGGAGTGGCTGAGAAGCCTGAAGGAATAAGGGTCGGTGTCCTCCACGGCCCCAATCTGAACCTCCTGGGGCGCCGGGAACCCGAGAGGTATGGATCCGAGGGCCTCGACAGCATCAACCGTCGTCTGGTCGCCCGGGGGGCCGAGCTAGGCGTCGAGGTCGATTTCTTCCAGTCCAACATCGAAGGCGAGCTGGTCGACTGGATCCAGAGACAGGGATCTGACTTCGGCGGCCTGCTCGTGAATGCCGCTGGCTATACTCATACCAGCGTGGCTATCCGCGACGCGCTCAAGGCAATCGGCGTCCCCTTCGTCGAGGTACACCTCACCAACATCTATGCACGCGAGACCTTCCGGCATCACTCCTACCTCTCGGACATCGCCGTCGCGCTGGTCTCGGGCTTCGGGGGCGACAGTTACGTGCTCGCTTTGGAAGGACTGGTCGCTCACCTTCGTCGCGAATGAGTAATCCCGAAAGTTCGACTGCTCGGCGCCTCGCGCGCGTCCGTGCCGGCCTCGCAGAACGCCAACTCGACGGCTTGCTGGTTTCCCACATCCCCAACCTTCGCTACCTGACGAGTTTCAGCGGCTCCAGCGGTTGGCTGTTGCTCGATGGTGACCGGGCGATCTTCGTCACCGATGGCCGCTACGAAACGCAGGCCCAAGAGGAGCTACCCGACCACGCCGGCTTCGAGTTGCTCGTCCTACGCGAAAAGGTGCTCGCCGGACTGGCGGAGAGGGTGGCCCACGAGTTCGCCGGTCGCCGACTGGGCTTCGAGGCGATTCACGTCGCCGTCGACCAGTGGGAGCGCCTGCGCGATGACGACGGAACGGTCGACTGGCTTCCGGTCCTCGGGCTCGTGGAGGATGTTCGGGCGCAGAAGGATGAGGACGAGATCGAGCTGATACGCAAAGCCGCCGAGATCGCCGCAGCCGCACTGGCCGACACCCTCCCGCTCGTCCAGCCCGGCACCCGAGAGGTTGACATCGCCGCCGAGCTTGAGTATCGCATGCGCCGGTACGGCGCCGAGGGAGCTGCGTTCGAGACGATCGTCGCGTCGGGCAAACGGTCGGCTCTCCCCCACGCGGCAACGAGCGAGCGACAGGTCCAGGAAGGCGACCTGTTGCTCATCGACTTCGGGGCACGCTGGCGCGGATACTGTTCCGATCTGACCCGCACTTTCGTCGTCGGCCAGGCGGACGCCCGACAGCAAGAGATCTACGATCTCGTCCTGGCCGCCCACGAAGCAGCTTGCTCTGCTCTGCGGGACGGGGCCCTGGGCTCCGAAGTCGATGGCGCGGCGCGCCAGAGCTTCGATGCCGCGGGACTGGAGGAGCGGTTCCCACATAGCACAGGCCACGGTGTCGGACTCGAGGTGCACGAAGGACCGCGCCTGGGAAGACAGAGCGAGGAGACGCTCCGCTTGGGCACGGTTGTAACAGTGGAGCCTGGCCTCTACTTTCCAGAGTGGGGCGGGATCCGAATAGAGGATGACCTGGTGGTTACCGCAGAGGGGGCCAGCGCGCTGGTGCCGCTGGAAAAGGACCGGCTGCGATCGCTGCCCCTTTAGACGCGGACCGCAGGTCCGAGCGCTAATGAGGGGAAATTCCCACAACCTGCAATAGCAAGGGACATGGCATCGACGGCAGATTTCCGCAACGGGATGACGATAGAGTTCGAGGGCGAGCTCTTCTCGATCACCTATTTCCAACACGTCAAGCCGGGGAAGGGCGGCGCATTCGTCCGCACCAAGCTGAAGAATGTTCTCACTGGTGCGGTCATCGAAAGAACTTTCCGAGCCGGCGAAAAGGTCGACGAGGTCCGCTTGGTGCGCCGACCTGTCCAATATAGCTACACCGACGGACAGTTCTATTATTTTATGGACAACGAGACGTACGAGCAGATCCCGCTGCCTGCGCAGACGATCGGCGATGATCAGCTCGTCTATCTGAAAGAGAACATGGTCTGCGAGGCCCTGACCCGTGATGGCGAGCCCATCTCGGTCGAGGTCCCGTTCTTCGTCGAGCTGGAGGTGGCCGATACGGAGCCCGGCGTTAAAGGCGACACGGCGCAGGGTGGAACCAAGCGGGCCAAGCTCGAGACGGGCGCCGTCGTTCAGGTGCCACTCTTTATCGATGTCGGCGACGTGATCAAAGTCGACCGCCGCGAGAACAAGTACTTGGAGCGCGTCTCCTCATGATCGACCTGGCATTTTTGAAGCGTCTAATCGAGACCGTCGAGTCCAGCGACATCGACACGCTCGAGATCTCCCGCTGGGCCACGAAGATCCGCATCTCGAAGAGCCCATCGTTCATGGTGGGAGGTAACGCGGTGGGCTCCGTGCCCATGCAGGTCAGCGCTGGGCACAACGCGGGCGGTAGCCCGGCGCCCGCCGCTTCGCCGGCCGCTGCGTCCGAAGCGCCGGAAGCGGCTCCCGCCGAAGCGCCGGCAGCGGACTACCACGAAGTTACATCGCCGATGGTCGGCACCTTCTATCGCGCGCCGGCTCCCGATGCCGATCCTTATGTAGAAGTCGGTGCTCACGTGAAGGTCGGCCAGACACTCTGTATTCTCGAGGCGATGAAGTTGATGAACGAGTTGGAGGCGGAAGTTGGGGGGACGATAGTCGAGATCGCCGTGGAGAACGCCGAGCCTGTCGAGTACGGTCAGGTCCTTTTCCGTGTTAAGCCCGACTGAGTAACAGCCTTGTTCCAGAAAGTCCTAATCGCCAATCGTGGCGAAATCGCCCTCCGCGTCATACGCGCCTGCCGCGAGCTCGGAATCCCGACCGTAGCCGTGCATTCCGAGGCCGACCGCGAGTCGCTGCATGTGCGGTTCGCCGACGAGGATATCTGCATCGGGCCGCCCCCGGCCAAGGATAGCTACCTCAACATCCCGCGTATCATCGCGGCGGCCGAGATCACCGGCGCCGATGCGATTCACCCCGGCTACGGGTTTCTGGCCGAGAACGCCGAGTTCGCCGAGATCTGCGAGGCCTCCGACCTGGTGTTCATCGGACCGACCGCCGAGCAGATCCGCCAGATGGGCGACAAGGTCGCCGCGCGCCGTACGATGGCGGAAGCCGGGGTCCCGGTGATTCCCGGCAGCGAAGATGCGATTAGCGACACGCGCGCCGCACGCAAAGCGGCCGAGGAGATCGGCTTCCCGGTCATGATCAAGGCGGCCGCCGGTGGCGGCGGCAAAGGCATGCGCGTCGCCCGCTCGGCCGACGAGTTCGACAAACTCTTCACCATGGCGGGGCGCGAGGCCGAGGCCGCCTTTGGCAACGGCTCTCTGTACATCGAGCGGCTGCTCGAGAATGCCCGCCACGTAGAGATCCAGGTCATGGGCGATCGACACGGCCGGGGCGTCCACCTCAACGAACGCGACTGCTCCGTCCAGCGTCGCCACCAGAAGCTCATAGAAGAGACGCCCAGCCCGGCCGTGACCGAGGAGCTTCGGACACAGATGGGAGGTGCCGCCGTACGCGGCGTCGAGGCGATCGGCTACGTCGGCGCCGGAACGGTCGAGTTCCTGCTCGACAACGACGGCCAATACTATTTCCTGGAGATGAACACGCGGATCCAGGTCGAGCACCCGGTGACCGAGGAAGCGACCGGCTACGATCTCGTCAAGGAACAGCTCAGGGTGGCCGCCGGCGAACCGCTCGCCATTCCCGACGGAGTGCGCCTGCTCAGTCACGCCCTCGAGTGCCGGATCAACGCTGAGGATCCTGAAAACGACTTCCGGCCTTCGCCGGGTCGGATCACGACCTTCCATCCGCCCGGTGGGCCCGGCGTCCGCGTCGATACGCACGTCTACACCGACTACGTCGTACCACCCTTCTACGACTCACTGATCGCCAAGCTGATCGTGCGCGCGCCCACGCGTGAAGAGGCGATCCACCGAGCGGATTTGGCGCTCGACATGTTCGTCATCGAGGGTGTGCACACAACGATTCCGTTCCTGCGCAGGGTGCTCGAGCACCCCGATTTCCGAGCGGGTAACATCGATACGCATTTCCTGGATCGCTTCCCGGCGCCGAAGCTGGAGGGCGCCGCGAAATGAAGATCGACGTACTCTGGACGCCGTCCGAGCTCGAGCGTGTCCCGGTGCACAACCGAAACGTGGTCGTGGTCGATGTGCTGCGTTCTGCGACGACGATCGCGACCGCCATAGACAACGGCGCGAAGGCGGTAGTACCGGCCGCATCAATCGAAGAGGCCCTGCGAATCGCCAACTCGATCGGCCGTCGTGATGTCGTGCTCTGCGGCGAACGGCAGGGAATACGCATCGAGGGGTTCGATCTCGGCAACTCGCCTTCCGAGTTCACCAAGGCAACTGTGGGCGACCGCACCATAGTGATGACCACGACGAATGGCACCCATGTCCTGACATCGCTGTCCGCCGCTGGATCCGTCTACGTCGGTGCCCTGGTCAACCTAAAAGCCGTGGCCAAACAACTGAAAGCGGATGAAGGCGAGCCGCTTGTCGTCTGTGCCGGGCGCGGTGGCCGTGTGAGCGTCGAGGACGCGCTCTGTGCCGGGCTCCTGGTCGAGGCATACCTGAAAGGTAACCGTGGGAAGAAGAGTTCTAAGACGGTGGCGGAGCTCGGCGATGGGGCCGTGGCCGCCCTGGCGCTCGCCAGGGAGCATGGGCCGGTGAGCACTCGCTTTCTCCGCGAGACCGCGGCCGGCCGGGCACTCGACAAGATCGGCCAGGGCAGTGACGTCAAGCTCTGCGGTGCCGTCGACTCGATCCCCGAAGTCCCGGTCCTCCGCGATCGCCAGATCACCGGCGTCGAGCCGGCGAGCGGCCAGTCGACGGGTGGAGGGAAGAAGAAGACGCGGTGAGGAGGTGAGCGATGGGCGCCCGGGAGGATGACCGCACCCAACGCATCCTGATCGGCATCGGCCTGATCGCCGTTGGCCTGTTTACCCTACTCAGCCTGATCCCGGTAGATCTGTTCGGCGAGGGCGCGCGGGGCCTGTTCGGTTCCTCGGGCAACATTGCCGGGTCGGTAGGCGCGGCGGTAGCGGACACGTTGATCGGTTCGTTCGGGGTGAGCACAGCGGTCGTCCCGCTTCTCCCCATCATCTGGGGTATCTGGAGTTTGGAGAGGATCGAGCGGTCGGAGACGGGCCGCTGGACCCTCTTCTTCGCCATCCTGCTCGCTCTGGTTCCGCCGCTTCTAGCCTCTTTCGCTTATCCAGCGGATGGTGGCGCGCCCTGGCTCGCCGGCAGCTACGGATCCTGGGCCGGGGGGCTTATGGCAGGGCTGCTGGGTTGGGTGGGCAGCGCGCTCGTGCTTCTTCTCCTCCTCACCGTCAGTGTGATCCTCATTCTCGGGCTGGAGCCGTTCCGGGCTCTGGGCCGAGGCACCGTCCGGGGCGCCGACGTCACCCGGAGAGCCTCGGCTGCACTGGTCCGCGCCGGTGGTGCCCTTCTGAATTGGTCAAAAGCGGCCGGCCGTGGAATCGGTGCCGGCTGGGATTGGCTGAACACGCGTCTGGTCCGGCGCGAGTCACGCGGCCTCCTCTCCAAGATCGGCGCACGCAAGGAAGAGGAAGAGCCCGAGCCGGCCGCGCTCGAGCCCCCGCCCGCCGCGGCGCCGCCGAGCGAGAAGAAGAAGGAGAAGAAGGAGAAGAGGGCCGATCCACAGACCTGGCTGTTCGGCGATGGCGCCGGGGAGCTGCCGCCGCTCGAGCTGCTGCAACCGCCGCCCGACCAGGAGTATCGGGTCAGCCCGCGGACCCTGGACGAGCTCGGCGCGACGTTGGTCGACACGCTGAAGACCTTCAAGGTCGAGGGGGAGATCAGCGGCCGCACCACGGGCCCCGTGGTCACCCAGTTCGAGGTCGTGCCCGCATCCGGGGTGAAGGTCGGCAAGATAGCGGCCCTGGCCGACGATCTCGCCCTGGCGCTCAAGGCCCCTTCCATCCGAATCATCGCCCCCATACCGGGTAAGGGTGCGGTGGGAGTCGAGGTGCCGAACCCGCAGCGCAAGATCGTCTACTTGCGCGAGATCCTCGAATCGAACGCCTACGCGTCGAGCCGCGCCGAGTTGCCGCTGGCGCTGGGTGAGGATGTCAGGGGCCGTTCCGATGTTTACGATCTAGCGAAGATGCCGCACCTGTTGATCGCAGGTGTCACCGGTTCCGGCAAATCGGTCTGCATCAATGCCATCATCTCCAGTCTGATCTACCGCTACCAGCCCGAAGAGCTGCGGCTGCTGCTCATCGATCCCAAGATGGTCGAGTTGGGTGGCTATAACGTGCTCCCTCACCTGCGCCACCCCGTCGTCACCGACAATCGTGACGCAGCGACCGTGCTCAAGTGGCTGGTCTACGAGATGGAACGGCGCTACGAGTGGCTCTCCGCAAACGGTTGCCGCAACCTGCGTGAGTATAACCGGCGCGTCACCAAGGGTGTGCCGATCACGGCGCCGGAATCGGAGGGCGGCGAGGTGGTCGACGGGCCCGAGACCAAACCCTACATCGTCCTTTTCATTGACGAGCTGGCCGATCTGATGATGACCGTGCAGAACGAAGTCGAGCGACCTCTGGCTTACCTGGCGCAGAAGGCACGGGCCACGGGCATCCATCTCGTCGTCGCTACTCAGCGACCCTCGGTCAACGTCATCACCGGCCTCATCAAGGCCAACTTCCCCTGCCGTATCGCCTTCCGCGTGGCCTCCAAAGTCGATAGCCGCACGATCATCGATCAGAACGGCGCTGAGACCCTGCTCGGCAACGGCGACATGCTCTTCATGCCGCCGGGCGGCTCGGAGCCTGTGCGGATACAGGGTACCTTCGTCTCGACCGAGGACACCGAGCGCTTGATGGACTGGTATCAGGCGCGTGCCGAAGCGGAGGCCGCCGCCGCCGAGGAAGAAGACATCCTGGAGGCCGTGCACCAGATCGAGCTCGAGGAGGCCGAGGCCGAGCTCGGCGCCGACGAGCTCGAGGAGCGCGACCCGCTGTTCAAGCGCGCCGCCGAGGTCGTCATCCAGCACCAGCAGGGCTCCACCAGCCTGCTTCAGAGGCGGTTGAAGATCGGCTATGGGCGTGCTGCCCGCATCGTCGATCAGCTCGAGCACGCCGGAATCGTCGGGCCGCCCGAGGGGTCGAAACCGCGCGATGTATTGGTTACACTTCAAGATCTGGATAGAATCTGATCCACCAGTGTCGGGTGAAACGGGTAGGGTGAGACAATGAAAGAGCTTGCAGCTGTCGCGATTCTAATATCGGTGCTGTTCGGTCCGACTCAGGTCGCCCAGGAACAGGCGGAGGAAGTCCTCGCCCAGGCGGCGCGGGCCTACGAGGGCGTCGTGACGCTGCGCTCCGAGTTCGTGCAGAAGATCGACATTCCGGCGCTGGAACGGCAGAAGGAGGGCCGGGGCGTCGTATTCCAGAAGAAGCCCAACTACTTCATGATGAAGTTCGATGAGCCACAGGGCGATGTCGTCGTCGCCGACGGCGAGTGGTTCTGGATGTACTATCCCAGCGCGCAGCCGGATCAGGTCGTGCGCACGCCGATCCATCAGACGACGGAGAACGCTACGCTCGGTGGCCAGTTCCTGGTAAATCCCACCGAGCGCTACGTGGCCACGTATGTGGCGCGTGAGACCGTTGACGACCGGCAGGCCCATCTGCTCTCACTCGTGCCCAAGTTCGATGCGCCCTACACGTTGGTGCGCGTTTGGATCGATGCGAACGACTTCCTCGTCCGCCAGTTCGAGGTCCACGAAGAGAACGAGACCGTCCGCACGATCACGCTCAGCAACCTGGAAGCGGGCATCGAGCTGCCCAACGAGCTATTCACCTTCTCCGTGCCGCCCGGCGTCGAGGTGTTCACCCGGTGAAGTTCTCTCTCATCACGCTGGGCTGCGATAAGAACACAGTCGATTCGGAACGCATGCTGGCCACGCTCGTCGGCCATGGGGCGGAGCACACCCCGGATCCTGCCGACGCCGAGGTGTTGATCGTCAACACCTGCGGCTTCATCGATGCCGCCAAAGAAGAGTCCATCGACACGTTGCTCGAAGCGGCACGTCTCAAGGATAGTGGCCGGCTTCTGGCTCTCGTCGCCGTCGGCTGTCTGGTCGAGCACTACCGCGACGAGCTCGCTCGGTCGATTCCAGAGGTCGATCTCTTCCTCGGGCTCCGCGACCTGCCCCAGCTCGTTCCCCAGCTCGTGATGCGCGGCTTGCTCGATGAGCGACCCCGCAGGCACCCCGGCGCTAGGCTGCCGGTGGGCGGCCTGCGTCACGTCTCCTACCTCAAGGTCAGCGAAGGGTGCGACCACGGCTGTTCCTTCTGCGCGATACCGCTGTGGCGCGGCCGTCACCGCTCGTTCGACCCGGCGGCGCTGGTCGACGAGGCAAGGGCACTCGAGGCCAGAGGCGTGGCCGAGCTCAACCTCGTCGCCCAGGACCTCGCCCACTACGGTCGCGACCTGGCCGGTGGCGCGGGCCTGCACGGCCTGCTCGAGCGACTGCTGCAGGAGACCGAGATCCCCTGGTTCCGACTCCTCTACATCTACTCGGCCGGGCTGCGACCGGCGCTGATCGAGCTGATGGCCAGGGAGGACCGGCTCCTCTCCTACATCGATATGCCGATCCAGCACGCCAGCACCCGTATGCTCGAGCTCATGCGCCGGCCCGAGCGGCCCGATGTGCTGCGTGAGAAGATTGGCTGGCTTCGCTCGCAGGTCCCCGACATCACGATCCGCACCACTGTGCTGGTGGGATTCCCCGGCGAAAGCGAGGAAGATTTCGAGGCGTTGCTCGACTTCATCGGCGAGGTCGAGTTCGATCACCTGGGGGCGTTCGCCTATTCGCCCCAGCCGGGTACCCCTAGCGCCGAGATGCCCGACCAGATACCCGAATCGGTCAAGCTGGAGCGTCTGGCACTGGTGGGCGAGCTGCAGCGCTCCATCGTTGCGGCCCGCAACTCGGCCCGTATCGGAACGACCGTCGAGGTGCTGGTCGATCGTCTGGCGGAAGCCGCGGACGGAGAGCCGCAGATCGAGGCGCGAATGCGCAGTCAGGCTATCGAGATCGATGGTTTGACATACCTTAACGGTTCCGACGTCGCGCTGGCGCCCGGCGACCTGGCTCTGGCCACGGTCACCAACGCCGATGACGCCGACGTTTGGGCCGAAGCGCGGTCGGTCGTCAGACCGGCGGGCCGCCCGTTCGAACGCGATGAGGCCGTCGTCCTGGACCTGCAAACGGTATGGGGGAGATGAGCTCGCAGAAACGATCACAGGACCTCTTTGACCGGGCCCGCAGAGTATCACCGGGTGGCGTGCACTCGCCGGTCCGCGCCTTCGGCGCCGTCGGTGCCGAGCCGTTCTTCACGGCGAGCGGCGCCGGCTCGCGCCTGCGCGATGTGGACGGCAACGAATACATAGACTACGTGCTGTCGTGGGGGCCGCTGGTATTGGGCCACGCCCACCCGCACGTAACCGAGGCCGTCGAGCGTGCCGTCCGCAAAGGCACGCACTTTGGTACGCCAACGCCGGAAGAGGTCGAACTGGCCGAAAAGGTCATCGCCCTCGTGCCTTCCGTCGAGGTGGTCCGCTTCGTCAATAGCGGCACCGAAGCCACCATGTCCGCCGTTCGTCTCGCCCGCGCCTTCACCGGCCGCGATCTGATCCTCAAGTTCGAGGGCTGCTACCACGGTCACGGTGACAGCTTCCTGTCTAAGGCGGGATCGGGACTGGCGACCCTCGGGCTGCCCAGCACGCCGGGCGTACCACAAGCGGTCGGTCAGCTGGCGATCACCTTACCGTTCAACGACCTTGGTGCCTTCCTCGATACCTGGCGAAAGCATGGCGCCAAGATCGCCGCCGTCATCGTCGAGCCGGTCGTCGGCAATGCGGGCCTGATATTGCCGGAGACCGGATTCCTGGAGCTTTTGAGAGAGGAGACACAGCGTGCCGGTGCGCTGCTCATCTTCGACGAGGTGATGACGGGCTTCCGCGTGGCGCTGGGCGGCGCTCAGGAGCGCTTCGCCATCGAGCCCGACCTGACGACCCTCGGCAAGGTCATCGGCGGTGGGTTTCCCGTCGGCGCTTACGGCGGCAGGCGCGAGATCATGTCGCGCGTGGCACCGGAGGGCGACGTCTACCAGGCAGGCACCCTGTCCGGCAACCCGGTGGCGATGGCGGCGGGTCTGGCGCAGCTTGAGATCCTCGAGCGCGAAGACCCCTATGAGGCGCTGGAAGAGCGAGCAGCGAAGCTGGTCGAAGGGGTCGTCGCCGCCGCCGAGCGCTTCGACGTCCCCGCCAGTGGCGCGACCGCGGGCTCGATGTGGGGCGTCTACTTCTGTGAAGGCCCGGTGCGCAACTTCGAGGATGCGCTGAAGGTGAACCGCGAGTTCTTCAACGCGTACTACCGCGAGTGCCTCGCGGGAGGCGTCTTTTTCGCGCCGTCGCCCTTCGAGGCGGGCTTCATCTCGATAGCCCACAGCGAGGCCGACATCGACGAGACGCTCTCGGTCGTCGGGCGGGCACTTGCTGCAGCTGCGGGACGTTAGTCAATTGCTGCCGTAGTGCTCCCGACCTCTCGGGTACAGTAACCGAACACAGATGATGCAACGGCCAATAAATCCCGATCCTCCTCACCGCCAGCGCACGCGCCGCGTGATGGTTGGCGACGTGCCGATCGGTGGCGGCGCGCCGGTTTCGATCCAGTCGATGACCCTCGCCAGCCCGGTGGACCTGGCGGCCTCGCGGGCCGAGATCGAGAGGCTCGCCGACGCCGGCGTCGAGATCGTCCGCACCGCCGTCCCCAACGAGGCCGCCGCCGACAACCTGGCCGCCCTCGTCGAAAGCTCACCGGTGCCGCTCGTCGCCGACATACACTTCAACTTCCAGTTGGCTATCAAGGCCGCCGAGGCGGGCGTGGCTAAGCTGCGGCTCAACCCCGGCAACATCGGTGACGCGAAGCGCGTACGTTCGGTAGTCGAGGCGGCGCGCGAGCGGGGGATCCCGATTCGCATCGGCGTCAACGCCGGCTCGCTCGAGCGCGAGCTGCTGGCCGAGTTCGGGCGCCCGACGGCCGAAGCGATGGTCGAGAGCGCCCGCCGCCACGTGCGCATTCTGGAGGACGAAGGGTTCGAGGATATAGTCCTCTCGCTGAAGGCGTCGCACGTGCCGCTGATGATCGACGCTTACCGGCTGGCAGCGCAGCAGTTCGACTACCCGCTCCACCTCGGCGTCACCGAGGCGGGCACACCGCGGGCCGGCAACATCAAGTCGGCGATCGGGATCGGCACGCTGCTGGCGGAAGGGATCGGCGACACGATCCGCGTCTCGCTCTCCGCCGATCCGGTAGAGGAAGTACACGCCGCGCGCACCATCCTCGAGTCCCTCGACCTGCGACGCGAGAGCATCCGGATCATAGCTTGCCCCGGCTGTGGCCGGCTGCAGGTCGATCTGATACGGCTGGCCGAGGCGGTGGAAGAGCGCACCCGCGATATCCGCAAGCCGCTCACCGTGGCGGTGATGGGCTGCGCGGTCAACGGGCCGGGCGAAGCGCGCGAGGCGGACATCGGAATCGCCGGCGGCAAGGGCGAGGGCCTGCTCTACGTACGCGGCGAAATGGTGCGCAAGGTACCCGAAGACAAGATCGTTGATGCGCTCATCGAGCTGATCGACGAGGTCGAGCCCGATCCCGATCGGGTTGCTCGCGGCGCCGCAGCGATGACTTGGACTCCGGACTGGGAAGACGGGACGCAGCCCTCCTAGTCCACGACCTTCCGGGGTGTTCGAGATGGCCAAGAAAGATTCGGTACAGGTTGGGGTCGTCGGTTGCGGTGCTATCGCGCAACTCGTTCACATCCCGCTTCTCGGCGAAAAGGAGGGCGTTCAGGTCGTCGCCGTCTGCGATAACAACCGGCCGAAGGCCAAGCTGGTGGCCGAGCGCTTCGAGATCGGTTCCGTCTATTCCTCTATCGAAAGTCTGCTCGAACACAAAGGCCTCGACGCGGTCCTCGTCTGCACCCCGAACCCCGTGCACGCCGAGCATTCAGAGGCGGCCCTCAATGCGGGGGCCCACGTACTGTGCGAGCGGCCCCTGGGCGTCAGCCGCGAGCAGGTCTTGGGCACGTTGGAGGTGGCCAGGCAGACCGGCCGCACCCTGATGGTTGCCAATAACCACCGCTTCAGGCCCGACGCCTGGGCCCTGCGCCGCTTCATCAGCGCCGGCGAGCTGGGCGATATCTACCACGTCCACTCCAGCTGGCAGCGCCGGCGAGCTCGCCGGCCGCGCATCAGCGAGTGGCGTATGAGCCGGCTGGGCGGCGGCGGCGTGCTCATGGACCTCGGCGTCACCAACATCGATGCCTGCCTCTGGTTGCTCGACTATCCCGTAGCAGAGCGCCTCACGGCCTATCTCCTCGACCGAGACGAGGATGGCGTCGACGATTCCGCCGTGGTACTCATGCGGCTCGAGGGTAACCTGACCTGCAGCGTCGAGGTGAGCTGGGACCTCGCCGCGATCAAGGACCGCCATGGCCTCGTCGCACTGGGCGAGCTGGGGATGGGATCGCTGGCGCCCTTCGTCGTGCAGAGGGAGACGGACGGGAAAGTCATCGATGTGACGCCGCGCCTGGCGCCAGGTACCGAGAACATGTACACGGCGTCCTATCGGCGCGAGCTCGACTACTTCCTCGGCGTCGTTCGCGGCGAGCGTGAAGAGCCGCTGCCCACCGAGCAGGAGAAGTTGATGAGTATCGTCGACGCCTGCTATCGGTCGTCCGGCGAGGGACGCGAGATCGTTCTGTGAAGCACCCCATCCTGCCGCGTGGGGCGGAGCTCGGCCTTCCGGCCGTCAGCGGGATTCTGCTCACGCTTTCGTTCCCTCCCTTCCATCTGCTCGTCCCGCCGTTCGTCGCACTGGTCCCATACCTGGTCTTCGTGGCCGGCGCCCCGGACGACAGCGAAGGCAGCACATCGGTCAGGCGCGCCACCTTCTGGATGGGCATCGTCTACTTCGGAACGCTCCTCTACTGGCTCTTCGCCGCGCTGGTCTTCTATACCTGGCTCGCGCTGCTCGGCTATATCATCACAATCGTCATCCTGTCGGGCATCCTCGCACTCGGCGGCTGGGGGATCCATCTCATGCGCCGGCGTCACGCGGTCCCCTTCTGGATCTCTTTACCCGTTTTCTGGACGGCGGCGGAATGGGGGCACGCACACCTAGGCGACGTCGCGTTCCCCTGGCTGGGGCTGGGACACTCGCTCACCGGCTACCCGGCGTTGGTCGGATTCGCCGAGCTCACCGGCGTCAGGGGTGTGGCCGTCTGGCTGGCGGCGATCAACGGCCTGGCCGCCGAATGGTGGCTGGCGGGGCTAAAGGCCCGTTGGCAGCTGCGGGCGCTGGCCCTCGCCTTGACCCTCGCCGTCCCGGTCGGATACTCGCTGTTGCGCTGGAGCACCCTCGAAACACGACCCGCTGCCCGGGTACTGGTCGTACAGCCGAACATTCCAGAGGATCTCAAGCTCGAGCGCGATGTGGCCTCCGACACGAGCCGCGCGGCCATCGAAAGTCTGATGCGCTCGGCCCTCGCCGACGGTCCCGATCTCGATCTCATCGTCTGGCCCGAGACCGCGATCCCTTACTTCTACAACCGCGAGCCGGAGTTCATCGCTCTGGCCGTTCGCACCGCACAGTCCAGCCAGGCGGGACTGCTGACCGGCGTCCTAGACTACGAGCTGTTCGAGGACGAGACCTGGGAGTACTACAACGCAGCGCTCTTCTTGGACCCGCAGGGTCAACCGGGAGGATTCTACCACAAGCACTATCTGGTGCCCGTCGTCGAGCGCGTGCCGTTCATCCCCATCGCTTGGGTCCGCGCCCTCCGCCGCAAGGCCGAAGAAGGAGGCGTGCCGCTCATCGGAGAATTCCTGCGCTGGTTCGGCGGCTTCGGCCGCGGCGTCGAAGAACCCCTCTTTCGGGTCGACGGCTCGAGCTTCGGGGTGCTCATCTGCTACGAGTCGATCTTCCCCGGCCTCTCCCGGACGTATCGCCAGGGCGGCGCCGACTTCCTCGTCAATATCACCAATGACGCCTGGTTCGGACGCGAACGGCCCTGGTGGAGTCGCACCGCCGCCCTCTATCAGCACCCGGCCCACATGGTCATGCGGGCCATCGAGAACCGCGTCGGCGTCGCTCGCTCGGGGAACACGGGGATCTCGCTGTTCGTCGATCCCCGCGGGCGCGTCCACCAGACGACTCGGCTCTTCACACCCGACGCCCGCATCGCAACGGTCGAGACGACCGACGGGCTCACGCTGTACTCGCGCCTCGGCGACTGGCCCGGCACCCTGGCGATCCTGGCCGCGGTTCTCCTCATGGGTTGGACTTGGTGGCAGGATCGTCGGCGTGAACTGCCAGATCGGGAATGATCAGCTGATTGGGAATTCTCGAATGATGAGCAAGGCACCAGTGCAATAGGGGAGGTAGGGAGGTCTGAGGTCTCCCGTCGGGATAACTTCCAGCTTCCCCACCTCCCCTGTTCCACCGGTCCCCGAATCGACGTTCGAGAATTGCCAATCTTGCTTCCTTTTTGCCCCTTGCTAAATTCTTCTCCGGGACGCGGCCCCGAGTGGGGCCATTATTTTCGCACAGCTAAAGGACTTCCGGCCGTTCGACGCTCGATGTTCGGCCTTCACTGGGGTTGTACCATGAAACAGGGAATTCACCCCGAGTACAAGGAGACGCTGGTGACCTGCGCCTGCGGGAACACCTTCAAGACGCGTTCCACGCTCGAGACGATCCACGTCGAGATCTGCTCTCGCTGTCACCCGTTCTTCACGGGACGGCAGAAGCTCGTCGACACCGCGGGCCGCGTCGAGCGGTTCCGCAGGAAGTACGGTGAGTCGGGGGGGAAGAAGAAGGCGAAGAAGGGCAGGAAGGGCAAGGCGCCTGAGGGCCCGGCCGAACCGGCGGCGACGCCCTCCGGCGAAGAGCAGGCCGAGTAACCCCCGGGAAGCTGCCGCGCCCTGGCGGCTGTAGACATGACGAGTTCCGACCGGCTGAGAGAGAAGGTACAGGCCGCCGTCGCGCGCCGGGAAGAGCTCGGGCGGCAACTGGCCAGCCCTGAGGTCATAAGCGACCCGGCACGGCTGAAGGAGTTGGCCCGTGAGCACTCCGGGCTCGAGCGGCTGGCCGAGGTCGGCGGCGAGTTGGTGAAGCTCGACGACCAGCTCGAGCAGGCCCACGAGCTGAGCGCGTCGGCGGAAGAGGACGATCTGCGTGAACTGGCGCGGGCTGAGGCGGTCGAGCTGGAGGAGAGGATCGAGCGGCTCGAGGCCGAGGCCCGTGATTTGTTGACGCCCAAGGACCCGCTCGACGACCGCGCGGCCGTCATCGAGATCCGCGCCGGGACAGGGGGCGACGAGGCTGGACTGTTCGCCGCCGACCTCCACCGCATGTACACCCGCTACGCAGAAAAGCACGGCTGGAAGATCGAGCTCCTCTCCACCAGCGAGGGCACGCTTGGTGGTGTCAAGGAGGTCGCCTTCGTTGTGCGTGGCAAGAACGCTTACGGCACGCTTCGCTACGAGTCGGGAGTCCACCGCGTCCAGCGGGTGCCCGAGACCGAGAGTCAGGGCCGCATACACACTTCAGCTGCCACCGTCGCCGTCCTCCCCGAGGCGGAGGATGTCGATGTCGAGATCAAGCCCGACGAGATAAAGGTCGATGTCTACCGCTCGTCCGGGCCCGGCGGCCAGAGCGTTAACACTACCGATTCGGCCGTGAGAATCACCCATGTCCCCACCGGACTGGTCGTCACCTGTCAGGACGAGAAATCTCAGCACAAGAACAAGGCACGCGCCATGAAGGTGCTGCGCAGCCGGCTCCTCGACCTCAGGGTCGCCGAGCAGGAGGCCGAGCGCGCCGCCGCGCGCAAGAATCAGGTCGGCACCGGTGACCGCTCGGCCAAGATCCGCACCTACAACTTCCCGCAGAATCGTGTTACCGATCACCGAATCGAACTTACCCTCCATCGGCTGCCCGAGATCATGGACGGTAACCTCGATGACTTGCTACGCGAGCTGCGTCTCGCCCGCCGCGAGGAACGCCTCAGCGCATGAGCGGGCGGCGGCCGGAGAAGCCTTCCCCTTCAAACGCTGATCATGCAACGCCCACTGTAAAAGAGGCGCTCGAGACAGGCGCCCGGATCCTGGCCCCGCGTTCCGGCGACGATGCGTCGCGCGAGGCCCTGTTTCTCCTCGCCGGCCTCTTGGATTCGTCGCCGAGCCGGCTGGCCCTAGAGCGCGGTCGCTCGCTCTCCCAGGACCAGTGGGCCGAGTACAAGAGCCGGCTCGACCGCCGCGCCGACGGCGAGCCGCTCCAGTACATCGAGGGGCGGGCCGCCTTCCGCGAGCTTTCCCTGCGCGTCGATCGATCGGTCCTCATCCCGCGGCCCGAGACCGAACAGCTGGTCGAGCACGTCCTCGAGTGGTGCCGTGGCCGCGAGGGGCTGGTCGGGCTCGATCTCGGCACCGGCTCCGGCGCCATCGCCATAAGCCTCTTGCTGGAGGGACCGTTCCACGCCTTCGTCGCCGTTGACATATCCGGCGCGGCTCTGAATGTTGCCCGGGTTAACGCAAGCGAAGCGCGCGTGGCCGGGAGGCTCGATCTGCGCCAGGGCTCGCTTTTCGAGGCCCTGCGTCCGGGGGAACGCTTCCACGTCATCGTCTCCAACCCGCCTTACATAGCGGATGGCGAGGCCGGGTCACTGCCCGAGGAGGTCCGCAACTGGGAGCCGCCCGTGGCGCTCTACGCGGGCCCGACGGGCATGGGGGTGATCTCGCAGATCGTTGGGTCGGCGCCGCGTTCTCTCGAGCCCGGAGGCCTCCTCGCCCTCGAGGTGGCCCCCACCGTCGCCGACGCGGCGGTCGAGCTCGTCCGCGAGTCGGCGCACTTCGGCGAGCCGCGCATCGCACACGACCTCGCCGGCCAGAGACGCGTGCTCCTGGCCGAGCTCGCCGACTCACTGTAAGAGACGTGCTGTTGCAGTACTGAGTACGAAGGGACGATCGAGAAGATGGTCATGGAGACCGTAAGGAAAGCGGCCGAGAGGCGCCTGGTAGCGATCTTCAGCCCGATCATCGATTGGATGGTCAGGAAGCGGATCCATCCCAACGCCCTCAGTACCATCGGTTTCCTGGTCACGATGAGCTCCGCCTTCGCCTTCGGCTACAATCACATCCGGACGGCCGGCGCGCTCATCCTGCTGGGCGGCGTCTTCGATCTGTTCGATGGTCGCGTCGCCCGCGCCACCGGGCTCGCCTCGAAGTTCGGCGCGTTCTACGACTCGACCCTCGACCGTATCTCCGAGATCGCCGTCTACATCGGGCTGCTTTCACTCTACAACACGTACCATCCTCAGCTCGGCGATGTCGGAACCATCTACGCTATCATGCTGGCCATGGCGGGTTCGTTGATGGTCAGCTACACGCGTGCCCGTGCCGAAGGCCTCGGCGTCGACTGCAAGGTCGGATTGATGCAGCGCGGCGAGCGGGTCGTGATGATCGGGTTGGCGGCGCTGTTGTTCGGCGGCGAGTCGTCCGGACTGGCGTTGCGCGTCGTGATCATCACCGTTGCGATCCTCACGAACCTCACCGCGTTCCACAGAATCATCTGGATCTACAAGGACACGCGCCCCAAGCCCGAGAAGGTCCGTGGCGAGGCTGGCGCAGAAGCTTCCGATCCGGAATCGAGTGTTGGAAGTAATAACTGAAACGCTTAAAGGACTCGATAATGGCAAAAGACCAACCCAAGATCACACCTCCCACGGGCAAGCTCGGCGTGCTGCTGCCCGGTCTGGGCGCGGTGGCGACCACCTTTATCGCCGGGGTCGAGGCCGTCAGGCGCGGTGCCGGCTTACCGATCGGTTCGCTCACCCAGATGGGCACGATCCGTTTGGGCAAGCGCACCGACAGCCGCATGCCTCTGATCAGCGACTTCGTGCCGCTGGCCGAGCTCGACGATCTGGTCTTCGGTGCTTGGGATCCGATCCCGGACGACGCGCTCAAATCGGCGCAGATCTGCGGCGTGCTCAAGGAGTCCGACTTGCGCGAGGTCGGCGATTTCCTGGCCGAGATAAAGCCGATGTCCGCGGTCTTCTCCAGCGCTTACGTAAAGAAGCTCGATGGGCCCAACGTCAAAAAGGGTAGCAAGAAGGAGCTGGCCGAGCAGCTGCGCGAGGACATTCGGCGCTTCAAGGACGAGCACAAGTGTGACCGGCTCGTCATGGTTTGGTGCGCGTCCACCGAGGTGTTCCTGACGCCCGGCCCCGTGCACGAATCGATCGAAACGTTCGAGAAGGGCCTCGAGAAAGACGATCCCGGCATCGCGCCCTCGATGATCTACGCCTACGCCGCCATTATGGAAGGCGTTCCCTTCGCCAACGGTGCGCCGAATCTCACCGCCGATATCCCGGCTCTCTACGCCCTCGCCAAGGATAAGCAGGTGCCTATCGGCGGTAAGGACTTCAAGACCGGCCAGACGCTGATGAAGACGATCCTCGCACCGGGCTTCAAGGCGCGCATGCTAGGGCTCAGCGGTTGGTTCTCCACCAACATTCTGGGTAACCGGGACGGCGAGGTGTTGGACGATCCCGAGAGCTTCAAGACCAAGGAAGAGTCGAAGCTCGGCGTGCTCGAGTACATCCTGCAGCCGGATCTGTATCCCGAGCTCTACGGGGACCTCTTTCACAAGGTCAGGATCAACTACTACCCACCGCGCGGCGACAACAAAGAGGGTTGGGACAACATCGACGTCGTCGGCTGGCTGGGCTACCCGATGCAGATCAAAATCGATTTCCTCTGCCGCGACTCGATACTCGCCGCGCCCATCGTCCTCGACCTGGCGCTGTTCTTCGACCTGGCGCAGCGCGCCGGCATGAGCGGCGTCCAGGAGTGGCTGTCGTTCTACTTCAAGAGCCCGATGACCGCACCCGAGCTCTATCCCGAGCACGACATCTTCATCCAGCTGACGAAGCTCAAGAACACGCTGCGTTGGCTGATGGGCGAAGCGCCCATCACCCACCTCGGTACGGAGTATTACGACGACTACTACAGAGACGTCTGAGCCGGTGGAAGGTCGCTCCTCTCCCGGCGCCCTCTTCATCGCCTTCGAAGGTGTGGAGGGCGCCGGGAAGAGCACTCAGATCAAACTCGTCGCCAACCAACTTCGAGGTGCAGGGATCGAGCCCGTCGTTACCCGTGAGCCCGGTGGCACACGGGCCGGCGAAGCGATCCGCGCGGTCGCACTCGACCGCGAGCACGACCTCGACCCCATGGCAGAATTGCTGCTCATGCTCGCCGCACGCTCCGTCTTCGTGCGCGAGGTCGTGCGCCCTGCACACGACGCTGGGCGCATCGTTCTCACCGACCGCTACGAGCTTTCCACCTTCGCATACCAGGGCGGCGGCCGCGGCATCTCGATGGATGTGATTCAGGAGCTCAACGCCATGGCCACCGGCGGCCTCAGCCCCGATCTCAGCCTGATTATCGACGTCGACGTCGATCAGGGCCGGGCTCGGCAGGCGCGGGGCACCGCCGACCGCATCGAGGGCGAGGAGCTGAGCTTCCACCGCCGCGTGGCGGAGGCATATCGTGAGCTGGCCTACAGCCGGCCCGATGTTGCGCTAGTGGACGGTCGCGGAGAGATTGAATTGGTGTTCGCTGCGGTCTGGGGGGTCCTAAACAGCCGTTTCCCCGAAACTTTCCCGCCGCGCGAGGGTTAGTAGAAGGGTGCGGGGCATCCCGTCTTTCTTGTGAACAAGCCGGAGGAGCTATGCAGTTGAAGAGGTCGTTCTGGAAGCCGGCGGCCGTCGGCCTGATCGCAGTCGTCAGCGGCGGCTGGTTGCTTCAGCAGGGAGCGCAGGGGAATGTCTACCTGAACCAGAAGATGCTTCAGGACGTCATTCGGGTAGTCTCCGATCGGTTCGTGGATCCGGTAGACCCGGCCGATCTGTACGACATGGCGGTCGAGGGTTTGATCGAGCAGCTGGGCGATCCCCACACGACACTGTTGAGGCCTGAAGACTACTCACAGCTGCGGCTCACCACGACGGGTAACTACGGCGGCCTGGGGATCCGCATCGACGAGAAGGACGGGTGGATCACGGTCGTTCAGACGCTACCCAACACCCCCGCCGACCGGGCGGGTCTCAGACCGGGCGATCGGCTGATCGAGGCTGACGGAGTATCGATGGCCGACTGGACGCCCGACGATGCCGTGCGCGTCCTTCGGGGACCGAAGGGTTCACCGGTAGATCTGAGAATCGTGCGGGCCGGAGTACCGGAGCCGTTCCCGATGCGGATCGTTCGTGATGAGATTCACGTCGAGTACGTCACCAGCTTCATGCTGGACGACGAGGTCGGCTACATCCTGCAGTCGCAGTTCAGCGCCAACTCGGCCGAAGAGATCCGTGCCGAGATCAGCGAGCTCAGGGAGCAGGGGATGGAAGGCCTGATCCTCGACCTGCGCGACAACCCCGGCGGCCTGCTCGAGGAGGGTGTGGCTGTTTCCGACCTCTTCCTCGACGGAGGAGCCGAGGTCGTCGAGACCCGCTCGCGTATCGCGAACCAGAACGAGACGTATTTTGCAGAGCGGCGACCCGTCGATCCCGAGTTGCCGGTGGTCGTGCTGGTGAACTGGTACTCGGCCAGCGCGTCCGAGATCGTCGCCGGCGCCCTCCAGGATCACGACCGCGCCCTCGTGCTGGGGACGCCCACGTTCGGCAAGGGCTCGGTGCAGACGCTCTATCCGGTGTCGGGCAGCAACTACCTGAAGCTCACGACGGCCAAGTGGTACACGCCCAGCGGCCGCTCAATCCATCGCGAGCGCGGCGAAGCACAGGAGTTGCTTGCGTCCCGCGGTCAGGCTCCCGCATCGACTGAAGGTCCGTCGGCCGCACTCGAGGCCGAGGTCTTCTACACCGACGCCGGTCGCGAGGTGTACGGCGGCGGCGGCATCAGGCCGGACTTGATCGTCATCGCCGACACTCTCTACACCTCTGAGGCGGAATTCCGCCGCGCGTTGGGTGAGCAGCTGAGCCGGTACTACGACGCCCTGTTCCGCTACGCCGTCGAGTACGTCAACGGCAATCCAAACCTGAGGCCCGACTTCGAGGTCTCCACGGTGATGCTTGGCCAGCTTTACCAGCGGATCGTCGACGCCGGGATCGAACTCGATCGTGAGACCTTCGACGGCGCGAATCGGCTCAACTCCCGCGACCTCGCGATTCAGATCGCCACCGTGGCTTTTGACGACGTCACCGCGCAGCGGCGCCGTCTGTTGATCGATCGTCAGTTGGCGATGGCGGCCGAGTTGTTGCGCGCTGCCGGCTCTCAAGAACGGCTGTTCGGCCTGGCGGCCGAGCGCGAAGGTGATGAGATAGCGGCGGCAATCGAACGCTAAGGAGCCCTAATGACCATATCCGGCTGGCTGGCCGCGCTGGCGGTCGGGCTACTGGCCGGTGCAGTCTCCGGACTCGTAGGGATAGGGGGAGGGGCCGTCATGGTCCCCTTCCTCTATTTTTTTCTCGCTCTCCCCGAACTGAGTGGTGTCCACACTCCCGTCGCGCAGCAGGCGGTGGTCGCCCACGCCACCAGCCTGCTGGTCATCGTCCCGGTCAGCTTGCGTGGCGCCTGGCTTTACCACCGGGAGGGGCTGGTCGAATGGCGGGCCGTCTGGCGCATGGGCCTGGCGAGCGTGGTGACCGCATCCTTGGGCGCGCGTGCGGCGGTGGCGTTGCCGGGTGCGTTTCTCAAGGTGGCCTTCGGGACCTTCCTGCTGATCATCGCCACGAGACTGTTCATCGGAAAGCGGTCGATCGAGGCGACGGGCGATTGGGCTGAGAACCACCTGCACACCGGCAAGGCGCTGGCCGGCGGCGCCGCCGTTGGCTTTTTTTCCGCGCTGCTCGGTGTGGGTGGCGGCCTCGTGGCGATCCCCGTGCTCATCTACGGGCTCCACCTGCCGATCAGGAAGGTCACGGGCACCTCACTGGCGCTAATCACATTCACCGCCCTGGTCGGTGTTGCGGCCTACGCGGTCAGCGGCTGGGCCGCACCCGATGGAGCCGGTATCACGACTTACTTCCATCTGCCTGCGGCGCTGGCTCTGGCGGTCGGTGCGCTGCTCGCAGTGCCCCTCGGCACGGGTCTCCAGATGCGCATGCCGAGCCATGCGCTCCGCAAGATGTTCGCGGTCGTGTTTCTCGTCCTCGGCGCACGCATCATTATCGTCAATCTGCTCGGCCTGCTGGGCCGCTGATGAAACGTAACGAGCTTATCATCGTCTTCACCAAGCCTGCCGAGCCCGGGAAGGTGATGACCGGTCTGCTTCCCATCCTGACTCCCGACGAGGCCGCCGAATTTCACCTGGCCGCACTTGCCGACACGCTGACCGCAGCCAAGCGGGCGCTGCGTGGCCCCGTCGAGCTGTACATCGCCGGTGACAAAGATGATGTGGCCGAGCTGGGCGCTCTGCATCCCGCGCACAAGGTACGACAGCAATGCGAAGGTGACCTCGGCGACCGGCTGATCCATGCGTTCGCCGAGTCGTTCGCCCGCGGGGCGGAGCGTGTGCTGATCCTCGGCAGCGATCACCCGACGCTTCCGGGCGGCTATATCGCCGATGCGCTGCAGCAGCTCGAGGACGCCGATGTCGTAATCGGCCCCGCCCGCGACGGTGGCCACTACGCGGTTGCCATCCGCCGCACCAGCTGGCCCGAAGCGCGTGTCATCTTTCGTCGCATCCCTTGGTCTACGGCGGGGGTACTGCGTACCAGCCTCGAGCGCGCCGACCTCGTCGACCTCGACGTCGTCCTCATGCCCGACTGGTACGACATCGATTCGCCGGACGATCTCCAGACCCTGCGTGGCGATGCGCGCTCCGACTCTTCGTGCGCACGTTTCCTCCTCGAGGTCGACAGGAGGCGCAGCTGAGCAGCGACGCCGATAAACCGGCGCGGCCGGCCGTACCGCCGGCACTCGTCATCGCCCTCGCCGCTGTCGGAATCTCGTGGGCGGCGATCTTCGTTCGCTGGTCCGACGCCTCCGCCTATGTCCTAGCCTTCTGGCGACTGGCTCTGTCGCTCGTCGTCATCGCCGCGGCCCTCACCTTCAGCCGCGGCTGGTCGCGAATCTTGGACGTCCGGCGCTCGGACGTCGCGCTGCTCACACTGGCCGGCGTACTACTCGCCTATCACTTCGTCGCCTGGTTCATCTCCCTCGACTACACTACCGTCGCCAGCTCGACCTTATTCGTCAGCCTTCACCCCATCTTCGCCGCCGGACTCTCCGCCGTCTGGCTGCACGAGCGGCCGACGCGCGGCGAATGGTCCGGCATCGGGATTGCCATGATAGGTGCGGCGGTGATCGGGGGCGCCGGCCTGGCGCTGGGCGCTGGAGCGATGAAAGGGAACATGCTGGCGCTCTCGGCGGGTGTCGCCGATGCCGGGTATTTCGTCATCGGCCGGGCGCTGCGCCGCCGCTTGGGGATATGGGCCTACGTCGCCTGGGTCTACCTGATCGCTGCGCTCGTCCTGGTGCCCTTCATCTTCGTCCGCGGTGAAGCCTTCTTCGACTACCCGGCCCGCGAATGGTGGATCTTCATCGGGCTCGCCGTCGGGCCTATGCTTCTCGGCCACACCGGGTTTAATTGGGTTCTGCGTTACGTACGCGCCTATATTGTCAACCTGGCGGTTCTCAGCGAGCCTATAGGCGCGAGCCTCCTGGCCTGGTGGCTGCTCGGCGGCGAGGAGGTGCCGGGGCTGACCACCTTGGTGGGTGGCGTCCTCATTCTCACGGGCCTCGCCGTATCTATCTATTCGCGAAGGGGAGCGAACGCTTGAGTAGGGCTGATGCCTTTATCGAGGTGACCCGGGGCGGCCGTGTCGAGTCACGGCATCGCGTCTCAGGTGCGCTGATCGACGATCAGGGCAGGCTACGCGCCTGGGTGGGTGAACCGGAACTGCTCACGTTCTTTCGCTCTGCGGCCAAACCCGTGCAGGCAATCCCCATCGTCGCCGACGGCGCCGCCGACGCCTTCGAGCTCAGCGACGCCGAGCTTGCCGTCTGCTGTGCGTCTCACTCGGGCGAGCCGGCGCACGTCGAAGCGGTGGGTTCGATACTGAACAAGATCGGATGCTCCGAGGACGACCTGGTCTGCGGGCCGCACTGGCCGTTCTACAGGCCGGCGGCCCAAGCGCTCCGCGAACGGGGCGCATCGCCGGGTCGCATCCACAACAACTGCTCGGGCAAACACGCCGGCATGCTGGCCTGGTCCCGGCATGCCGGGGTCGATACGGAGGGCTACTACCAGACCGACCACGCCGTGCAGAGGCGGATCTGCACGGAGATCGCCGGCTGGGCGGGTTCGCGCTGCGAGGCGATGCCTGTGGGCGTCGACGGCTGCGGTGTTCCGTCGTTTGCCCAACCGTTGAACGTCATGGCCGGCATCTATGCGAACATCGTCGCTACCGCCGAGCGCGAGCCCGAGGGCGCCGCCGCACGGCTGACCCGGGCGATGACGAACGAACCGTACTACGTCGGTGGTACACGTCGGTTGACCAGCCGACTCATGGAGATCACCGGCGGCCGGCTGGTGGCGAAGTTCGGTGCCGAGGCCCTCTACTGTCTGGGCGACCGCGATAGAGGTTGGGGCGTCGCCGTTAAAGTCGAGGACGGCCACCGGCGCGCCGTCGGACCCGCCGTGATCGAATTCATCGCCCAGATGGAGATGCTGACGGCGGACGAGCTCGAGGCGTTGGAGGACCGCCACACCCTGCCGGTGAGAAACACGCGGGACGAGTTCGTGGGAGAGATCCGATCCAACTTTCGCGTCGAGCGAAGCGAGTAGACGTGACAGCGGCAAAGTGGGTCTGGGGACTCGTCGACCTCGCCGCGGCACAGGCGGCCGGAGATGCCGGCGGCCTCGACGCCGCGTTCGAGCTTCTACGCGCTGCGGGCCGCGAGTCCGAAGTAGAGGAAGCGATCCTCCAGTCGTATCTGTTTCTCGGATTCCCCTCTGCGATCGAGGCCTTCCGTCGTTGGCGAACACACGGTGTCGCCCCTCCCGAGGCGGCCGCACAGGACTTCGAGGCTTGGGTCGAGCGGGGCACAGAGACGTGCGTTACGGTTTACGGCGACCACTACGAGAGCCTACGCGAGAACATCGCGCGCTTCCACCCCGACCTCGACCGCTGGATGGTCATGGAGGGTTATGGCAAGGTGTTGAGCCGGCCCGCACTCAGCCTCGACGTACGCGAGATGTTGATCGTCGCCATGCTGGTCGTGCAGGGGGAGAGCGGTCGCCGCCAGCTCCGCTCCCACCTGCAGGGCGCCCTCAATGCCGGCGTTGCCCCCGACGACGTCGAGAAGACCGTCCGGCGCGCCGCCGCCTTCGCGCCACCCGAGAACCTCGATCTCGCACTCGCCCTCTGGGCTGCCATCCGGGAAGCCTAGTCATGCTCATCGATCAGGCGATCATCCACGTGCAGAGTGGCGACGGTGGGAACGGCTGTCTGTCGTTCCGCCGTGAGAAGTATGTGCCGCGCGGCGGCCCCGACGGCGGCGACGGCGGCGACGGTGGCGACGTCGTGCTGATCGCCGACTCCCACCTTACCACCCTGCTCGACTACCAGTACAAACAGCAGTACCGGGCCAAGCGTGGTCAGCATGGGCAAGGCAAGAACAGAAAGGGCGCATCCGGCGACGACATGGTGCTGCGGGTTCCGCCGGGCACCGTAGTGAGGGATGCCGACACGCGCGAGTTCTTGGGCGAGTTACTGAAGCCCGGTGACCGCTGCGTCGTCGCGAAGGGCGGTCGCGGCGGCCGGGGCAATACCGCCTTCGCTACTGCCACCCACCAGGCGCCGCGCGAGCACGAGCCTGGCCGACCCGGCGTCGAGCGTCGCATCGAGCTCGAGCTCAAGCTGATTGCCGACGTCGGCCTC
Organism: Gemmatimonadota bacterium; assembly: GCA_039586755.1. Taxonomy (GTDB): domain Bacteria; phylum Gemmatimonadota; class Gemmatimonadetes; order Palauibacterales; family KS3-K002. The sequence continues at coordinate 9,438 of JBDHJU010000008.1, read as the reverse complement.
GTCGGCCAGCCCAACGCCGGCAAGAGCACGCTGCTCGCCGCGATGTCGGCGGCGCGACCCAAGATCGCCGACTATCCGTTCACCACCCTGGAGCCGCACCTCGGTGTCGTCCAGCTGTCCGAAGGGCGGTCGATGGTGATGGCGGACATCCCCGGAATCATCGAGGGCGCTCACGAAGGGAAGGGGCTCGGCCTCAAGTTTCTTCGTCACATCGAGCGTACCCGCACACTCGCCTACCTGATACCGGTCGATATCGAGGATCACCAGGCCGAGTACGAGCTGCTGCGCCGCGAGCTGGCCGAGTACAGTGGTGAGCTGGCCATTAAGCCCCACTGCATAGTCCTCTCGAAGGCCGACCTGCTGGCGCCCGACGACGACCCGCCCGCGGTCGAGGCGCCGGACTCTTTCCAGGCGTACGTCGTCTCCGGCGTCACGCACGCGGGGCTCGAGGCGCTGGCCGAGGGATTGTGGGCGACCGTTCAGCGGGGACGGGATGAAGAAGACGATGGTGAAGATTTCGATTGACACCCCCCCGCTTCGTCACTAGCGTTACCGCGCCCCACAGATTGTCCCCAACCGGTCCGAAAGGCGTTCCAGATGAAGGGCACCTTCCTGGTTGGGTCTGCGACCAGCTGCGGAATCGCTGCGTTCGCCATCCTCTTTCTTGCTTCTCCCGCTACGCCCCAGGCCGTCGCCGGTCGAACGATCGATGCCGGCACCGGAGAGCCGGTCGACGGCGTGGTCGTCGCGCTGCTCGACACGCTGGACGTGACGCACGGCAGCGTCCTCAGCGATTCGGCCGGTGAATTCATCCTCGCTGCCCCGGAGCCGGGGATGTACAGGCTTTGGGCCACCCGCATCGGCTACCAGAGCGTCCGGACGCAGCCGATCCTCGTCCGCGACGAAGAGACCGCCCAGGTCCATTTGCGGCTCGCGGTGAGTGCTTTGGAGTTGGAGCCACTCGTCGTCGTGGGGCGCCGGCGCGAGAACCTGCTCGAGCGCGACCTGCGCGAGTTTCGCGAACGGGTCGATTACTACGGTCGCTCCAACCTGGGCGATCAGAGGATCTTCACGCGTGAAGATTTCGAGGGCCGCGACGCGCTCACCGTGACCGATTGGGTCAGACAAAGCTCCCCCGCCAGGTGGAGCCGCTTCAGCAATCGCTGCATGCCCAGGGTGTTCCTGGACGGTCGACTGTTGGCGGGCGACTTCCGTTATGAGCTGCTTTACCTGTCCGTCGAGCGTGTCGAGGGCATGGAGTTCTACACCGGGTTCGGCCCCACGAACTCGCGCTTCGTCGACCCCAGCTCCTGTGGCGTCGTCCTCATCTGGACCAGGCCGCTCCAGGAGGACACCGAGAGCGGCGCCTTCGAGGTCAAGAAGGTGCTGGGTTTCGTCGGGGGTGCCGCGGCGCTGCTAGTAGTGGGCTTTTTGCTGGTCTCCTGAAGCGTAGTCACGCGGTCCACCGCCGCTCATCTAGCTCGGGTACCGTGCGGCAACTGTTGATTGACATCCTCACGCTTCGCCGATAGCGTGGGGTTAGCAAGCCCCACGAAGTTCTGAGGTATCCCAGATGTGGCGTTCCATCCCGATTGGGAGTGCGACCGGGTGCGGAAGTGCTGCATTCGCCATCCTTCTCCTTGCCACCCCTGCCACACCCCAGGCCATAACCGGCCGGGCCGTCGATGCGAATACGGGCACACCGGTCGAGGGTGTGGCCATCGCGTTGCTCGATTCGTTGGGTACGACGCGCGGCAGCGTTTTGAGCGATTCGGCCGGCGAGTTCTCTATCGCCGTCCCGGCTCCGGGGGCGTACGCGCTTTGGGTCAACCGCATCGGCTACCAGACCGTCCAGACGCGGCCCATCGACATTTGGGGCGCCGAGACGGTCGAGGTGGAGATTCTGCTCGATGTGCGGGCCGTGGAGTTGGACCCGCTCACGGTTGTCGGGCGCCGGCGCGAGAATCTGCGCCAGCGCGACCTGCGCGAGTACCGCGAGCGGGTCGAATACTACGGTGAGCCTCACCTCGGCTCGATAAAGCTCTTCACGCGCGAATACCTGGAGGGATGGGGCGCATTCACAGTGGAGGATATGCTCAGGTTCTACCCGACTCTGTTCCGCCGATCCGGCCGCAACTGCCTTCCCAGGGTGTACATCGACGGTCGGCTAAGGACGGGGCGTTGGGTAGATATTCTCGAGGAATTGATGGAGCTGCGGATCTACGAGATCGAGGGCATCGAGTTCTACAGTGGCTTCGGCCCCACGAACAGTCGTTTCGTCGACCCCAACGGTTGCGGAGTCGCGCTCGTCTGGACCAGGCCGTTCGTAACGGCTGAGCAGGAGGTCTATCTGGCTGTCGTCACAGGCTCGCTGGGCGCGGAGGACCACAGGGTTGGCACGGCTCGTTATTTCCGCGGCTCCTATGCAAAGGAGCGATTCGCGGTAGACAGGGCGCTGCGGCCCGAGGTTTTCCCTCTCGGGCGGCGTCTGCGGTCGCTGAGTCCGCAAGCGGGGGGAAGGGGCGTCACAGTCGACAGCACCTGGGCTTACCGTCCACCGGCCTGGGATGAGCCGGACCTGTTGGTGACCGCCCCTGTCACGCCTTCGTCGGAGAGGGCGGTGGGGACGCTGTTCTGGACCGGCGATTGGGAGCTCGAACACGTGGGGGGTGATGAGGTGGCTCTCGATTCCGTCACCCAGGCGGTGATCGATTTCGAGACCCGGTTGCTCTGGGAAGACGCCGTCGCCCAGCTCCCTGAGGGCGAGCGAGATGTCGAGATGAGAATCGAGCGCGACGAGGTACGCGCGTTCGAGCCCGATCTCATCGTCGTATGCCGTTACCCGGTCATCGGTGACAACGACCGCCGCGGGTCGTTCTTTCTCGTCTACTCGCCGCTGGCCGGCTACGTGCTCCACGGGACCTTCGGCCACCCGGAATGGCACCCCGACGCCATGCTCACCGCGATCAAGCCGTACCTGTACTTCCGCATCGAAGGCGATGCGCACCTTTACGCCCTGGCTGCCAGGGCCGCCGCGTGGAAGTACTCCGACTGGATCATAATGGATGTGCAGACCGGCGCGGCCGTCCTCGAGGCCTACTAGCGGGTCCAGATAACGATGACGCCGCAGCCTGCCATGCTGCCGCCGAACTTGGCGGGAACCGTCCCGGCGCTCTTGTAGACCTCTACCGCCTCGATGTCGTGCGGGAGGACCAACAAGTCGATCTCCTGGGCGCCGTCCAGAATTGGGATATTGTCCAGGTAGACCAACGGCGGGCACTGCTCGACGTTTCTTCCGTCGACGAAGCGCACCTGATTGCGCAGAATGGGCATGTACCGACCGGCGCTCAGGTGGACTAGGCGCACGCCCGGTAGGTCTCCCAGCATTTGAGTGATCCGGACCGGTTGCCGGCTCTCGATGCGCTCTCGCGTAATAAAGTTGCCCCAACCCCGATCCATGCGATCGTAGAAGCCGTGCATCTTGGGCGGTAACGGCCTTCGTTCCAGGGTCACGGTGAGCGGTTCCAGCTCGATCGGGCGCACTGCCATCCGGACCTCGACGTTGATCAGTTCGCCGCCCCTGACCACGACCGTGTCTCTGCGCGTGCCGTAGGCCAGGTGTTCGAGCACCAGTTCGTGACTGCCGGGCTCGACGCGTGGGAACACGAAGTTGCCTTCGGTGTCGGTAAGCCGCTGCAGTCCCAGCGTTCCGAACACTACGTTGACCGCCTCGACGGGCTCCAGCGTCACGGCGTCGAGGACCCGGCCCACGATCCGCGTCGGTCCGCTCGTACCCGCCTCGACCACCCGGGTCACGATGCCCTGCTCCGAGACCAAGGGTATCTGCAAGTCTTGCCGCAGGAAACGGCCCGATCCCGGCGAGCGGATGGCGACCACGTGGCCCGCATGTCCCGCCGCCTCCGCCTCCAGCGTCAGCTCAACGTCCGGCGGAAGATTGCAGAGGCGATACCTGCCGGTCTCGTCCGCCTCCACGCGAAGAGCCTCCGACCAGGCAGCCTCCACCCTGGCGCCCGGTACCGGTACCCCGCTGATCGAGTCGCGCACCATGCCGGCTAATGCTGCGACTTCCCCGGCTTGGTTTGGGCAGACCGCGGCCATCGACTCCGCCGGTCCGGGCATCGCCAGCTGGGCCTCGGTCATCGCTCCCCGCGTCACCTCAACGGTTCTTGGCTCCGAGGCGATCCCCAGCTCCTCCAGGTCGGCATGAGATACCGTTGCGCCGTATTTCCCCTCTCGCAGTCCGTCGAAGCGGAAGCGGCCGAAACCATCTGTGGTGTCGGCGTAAGCCGTGCCGGCCAGCCGCACCGCTGCATCAGCGAAGGGTAACCCGCTGGCCCGGCCCACGACGGTACCGACGAGTCCGGTCTGCGGCTCCTCCCACAGCAGCGTGCCCTCCGGTCCGTAGACCGCTCTCACGTCCACACCCACTTCACGGATCGCCACCAGTTCCGCATCTTCGGCGTCGGTGAGCACCGGCAGTCTGATCTGCCAGCGCCCCACGATCCACTCTCCCGTCGACAAACGCAGAAAGTCGATCCTGCCGCCCGGCTCGGCCGCCGCCACAGCAGCTGGCAGAGACGTGAACCAGAACTCGAGGCGCCGGAGCTCCGCCGTCGCGCGGTCCACCCAGAGCACGCCTCTCAGATCCGACAGTCTCCGCTCCGCGATCGGCTCGAACGCGAGGCCGACCCACGTTGCTGTCTCTGTGACTTCCCCGGGGCGCACCGAATAGCAGTGTGTCTCGCGGAAGCTCTCGGACACAAGCACCTGCGGGTCGGGCGCCCAGTACGCGTCGTCTCCGCCGGGCTCTTGCCGCACGTAGCCACCCTCGGCCAGTTCAGACGCCGGCAGGCTGGCCAAGGTTTCCGAGCCGATCTGCGCCCACGAATCGGAATCCAGCATCCCGACTCGAAGGCTACCCAGCTCGAGATCCCGAACATAGCGCGTGATCGCTAACTGAAGCGGCGCCCACTCGACCGTCCATACTGCTATCGACAGCGCCTTCTGGATCTCCTGCCACAGTCGGGACGTTGCGAAATCGTCCGTAGGGTCGGCGACGCACTCCGCCTCCTCGGCCGGCGCGGGCCATGTCAGATCGATGGGTTGGGACGGAACTTGGAGGCGATACGAGAGCGGTTCGCCGGACTCCAGTTCGAGCTCGGGCGTGACCACCGCCATATGCCCGATCCGCTCCACCCGAATTCGGTAGCGGCCGGGATTCGGTGCCTCCAACAGAAACGCGCCGCCGCTGTCGCTCAGGTACACGTCGAGATCGCCGTTCTGATTGTCCAGGAGAGCGACGAGGGCACCAGCTACGGGCGCGCCCGCTTCGTCCGCCAGTTCTCCGATAATTGTCTGTGCGTGGAGTGGTAATGGGCCCAGAACACAGGTCATCAGGGCCGAGCAGAGAGCCAGGACAAATCGCATGTGCACACTCAGTCTTCGGCACGGGGCCGACGTGTTCAACGGCTGGCATTTGAGGCTGGGCGCCACGAGAGTTGACCCGATAGTCATAACTCTAGCGCCGTCCGCGACGATAACAAGGGCGGCCGAGTCAGCTCCCCAAGGAGAACCCTAAACTCTAGGAACCGGCCCCTGTAGATTGATCGTTAGAAAGTTGCCTAGCGAAGGCGAACGCGGATGCTAGCAGAGGAGACCGAATCTAATGTGGCACGAGAACATCCTCGGCACGATAGGGAACACCCCTCTCGTGCGGGTCAACCGCCTGGCCGCGGACGTGCCGTGCACGGTGCTGGCCAAGCTGGAGTTCTTCAGCCCCGGAAGCTCGGTGAAGGACCGTATCGGGATCGCCATGATCGAGGTCGCCGAGAAGAGCGGTGAACTGAAGCCGGGCGGCACGATCATCGAGGGGACGAGCGGCAACACCGGCGCCGGTCTGGCCCTCGCCGCCATCGTCCGAGGGTACAAGTGCGTTTTCACCACGACCGACAAGCAGAGCCCGGAGAAGAACGCGGTGCTCCGGGCGCTGGGTGCCGAGGTCATCGTCTGCCCCACCGCCGTCGCCCCGGACGACCCGCGCTCCTACTACTCGGTGGCGCGGCGCCTGGCTCAGGAGATCCCCAACTCGGTGTACGTGAACCAGTATGACAACCCGGCGAACGCGGCGGCGCATGTCCGTACCACCGGCCCGGAGATCTGGGAGGGTACGGACGGGAAGGTGACCCACTTCATCGCCGGCGCGGGAACAGGCGGGACCATCTCAGGAGTGGCGCGTTACCTCAAGGGTAAGAACCCGAGCGTCCAGGTGGTCGGTGTAGACCCGCATGGCTCGGTCTATTGGAAGTACTTCCACACACGGGAGTTCGACGCGACGGAGATCCATCCCTATATCACCGAAGGGGTCGGCGAGGACATGCTGGCGGGTAATATGGACTTCGATCTGGTGGACGACTTCGTTCGCGTGACGGACAAAGAGGCGATGATCATGACGCGCCGCTTGTGCCGGGAGGAGGGCATGTTCGTAGGCGGTTCCTGCGGGATGGTCATGGCCGGCGCGCTCCAGTGGCTACGCGACCGGCGCGAAGAGCTCACCGGGCACGAAGTCGTGGTGGTGCTGTTGCCCGATGGCGGATTCCGTTACCTCGGCAAGGTGTACAACGACGCGTGGATGCAGGATCACGGCTTCCTCGAGGAGAGCGAGCCCCTCACCGCGGAGGCTGTGCTCGACTCCATCGGAACCAGGGAACGCCCGGGCGCGGGGCTGGTCTCGGTGCCTGCGGACATGACACTGGCCGACGCCATCGACGTCATGACCCGTCACGGCATCTCACAGGTGCCGGTGATGGATGACGGAGATGTCGTGGGCAGCCTGGTGGAGCAGGGAATACTCACCCGCTTGATCGGGGAGCCGGATGCCCGCGCTCGCCTGGTGCGTGACGTGATGAGCGATCCGTTCCCGGTCGTCGAGTCGACGACGCCCGTGCGCGACCTTGCCGCTCACCTGCAGGGTCAGTGTACCGCCGTGCTGGTGCGGGCTAGTGACGAAGAGTTGTCGATCCTGACTCGAACCGACCTCATCAGTACCCTCGGGGCCTGAGAAGCCGTCGAGTCGGACCTCTTCCCTGTCACGTGATCGAGCGCGAGCTGGGTCACGGCGACATTGCCTGCCGCGGTTTGTGTCGGCTGGACGGCAGGCGTAGATTCTGCGCTTCGCATTCACTTCCTGTCCATAACTCCGGGATAGCCATGAACAAGAACATCCCCCGCATCGTGCTGGTGCTGACTGCGCTTGCCGTCCCCTCGGCCCTCACGGGGCAAGACGCGGACTCGCGCCTCGGGCAGACGAACTACCAGGCCCTGGCGTTCCGCAATATCGGACCCGCGATCAACGGTGGGCGGATCGCCGATATCGACATCCACCCCGAGAACCGCAACGTATGGTACGTGGCGGTCGGTTCGGGCGGCGTGTGGAAGACGGAAAACGCCGGCACCACATGGCGGCCGATCTTCGATGATGAAACCTCCTATTCGATCGGCTCCGTCGTCATCGATCCGAGCGAACCCTCCACGGTCTGGGTGGGCACGGGTGAGGATGTGGGCGGCCGGCACGTCGGCTTCGGCGACGGCGTGTACAAGAGCACCGACGCCGGCCGCACCTGGCAGAACATGGGCCTCAGCAGCTCCGAGCACATCTCCACGATACTGGTCCACCCTAAGAACTCGGACGTCGTCTGGGTGGCGGCTCAGGGGCCGCTCTGGACCCCCGGCGGCGAACGCGGCCTCTACAAGACAACCGACGGCGGCGAGACCTGGCGCAAGGTGCTGGGCGATGAAGAGTGGACCGGTGTGACGGACATCGTCATGGACCCGCGGGACCCCGACGTCCTCTATGCCGCCACCTGGCAACGCCATCGCACCGTGGCCGCCTACATGGGCGGCGGCCCGGGCTCCGGAATCCACAAGAGCACCGATGGCGGCGCGTCCTGGAACGAGCTCACGGCCGGCTTGCCGTCTTCCAACCTGGGGAAGATCGGGCTCGCCATTTCGCCACAGGATCCCGACATCGTTTACGCGGCCATCGAGCTCGACCGCCGTTCGGGCGGTCTGTACCGCTCCACGAACCGGGGGGCGTCGTGGACGAAGATGTCCGACGCCGTCTCCGGCGGCACGGGACCGCACTACTACCAGGAGCTCTATGCCTCGCCGCACCAGTTCGGGCGGGTCTACCTGGTGAGCGCCGTGACGCTCATCTCCGACGACCACGGCGCGACGTTCAGGTCGATGAACTTGCGGAAGAAGCACTCGGATGACCACGCGATCGCGTTCCAAACGGACGACCCGAACTACCTGCTGGTCGGCAGCGACGGCGGCCTGTACGAGACGTTCGACGACATGGAGACGTGGCGGTTCATCCGCAATCTCCCCGTCATGCAGTACTACAAGATCTCCGTCGACGACGCCGAGCCGTTCTATTTCGTCTACGGCGGCACGCAGGACAACGGATCCAACGGCGGCCCGTCGCGCACCGACACCGACCACGGCATCCGCAACGCCGACTGGTTCACGACGCTGGGCGCGGACGGCCACGGGTCCGCTACGGAGCCCGGCAATCCGAACATCATCTACGGAGAGTTCCAGCAGGGCGTACTCTGGCGGGTGGACCGCATCACGGGCGAGCAGGTCTTCATCCAGCCGCAGGCGCGGGAGGGCGAGGGCTTCGAGCGGTTCAACTGGGACGCGCCGATCGAGATCAGCCCGCACGATCCGCAGCGGATCTATTTTGCGTCGTATCGCGTGTGGCGTACGGACGACCGCGGTGACAGCTGGACGCCCATTTCCGGCGACCTGACCCGCAGCCAGGAGCGGATAACGCTCCCGATCATGGGCCGGCAGCAGAGCTGGGACAATCCGTGGGACATCTCTGCGATGTCCAATTACAACACGGTCACGTCGCTGGCCGAGTCGCCGCTCGTGGAGGGCCTGATCTACGCAGGCACCGACGACGGCCTGCTGCAGGTGACCGAGGACGGCGGTGCGAACTGGCGCCGCATCGAGGTCGGCAGCATCCGCGGCGTGCCCGCTACGGCTTTCGTCAACGACATCAAGGCCGATCTGTTCGACGCGAATACCGTCGCGAATACCGTTTACATGGCGCTCGACCACCACAAGTCCGGCGACTTCAGTCCTTATTTGGTGAAGAGCACGGATCGGGGCCGCTCGTGGCGGTCCATCGCCGGGGACCTGCCTGACCGCCACCTCGTGTGGCGGGTCGTGCAGGACCATGTGAACCCGCAGCTGCTGTTCGCCGCTACCGAGTTAGGGATCTTCTTCACCGTGAACGGCGGCAGCGAGTGGATCGAGCTCGAGGGCGGAGTGCCCACCATCTCCTTCCGCGACATCACGATCCAGCGAACCCACGAGGATCTGGTCGCCGGCTCGTTCGGGCGCGGCATCTTC
>JBDHJU010000066.1:0-18354 GCA_039586755.1 Gemmatimonadota bacterium | reverse complement strand
CGGGGTGAGCGAATCATCATCACCGAGATCCCCTTCATGGTCAACAAGACGCGCCTGATCGAGCAGATCGCCGAACTGGCGCGTGAGCGCAGGGTGGATGGGATCAGCGACCTGAGGGACGAGAGCGACCGTGACGGCATGCGCATCGTGGTGGAGCTCAAGCGCGATGCGATTTCGCAGATCGTGCTGAACCAGCTTTACAAGCACACGCAGATGCAGTCGACGTTCGGCGCGATCATGCTGGCGCTGGTCGATGGTGTGCCGAAGATCATGAACCTGCGCGAGATCGTCCGGCACTTCGTGGATCACCGCCACGAAGTGGTTGTGCGGCGCAGCAAGCACGATCTGAAGGTCGCGGAGGATCGCGAGCATATCCTGGTCGGCCTCAAGAAGGCGGTCGACAACATCGACGCGATCGTCGAGATCATCAAGAAGGCGAAGGACCCGGAGCAGGCGGCGAAGAAGCTGCGCAGCCGGTACAAGCTGACGGAGCGGCAGTCGGAAGCGATCCTCAACATGCGTCTGGCGCGGCTGACCGGGCTCGAGGTCGAGAAGCTGAAGGCCGAGCTAAAGGAGGTCCGTGAGCAGATCAAGGAGTTGAAGGCGATCCTCGCCTCGAAGCCACGACGGATGACGATCATCAAGCGCGAGCTTGACGAGTTGGCGAAGAAGTACGGTGACGACCGTCGCACGGAGATCGCCGGCGAGATCGAGGAGTTCTCGCTCGAGGATCTGATCCCCGAAGAGGAGATGGTGGTCACCGTCTCGCACGAGGGATACATCAAGCGCATGCCGGTGGACACCTACCGGCGGCAGCGGCGCGGCGGCCGCGGTGTGGCGGGCATGGCGACGAAAGAGGAGGATTGGGTCGAGCGCCTGTTCGTCGCCTCGACTCACGACTACATCCTCTTCTTCACCGCGCGGGGGCGGGTCCACTGGCTCAAGGTCCATCGGGTCCCACAGACGGGCCGCACGGCGCGGGGCCGCCCCATCGTCAACCTGATCCGCGTGAACAGGGACGATAAGATCACGGCCATGGTGCCGGTGCGCGAGTTCAGCGAGGACAGGTACCTGCTGTTCGCGACCCGCAAAGGAATAGTGAAGAAGACGTCGCTGGCTGCCTACGCGAACGTGCGGTCGAGCGGGATAAACGCGATCAGCGTGGTCGATGGCGACGAACTGATCGACGTGCGGCTGACGGAAGCGGGCGACGAGGTCGTGCTGGCGACGCGTAACGGGAAAGCGATCCGCTTCGAGGAGGGACAGGTTCGCGAGATGGGCCGAGTGGCGCGCGGCGTGAAGGGGATCGTCCTCGGTCGCGGCGACAACGTCGTCGGCCTGGTCGTGGTGGGTGGAGAAGCGGCGCTGCTGGTGGTGACGGAGAAGGGGATGGGCAAGCGCACGCAGATCGCCCAGTACCGGTTACAGCGGCGCGGTGGTAAGGGCGTGATCAACATCCGCCTCACCCCGAAGACGGGCAAAGTCGTCTCGATCAAGGAGGTCAGAGTCGGCGACGAGCTGGTGCTGGTGACCCGCAAGGGGATCGTTAACCGCCAGCGTGTCAAAGAGATACGCGAGACGGGCCGCAACGCCCAGGGTGTCCGGCTGGTCAATCTGGACGCCGGGGATCAGCTGGTGGACGTGACCCGAGTCATCTCGGAAAAGCAGGAAGCGGAGCTGGCCGCGGCCGAATAAAACGGTGGAGACCCCGTCCGGATCCGGGCGGAAAAGTAACGGCAGCCGTTGACTAATCGGCGCATCGGGCCGACATTGGAGTGCCTCCACTCCCCCCCGCCGGAAGCATACCCATTGCACACGAGTGTGCCCTGGAGCCTGTAGAGATGCCGCAGCTCGTCAGTCTCGCCGAGATCCGTGCTGCCGCCGAGCGGATCGGCGAAGTAGCACGGCGAACGCCTCTCTTGGCGGAGCGCCGTAGCTCTCCAATCGGCGAGGGACGCCTGCGGCTCAAGTGTGAGAACCTGCAGCGCGGAGGCGCCTTCAAGCTGCGTGGCGCCTATAATTTCATCGCGCAACTGCCCGAGGAAGAGCGCTCCCGAGGCGTCATCACTTACTCGTCGGGCAACCACGGCCGCGCCGTGGCGCTGGCCGCCAGGGAGCTGGGGCTGATGGCTGTCGTCGTGGTGCCGGTGGATGCGCCGCAGGTGAAGCTCGAGGGTATCCGGCGGCTGGGCGCCGAGATCGTCGAGGAGGGCACGAAGTCGGTGGAGCGGAAGCGGCGGGCCGAGATGATCGCCGCCGAGCGTGACCTGGCGATCGTGCCGCCGTTCGATCACCCGCAAATCATCGCCGGCCAGGCAACGGTGGGGCTGGAAATAGTGGAGGATTGGCCGTCGGTGGAGCGCGTCCTCGTCCCCGTGGGCGGTGGCGGCCTTCTGGCCGGTGTCGCAGCGGCGGTGCGGGCGCTGGCCCCAGACGTAGAGGTTTTCGGTGTGGAACCGCGGGGCGCAGCTTCGATGCATGCGTCTCTGCTCGCCGGCCAGGCGGTGGAGCTCGATTCGGTGGCCAGCGTGGCGGACGGCCTCAAACCCGTCCGGCCCGGCGACCTGACCTTCGAGCACGCCCGGTCGTTGGTCGAGGCGGTGCTGCTGGTGGAAGACGAGGACATCCTGCGCGCCCTGGCCTGGTGTGCGGACGAGTTCCGCCTGCTGGTCGAGCCCAGCGGCGCGGCGGCGGTGGCGGCCCTGTTGGCTGGAAAACTCCCGGGCCAGGCGAAGCCGACGGTCGCGATTATCTCGGGAGGGAACGTGGACCCGGTAAGCTGGGGTAAGTGGGTTAACGAGTACGGAACCGAAACGGCCGGAGCGGCATGAACGATAAGGGCTACATACTGGTTGGTCATGACGGCGCACAGGCGCTGGCAGGGCTGGACGATGCCCTCGCCGAGGACGGCTACAAGGTCCGCAGCGTCGGAGACGGCACGACGCTAATCAGCTACATCGCCAGTCAGAACCCCGACCTCGTCGTGATCGACGAGTCGATCCGCGAAATGGCACCGCTGGAGATCGTTCGCCACGTGCGCCACCGCGTGGGCTCCCGTGACGTCCCGCTGCTGCTTACCTCGTCGCAGGCGCAGGGCGAGGACGCTGCCACCGCCATCCGGGCCGGCGCCACCGACTATATCCGCAAGCCGTTCGAGGCCGGCGAGATGCTGGCGCGGATCGCCGCGCACGTTACGCGCGGGCGCCTGATCCGGGAGGCGCGGCGCGAGGCGGACACCAGCGGAATAGTCCTCGAGATCGTCCGCGATGTGACAGCCAGCCTGTCGTCCGAGGAGATCTTCGACATGTTGGTTCGCCGCGTCTCGCGGCTGTTCCAGATCCGCCGCTGCTCGATGATCATGGTCCAGGAAGGCGGTGAGCGGGGCACGGTCGTAGCAGCGCACGACGATCCGAGCATCAGCGCCCTGTCCATCGACCTGACTCGCTATCCCGAGATCCGGCAAGCCGTCGAGACCGGCGCACCCGTCCTGGTGAAGAACCTGAAAGGGTCGGCGCTGTTCGAGCAGATCCGCCCGCTATGGGAGACGGAGAACATCGACGTCGACGTCCAGTCGATCGTCACCATCCCCTTTACGTTCGACAAGGGTCAGCACGGGGTCTTTTTCCTGCGTTCGAGCCCCGACGAGCCGGTACTGGACGAGGAGTCGGTTCGTCTCACGTCGGCGATCGCCCAGGGTGCCGTGCGGGCGCTCAATCGCGCGGCCATGTTCGAGAGCGTGCTCTCGCACCAGGAACAACTCGAGATCCTGGCAAAGACCGACGAGCTGACCGGTTGTCTGTCGCGTCGTTACCTGATGGAGCGGCTCGAGAATGAACTGGAACGTGCCGCGCGCTACGAGCGTCTGCTCGGCGTGGTCATGTTCGACATCGACGACTTCAAGCGTCTTAACGATACACACGGCCACACGACCGGCGACGCGGCGCTGCGCTCAATAGGCGAGGTCTTGCGCCGCTCGCTACGAACGGCAGACTTCGTGGGCCGCTATGGCGGCGACGAGTTCCTTCTCGTGCTTCCGGAGACGAGCGCCCACGGTACGCATCAACTGGCCGAGCGGATTCGCAACGGCGTCAGTCGCCGCGAGTTCGATCTGCGGGGTGGCACACTGCGGCTCACGGTGAGCGGTGGCGTGGCCGGCTTCCCGGATTCGGACGTGATGGCGCTCGAGGATCTGATCGACCGGGCGGACGTGGCGCTGTACAAAGCAAAGGCGGCCGGGCGGAATAAGGTTTTCATCTACAGCCCGGACATGGCGAACAACGAGACCGAACAGGTGGAAAAGAAGGCAGGAAGCAGTCAGTAGTCGGTAAAGACCGACAACCGACAACCGATGATGTCTCCCCCGCTCCTTCCCAACCCGACCCTCACGGCCGTTCCCGGCATATCGGTCGGCCACGCCCAGGATGTTGACGCTAAGACGGGCTGCACCGTCGTGCTCGGGCCGTTCCGGGCGGCGGTCGACGTGCGTGGACTGGCGGCCGGCACCCGCCAGTTCGGCGCCCTATCACCGAATCACCTGGCGCCGCAGGTCGATGGTCTGCTGCTGACCGGTGGCTCGGCTTTCGGGCTCGCCGCGGCCGACGGAGTGATGAGCTGGTTGGAGGAGCATGGCAGGGGGCTCAAGACGGATGTCGCTCGTATACCGATAGTGCCGAGCGCGGTGATCTTCGATCTGGGGACGGGCCGGGCCGATCGGCGCCCGGGACCGGAGATGGGGCGTGCGGCGTGTGAGGCGGCGAGGGCGGATTCGGTGGCGGAAGGCCGCGTGGGAGTCGGGTGCGGGGCCAGCGTGGGGAAGCTCTTTGGTCGATCGGGAGCGATGCCTGGCGGTTTGGGGAGCTGGGCCCTGCAGCTCGGCGATCACAGAGTAGCGGCGCTGGTCGTGCTCAACGCCTACGGCGACGTATTGAACGACCGCGGGGAGATCATCGCCGGCGCTCGTGACGAAGCCGGGTCGTTCGTGGATACCGCGGCGTACTTGCGAGAGCATGGGGTTCCGCCCCGCAGCGCTCCTCAGCCGGGGACGAACACGACTCTGGCGGTGGTCGCGACGGACTACCCGTTGAGCCGGACCGATCTGGTGGCGCTGGCCGGGCAGGCGATGAACGCGATCGTTCGCCGAACCGCACCTGCGAACACCCAGTTCGACGGCGACCTGGTCTTCGCCTGTTCCACGGCGCCGGAGCCGGCGGCTGTACCGGCGGCGGAGCTGCTTCGCGTGGGGACCTGCGCCGAATGGGCGCTTGCCCGGGCGATCGAGCGGTCGGTGGCGCCCTCCTGACTGGCATTCCTCCATAGTCGGGACCAGATTTAGGGGTTTAGTGTATTTCAGGCCAAGCCGGCAAGGAGGAAGTTGTTGGAAAAGGCCGCGACCCCGATCCGGGTCCGGATATTCTTCGATATCGATGGCACCCTCCTGTACACGAATGGTGCGGGGCGCGTGGCCATTCGCGCGGCGCTGGAAGAGGTGTACGGGACGAGCGGCCCGATCGACGGCTACGTCTTCCACGGTAAGACCGATCCGCGGATCGTCTTCGAGCTGATGATAGCGGCAGGTCTCGAGGCGGGAGAGGTCCACAGCCGTATGCCCGAGGTCTGGCCGGTCTACCTTCGGGTGCTCGAGAGCGAGCTCAAGGAGCGGCGGCGCGAGGGCCGTATCACACTGCTGCCGGGCATCGTCGAGCTGCTCGGGGTGCTCGACGAGCGGCCCGACGTGACGATCGGACTGCTCACCGGTAACATCGAGGAGGGTGCGCGGTTGAAGCTCGCGGCGGCCGGCTTGGGTTCGACCTTCGAGGTCGGTGGCTTTGGGTCGGACTCGGAGGACCGGGCGGAGGTGGCACGCGCGGCGCTCAGCCGCAGCCTCGAGAGGGGCGGTGAAGAGTCGGCGGCGGTCGTGCTGGGTGACACGCCGGAAGACGTGGCCTGCGCGCGGGCGGTGGGTGCTTTCGCTGTCGCGGTGGCCACCGGCCGTCACAAAGTCGAGGAGCTGGTGGAGACCGGGGCAGACGCCGTGTTCGAGGATTTCAGTGACACTGAGGCGGTTCTGAGCTGCATCTTGTCGCTGGCCGGTGTTGATATCTCGTCCGCTGATGCGGCTGGGAATGGTGGGGATCGATGAGCTACGAGGGCAATTTCGACGTAGTAATCGAGGGTGTGGGAGCGGAGCGAGGCGCCAGGGTGTTGGCGGCCCCGGAAGGGCTCTACGTCAATAAGCATCACGTCCCCTACTCGACGCTCCTGGGCGTCGCGTTGCGGGGCTCGATACTGCTGGTCGTGGGCACTCAGGTGGCCATGGCGTTGCGCGGGAGCCATGACGGGCTCGCCACGCTGGCAGCGGAACTGCGGACTCGTGCCGACCTCGAGCACCTTGCGCAAGCCGACCGTGACGCGTTGGAGGGTGAGCGCGTCGTCTTCGCGACGCCGGTAGCGCTTTCCGGCCTCGTCGAGATGGAACGCTTCAAGGGGATGGCGCTGCAAGTTGTCACCGACCGAGCCCTCCATGTCTTCGAACGTGGTGGTCGTCACTTCCGCCTGTCCTGGGAGTTCATTACCAAGGTCGATGTGACTCAGGCGAAGTTCGGCCGCCTGCTGCGGATCGGTAGCGGCCCGACCCAACTCGAGATCCTCTACCTCACCGACGCTCAGATTCAGACGATTCGTGGCCTCGCCTCCCGTCATTCGAGCGCGCTTTTGGGTGTGGCCGGCGAGGCGGAGGCCCCCGAGCCTGTGGCCGAAGTAGCGCCCACCGTTCCGCAGGCGCTGGCCGATAAAGACTTGATCCGGCGCTTTACCATCCCGGAGTTCGAGGCTTCGTTGGGCGCTGTCGGCGCCGGTTCCGACAGGCCGCTAGGGGCCGCCATCGACCGGCTGCAGATGTCGTCGGTGTTGCCGGTCGGGTTCCTAGAGGAGCACCTGCGCGAACTGCGCAACATCTACGACGGCGCCTTACTCAAGGCCAAGCGCGAGGCCGCCGCCTCGGGTGAGCTGTTCGGTGCTGCCGAGGCGCTCAGCGGCCGGCGCCTCTGGGACGCGGTGCTGGACAACCTCGGCGTCGCGACCGACGCGACGGTTCGGGCCTTCGAGCGCCAGACGCGACGCGTTGCGGCCAACCGCCGGATCCCGTGGCGCAAGGCGCGCAGTAAGTTCATGCCCTCGCAGAAGGAGATCTCGGGGGTGAAACAGCGGTTGACCCGCGGGGTATCGGAGCTCGAGGGGCCGCTGAAGACGGTCAGCCAGGCGGCGGAAGGTCTGAGGCCGGCGGCCCAGTCGGGGCCGGCGGAACTCAAGGAAGCCTACAACCGTTGGCAGGCCAGTCTGAAGGAACTCGATCAGGCCTACGCCACAAGCTGGACCGGGCTCAGCCGTGAGGTGGTCGGCGTTTGGCAGGATTCGTTTCTGCCGCGGCTGACGCGCCTGGGCGGCGAGCGGCGGCGTATGTTCCCGCGACCGCTGAAGTACGCGTTCTACTTCCTGCTGCTGTTGGTGGTCGCTGCCCTTGTGTACCTGTACTTGACGGGTCAACTGAGCCAGATAATCCAATTCGAGCCGGCGCCGTAGCCGGCGTGCCGAGTAACTGAAGGAGGTTGGACGAGATGGCAAACTCGCAGTCCAAATTTTACGGCTTTCTAGCGCTGATAGTCGTCGCCGGGGCGGCGTTGATCGGATATGTCGTGGTCAGCAATAGGGGCGGAGCGACCGCCGGCGAAGTTGACAGCGTGGCGCTGCAGAATCTGCTCAACAGCGGGTCGGTCGAGCAGTTGGCCGTCATCCGCGGTGCCGAGGATGCTCCGGTCACCATCGAGGAGTTCGCCGACTACCTGTGCGGGTATTGCGGCATGGTGGCGACGCTGAGCGTGCCGCAGGTCCTCGAGAACTATGTGGATACCGGTAAGGCTCGCTTCGTCTTCTACGACTACGTTCTCAACCCCGCATCGCATGCCGGGACGGCCGCGCAGGCGGCACGCTGTGCCGGCGACCAGAACGCCTTCTGGGCGATGCACAAGGTGTTGATGAGTCGGCAGAACGAGTGGGGCAGGTCCCGTAATCCAATCGGTACGATCCGCCAGTACGCCGACGGCCTGGGCCTGGACGGCGCGGCCCTCGAGGCCTGCGTCGAGAACGGCACGTACGGTAACGTGGTGGCAGCCAGCACGCAGCATGCGCAGCAGCGCGGCCTCAACAGCACGCCCGTGTTCTTCTTCAACGGTCGTCCCGTCGAGGGAGCGATGGGGTACGACCGGATGGCCCAGATCATCGAGGAAGAGTTGGCCCGCGCCCAGGACCAGTGAACCGACGCAGGGCAATCGCGGTCCTGGCGCTGCTCGGAGCCCTGGACGCCACGTATCTTCTTCTGGGAAAGCTCGGCATCACGCACGGCTACGTCTGTAGTGTTACCGGCGGCTGCGAGGTGGTAAACACTTCGCCGTACTCGGAGTTCTTGGGGGTACCGGTGGCGGCGATCGGGCTGCTCGGCTACGTGGCGATACTCATCGTGGCGCTGGCCGCGATACAGCCGCGCTGGCTGGCCGACCGGCGGCCGGATAAACTGCTCGGCCTGCTGTCGGGCGTCGCCGTCGCCTTCTCACTCTATCTCACCTACGTCGAGCTGTTCGTCCTGCGTGCGGTGTGCCAGTGGTGCATCGTCTCGCAGCTGATCATCATTGTGATCTTCGTGCTGGCGCTGGTGGGTCTTAGGAATCCAGTATCCAATAGCCGACACTCGATGTCCGGGTAGTAAGGTACATTCAAGCCTCGAGGAACAAGTCTCAAGGCTCGGGGGGATCACCCCCCAAGTCTTGTTGCTTGGACGTCGGATGTCGGGACTTGAGTGTTGAATACACCTTGTCACCGGGGCGTTGGCTGTCGGATATTGGATGAAGAAAAAGAGGGCAACGCGACCGCGTTGCCCTCGTCTACTAGCTCGGCGCCCAGAACCCCTCGAGCGCCTGGCCGTCCGGCGACTGGCGTAGCTTCTCGAACGCGCGGTTGCGGATCTGGCGGATTCGCTCACGCGTCACGCCGAGCAGCGAACCGATCTCCTCCAGCGTCATCTCCTCGCCGTCGTCGAGCCCGTAGTAGAGGACGAGGATCTTACGCTCGCGTTCGGTCAGATATTTCTTGAACATGTCCTGCAGGAACTGGCGACGTGCCTGGAACTCGATCTCGTCCTGGATGTCCTCCGTCTCCATCCCGGAGAACCGCTCACCGAACGATGCGCTGTCCCTGTCGGTGCGGTCGAGCGGCGCATCCAGGCTGAGCTCGGCGGAAGCTACTCGTCTGAGCGCCCGGATCGTCTGCACCGGCTCGCCCATCCGGTCGGCGATCTCGCGGTCCGTCGGCGTGCGACCCAGCTGCTGGGTCAGCGCCGTCTCCGTCCGCGACAGCTTCACCAGGTTCGAGTTTTGGTTGAGCGGGATCCGCACCGAGCGCGTCTGCTCGGCCAGCGCCTGCAGCACCGTCTGCCGGATCCACCAGACCGCGTAGGAGATGAACTTGACGCCCTTGTCGGGGTCGAACTTCTTCACCGCCTTGAGCAGGCCTTCGTTACCTATGCAGACCAGCTCGGCCAGGTTGAGACCGCGGCCCTGGTACTTCTTCACGTAGGAGATCACAAAACGCAGGTTCGCCGTCACCAGGCGCTCGGCAGCCCGGCGGTCGCCGGCCCGGGCCCGGCGGGCGATCTCGCGCTCCGTCGCCGCGTCCTCGATGAGTGGGTACTTCTCGACGTCGTGGAGGTACTGGTCGAAGGAGTCTAAGGCCTTGGAGCTAAAGAACATGCTCACGCTGCAACTGGTCGAGGTTCAGTTGATGGCCGTCAAAAAGGCGAGAACCGGCAGGCGGCCTCGCTGAAGATACGACGACGCCCGAGCGCCATGCGCCTCGCCAGCCAGCCGCCCCGTGGAGAAACCGGTGGCGGAAACGGACGACCTCAAGACGATAGTAGACAAGACTGTATAGTATATGCCCTTTTCCGGGTCTCGTAAACCCCCGAACAGAAGGCGAACCGCCGTAAAAACAAGCCGCCAAACGCCTTCCAATTCCTGGTACAACCCTTGTTACACCGCGCCCGGGTCTTTCGGTTCCACGCGCCCGCCACCCGGCTCGGCCAAAGCTGCCAGTATGGCGGGCCCCGGCGGCGCGTCGGGGCCCAGGCACAGGCTGTAAGGAATCAGTGCGTCCAGCACTACCGTCTCCACCAGCGCCTGGTGGTCGGCATGGCCCCCGGTGCGCTGCAGGGGGACGAGCCTGGCCCTGAACCCGCGGCGGTGGGCGAAGAGGGGAGTCCGTTCCTGGGCCACGACGAGGCGGCCCCTGAGGTAGAGCCAGCGGGTGCCGATCCGGGCCAGGCAGACCCTGGCGGAACGGACCCGGCTGAGCGGCACGTCCAGCTCGGCTTCGGCGGCACGGCTCAGCCAGCGTGGCATGCCACTGGGCCCTGTGTCCCACCGGTGGTAGCGCCCGGCGCGGGTGATCACGGCGAGTGGGGCGGCGATGGCGAGATGGGCGGCGCCCCAAAGCCGGGGCCACCAGGGAAGTGGCGCGAGGACCAGGACGAGGGCGGCGGCCGCGGCGAAGGGAGGCGCCGTCCAGGCGATGGTCGCGATTACGCCCGCCAGGACGAGCTGGACGCCCGCTAGGCCGCGGATCTGCGGCGCCGGGCCGGCCGTACGGGAGGCGGTGTGTGCGGCGAGGACGGGGATGTGGACGAACAAGGCGACGGCCAGCGCCAAGAGCGCCGCCCCCCATTGGATTCCCTCGCCGTGGCCTTCCAGCGCTGCGGATGCGAACAGGGCTGCGGCAGGCGGTCGGATTATGGTGTGCAACGCGCTCCACAACAGGTCCGTCAACCTGAAGCGGGAAGCGGCCAGCTCGACCAGGGACAGAGCCACGAGCGTCACCCAGACCAGCGGTGTTCCGAGCCCGGCGAGCGGTTCGGGCAACTCGAGCAGTCCGAAGTGGCTGAGGGCGCCGGGCAGTGCGAGACCGGCGTAGAGGCTCAACCCGAAGGCGGCAGCGCAAGCCAGCACGCTGAACAGCAACGTGATCGAGTCGTGGTTGATGGTCGGTTCCACGGATCGTCCGATTCAGGTTGGCTAGCGCTTGGCTTCCTCGATGGCCGCGCGGATCTCGGATTGCAGTTCGTCGTAGGACCGCAGACCAACAAGCGAGCGGCCGCTCAGCAAGATCGTCGGTGTGCTTGTCACGCCGTAGTCCAATGCCTCACGCACGTCCGATTCTACGGCCGCCAGCGTCTCGGGCGCGCTCAGACAGGCGCCGAACCCTCCCGGCTCGAGCCCCAGGCTCTCGGCGTAACCGATCCACAGCGAGTCGGGTGCCGCGGCGCCCGACCACTCGGGCTGTCGTACGTAAAGGTAGTCGTGGTACGCCCAGAACCGGCCCGCGACGCCTGCACAATGCGCGGCCTTCGCCGACGAAACGGCGTTACGATGTAAAGCCGCCAGCGGAAAATAGACGTAGCGTATGCGCAGCAGCCCGGTATCCACGAACTCGGCGGTGATGGCGGGCAGCGCCGCCAGCGCGAAGTTGCGACAGTAAGGACACTCGAAGTCGGAGTAAACAGCCAGCTCGACGGGCGCGTCGGGTGATCCGAGCACCCGGTAGTCGACGGAGTCCTGTGCCCACGAAACGGCCGGGAGCATCAGAGCGGCGAGTAGTAACGTCGTGTTTGTCTTCAATATCGAGTATCCCGCATTCGATGTCCTGGCCACCAAGGTAGGCATCAAGCGTCGAGAACCAAGCCCCCCAACGCGCGGTGGCCGAGGAATGACATCAGCCAGCTGCGGCCCGCAGCTCTCTCACCCGCGGCAGATCGTATTCCCGAACCACGGCCGGCGGCCATTCCCCCGCCCGCACCTCGGCGACGATCCGAGAGAGCTCCGATCGCGCCCGCTCCGCGGTTCCCGGATCGATCCACTGGTGGTCAACAGCCTCATCGAACTCGTCCTGGTCGAGCACCCGGAAACCCCCTTCCGCATCGACCCAAAGGTCGAGACACAGGTCGAACATCGTCCAGGCTGAAGCCTCTAGCCGGACCGGCGTGATGAGGTTCACGTAGTAGCCGGTGAAGGTGTCGTCTTTGAGATGGAAGCAACCTATGTCGTGCCATGTTTCCGGGAAGACGAACCAGACGATGGCGGCGCCCGGCTCGTAGATCACGTCGTCTCCAACCTTCAGGGTCTCCCCGACCGTAGCCGGATCGTGCAGCGTCACCTTGTACTCGGGACGATCGACCACCAGGTCTTGAACGAAAACGTCCAGTCGGTCGGGCGGCCGATGGTAGTGGATCGCTACGCGCGGCATCGCGTCAGCCGAAGAACGACTCGCGGCTCACCAGGCTGGGCGCCGGCGCGAGCCGCGGCGCGGCGTCGGCGGCGTAGTGGCGCAGTCGCTCGCGCACGCGGTCGAGGCCCAGGGAATCGGCGTAGCGGAGCAGGCCGCCACGGAAGGGCGGGAATCCGGTCCCCATGATCATCGCGACGTCGAGGATACCCGGCGAGTCGACTACTTCGTCGTCCAGAATGCGCGCCGCCTCGTTGATCATGCTGAAAACCATCCGCTCTTCGGCTGCGGCCGAGCTAGGTGGTGTGCCCTTGGCTTCCCGGGCAAGCACCTCCCCGATTTCGGGGTTGACACCCTTGGCTTCCTTGCCCTCGTAACTGTAGAAGCCCCGGCCGCCCTTGCGCCCGGTCACACCCATGGCCAGCACCTCACCCATGACCGGCGCCGGCTCGAAGCGGTCGCCGAAGGTGCTTACCATCGTCTGGCTCACCTCGGCGACGACGTCGAACCCGATCTCGTCGAGTAGGCGCAGCGGGCCGACGGGCATTCCGAACCGAGACATCGCGCGGTCGAGACGCTCGATCGACATCCCACCCTGAAGCAGATAGCCGGCTTCGGTCAAGTAGGCGGCGAGGATTCGGTTGACCACGAAACCCGGGGAATCCTTCACCACGATAGGCGTTTTGCCGAGATGGACGGCGAGCTCGAACGCCGTGGCCAGAGCGTCGTCCGCCGTCCCTTCGCCGCGCACGACTTCCACCAACGGCATGCGATGCGGCGGGTTGAAGAAATGGAGGCCACAGCTGCGGCCCGGGTGGCTCATCTCACGCTGGAGCTCCGAGATCGAGAGGGCCGAGGTGTTGCTTACGATCAACGTCGTCTCGGGCACGTTCTCTTCGATGGTCTTGAAGACCCTCCGTTTCACGTCCATTAGCTCCAGCACGGCCTCGATGACGACGTTCGTTCGCTCGAAGCCTTCGTAGCTGGTGGCGCCCCTGAGACAGTCTTGCCGCTCCTTGAGCTCGTCGGTGGACCAACCGCTGCGTTTCGCCGCCGTCTCGAGCAACGTCCTCGCCCGCTCAACTCCCTCATCGACGCGCGCCCGGTCGAGGTCGACGACGCGGACCGGGATGTTCTGGTAGGCGAAGAGCTCCGCGATGCCGGCACCCATCAATCCGGCGCCCACAACCCCGGCCCGCTTGACCTTGGTCGGCTCGCCGCTCGGAGCAGCTTTGCGGGCGGCTTCGGTCAGCTGGTAGACGGCGATCAGGTTCTTGCACTCTGGCGTAACGCTGAGCGCCCCGAACGCCTCCGACTCCTGCGCGTACGCCTTTTCCGGTGACAGGGTCAGGTTGCTGACTGTTACGTCGAGCGCGGCGGGCAGCGCCGGATAGTGCCCTTTTGTCCGGGCAGCGAGAGCTTTGCGTGTCACCCGTGTGATGAGCCAGCGGGCGGGCGCCCCTTCCTTGACGGCACGAGCGATAAGCGAGCGGCGGCGCGGCGACGGCTTCACCCCGGATCCGGCGAGCTTCTTGGCGAAGGCGCCCGCCTCTTTGTCGAAGCGGCCGGGGTCGAACACCCGGTCGACCAAGCCCAGCTTCAGAGCGCGTCTGGCGCTCCATTGTCTGCCGGAGAGGATCAGGTCGAGGGCGGAGCGCAGCCCGATCAAGCGCGGTGTGCGGACCGTACCGCCGAGGCCCGGCAGGATGCCGATCTGTGTCTCGGGGAATCGGAAGCCGGTGCGCGGGTGGTTGCTGGCCACCCGGAAGTCGCAGGCGAGAACGAGCTCCAGGCCGCCTCCCACACAGGGGCCGTCTATAGCGGCCACCGTGGGCAACGGCAGCCGCTCCAGCCGCAGCAGGATCTCCTGGCCCCGGCCCGCCATCTCGGCGCCCTCGGCCGCGCTCTCGATCGCCGCCAGCTCGTCGATGTTGGCGCCGGCGATGAAATTGCGATGCTTGCCGCTCCGAATAAGCAGAGCCTGAACCTGCCCGCGATCTGCCGCCGCCTCGATCGATTCGAGCAGTTCGTCGAGCCGCAGCATTACGCGCCGCGTCAATAGGTTGACCTTGGAATCGGGGCGGTCGAACGTGAGTAGAGCGATGCCGTATTGGATCTCGAGCTGGAGGTCGGGGACCGCCTCGTTCATTCGATGGGACCTCCTGTGGCAGGTACGGCGGGCGGCGCCGCAGCGGCGCCGCCCGGGCGTAACTTCGGTCTGCAGGCCGGCCGGCCTCAGTAGATCGCGCGAACCTCGGCGTTGGATTCGTCGATCACCAGCGTGTCCGCGCCACCGGCAGATTCGTACGGCACATTCCAGTAAAGCTCTTCAAAAACAAGCACGGTGCGCGTATGGATCCACCAGTTGCCACGCGGCACGCGGAAGAAGGCCCAGCCGCCGTCGCCGGTCGTGTCCTCCAGCACCTCGCCCAGGACCTCGACCAGGCTGTCGACGACCTCGCCATAGTCCACGAACGCCCGCTCCTCCCAGGCCTGCAGCACCGCATTGAACGAATCGGCCCGCGCCCGGTAAGTCCCCTGCAGCCCGGTGAATTCGTCGAAATACCGCGTCTGGGTCCGCTCCAGACGTCCGACCTGCGAATCGAGCTGGTCGAATCGGCTGAACAGTCTGGCGTACTCGGTGCTCGACCGGTCCATGCCGCGCATCTGCTCCGACAGTGACTGCAGTTCCGAGCGCATCTCGTTCCAGGCCGCCTCCGCTTCCGTCCAACGCTGCCGGGCAGCGGAGACCGAGTCGCGGAGCTCGGTCAGATCCGCCGGAGGCTGCGGCTCGGGCTCGGTCGCTTGCGCGGTGAGTGCGTCGAAAATCGAGTCCCGGTCGTACGGCAGCGCCTGGATGATCAGCTGCGCACGGCCCGTTACCTCCCCCTCGGTGCCTTCTGAGGCAGCCCGCACCGCCAGCTGGGTTGAGCGGCTGCACGCCGACAACGCTACCAGCGTGACAACTCCCAAAACCCAATGCTTGTTCATTGAGCTCTCCCAGATTAAAGTTTTCTGCTCGCTGGATCGGACAGAACCTAGGAAGGTCCCTGCGAGTTATCAAGTTCCCGGCGCGGGCCCTGTCCTGGGCGCGGCGGCCGGCCGGGAGGGGGCGGAGTGAGCCCGCGGCCGACCGAAAGAATGCCCGGTATCGGAGGAGAAGTGGTGGAGGCTTGTGATTATCGATCTTGACGAACCTCACGGGCCGGCGGAACCGCGCCGGCGGCGGCCGGCGACGGCCGCGACACGGCGCGTCCTGATGCCCCTGCTGGCCGCCTCGACCTTGGCGGGCTGCGGCTACAGCCGCATCCACGAGATGGAGGACCGGATTCTGGAGGCGCGCTCCAACATAGAGATCCAGCTGCTACGGCGGGCCGAGCTGGCTCGCACCCTGGTCGAGATCGCCCAGCGATACGCCGAGCTGGAAACGACGCTGGTCGAGGCGGTGGCGGATTCCCGGGCGGGCTTGGTGTCCGCCGTCAGATCGACCGATCTCACGGCTATGGAGTCGGCCGGCGTCTCTTTGTCCGATGCCCTGGGCGAGTTGCTGGTTGCTGTCGCCGACTACGCCGATCTCCAGGCTGATCAGAACTTCCAGCGGCTACTCGCTCAGCTCGAGGTTACTCGGCAACAGGTTGCCCTGGCGGGTGGCCGCTACAACGAGGCTGTCAGTACCTACAACGAGTACATCCGCGGCTTCCCCCAACTGCTGACCGCCAAGGTCATCGGGGCCGAGTCGCGCCATCCCTACAGGTCACTGGAGTCCGCCGACTCGGTCCCCCCAGCCGACAGACAATAGCCTAGCCCAGAAAACGCTTCAGTAACTCCAGCCCGACCAACGCGATCAGAGGCGACAGATCGATCGCGCCCGTGTCCGGTAACGCCTTGCGAACCGGCTCAAGCACCGGGTCGGTCAACCGCTTCAGAAAGTCGATCACCGGTTGCTCCGCGTTGTTCGACACGAACCACGAGAGAAGGACACGCAGGAGTATGATCCCCTGGTACAACGTAATCAGGGTTACGAGAAGTTCGCCGATTCTCACGTCCCACCGCCTGTTCGGAGTATGTCCGCTGGTCCCGGTTCCACTACGGTGGCGCGCCGGCGGCGGTTTCAAGAATGCAGACGGCCCGGTCGAAAACATTGTGGGGAACGTCACTTTTTTGACGCCGGCGACGGTGCCCGAGTAGAATTGGTGACTTCTGAATCGTATCTCGACACTGGAAAGGAAAGCTGATGGCCTCTGGCGAGGAGAAGCGGCAAGTCGTTCGGTACCTGTTCCTCAAGCTCGACCCTCTGTGGCGGCGGTTGAGCGTGGAGAAGCAGATCGACCAAAAGGTCGAGCTTGCCGAAACGATTCGCGGGTTCCAGGCGCGGTGCCTGCTCAGATCGTACAGCACGATGGGCACACGGGGCGACTGCGATGTCATGTTGTGGCAGGCGGCGGAGGAAATGGAGACACTGCAGGCGCTGGAGACGTCGATCTTCTCGACCCGCATGGGCGC
Organism: Gemmatimonadota bacterium; assembly: GCA_039586755.1. Lineage (GTDB taxonomy): Bacteria > Gemmatimonadota > Gemmatimonadetes > Palauibacterales > KS3-K002. The sequence continues at coordinate 1,530 of JBDHJU010000066.1, read as the reverse complement.
CTATCTGACGACGCCCTACAGCTACCTGGCGATGACGAAGCGCTCGATCTACGACTTTCCCGACGACCCCGAGCACGATGAACGGATCACCGTGCGGCCCCAGGACTCGAAATATCTCTTCCTTTACCCCTTCGTGAAGACGCGCCCGTGGTACAAGCTGCCTCACGAGCGGCGACAGGAGATGATGGGCGAGCACGTGCGCGTCGGCCGCAAGTACCCGGACATTAGGATCAACACGGCCTACTCTTTCGGTCTCGACGATCAGGAGTTCATGGTCGGATTCGAGGGCGACGATCCCGGCGATTTCCTCGATCTGGTGATGGAGTTGCGGGAGAGCGACGCTTCCTCCTACACGCTCCAGGACACCCCTATCTTCAGCTGCATCCAGATGTCCCTCTGGGACGTGCTCGACTCGCTGGGTGGCGCCTCGGTCTCCGAACTGGCGCGCGCGGCGGAGCGCGATTCGCAGGGCTTCGTCGCTGTGGCGGCCCTCGACGAGCTGCCCCCCGGTGCCTCGAAACGGGTCTACAACGGTGCCGACGCCATCGCCCTATTCAACGTCGGGGGCACGTACTACGCCGTGAGCGACCGCTGCTCGCACGGGCGTGCCTCGCTAAGCGAGGGCTCCGTCGATGCCGACGGCTGCACGCTCAACTGCCCGTGGCACGGCGGCCAGTTCGATATGCGGACGGGGGAACCGGCTGGCGGCCCCGTCAGGGTGGGAATTAAGAAGTATCGGGTGAAGGTGGAGGACGGCCGAATCCTGGTCGGCTAACTTGGGAATTCTGTTGGGAATTCTCGAATCTCGATTCGGGGACCAGTGCAACAGGGGAGGTGGGGAAGCGGGAAGCAGTTCTATACCTCCCTACCTCCCCTGTTCCACTGGTCCCTTGCTCGACTTTCCCGACAAACTTCCCGATTGACCCATCAAGAAGTCGGAACTCCCCACAAAAAAAGAGCGGGACCATTCCCGCTCTCTTGAGTTTGCAGCGCCCGTTCCCGAATTCTATTCGACGATTACTGTCTCGAGTCGATAGTGCTCCGGGTTCACCGCTCTGCCGTTGACCAGCACCTCGTAGTGCACGTGCGGGCCCTTCGCCAGACCGCTGCTTCCCACGTGCGCTATGGTGTCGCCGCGCCGCACGTCATCGCCGACCGCAACCTTCAGGTTCCGCTCGTTGTGCGCGTAGCGCGTCTTGATGCCGTTGCCGTGATCGACCTCGACCGTCCAGCCGTAGCCGGGCCGCCAGGCCGCGTACGTCACACGGCCGTCGGCCGTCGCCACTACCGGCGTGCCGCGGCGGGCCGAGAGATCGATACCTTCATGTGGACGACGAACGTTGAGGAGGGGGTGCCAGCGACTGCGGCTGAAGGAGGAGCTCAACCACCCGTTGGTGGGGTCGATCGACGGGTAGGTGGCCAGCCGATCGCTGTGCGCCTCCATCGCCTTCGACGCCTCCTGCAGACTCGCCTGCAACAGGTTCGACTGCCGCAGCAGGCGGTTCAGGTCGGTCGTCGTGCCGAACACCT
>JBDHJU010000007.1:0-152174 GCA_039586755.1 Gemmatimonadota bacterium | reverse complement strand
GGGCGAGAGGTAGCCGCGGTCGAACTGCATGCCCTCGACCGTCTCCAGCTCGGTCTCCATGCCGCGGGCCTCCTCGACGGTAATCACGCCGTCCTTGCCCACCTTCTCCATCGCTTCGGCGATGATGTCGCCGATCTCCGCGTCGTTGTTCGCCGAGATGGCGCCGACCTGAGCGATCTCCTTCTTCCCCTTCGTCTCGACGGAGATGTCCTTCAACTGCTCGACGACCACGTCAACGGCGCTGTCGATGCCGCGCTTCAGCGCCATCGGGTTGACGCCACCGGTCACGGCCTTGAGGCCCTGGTTGAAGATCGCCTGGGCGATCACGGTGGCCGTTGTCGTGCCGTCGCCCGCAACGTCGCTCGTCTTGCTGGCGACCTCACGGACCATCTGGGCACCCATGTTCTCGACAGGTTCCTCGAGCTCGATCTCCTTGGCGACGGTGACGCCGTCCTTGGTGATCGTCGGGCTGCCGAACTTCTTCTCGAGCACTACGTTACGCCCCTTGGGGCCGAGCGTGACCTTGACCGCTCTGGCCAGCTGGTCGATCCCGAGCTTGAGCTTGCTCCTCGCCTGGGCGTCAAATTCAAGCAACTTCGCCATCTTGCTGAACCTCCTATTATTCCGTTACCCCTCTGGTAGCGCCCCCCACAGCTCCCAGGGCGCTCCTGCTCTCGAATTCGTACTGTGCGCTAATCCAACACCTGCAGCGTGGAGGTCGACACCGACACCGGCGCCACGACCCTCCAAGCGTGAATCACTTCTTGCCGTTCGAGACGATCGCCAGGACGTCCGACTCTCGCAGGATCAAATACTCCTCTTCGTCGACCGTTACCTCGGTGCCGCTGTACTTCCCGTAGATCACTCGGTCACCCGACTTCAGTTCGACCTCGATACGGGTGCCCTCGTCACTCACTCGGCCGGGCCCAACGGCCACCACTTCGCCCTGCTGGGGCTTCTCTTTGGCGGTGTCCGGGATGTATAGGCCGCCCTTCATCTGCTCCGTCTCCTCGAGCGGTTTGACAACTACTCGATCGGCGAGGGGCTTGATCTGCATGAGTGGTTCCCTCCTCTTTCGAACCCTGGTATCGTTGTGGATCGCATATACCGGAGACACCCGGCCCTTGCAGCTCGGGCCGACGTGCGGCTGTTGGCATTTCACCGGGTTAACTCCGCTAGCTAGCCTGTGAAAATGGCACAAAATGTGCCATTCGTAAAGAGGGTCCCGCACTGTCAAGCTGGCAGAAAGGCGGCCCGGGGCCTGCAGTTGTGGCTGGCCTCGGTGGGGACGGCCTCGGATCGGCGGGGCCTGAAACCTTTTCCGGGCCCGGCCCGTACATTAGGTTGGAGAGGCGAGCCCCCCACAAGCCGGGGCGAGGCGCCGCGGTTCGTCTATTCACCGATAGGAGGGGAAAGAAGAATGCTAAGAGGGATGTTCAGGTTGGGAGCTTTGCTTGCAGGGGGCCTGGTGGCCCTGGCGGTGGCTTCGGCGCTGCTGGTGCCGGTCCTGAGCCTACTGACGGCGCTCCTGGTAACCATCATCAAGCTGGCGTTCTTCCTGGCCGTGATCTACCTGGCCGTGATCTACTTCATCGTGAAGCTGATCAGCCCGGATACCGCGGACCGGGCGCTAGAGAAGATACGATCGAAGGTCCGGCGGGTCGCTTGACCCGGAGGGCGCCGGCCCGTCAGTCGATATTCGCGTCGCCGAGCATGCGATCGGCGATGGCGAGGCCGTAGAGAGTCAGATAGGGCTCGACGGCATCAACAGTTTGACAGTGGGGAGCGATGAGGGCGGCCAGGCCGCCTGTGGCGAGCACCATGGCGCCGGGTCGCCCCCACTCTTCTTTTATCCTCCTGACCATCCCGTCGATAGCATCCACGATAGCGTAGAAGCACCCCGAGCGTAGGCAGTCGTCGGTTCGGCGCCCGATAACGATGTCGGGTGGCACGAGGTCGATGAACGGCAGCTTGCTGGCGCTATGGGCGAGGCCCTCGATCCCAGCCCGAGGCCCGGGCGCGATGACGCCGCCCATGAAGACACCGTCCCCTCTAATACAGTCAAAGGTGGTGGCTGTACCCAGATCGACAGCGATGGTATCGACCCCGTAGAGCTCGCTGGCAGCCAGGGTATTGAGCATGCGATCCGCCCCGACCGTGTGGGGCTCGTCCACATCCAGCCGGATCGGCAGCAGTCCACCGTTCTCCACGAGGATGGCCGGGTCATTGATGATACGAGGCTCGCCGCCAAACGCCCGCCTGAAGGCCCTTGTGATGATGGGGTCCAAGGCAGGTACTACCGAGCCGATGACACCGCGCACAGCCGACTCGAACCCCTGCTCTGCCAACAGGTGCTTGAGCAGGTGGGCCAGCTCGTCAGGTGTCTTGCGAACGTCGGTGGAGATGCGCCAGTGGCGAACCAGCTCGCGCCTGCGAAACAGCCCCAAGACGGTCTCTGTGTTACCTACGTCAACGGTCAGCAGTAGCTCGCTCATCTCAGAAGTCCGGGGTGGGAAGCTCGTCGACGAGGACGTGCCCAGCAGTGACTCGCTGGAGTGCGCCTCGATCGGGTCGAAAAAGGAGGGCTCCGTCGGGCGCGATCCCCACCGCCGTGCCCGCCAGCGGCGTCGAGCCACCCGAATCGACCGCGCAGCGCCGGTCCCTCAGCCAGTCAAAATCGTCGAACCGACGCAGGAACTCGCGATCGAGAATCTCCGGCGGGTTCAGGCAAGATGTCTCGACCTCGTCGATGATCCGATCGGCAAGCTCGAGCCGTGATACCACGCAGCCGGCGGCCATATCGAGCGATATCGCCACATCCTTCAAGGCCTTAGGAAAGTCCCGCGTTTTTTGGTGTACGTTCACTCCGATCCCCAGCACGACATACTTGGGCCGCTCGCCGGACCACGACGCTTCGGCTATGACGCCGCCGGCCTTACGGTCGGCGACGATCAGGTCGTTAGGCCACTTGACCCCTACGGCGGCACCGCTCACCAACCCCTGGACCGCGCGGGCAGCCCCCAAACCGGCGAGCAGCGGGAGCAGAACGGGGTTAGGCACTTCCTGTGGCCGGAGGACGAGTGACAGATAGAGCCCGGCACCTTTGGGCGAATGCCAGCGCCGCTTCGAGACGCCGCGGCCACCCGTCTGCTCGTCCGCCAGAACGATCGTCCCTGCCGCCGCCCCCTCATCCGCCAGCTTCAAGGCCGACGTGTTCGTGCTGTCGATGCTGGAGTAGACATGGACGTGCGGCCGGTCCCAGCGCTCCTTGAGTTCGGCCAGTTTCTGCCCCTCAAAACTCGATGCCTTGCGCGTCATGGCTCCAGCCGCCGGAGACTCAACGACAGATCGAGGGCGGGCGCCGAGTGCGTCAGGGCGCCCACCGAGATGTAGTCGACCCCCGTCTCGGCAAGCTGTCTAACGTTGGACAGCGTGACACCGCCCGACGCCTCTATCTCGGGTCGCGGATCCCGACCGGTCACGAGCTGCACCGCTTCTCTCACTTGTTCGACGGGCATGTTGTCCAGCATGATTCGGTCGACCCCGACCGCCAACGCAGCTTCCACCTCCTGCAGGGTCGTCGTCTCCACTTCAACCGCGAGCCCCCTCGCGTTCAACTGTCTGACGCGCGCCACGGACTGCGCGATGCCGCCGCCGCAGGCCAGGTGGTTCTCCTTGATGAGCACCATGGCATCGAGTCCAAGCCGATGGTTTACGGCCCCACCCACTCGTGTCGCAGCACGCTCGAGCTCGCGCCATAACGGGGTCGTCTTTCTGGTGTCAGTGATGCGCGCTCCCGTACCCTCCACCGCCGTGACGTAGCACCGCGTCAACGTCGCGACACCGGAAAGCTGCCCGAGAAGGTTGAGCGCCGTCCGCTCGCCGGTGAGGATAGCGCGCGCCTCGCCCGTTACTCGAGCGACGGGCGTCCCGACCGCCACCTCGTCGCCGTCGCCGACTAGCGGCTGCAGCTCGGCTCCGCCGAGTTGCCGGTAGACCTCCTGGGCGGCGGCGATTCCGGCGACGACGCCCTCGGCCTTGGCCACTATCTCGCCTTCGCCTTTGACTCCCGCTTCGACGCACCACTCGGTGGTCCAATCGCCCGATCCGATATCTTCGGCCAGCGCCTCGGCGATTCGCTGCCTGACTATCTCAGTAAGCGCCTCCATCGTCTCGCTCGATTCAGGTCGTCATCAGTGCGTAGACGATATACGCTCCGCCCACCGCCCAACAGTAATATGCGAAACGGTGGAAGCGGCCGCCCCTCAGCCAGCGCAGGAAGAGAAGGATAGCGAGCACGCCGGCCAGGAAGGCGCTCAGAGCGGCGGCCAAAAGCGCCGCGCCGCCGATCCCCGCAGCACCGCCCGCGAGCTCGGGTATCTCAAGGGCCGAGGCGCCAAGGATCGCAGGCACGGAGAGTAGAAAGCTGAACTCCGCAGCGATCTCACGCTTCGTGCCGGCGTGCAGAGCCGCCGCCACCGTGCAGCCGGATCGCGAAATGCCGGGTAACAGGGCGAGTGCCTGCGCGATGCCCACCCGTAAGGACCCGCTCCAGCCCGGGTCGGGCCGATCGCAGCCCGCCGCGAGCCAGCGAATCGAGTATACGACGCTGCCGGTCACCAACAGGCTGACCGCGGCCACGAGCGGCAGGTCGAAGACGCCGGCGATCGCACCCGACAGAGTCACTCCTACCAGCGCCGCGGGTACCGTGGCCACCCCCAGCATGCCCAAGTAGCGGAGGTCGGCCGGCCGGCGTCGAAGGCCGCCGACGATGAGCTCGACGATGCGGCGCCGGTAGAGAACGAGAACCGAGAGCAGCGTTGCCAGGTGAACCATCACCTCGAAGGCCACGCCTGGTGGGTTCACATCCAGTAGCGCTTCCGCCAACACGAGGTGTCCTGAGCTCGACACGGGAAAGAACTCGGTGAGCCCTTGCACGACACCGAGCACGATCGCTTCGAGGAGGTTCATCGGCTCACCGCGCAGGCATCACTTGCCAAGGACCTCTTCGTAGAACGCTTCGTACAGCGACAGGATTCGCTCCACCGAATACACTTCCTCCGCCTCGGCCCGCCCGGCGCGGCCCATCGCCTTCTGCCGTTCCGGATCCGCCAGGATCTCGATCGCCGCATCCGCCATCGCGTCTACCGCACCCACCGGGAGAAGACGGCCGCTGCTTCCATCCTCGACCACCTCCTCGAGTCCGCCGCAGCGCGTGCCGACGACGGGGACCTCGCTAGCCATGGCCTCCAGGGCGGAGAGCCCGAACGACTCCGACTCACTGGGCAGCAGGAACAGGTCGGCGCAGGCGAGCAGCTCGGCCACCGATTCCTGCTTGCCGAGGAAGACGACACGGTCGCCGATCCCCAGACTGCGAGCACTCTCCTCGGCCATGTGACGATCGGGACCGTCGCCCACGAAGATGAGACGTGCCGGCAGCTTCTCCATCACGCGGGCGGCTACGCGAACCACATCTCCGACGCGCTTTACCGGACGGAAGTTGGAAATGTGCATGATGATCTTCTCATCCGCATTGGCCAGCGCGTTGCGGTTGCGACGGCGTTGTCCATCCGCCCCATGCCCGAAAATCTCGGTGTCGACAAAGTTAGGGATCACACGTACATCGCAGCCCGCGCACCCAAATGTCGCGATCGTCTCGCGCTTCAGAAACTCCGAGACGGCCGTCAAGCTGTCGGAGCGCTCGATCGAGAACTTCACGATCGAGCGATACGACGGATCCTGGCCGACCAGCGTGATGTCGGTGCCGTGCAACGTAGTGACGATTTTCAGCTCACCGGGGTCATCCAGCATCTGCTTCGCCAGCCACGCTGACGTCGCGTGAGGAACTGCGTAGTGGACGTGGAAGAGATCGAGATGCCTCTGCGTCGTGATCTCGTGCATCGCCACGGTAACGGCCAACGAGTAGGGCGGGTACTCGAACAACGGATACCGAGAGACCTCGATCTCGTGGAAGTAGGTGTTTCTGAGAAAGCGAGGCAGGCGAAAGGGGTGCGCGTACGATACGAAGTGTACCTCGTGACCGCGCTGTGCCAGGCGCATTCCCAGCTCGGTGGCGACCGCGCCGCTCCCTCCGTAGGTCGGATAGCAAGCAATGCCTATTCTCATAAGGACTCAGCAGCTTTGTCTTACAGGATGTCTCCGCGCTCAAGCTATGCCGGCCATGCTCAACCGGCCAGTGACGCTGTGCGATCAATCCAGGTACGAGCGATCTCGTCGGCCAACTCGGCCAGCGAGCGATCGGCCGCCAGCCAGATCGTGTCCTCCGGCAGCTGATGGCGGAACCATGTCGATTGACGTCGAGCGTAGCGCCGCGTGCTGCGCTTCGCAGCCTCCACAGCGACTTCGAGCGAATAGGCGCCGCTCAAGTGGGCGATGAGCTCCGCGTAACCCACCGAGTTGAGCCCCGGCGTGTCGGCGGCGAATCGTTCGAGTAACCCGCGCACCTCATCGAGGAGGCCCTCCAACATCATCCGATCGAAGCGCTCATCGATCCGCCGGTTGAGCTCCTCGCGGGGCAGCGCCAGGCAGAAGACGCAGGCGGCCAGCGGTGCGGTCCCAGCCGGGCGGCCCAGCCACCACGAGTGCCGGCGTCCCGACAGCAAGACCACCTCCAGGGAGCGGCCGAGACGTTGGCTGCCGCCTTCGCTCGTCAGCTGCTCTGCACGCCGTGGGTCGAGGCGTTTCAGCCAGCGATGTAGCTCGTCGACGGGCAAGCCCGATAGGTAACGACGCAGCGGTGCCAAGCGTTCCAGGGTCAGCTCGGGCTCCGGCCCCAACGGCTCCAGCAGGGCGCGTATGAAGAAACCAGTCCCGCCGACGACGACGGGAGTTTGTCCGCGTCCACCGATCTCTTCGATCCAGCGCCAGGCGTCTCGTGCGAATCGGCCTGCGCTGTAAACCTCATCGGGTTCCAGCAGATTCAGCCCGTAGTGCGGCACACGCTGGCGCGAAGATGCCGACGGCTTGGCGGTGCCGATGTCCATTTGGCGGTAAATCTGTCGGGAGTCCGCCGAGACTATGGCGCCGTTCAGGCGCTCGGCGACCTCCACGCCGAGGTCGCTCTTGCCCGTGCCGGTCGGACCTGTGATGACAATCGCTTCGGGCAAGGCAGGCGGGCTCATCTTCTCGTCAGTGCTCGTCCTCACGTACGCCCGAAGCGGCGTTCGAGCTCGTCGAGCGATAGGCGCAGAATCGTCGGCCGGCCATGTACATCGTGGCCCGGCAGGTCGGAAGCGAACAGCCGGTCGAACAGCTCCGCCATCTCGAGGTCGGAGAGCGGTTGCCCGGCTTTGATCGCCGCCTTGCAGGCGAACGATTTGGCGACGCGCTCGTGCTGGTTACGCGCCGAGTCGACGAGCGGTGAGCCGTGAGCCAGCTCGGCGACCATCTCGCGGAAGCAGCCCTCGGCATCGAAGCGAGGGTGCGGGTTGGGCACGGCGTGGATGATCACGGTGTTGCTGCCGAACCCCTCCAACTCGAAGCCGATCTGCTTCAGGATTCCCTCTAACTCCTCGACTGCCTGCGCCTCGGTCGGCGAGAGGCGAATCGTCAACGGGAACAGAAGGCGCTGTGACGCAGAGCCTCCCTCGTCGTAGTCCTGCATAATGCGCTCGAAGAGTATGCGCTCGTGGGCCGAATGTTGGTCCACGATAATCAGCCCGCTGCGCGTCTCGGCAAGGATGTACGAGTCGTGCAACTGCCACATCGCACCCGGCCGAGCCATCGGTGTGGCGGCCTCGGACTCCTCACCTTCGACCGGCAGCCGAGGCGCCGTATCTCCAGGTACGAAGAGTGCGATCTGACTCGCCGCCGCCCCCTCAGGTTGCGGCCGAGGTGCGCCGCTCGCCGGTCCGCGGGAGACGAGCTGGAAGCTGCCCTCATGCCGCCCCAGGCTGGGTGCGCTCTCGAGCCCCTCGAGCCCCGAGCGAACCGCCTCGGTTACCGTGGCTTCCGTCTTGATCTTGTTGCGGAAACGAACCTCGGCCTTCGTCGGGTGGACGTTGACATCCACCTCCTCGAACGGGACCTCGAGATAGAGGAACAACGCCGGCCTGTAGCCGTGCGGTACTGTTGTGCGGTACCCCTCCTCGGCCGCCCGAACGACAAAACGATCGACAAAGGGGCGGCCGTTCACGAACAGATAGACCCGGCGCGACCCAGGCCGCGTGTCGGCAGGACGCTGGATCAGGCCGGCAACGCGTATGCCGTCGGAGGTGTAATCGATCGGGATCAGCGTCGTCGCCAGCTCGTCTCCCCAGATCGAACCTACCCGAGTTACGAGCTCAGCGGTGCGCGGGAGATCGAGCAGCTCACGCTCGTTCGACCGCAGCCGAAACGCGGTACTCAGGTTGGCCAGCGCGAGCTGGATCGTCGCCTCCGAGGCCGCCCTCGTCTCGGCTGCGGAGGAGCGAAGGAACTTCGCCCGCGCCGGCACGTTGAAGAAGAGGGAGCGCACCGTAACCGTCGTGCCCGGTCGCCTCGCAATCTCGTCCACCGCCACAACGCGACCACCTTCGATCTTGATGCGCGTCCCTTCACCGCCCTCGCCGGGGGCCGTCTCGAGCATAAACCGTGATACTGCGGCGATGGAGGGCAGCGCTTCGCCGCGGAACCCGAGGCTCCTGATCTTCCGCAGGTCCTTCTCATCCTTGATTTTCGACGTGGCGTGCCGATCGATGGCGAGCAGTGCGTCGTCGCGCACCATCCCGTGTCCGTCGTCGGCCACACGCAGTTGCGTCTTACCGCCGGCCTGCAGGTCTATCTCGATCAAGCCGGCTCGCGCGTCGAGCGAATTCTCCACCAACTCTTTCACCGCAGAAGCCGGCCGCTCGACAACCTCGCCTGCAGCGATCTGGTTGGCGACGTGATCGGGAAGAATGTGAATGCGGCGTGTCATGAAGCGAAGCTATCTGCCAGGCCATAGAACCGGCAAGCATTCTCGAATGTCGCCTCGGCAACCGCCTCCGGCTCCTCGCCCCGGATCTCCGCCAGACGCCGCACCGTGTGCTCCAGGAATGACGGCTCGTTCGGGCGTCCCCGCTTCGGTACCGGCGCCAGGTATGGGCTATCGGTCTCGACTAGCAGCCGGTCACCAGGCACCGAGCGCACGATTGCTTGGTCGCCATAGTTCTTGAACGTGATCAGGCCGGAGAACGAGACATACCAGCCCGCCGCCAGACCCGCGTTCAGCAACTCGGCGCCACCGGTAAAGCAGTGAAGCACTCCGACGACACGTCCGCTGAACTCCCGAATCAGCACCGCCGTCTCTTCGTCCGCCTCGCGTGAGTGGACGACGACCGGGAGACCCAGGCGTCCGGCCAGCTCGAGCTGTGCGCGGAAGACCTCGCTCTGCTCCTGGCGTGGCGCGTTCTCGTAGTAGAAATCGAGCCCGGTCTCGCCGATGGCGACCACGGACTCGGCGGCGGCAAGTTCTTCGAGCCGGGAAGCCACCTCGGGCGTCCAGCTTTCCGCCTCGTGGGGGTGGACCCCGGCCGTCGCCCAGATTCGCAGTCGCGCGGCTTCCTGCGCCAGCTCGATCGCGGCCTGGGCGTCGTCCAGATGGCTGGCGATGGAGACGACTGCATCCACACCTCGCTCAGCAGCACGTGCCAGGGCGGCGTCGAGCTCCGTAGTGAAGCTTTCGTCGGTCAGATGGGCGTGAGAGTCGAACAGCCTCACACGTCGGCGCGCGCCGCCGCCACTTTCCTGCGGTCGCTCTTGCCCCGCATACCGCCGGAACGGCGTTCGACCTCGAGCAGGGCCGGCGAGGCGACGAAGATCGACGAGTAGGTCCCGATGATGACCCCGACCATGAGCACGATGGTGAACTCGCGGATGACCGCACCGCCGAAGACGGCGAGGGCGAGCAACACTGCGAAGGTCGTGCCACTGGTCATCACCGTCCGCGGCAGCGTCTCGTTGATGGAGAGATTGAGGATTTCGACGTACTTGAGCCGCCGGTGTTTCTTCAAGTTTTCGCGGATTCGATCGAATATGACGATCGTATCGTTGAGCGAGTACCCGATGATCGTCAGGATGGCGGCCACCGTCGGCAACGAGATCTCGATATTGAGGACCGAGATCACGCCGAAGGCGATCATGATGTCATGGACTGTGGCGATGATCGCGGCGAGGCCGAACCGCCACTCGAAGCGGAACCCGAGATAGATCAGCGTGAGCACGAAGGCGATCAACACCGCGCCCACCGCGCGTTGCCTCAACTCCTCACCGACACGCGGACCCACCGCCTCGGTTCGCACGACCGTGTAGGAGTCTGAACCGAACTGGTCGTCGAGGATCCGGTCGACCTGCTGAGCCAACTCGCGATCGCCGCCCTCGAGGAACTCGGCCATCCGGATGAGGTACTCGCTGGCACCGCCGAAATTTTGGACCTGAAGATTCGTCAGGCCGGCGGCCCCGAGAGCGCTGCGCACATCCGACGCCTCCACATCATTATCGAAGCGCACCTGGAACAACGTACCGCCGGTGAAATCGACGCCGTAGTTCAGGCCGCCGCGGAGGGCGATGGAGAGAACACCGAGCGCGATGAACACGACCGAAACCACGTAGGCCTTGCGCCGCTGCTCGAGGAATTTGTAGTTGGCTTTCGAAAATAGCCGCATCGATCGGCTCCCTTACTTCCTGTATCCTATATGCTCAGCTCGGCGCTCGGCGGACGGGACTCGAGCCAGATCAGCATGAAAGTCCTTACCACGAACACCGCGCTGAAGAACGAAGCTACGATACCAATAGACAGAGTAACCGCGAATCCTTTCACCGCCCCCGTCCCGAACTGGTAAAGGATTATCGCGGTGATCAGGGTGGTAAGGTTCGAGTCGATAATAGCGGAGAGCGCCGCCTGGAACCCTGTGTCCACCGCGGTTCTCGGCGTCTTACCACCCTCCAACTCCTCTCTTATCCGCTCGAAGATCAGCACATTGGCATCGACCGCCATTCCGATCGACAGGATCAATCCGGCGATGCCGGGCAAAGTGAGCGTCGCCTGCAGGCCGGCCAACCCACCCAAGATGATCAGCACGTAGATTAACAAACCGACGACTGCCAGAACGCCGGCGAATCGGTAGTAGGCGATCATGATCACGATGACGAACGCGACCCCGATCATCCCGGCGATCTTGCCCTGGTCGATGGAATCCTGGCCGAGCGACGGACCGACCGTTCGTTCCTCGATGATCTCCATCGGAGCCGGCAACGCACCGGCCCGCAGCACGAGGGCGATGTCCTGCGCCTCGGTCAGCGTTGCGCCGGTGCCGAGCTCGATCTGCGCCCGGTCACCCAGCACATCACGGATGACCGGCGGGCCGCCCTGGACCTTGCCGTCGAGGATGATCGCCATGAAGTCGCCGACGTGTCTGGAAGTGCCGCGCTCGAAGATCCGGCCGCCCTGGCGCGTGAGGCGGAAGGGTACAATCGGCGTGCCATACTGCGGGTCGCGGATCGCCTGTGCATCGACCAGATACTCGCCCGTGATCAGCGGCTCGGCCTCGGTGACGTAGAGGGGCGTGTAGGTCTTGCCGGCGATGGCCCGGGTCTCGGTGCCCCAATGCAGCGAGATGTCATTGGGGATTCGGGCTCGGACCTCCGGAAGCTCCAGGTAGTCCTCGACGGTCTCGACCTGGGGATCCTCGACCAGGAAGATACCCAAGCCCTGCTGTCCCGAATCGAGGAGCAGTCGAGTTAGCGGCCGCAGCTCGGCCTCCTGTGACGGCGGCTGCGTCTCTGCCGAGTCGCGCTGTTGGAAGAGCTCTTCGAGCCCGGGCGCGGCCTCGACGCGCGCTTCCTCCGGGATCGCCTCCTCACCCAACGCTTCGACGATCACGCTATCGATCGCTGGGAGGCGCTCGAGGAAGCCGATGCCATCGTTGACGATCTTGAACTCGAGGAACGCCGTCTGCTCGATGATCCCCTTCGCCCTGCCGACGTCCTGGATTCCAGCCAGCTCGACTATGATACGATCGATGCCGATCCGCTGGATTGTCGGCTCGCGCACCCCGAACTGGTCGATACGGTTGGCTATGATCTCGCGGGCGCGGTTCGCCGCATCGGTACGCGCCTCGGTCGTCATAGCACCCTCAGGGTCGCTCACCTGCATGACGAGATGCGTACCACCGCGAAGGTCGAGTCCGAGCTTGATGGGACTGACGTCCTCATCGGCCGTCAATTGCGGCCCCAGCAGCGCCCACACACACATCAGGCAGACACCGCCGATGACGATCAACCGTCCACGTATTCCCGAAAACATCCTCTGTGCGATCCTTCCTCGTGCCGCGACCCGGCGGCCGCTCGGGGGCGCCCTGCGAAAACCGTCTCCCGTCGTGTCGCCCGGCGCCGCGGGGCGCGGCGATCATGGCACGTCCAAGACAGAGATAGTTACTGTGTTCCGAAGCCGGAAACGTGGTCGCAGGCGCGGTGGTTGTCAATCCTGCTGCGGCTCAGGAGAGCTGCGCGGGGGCTACCAGGTGAGGCGCTGTTCGCAGGCCGGGCAGTGAGCCACCCCGAACGGGATCTCGGCCCCGCAACGGCTGCAGCGTGGCGTGCCATTCTCCTGTGGACGCCAGCCCTTTGGGTTCCCCACAGACAGCGCCAGGTAGAGGAAACTGGCGGCCAGGGTGAGGCCGAGGAGGAAGAGCAGAGACTGACTCTGGAACCCCGGCGTGGCGCTCATGTCGAGGCCGGCCGCGGGATCGAATGGGTTCGCTCCCAGCTGGGCCTCCAGGCTACGCGAGGTGAGCATGAGGGGGATCATCATCACGAAGCCGAGCGCGCTCAGCAGGCCGTAGATAGTGCGTCGAACCGATACAGGCATTGCAGGCCTCGGGTGGACTGGAAGTGGGCCCGGCAGGACTCGAACCTGCGACCTACCGATTATGAGTCGGCTGCTCTAACCAACTGAGCTACGGGCCCGTTCCCTACTCGAGAATATCCGAGGAGCCGAGGCAGCGTCAACCCTGTTCAGCGCCAACGGCCCTCCGATCCTTGACTCCGGCTTGACCACCCGCCGCACATATTGAGGTGAAGCTTCGATGGGGGCAATAATGAGAAAGCTTCGCCGACGCCTGTTCTGCGCGTTGCTCGTCCTGGGAGTGATCGCTCTTCCCGCAGTCACGCCCGGTTGTGCTCCGGATATGACTGGACCGTCGTGCTCCAGCGTGGGTCAACCTTGCGGCTGGCTGGCCGGCTGCTGTGGCGGTTTGGTGTGCGCAGAAAACGAGACCTGCGTTTGGCCTTGACGCGATTCCTGTGAGCGCTTGCCTCCTCCCGGGTTGCGGTCTCCCCCGAGACACCCGACCCGAGCCGGCGGGGTGTTCGGCTTGACACCCCGGGCCCCGGCGCGAAGTTACCGGTGCTGCGCTGGACGGGCCGCCCGGCCCGCCCACGGGTCAATGGGAGAGGATGCTCAATGAAGATTCTGATCGTCGGCGCCGGCGCCGTCGGTTTCCATCTGGCAGACCACCTGTCGGAAGAGGGGCACGACATCGTGCTCATCGACCAGGACAAGGAGCGTGCCGCCAGCGCCCAGGAACAGCTGGACATCATGACGATCGTCGGCAACGGCGCCAGCCTCGCGGTCCTCGAGCAGGGCGGTGTTGCAGATATCGATCTCCTGGCCGCGGTCACCAACGTGGACGAGGTGAACCTCGTCGCCTGCATGTCGGCCGGACCCTACAGCATAAGAACAAAGGTCGCCCGCGTCTCCAACCCGGACTATTTCGGCGAGACGTCCCGGCAGCGGAGCGCGCAGCGAGGCGTCGACCGGATGATCAATCCGGAACTGGAGTGCGCCTGGGAGACCTTCCAACTGCTGCAATCTGAGGCGGCCAGCGAGCTGGCTTTCTTTGCGGGCGGCCGGGTGCAGCTGCTCGGGCTCACCGTGCACGAAGGCGCGCCCGTCGTGGGCAAGACGCTGGCCGAGATCGCGGCGGCGGAGAAAGACCGGCGCTACCTGACGGTGGCGATCAAGCGCGGCGAGGAGACCATAGTCCCCCGCGGTGACAACCGGTTCCTGGCCGAGGACCTGGTGTACATCATCGGCCAGTCGACGCAGATGCCGCGGGTGCTGGAGCTGGCCGGTTACCGAGACTTCAAGCTGCGTCGTGTGATGATCGCAGGCGGCGGCCGCATGTCGGTCTACCTTGCCAAGATCCTCGAGGAGCACGACATCGAGTGCACGATCATCGAGGCCGATCGGACGCGCTGCGTGCAGCTGGCAGAAGAACTGAAAAAGACCCTCATCCTGCACGGCGATGCGACGGACATGGAACTGCTCGAGATGGAGGGCGTCGAGGGGCTGGACGGCTTCGTCGTATTCACCGGCAGCGACGACACGAACATGTTGAGCAGCCTGTTGGCCAAGGATCTGGGCGTCCGCAAAGTCGTCGCGCTGATCAACAAGATCGACTACATCCCGTTGGTCAGGAAGGTAGGGATCGACGCCGCAGTCTCACCGCGAATCGCGGCGGTCAACACGATTCTCAAGTACGTGCGTCGCGGGATCGTCGTCTCGGTCGCCGCTCTGCGCGGGATCGAGGCAGAGGTCATCGAATTCAGCGTCGAACCGGGGAGCCGCATTGCCGGGAAGCCGTTGGCCGAGATCGATTTCCCGAAGAACAGCCTGGTGGGCGCAGTGATCAGGGGCGACGACGTTGTGGTGCCGACCGGGCAGATGGCTCTAGCGCACGGCGACAGAGTCGCGGTGCTGGCGCTGCCGGACGCCGTTAACGCTGTCGAGAAACTCTTCCAGTGACGCGCCCGCACACAAGCTCGACCAACGACGTCATACACATAGCCGGCCCGATCATCGCCGCCGTGGGCGCTGCTATGGGTCTGTCAGGGATCGTCGCGCTGCTGTACAGGGGCTCGGATGCCGTGCCGCTCATGGCGTCGGCCGGGATCGCCATCGTCGTCGGCGCCGCGATGAACCGGTTGACGTCGAGGCCCGACGACATCTCGATTCGGGAAAGCTACATCACGGTTAGCCTGGCGTGGCTCAGCGCCGCCGTCTTCGGAGCGCTCCCCTACTGGTTTGCCGGGGTCGCGTCGCCGATCGACGCGTTCTTCGAGTCGATCTCCGGTTTTACCACGACGGGCGCCTCGATCTTCCCCAACCCCGAGTTGCTACCGCGCGGGATCCTCTTCTGGCGCGACATGAGCCAGTGGCTGGGCGGAATGGGAATCATCGTGCTGGTGGTCGCCGTGCTCCCGTTCCTGGGCGTGGGCGGCATGCAGTTGTTCCGGGCCGAGGTCCCGGGCCCGACGCCCGAGCGGTTGCGACCGCGGATCCGGCAGACGGCTACGATACTGTGGCGGGTCTACGTTGGCCTGACCGCGGCCCAGGCGGTTCTCTATCTGTTCGGCGGAATGAGCGTGTTCGATGCGGTGACCCACGCGTTCGGCACGATGCCGACGGGTGGTTTCTCTCCGCACACGAATTCGATCGGCCATTTCACGTCACCGTACATCCAGTACGTGACGATAATCTTCATGTACTTCGCCGGTGTGAACTTCTCACTACACTACCGCGCCCTGCGGGGGAAGCCGAGCTCGGTACTCGCCGATGAGGAGTGGCGGTTCTACTCCCTACTGCTGCTCGGGGCTCTTACCGTCGTGCTGACCGCCCACTTACTCGCCGGCACGTACGGCTCGATCGAGGAGACCTTTAGAGCTTCGGCGTTCCAGGTGGTCTCGATCGGCACGACGACCGGCTTCGCCACGGCAGACTATGTGACCTGGCCGGCCGTCACACAGGTGGTGTTGTTCTTCCTGATGTTCGTAGGAGGGATGGCGGGCTCGACCGGCGGTGGCATGAAGACGTTGCGCCTCTGGGCGGCCTTGAAGCAGGGTATGGTCGAGCTGCGCAAGCACCTCCACCCGCGCGCGGTCATCGTCACACGCGTGGGCGGCAAGGTGGTGCCGGAAGGCGCGATACTCAACATCCTCTCCTTCCTGCTCCTGTTCGTGGCTTCGTTTATCGTCGGCGCTTCCCTGCTCACGGCACTGGGAGTCGACCTGGTCACCGCGGCGGGCGCCTCGGCGGCAGCGATCGGCAACATCGGGCCCGGCCTGGCAAACGTCGGCCCAGCAGCGAACTACGCCTGGATGCCCGGGCTGGGGAAAGTGATCCTCGGTTTGCTGATGCTGCTCGGCCGGCTGGAGATCTATACGGTGCTGGTGCTGTTCCACCCCGAATTCTGGCGGAGATAGATGGGAAGTTCGATTGGACAATTGGCAAGTCGTTCGGGAATTCTCGAATTTCGATCAAGGGACCAGTGCAACTAGGGAGGTAGGGAGGTAGAGAAATCCCCGGCCGTGGCGCTTCTAAACTTCCCCACCTCCCCTGGCCCACGGGTCCCCGAATCGACATTCGAGAATTCCCAGCCCTATCTACGCTTTCTTCGTTCCCCCTTCCCCCCTTCCCTCTCGAGGCGAGCGAGTCTTTGCTCCAGCTCCAGGCGCGCGCGGCGCAGTCGCTCTACCGTCTCGCGCTCGCGCTGGAGGCTCTCACGTAATCGCTCGAGCTCGAGCGGGCCGGCAGGCGTCAGCTGCTCCTCGGCATCCGGCCTACCGCGATCCGGCATCCCCAGGTCACCACGAGGCGGCGGGATCGCCGGTTCGAGGCCGTCGCCGTATTTCCAGGCCGGGCTGCCAGCCAGCGAGCCGAGGGTATGGATCAGCTTCTCGAGCAGCTCCAGCAGGTCGCGGTGCATTGTGACCAACTCGCGGTCGCGCACCAGCATAGCGGTCAGCAGTTGCTCCAGTTCTTGGGGCGCCAGTCGTCCCGGCGGTCCTGCGACCTCGATTGGGAAGGCGCGGGTCAGTTCGACCGACGGCTCGCCGTCCTGCGACCGCTCTAGGGGTTCTTCGACCGATCGGTCACCCCGCAGCTCGCGCCGAACCGTAACACGAGTCTCGCCGGCGGCGAAGAGGCTCGCGATGTGTAGAAACACGCTCACCGCCCCCTCGGGATGGCGACGGTTGCGTCCGCTTCCCAGGGTCGGGATTTGCTCGGGAAACAGGCTTCGGTAATAGCGGAGTGTGGATTCGGGAACGCCTGTGCGTCTCGAGATCTCGCGTATGCTGAGCGATCCCTGCGTCTGATTCATCGGACTGCGATCTCTCCCGCCGTGCCCGGCCGCAGCTTGCCGACCACGGCCGCCGCGTGACCCTCGGCCCGCAGCGCGTCGGCGAGTGAATCGCACTCGCCGGTGGCGACTGAGATCAACAGGCCTCCCGATGTCTGTGCATCGCAGAGCACGAGCCGATCCGTTTCACCAAGCCGATCGTCCCAGCTTGTTTTGGGCGCCATATATTCGAGGTTGCGCCGCGTGCCGCCCGGGACATGTCCCGCCTCGGCAAGGCGTCTGGCATCGGGCAGAACGGGCACGTCCTCCGCATGAAGCGTAGCGGCCAGGCCGCTGGTGTGGGCGAGGTCGGAGAGATGGCCGAGCAGCCCGAAGCCGGTGACGTCTGTCATCGCACCGACGTCGTGTCCGCGGGCCAGCTCGAGGGCACGTGCATTCAGCTTTAGCATCGAGCCTACCGCAGCCTCGACCGCTTCGTCCGACGCCGTCCCCGCTTTAATCGCCGTCGCGATGATGCCCGTTCCAACCGCCTTGCTGAGTACGAGCCGGTCACCGGCCCGGCCGCCGCTCTTCCGGTAGATGCGATCGGGGTGCACCACGCCGGTGACGGCCATGCCGTACTTCGGCTCCTTATCATCGATAGTGTGGCCGCCGACGACGGTTACTCCCGCTTCAGCGGCCTTGTCTCTACCGCCGCGAAGGATGTCGACGAGGATCGACGGATCCAGATCGGCCGGGAAGGCAACAATGTTGAGGGCGAAGAGCGGCCGGCCGCCCATCGCGTAGATATCGCTCAGCGCATTCGCCGCAGTGATTCCCCCGAACGTGTAAGGGTCATCGACGATCGGCGTGAAGAAATCGACGGTCGAGACCAGAGCGCGTTCCCCGTCCCACGCATAGACTGCGGCATCGTCGGGAGCGTCGAGGCCGATGAGCACTTCATCGGCCACGTCGCCACCGATTGCCTCGAGCGCCCTGGCCAGGTCCGCCGGACCCAGCTTACAGGCTCAACCAGCGCCGTGACTGTACTGAGTCAGCCGCACGCGTTCAGAGCTAGGTGTGTTCATCGTGCGTCGAACGTACCGACCGGGCTCGGCTCCGGTCAAGCACGCTTGCCAAACCGGTTGAGGGCCAGCAGTATCAATCGACCGTCCTCACCGGGAACGGAGGCCCGTTGGACAGCGACCCGTTCGCCGCCGCGCGGCTAGACATGGTGGAGGGGCAGATCCGGCGTCGTGGGATCTCGGACCTCCGTGTGCTTGAAGCAATGGAACGTGTCGAACGGCACCACTTCGTTCCCGAAGACCATCTCCGGCTCGCCTACGACGACTCGGCCCTGCCGATAGGCTCCGGGCAGTCGATCTCCCAACCCTATATGGTCGCCGCGATGACGGAGGCCCTCGAGCTGTCGCCCGGCAGCCGCGTGCTGGAGGTGGGCACAGGTAGCGGGTACCAGACGGCCGTGCTCGCCGAATTCGCGGCTGCCGTCTACACGATCGAGCGCCTTGCGGAGCTCTCGGCCTCGGCCCGCGACATTCTTGAATCGCTCGACTACGACAACATCGAGTACAGGGTGGGCGACGGCTCGAAGGGCTGGCCCGAGGAGGCACCTTTCGATGGGATCATGGTCACGGCGGCGGCGGCTACCGTACCGCAGCCGTTGCTGGACCAGTTGGGCGAGGGCGCGTGCCTGGTCATCCCGGTCGGCGGCCCTCCCGACCAAGACCTATATCAAATAAGACGCCGGGGGGACGAATTCGAGAGGAACTTCATCACGCGTTGTCGATTTGTGCCACTGATCGAAGAGAAGGAATAGGGGCAGAAGGACTATTCCATCAACGATTGGGGTCCGCATTCATTCTAGCCTTCTTGGGCCGCTCTTTCTTGTTTTGGATCGAGGACTCGAACGCGCCTCAACCGATAATGTATCCGTTAGTGTATGGGAGTATGTCTGATACAGGATTATTCCCACACCAACATCACTCGATCACCTCCACCTGCCCCGAATCGATCCAGCCTTCGCTCTCGCTGCCGCGAGATACCCTCAGCCACTCGCCGCGCTCTTCCTGCACGCGATAGCCGAAGCCCGGCGCCGGGGTCGCGAGCACTTCGCTCTGTCGTACCGGTCCGGCGCGCAAGGCCGCATCGGGTGCGGCGATGATGGCGTAACGCGCCCGGGGATACAGCATGAGGGCGGCTAAGAGCAACGCCAACGTGAGCGCCGCTCCTCCGGTGAATGTGAGGGACGCCTTGCGCCAGCGCTGCCTGGCGATCAGCGCGGCGCAACCGCCCAGCCAGAAGAGCATGAAGAGAATGGCCAGCTCGTCGCTGGACAGCGGGACCGGGGGCAGCGCGCTACCCACCACGGGATCGTCCTCGACGACCAGGCGCAGGTTGAACCGCGCGTCGCCGTCGCGCGGTCTGAGGCGCAGGGCCCGAACCCAATAGGCGACGGCCTTTCCGCGCGCGTCCAGCTCGTAGTAGACGTTCCCAAGGTTGTAGAGCAGGCTCGGGTCCTGGGGCCTGATCTCCAGGGTGCGCTCGAAGAGCCCCGCGGCGAGGGCGTATTCACCCCGTCCGTAAGCGCTGACGCCTTCCTGGAACCAGCGTGCCACCGCCCGCTCCAACTCGGCCGGCTGTGCCACCGCGTGGCCGGGAAGGGTCAGCAGGAGGCCGAGCAGCAGCGCCGCACCATTCGCGGGTGAAACGCGCAGCCGCTTCTCGGACACAGCCTCCCTGTCCACCAGGGCCAGCAGGCGCTCGGCCCTGGACAGCATCTCGCTTGCCAGTTTTGCGCCGGGTGGGTCGGGGGCATAGCGAAGGCGAGCGCACTCTTCGAGAGTAGCGATGACCTCCAGGGCAACGGGCGGCGGTACGCCGGCGTCTTCCAACGCGTGTTGGACCTGGACTACGCCCTGCGTCGGCAGCTCGGGCAGATGCAGGCGCCACCCCAGCCAGGCCAAGGCCGCACCGCGCAGCGCTCCGAAAAAGGCCGAGTCACCGGATTCCGCCAGCGGCCTCAAATCGCGGAGTGCACGGGTGCGGCGCTGCGGCCGTCTGCGGGTCAGAGTGGGAACACGACCGCGGTACCTGCCCAGTACCAAGAAACCGGCCAAGACCAGGACCGGTACGGCCTGAACGATCCAAAAGAACGGCGAGCGGTGCAGGTTCAGCGGCTGACGACCGGGCTGGGCCTTAACGAACCGCACCGCCGTCCCACCGGGGGCGCCTGCGCCCAGAGCGGCGGCGGGGGCGGATTCCACGATCAGGGTGACGGGGTCGGTCCGGGCGACCCTGTAGGTCGCTTCGAGCGGGTCGAAATAGGGCAGTCGCAGGGTCGGGACGACGAACTGACCCGCCTGTTCCGGAACCAGGACCCAGGAGAACCGTTTGTGGCCTGCGAACTCGGCGCCGCGCAACTGGACCTCGGCATCCTCACCGCCTTCATAGGCTCTGACGCCCGAAACCTCGGGCAGCTCGGGCCGGGCGATCGAGCTCAAGTTGCCGGTGCCGCGAACCTCGAGGACCAGATTGACGGCTTCGCCGGCACGCAGGTCCGAACGATCGAACCAGATGTCGCTCTCGAAACGTCCAACGGCACCGGCGAAATCGGCCGGCACGTCAGCGGGCGGCAGCGGGCGAACCACCACGGTCGCCGGTGCACTCTCGACCTGAAACGTCTCCGGCGCGTAGATCAACCCGCGCCTCACCTCGTAGATGACGGCGGCGGGCGGTATGCGGACCGTGCCTGGGCTCAATGGGAAAAGCGCACGTCGGTAGATCTGCACGAAGTACTCGCGCCTGTTCACCACCCGCCGTTCCGGTCGGTCCGAGCCCGGCAGATCGGCGGTCCAGAACCCCTGGACCTCGGGCGGTCGGTATTCCGGCTGGCGCTGTAACCGATTACGCACAAGTGGATCGAAGAAGGCGCCTACGGTGAGCGTCACCTGCTGACCTACGTAGGCGGTCTCGGGCTCGACCCACAGCCGGACGGCAACTTCCTCTTCGGGTCTCGGCCTTAGCTGGCCGGGAAGCTCGAGTGTCGTCTCCTCGCTCTCGACCAACAGGCTGAGCGCCTCGGTCTCGAAAAGGTCATTCCCCACGGCTATGCGGATCGGCGGGATCATGGCTTCGCCCGCCTGGGTCGCCCGCAGCGTGTACTCGCGCGAAAATTCGCGCACCGCTCCGCCCACCGTGGCGGAGTAGCGGAAGGTCGAGCGGTCGGTGCTCGACAGGACCTCGAAACCGACCAATCGCGGGTCCTCGATCTCGGGACTGCGCAGCCCCGGCGCGCGCAACGTCACAGTCAGCACAACCGTCTCCCCCACCTTCGCGGTCGAGCGATTGAGGGAGGCGGTTACCTGGACGACATCCTCCTGCTGTGTCGCTAGCGGCAGCAGCAGGACAAACAGCAACCGTTTCATCACCAGTCGGGACCCGACGCCCGCGTCCGCTGGCGTCTTAGCTTCTCGCGCTGCAAGCTACGCTCTCGTTCCTCGACGGCCCGTAGTATCTGCTCGGCAAGCTCCAACGGGAAGGGTGGCTCTGCGAGGTCTTCCGCCGCACCACTCGGTCGTTCGGCCTCCCCAGGCTGCGGCAGCGGCGCGGCGCCCTCACCTTCGCGCGGGAGCTGCTCGTCGCCGGCGCCCGGCGGCTGCGGCGGTGCCTGGCCCTGCTCGCCGGAGCCGGCCAGTGGCTGACTGGTTTGCTCCAACTCCTGCAGCCGGCGCATCGCCAGCTCGATGTTCCACCTGGCATTCTCGTTACTCGGGTCGAGGAGCAGCGATCTGCGATACGACCCGATGGCGGCCCGTAAGTTCTCGGCGCTGGTCTCCCCGCTTTGCGCCAGAACGACCCCCAGGTTGTAGAAGGCGTTGGCGCGCAGCTCGGGTGCCTGGGCCCGCAGCGCACTCCCCAGCAAGCGAAGGGCATCCTGAGCCTCGCCGACCTGGATGAGCGCCGTGCCCAGGTTGTACTCGAGCCGTGGGGTCGCGGCGCCCCGGACCAAGGCTGCCCGGTAGCGTTCGACGGCCTTCGAGTAGTCGCCATCTCGATAGGCGCGATTGCCCCCGGGCTCTTGGCCCCAGAACCTGAACCCCAAGAGGACGGCAATCAATACGGTCAGCAGTGCCAAGCTTCTCGATGTGACACCGTTCATCGTTGCCGCCTCCACGCCCAAGCCCAATCCATCATCAGAAACAGCAAAGCCCCCGCTACGAACCACTGGTATCTGGGTATCCAGCGCACGCCGCGCATCACGGTGCCCCGACCTTCGCGCAGCTCGGACAAGGCGGCGAGGACTCGACTGACACCACCTTCATCGACTCGTGCCCAGAAACCACCGGTCGCCCGGGCCGCGCCGGCCAGCGGCTCGGAGCTCATACGGCTCAGCACGATCTCACCATCGGTGTCCAGCTTGAAGCCTGGGATCCGCTCGCCCATCCGATCATAGCGCGGAATCGGCTCGGCCTGTTCGCTCCCCACACCCAGCGCGTACACCCGGATTCGTTCACCCGCCGCCGACCGGGCGGCGTTCAACACGTCGCGCTCTTCGTCGTGAGACTCGCCGTCGCTGAGTATCACTATGGCTCGGTCACCACCCTCCGAGCCATCCGCTTGCAGTAACGAAACGGCCTGACTTATCGCCTGGGCCGGAGACGAACCCGGTGTTCCTGCGAGGGTCGGATCGAGCGCGTCGAGGTACAGATGGAGGGCCCCGTGGTCGATCGTCAGCGGCGACAGGAGGTAGGCGGAACCCGCGAAAGCGACCAGCCCGATCCGGTGCCCCGCCAGTTCGGTCACCAGCCGGCGAGCCTCCAGGCGTTCCCGCTCGAGCCTGTTCGGACGTGTGTCTTCAGCCCACATCGACTCGGAGATGTCCAAGGCGAGGACGACGCCCAAGGCGCGCGTTTGTTCCTCGACCTCCTGCGCACCCCACTGCGGTCCGGCCAGAGCCAAACCCATCAGCGCCAGCGCTGCAGCGATCAGCGCGGCACGTCGGTAGGGCGACCCCGTCAGGTCGATGTGCGTGAGACGCTCGAGCATGCCGGAGCTACCCAGCGCATCGAGGGCGCCACGACGCCGCCGGTACCACAAGTAGATGAGGCCTACCCCGGCGGCGGCAGCCAGCAAGCCGATCCAGACCCAGCCGGCATACTCTACCCGCACCGGCTATCTCCCCTAAGAGGTGCAGCGCGCATCATACGTACAGCGGGTGCCTTCTCACCCGGAACACCCATTCGGTGATCACGAAGACGACGGCCAACAGAATGAACGGACGAAAGTGTTCGCTGAACTCTATGTAGCGGCGAATGTATACCGGCGTCTTCTCCAGCTCGTCGATCTGCCTGTAGATCTCCTCCAAGGCCCTGGCGTTCGTGGCGCGGAAGTACTGGCCACCGGTGATCGCAGCGATCTGTCGCAGCAGATCCTCGTCGAGGTGCACCCGCATGTTCGCGTACTCGGTTCCCAGCGGTCCCGGTCCGATCGGCACCGGCGCTACCCCCTCGCTGCCGACACCGACCGTGTACGTCCGGATGCCGTAGGCAGCCGCCGCCCGCGCCGCGGTAACCGGATCGACTTCGCCGCGGTTGTTTTCTCCGTCGGTCAGGAGGATAACCACCTTGGAACTGCCCGGCGTGCGCCGCAAACGGTTCGCGGCGGTGGCCAGAGCGGTGCCGATCGCCGTTCCGTCCTCCAGCAGGTCGACACGCAGGTCCTGAATGGCACGTTCAAGAATCTGGTAGTCGATGGTCACCGGCACCTGAGTCATCGCCTCACCAGCGAAGGCGATCAGCGCGATACGGTCGTACTCGCGGTTCTTGACGAACTCGAGCACCGTACGTTTCGCCACCTCCAACCGATCCAAGGGCTGCATGTCGAGGGCCAACATCGAACTGGATAGGTCCATGACCAGAGCGATGGCGATCCCCTCCGCCTCGACTTCCTCCGTGGTCACCCCGGTCTGCGGGCGAGCCAAGGCGACGATAAGAGAAAGCACCGCCAACCCGCGGAGCAGCGGCGGCACCAGCGCCGCCCAGCGACCCATCCCGCGTCCGGCTCGAGCGGCGATCTCGCCGCGCGAATAGCGGAATCCGCCCCGTTCCCTCCGCCACAACCACCAGATCGGGAAGACGATCAACAGGACGAACGCCCACGGGGTCTCGAAGGTCACGGCTCTTCCGGCTCCAGCGCCTCGGGTTCCTCGATAGCGGTCTGTTCCGCGAACATCTTGTCCAGGTCGGTCAGCGCCTCGAACTCGAGCTCCTGCGCTTCCTCGCTGACCTCGGCTTCCGGCGGTTCCGGCTCCGGAATGACTCGCTCGAAGCTGGTGAGCCAATGCCTGGCTGCGTCGAGCGCCCGCCCTGCCTGCGCCCGCGTCGGTCTCTGACGCGCGAACTTCACCATATCCGCACGATCGAGCAGCCCACCCAGCGAGCGAACCTGAGTCTCCGGCACGCCGTCCATCCCGACCAAAGCCATCAGCTCAGCCGTCGTCAGGTCCAGGCCCCACGCCTCGTCGGTTCCCCCCAGAAACTCTCTGAGGATATGCGAGAGGGCTGAGAAGAACCCCTTGAGCTCGCCCGCCTCGATCATCCCACTCGCCTCCAGCCGCTCCAGCGCCTCGAGGGCAACGGCGCGGGCAGACCTTGCCGGCGGGACCGGAACGGGTTGCACCTCGCCGCGCCGTCTCAAGTAGAGGAACGTCGCCAGTGCGAGCGCGACCGCTAGGCCAAGCGCCGCCAGTTTCTCCCCCGTGCTCCAGTTCGGGCCCAGTACATCCGCCGGCGGCTTCCAGGCGAGCGTGTCCATATCGGCTTCGGCGGGCAGCACCGAGACCACATGCACGGTGACGACGGGTAGCGGGATACGCAGCTCGGCCGCGTCCGTCACCACGCGGACGTCTGCCGGCGGTAGCGTCAGATCCCCGAATTCCCAGGCCGCCAACTCGTAGCGAGCCGAGCGCGCACCGCGATCGGCGAGTAGCAAAGGCGGCCCGAGTGCCGTGATGGCTCCGCTGTCGGGAAGCGCCGGGAATGCAACGTCGGCGTCGCCGATCGCTCCGCTGACCGTGACCATGAGCGCGAGCGGCTCGCCGATGCGGACCGAGTCATGCGACGCCGCGGCCTGTACCTGGATCGCTGCGGCCGGATCTCCAGCGCTCACTTGCGCGATCAACGCGACGACGACGAACAGCAGGCTCATCGTGCCAGCTTACGCTCGCGTGCCCGGAAGAAAGCGATGAGCGGAGGCACGTACGATCGGTCGGTTTGGATCTCGATCTGATCGATGGACAGACGCCTCAGCAGCCGACTCAAGCGCGTTTCTTCCTCGGTCGCCAGGTACTCGAATTGCTCCCTCACGAAACGGTTCCCCGAATCGAGTACGATGTGCTGATCGCTCTCGGCGTCGAAGAGCTCCAGGAAGCCCACATCCGGCAACTCTCGCTCGCGCGGATCCGACACCGTTATCGCAACCACGTCGTGCCTCCGACTGATCACCTTCAACGGCTTCTCGAAACCCGAATCGAGGAAATCGGAAATGAGAAAAACGATCGCCCGGTGTCGCAGGACCCGGCCAACGTAGTCGAGTGCTATCGACAGGCTGGTCCCGCGGCCCGATGGCTCGTAGGCCAGCAGGTCGCGGATCAGGCGCAGCGCGTGGCGACGCCCTTTCTTGGGCGGCACGAACTGCTCGACCCGGTCCGAGAAGAGCAACAGGCCAACTCGGTCGTTGTTCTTGATCGCCGCCATTGCGATCACCGCCGCGATCTCTGCCGCTGCCTCGGCCTTGAAGCGGCCCCGCGTACCGAACTGTGCCGAACCCGACAGGTCGACAGCGAAGAGAACCGTGAGCTCACGCTCCTCCGTGTATTTCTTTACGAATGGATGTCCCATGCGGGCGGAGACGTTCCAATCGATGGTGCGGAAGTCATCGCCCGGCGCGTACTCGCGCACCTCGGCGAACTCCATCCCCTGGCCCTTAAAGACAGATTGGTATTCGCCGCTGAACAGCGTGTTGACCAATCCGCGCGTCCGCAGCTCGATCAGCTTGACCTGACGCAGGACCTCTCTAGGAACAGCTTTAGTGGTCAATAAAGTCCATCGTTGAAGCGAACTTCGAAATTCGAACATCGAACTTCGAACTTCAAAGTTCCTGGATGTTCACTCCTACACTCACTACGATCAGGGCACCTCTACCGCCTCCAGAATCCGCCGCACGATCTCGTCTGAGGTGACCTCTTCTGCTTCGGCCTCGTACGTCGTGATGATACGATGCCGGAACACATCGGGGGCCACCGCCTTCACGTCATCGGGTATGACGTAGCCGCGACCGCGCAGGTAGGCGTGCGCGCGACCGGTCTGGGCAAGGTAAATCGAGGCACGGGGCGAGGCGCCGTACTCGATGAGCGGGACAAGCTCGGGCAGTTTGTATTCCGCCGGCTGCCGGCTGGCGTGGACCAGGTCCACGATGTAGTCGCCGATCTTGTCGTCCATGTAGAGGCGGGCGATATCGCTGCGTGCCTGCAGGATGGCGGCCGGATCGGTGACCGCGTCGATTGGGATCTCTTCGCCGCTGGCGAAGCGACGCATGATCTCCTTCTCCTCTTCGCGCGACGGGTAGCCGATCTTCACTTTGAGCATGAAGCGATCGACCTGTGCCTCGGGCAGCGGGTAGGTGCCCTCCTGCTCGATCGGGTTCTGGGTGGCCATGACGAGGAAAGGCTCATCCAGTGGAAAGGTCTGGCCGCCAAACGTGACCTGTTTCTCCTGCATAGCCTCGAGCAGCGCCGACTGGACTTTGGCGGGCGCCCGATTGACCTCGTCGGCCAGTATGATGTTGGCGAAGATTGGGCCGTGTCGCGGCTCGAAATTGCCCGACTTCTGGTTGTAGATCATCGTGCCGATCACGTCGGCCGGCAGTAGGTCGGGAGTGAACTGGATGCGCTGGAAGCTGGTAGCGATGGTCTCGGCGACAGTGCGGATCGCCATCGTCTTGGCGAGGCCCGGCACGCCTTCGAGCAGGACGTGGCCGCCGGTGAGCAACCCGATCAGGACACGCTCTACCACGTATTCCTGGCCGACGATGCGCCTCGAGACCTGATCCAGTATCGCGTCGGCGAGCTCCCGGCCCGCCGTGCTGACGACGGTGTCGGAGGCCTTCTCCTCGGCGGCGCCCTTCTTCCGCTTCTTCTCTTTCAGCTTGACTTCGTCCGTCATCACTGACTCGTATGTCCGCGAGTTTACGTTTGGCAGCTCAACGCTTCGCGCGCTCGCCACCGTCCTCACGCTTGAAGATCCAGGCGACCGCTGCGCCGGGCCGGATCCTATTGCTGCGACTGGCCTGGTCGACGTCGGCGATCGAGCCCTCGTCGGGGCCGGGAGCCGTCGCCACTTCCTTGATGTAGTTCTGGATGCGATCGCGCCAG
This sequence comes from Gemmatimonadota bacterium, assembly GCA_039586755.1. Taxonomy (GTDB): domain Bacteria; phylum Gemmatimonadota; class Gemmatimonadetes; order Palauibacterales; family KS3-K002. The sequence goes on along the minus strand of JBDHJU010000007.1, from coordinate 124,625 downwards.
AGCTTCCAGTTCGAAGGTCGCAGGTCAACCCAACCGCGGGCGATCAACTTCTCATCGACCGCCGCTCCGTCCTCAGGTCTTACCTTGAGCTCCGGCCCGCGGAAGACCTTATCGCCGTCGGGGTCAATGATCGGCAGGCCGATCGACACTATGCCGACACGCAATTCTCCGTTGGCGGCCAGCAGGCCCGCGGCGTCCTTCGCCGTCTTCTCGGGGTCGAGCTCCGCTGCGGCATCCAACGTCTCGTACAACACCTCCAGGATATGGGCCTCGAACAACAGCTTGCTGAGCCGGGGCGGCCCCAACATCTCGAAGGCGACGCTGCGGGTGCCCGCTTGCTGCTCGAGCTCTTCGATGCGCCTCAGCGCCAGCTCGCGCAGCACGCCGCCGCGGTACGTGGGGCCCATGGATGCGCTGTCGAGGGCGGAGACGATGTCCAGGCCTGTGGGCTTACCGCGGATCTCACGTAATACGGCTTGTGCGATCTCTTCGGTGGTCACCAGCTCCATCAGTCCGAGTGCCGATATAGCCTCGAACTCGTCGCGGCTGAACAGACCGTTTTCGCCCATGTCGATATGGACCGCCTCCAGCTGCCCGTCCAGCTTCTTCCACGCAACCCTCTCGTCGTTCAATGCCTCGGCAAAGGGGACCGGTCCGGTCGTGTCGAAGCGCTCGAGCGCTTTGCCCCGCCAGCTGAGTGGGCCGTCGCCGATGCTTTTCCAGGCGATCGCTGCGGTCGGCTTGATCTCTTTGACGGCGGGCGTGCCGGGCGTACGGGCGGTCAAGAAGAGGAGCAGCGAGTGAGCTCCTGCGACGCTCGATTTGGCCAGCAGCATACTGGAGGGTCGCTGCTCGGAGTGAGTGAACGGAATGTTGAGGCCCATACCACCGGTACCCGAGGTACCGACTTTCAGATAGAACTGAGTACCGGCATCGCGCAGGGCTTCGAGCAGGATGTGTACGTGACGGATCAGCTGCGGCATGTAGATGATCGCGAGGTGCCGCTCGACCACGTCGTTGATATTCTCGCAGTCACTGTTGAGTTGGGCCCGGACCTGCTTCACGCTGCTGAACACGTCCTGGTAGGCGATTGCTGTTGCAGTGTTCACGCAGTCAACAACGATCTCAGGCTTTTCCTCGACCAGGAGCCGATAGAGGAAGGATCGCTCGAGTCGCTCCCGGCCGAGTGGTCCGTAGATGTCGTCGAGAAGGACGCGGCGCTTCTCAGGCGACTCTACCAGCTCGTGCCGCGGCTCATCTTTGAACTCGGTGGCGACCATCAGATCACCCCAATTGCGTGCGATCTCTGTGCCACCGGCCGCCAACTCCGTCAGCTCGGCGAATCCTTCTTCGGTCTCGTTCTCGGTAAGGGCCGTGATGGTCAGTCGCGCTGGCCGGTGGCGCAGCATCCTGCGGGCGATCGCCATGCCGACGAGCCCGGAACCACCCAGTATCAAGACCCGCGTATCACGTATCTCCATCGGATTCCCTCAATCCCACGACTGCCCGGAGAGCGCGTACCTCTTCGGCGGTCAGATCTCTCCATTTTCCCGGACGCAGGCCTCCCAGGTCGACGGGGCCGAACGAGAGCCGCACAAGCTTTCTTACCGGAAGGTCGAGCGCTTCCATCATGCGACGGACCTCGCGCTTGCGCCCCTCGCGCAATGTGAGTTGGATCTCTGAGGCCGAGATCCGTCCCCTACCCCTAACTGCCGCAACCCGGACATTCTCGGCCCGTGCTACACCATCCTCAAGGGTGACGCCGCGCTCGAGCCGCTGCGCCTCTGGGCCACCCGCCTTGCCCTCGACCTCGACAAGGTAGCGGCGCGGGACCCGGTAACTCGGATGCAAGAGCCTGTGCGCGGCTTCCCCATCGTTGGTGAACAGCAGCAAACCCTCCGTCTGCCAATCGAGCCGACCCACGTGAAAGAGGTCTTCATGGCCGGTCGGCAGCAGTGAGTACACCGTCGGTCTCCCGCGGTCATCCTTCCTCGTCGTCAGGAAGCCGGCTGGCTTGAAGATCGCCAGCCAGCGCAGCGAGCCCAGTTCGACCGGCTCGCCGTTCACGCAGACGATCTGCCGGCCGGGAACGACCTTCGTGCCGAGCTCGGTCACGACCTGGCCGTCGACGCTCACCCGGCCCTCGGTGATGAGGCGCTCGCCTTCGCGCCGCGAGGCGACCCCGGCTCGCGACAGGAACTTCTGCAGCCGGACCGCCTCACCGTTCGGAGTTTCCACGGTCATTCTTCGGCTCGAAGCGCGATCTCGAGGTTCTCCGGCTGCGGCAGATCCTCGAGCGCTCTCAGCCCGAAGTGATCGAGGAACCGCTTCGTCGTGCCGTACAGCAACGGCCGCCCCAGCCCTTCGGCGCGATCGACGACCTCGATGAGCCCTCGCTCGTGCAGGTTTCTCAGCACGCCGGCAGCACTCACACCGCGCACCTCCTCAACCTCCAGGCGGCTTACCGGCTGCCGGTAGGCGATGATCGCCAGAGTCTCGAGCGCCGCTCGCGAGAGTTTGTTGGTACGCGTGATGGAGTCGAAACGCTCCAAGTAGGGCGCATACTCCGGACGGGTGAGGATCTGGTATCCTTCGCCCAGCGGATAGATTTGGACCGACCGATCCTCGGCCTCGTATTCGTGACACAGCTCGCCGATCGCCTGCACCACGTCTTTGGCGCTGAGATCGCCACTGGCGCGCGCGATCTCAGCCGCCGTCAGCGGCGCTTCGCTGGCGAACAGCACCGCCTCAACTATCCTCGTCGTCTTCACTCGGGTAGACCCATAGGGTTGAGAAGGGACGCTCCTGGCGCAGCACGACGCGCCCGCGCTTGGCGAGCTCGAGGCAGGCGAGGAACGACATCACAGCATGGACGCGCGTCTTCCAACGGCCGGTAAACTTGTCGAACTGGACCCGTGCCTTCCGCTTCAGCGCCTTGAACCAAAGCTCGATTTTCTCGTCGACGGTCACCGGGCGGACCGGTGCCCGGTGCGGACGTTTCTCCAGAGGCGGCGGCAGCGAGAGCGCGACCTCGAGGAACTGCTCGATGGTCAACTCCAGCGGCAGTTCGGACGTCTTCGACGCCAAACGCGGTTCCACGTATCCCTTGCCTCGGTGCAATGCCCGGTCGGCCTCGGCGTCGGCGAGCGAGTAGGCGACCTCGCGGAAGACCTCGTACTCGATCAGCCGGCGGACCAGTTCGGAGCGCGGGTCCGCATCGTCGAGCAGGTCGTCACGCCGGGGCAGGAGCATCTGCGCCTTGATCCGGACCAGCGTGGCGGCCATCTCCAGGAACTCACCGGCACGCTCCAGGGTCAGACGCTCTTCCACGTTCTGGATCGCCGCGATGAACTGGCCGGTGATATCGGCGATAGGAATGTCGAAGATGTCTACGTCCTGGGAGCGGATGAGGTGGAGGAGGAGGTCGAGCGGCCCCTGGAACCGCTCGAGATCTACCAGGAACCGGTCGCTCTCCTCTACGGCCTGCAAGGTCACCGGTGTCGAAAGCCTCATCCCCACCCTCTCCGATTCAGGTTCCCGGCACCCGGGGTCTTCGCCCGGGCCGGGTCCGTCAGGCGCACCGGCGTTTGGCTGGAAGACCGGAAAGACAGTTCTGCCAAACCCTGTAACGTCACCGTGGATTCAAGTTAAAAGTGCCGAAAATACCTGTCAAAGCAAGGCTTTCAGCTTGACACCCGGGGGCGGCCCGGCTATCATTTTGCGCTTTCATTATCTGGTCAGACCGCGACACTTGGAGAGTACGTGCCGAATACGAAGTCAGCAATCAAGCGCCTCCGCCAGAGCGAGCGCCGGCGTACGCGAAATCAGGCAGCCCGCAGCCGCCTGAAGACCGCCGTCAAGAAGGTGCGCGCGGCATCGGAGCCCGCCCAGGCGGCGGACCTCTACCGCGAGGCGGTCAGGCTGCTGGACCGCGCCGCCAGCCGGGGCCTGATCCACAAGAATCAGGCGGGCCGTTCGAAAGGGCGGCTCGCCGCGCACGTGAAGAGAGTTGGGGGAACGGTCTAGGCGTTTCCTTGACATAGAGTGAGAGGCGGGAGGGGCCACCGGGGTGATGGTCGTTCCCGCCTCTTTGTTCGGCAATAGTCAATGTGTTTGGGAATTCTCGAATCATCATTCGGGGAGCATTGGAACAGGGGAGGTAGGGAGGTAAAGAAGCGGTTCGGCTTCCCCACCTCCCCTGTTGCACTGGTCCCCGAATCGAAATTCGAGAATTCCCACTACGATATCACTCAGCGGGTAGCTCTTCTCCGCACTCGGTGCAGTACCACTCCGCCGGATCGTTGGCCGCCGAGCAGTGGGGGCAGATGATCGTCTGGGGCGTACCGCTTCCGTGCTGCTCCAAGAATGAGAAGGAATCGGTGCCGGTCTCTCCGCCGCCGCCGCCGCCCTCACCGCCACCGCCGCCCAGGGACAGCGACTCGAGGAAGGCCAGCTCGTCCCCGACGCCAGGCTCGGCCGGACCCAGATCCGACGGGGGCGCCGTCGCCTCCGGCTCCATCGGGGCCATCGGCTCGGAGGAGATCGCCGACTCCGGCGGAATCCCGAACTCCTCCGGTGCTCTGTCCTCGAGCACCAGTTCTTCGAGCGAGAGGAAGCCCTCATCGTCGGCCGGCTCCGGTTCGGGCGTAGCCGCCATAGCCGGCTCCGGCGCCGGTGGTGGCGGTGCGGAGGGCGGCGGAGCGGCACGCGGTGGCGGCGGCGCAACGTCCACCGGCGGCGGTGCAGGCTCGACCGGGGGAGGAGGCGGTGGGGGTCGCTCCGCCCTCTGCACCAACGCGAGGATTTCGCCGAGGCGACCGATCTCGCCCTGGGCGCTCTGTAGCTGGCTATCCATCTGCTGCAGCGAGGCGACGAGGCGGTTCTCGAGCTCCGTCCACTCATTGTCGTCCCGGTACTCGCCGACGCTGCGGCGCAGGCGTGCCTCCTCGAGCTCTTCCGCACCCGCGGCGCGCTCGGCCTCGATCCGCGCGACGGTCTGCTCTACCAAGCGGAGCCTATCCTGCACAGCCTCGCTGTGCGCACGCAACTCGGCGGTGACTTCGTCCAACCGCTTCTGGTAGTCGCCGCGCACGCGGTCGTAGGCTCGCTCAGGCGCCTGGCCCTTCTCGGCCTCCAGACGACTCAGCCAGTGCTGATACTTCTCGCGGTCCTTGAGAAGCTGGTCTACCTCTCGAGATACATCATCAGGCATCTTGCTCACCTCGGCCGCCCGTAAGGCCTAGCGGTCCCCCCTGCCATCGTGGACCGTTCGGCCGCTCACAAGCGTCATCACCACCCGACCCACGAGCTCCTGCCCGGCGAACGGGGTGTTGCGGCTCAGGCTGTAGAACTCCTCTGGCTGGCATGTCCATCGCTTCTCGGGATCGAACACGACGACATCGGCCACCGATCCCTCCGCCAAGGTCCCGGCGGGTAATCCGGCGATCTTAGCCGGCCGACACGAGAGTCGGTCGATCAACTCCGGCAGGTCCAGGTGCCCGCCGACCACCAGCTCCCGGACACATACGCCGAGTGCCGTCTCGAGCCCGACGATGCCGAACGGCGCGTAGTCGAACTCGCGCTCCTTATCTTCATAGTGGTGGGGTGCGTGATCGGTGGCAATGCAATCGATCACACCCTCCACCAGCGCTTCTCGTACCGCCGCCACATCGGCCGCCGACCGCAGAGGCGGGTTCATCTTTGCCTCGGTGCGGTAGCCACGAACCGCCTCATCCGTAAGCGACAGGTGGTGTGGAGTCGCCTCAGCGGTGACCCTCACGCCCCGCGCCTTGGCGGCCCGGACGATCTCCACCGCGCCACGCGTGGAGACATGTAGGATATGCAATTGCCCGCCTGTAAGTTCCCCTACGATGCAATCCCGGGCGACTGCGGCGTCCTCAGCGGCATTGGGGATCCCACGCAGCCCCAGCGACGTCGACACCGGCCCTTCGTTCATCACACCGCCGGCGCTGAGCCCGAGGTCCTCGCTGTGGGAGAAGTACGGGATATCAAATGCGCTGGCGTATTCCATCGCGCGGCTGAGCAGGCCTGAGTCCGATACGGGCCGTCCGTCGTCGCTGATCGCCACCGCACCGGCCGACATCAGTTCGCCGATCTCCGTCATCTCTTCGCCCTTCAGCCCGACCGAGACCGCCCCCACCGGGTAGACGTGAGCGAAACCCGCATGCTCGCCCGCCGCACGGACGAAGCCGACCGCCGCCGGGTCGTCGATCGGTGGCCGCGTGTTGGGCATGGCGCAGATCGAGGTGAAGCCGCCGGCGGCCGCGGCGCGTGCACCCGACGCGATCGTCTCTTTGTGCTCCTCGCCGGGCTCACGCAGGTGAACGTGGAGGTCGACGAGTCCGGGGGCGACGACCAGGCCCGACACATCGATCGTCTCACTACCCTCCGGTGCCTCTAGCCCCTTCCCGATTCCGGCAACGCATCCGTCCGCCAGAAACAAGTCGAGCGCTTCGTCGAGTTTCTGGGACGGGTCGATGACGCGGCCACCCCGCAGCAGGACCGGCCGACTCACGTTCGGTTCTCCATCTTCGCTGCCTCCGCCCGCTCCGGCGAGCCGCCGGCGAGCAGATAGAGGACCGCCATCCGAATGGCGACTCCGTTCGTCACCTGCCTGAGGATCACCGAATGCGGGCCATCGGCAACGTGCGAATCGATCTCCACACCCCGGTTCATGGGGCCCGGGTGCAGGATGAGTATGTCACGGGGCGCCTTCTCGAGTCGCGCGACCGAGATCCCGAAGAAGCGATTGTACTCGCGCAGCGACGGGATGTAGCCAGCCTCCATCCGCTCCAGCTGCAGGCGCAGCACGTTGAGGACCTCCGCCCACTCGATAGCTTCCTCCACTCGCTTGAATACCTGCACACCGAGGTCCTCGATGCCGTGCGGTATTAGGGTGGGGGGGCCACAGACCGCGACTTCCGCGCCCACCTTGGTTAGCCCGTAGATGTTGGAGCGAGCCACTCGCGAGTGCAGTATGTCCCCGACGATGCAAACCCGACGACCCTCGATCCCGCTCATGTGATCACGGATCGTCAACATGTCGAGCAGGCCCTGCGTCGGGTGCTCGTGCTGCCCATCGCCGGCATTGATCACGTTCGACGGAATCCTATCGGCCAGAAACTGGGCGGCGCCCGACGAGCCGTGACGCATCACGACCATATCGATCCGCATCGCTTCCAGGTTGCGCGCCGTATCGACCAGGCTCTCACCCTTGACGATCGACGAGCCCGAACCCGAGATGTTGACCGTATCAGCGGAGAGCCGCTTCTCGGCGAACTCGAAGGAGACCCGTGTGCGTGTTGAGGGCTCGTAGAAGAGGTTGACGATGGTCTTGCCGCGCAGTACCGGAACCTTCTTGATGGGCCGCTCGCTGATCTCTTTGAAGGGCTCCGCCACGTCCAGAATGGTGGTGATCTGATCGACGCTCAGCCCTTCGAGGCCCGTGAGGTCTTTTCCGAACTCTACCGTTTTAGTCACCCCTATTCCGTTTTCCGCAGTTCCACTGCGAGCCGGCCGTCTTCCTCCGGGACAAGCACGGCTACGTCCTCGGCCGGCGTGACCTCGAAATGGCGACCGACGAAATCGGGCTGGATCGGCAACTCACGGCCGCCCCGATCGACCAACACGCAGAGATAGATCCGCGCCGGTCGGCCGAAATCGGCAAGATGATCCATCGCCGCCCGCGCCGTTCGGCCAGTATAGCACACGTCGTCAATGATGACGACGGCACGTCCTTCGATGTCGGTTGGAATATCGCTGGAGCCAATGACGGGACGTGGGCCAATAACACTCAGGTCGTCCCTATACAGCGTTATGTCGAGAGTCCCGAGCGGGATCTTCTGCTCCTCGCTCTTCTCGATCTCCTCAGCGATGAGATCAGCCAGCTCGACGCCGCGACGGTGAATCCCCACCAGGATCAGGCCCTGGGTCCCGGCGTTCCGCTCGACGATCTCGCGGGCCATGCGGGCGACAGCACGCCGCACGGCTCGCTCGTCCATAACCACTGCGTTCGGTTCGCTGTGCACGCTCTCCCCTTACACCCACGCCCTGGCTGGCCGCCGGGAGTATAGCGGTAAAACAGCCACAGTGTCAACGTGTTAGAACGATTGGGAGTCGAGGAGTCGGGGAGTCGGGGATTCCCGACAGCAATCAACCGCTCGTCAGTCGGACTCCGCTAGGCAGCTTCTTCGATCGCTTCGCCTTCCGCCTCCTCGACCTTATCCATGGTGATTCCCGTCCACCCGTAGAATATCGACACCAAGGGATTCAACAGGTTCATGAAAGCGTAAGGCAAGTAAGCCAGCGGATAGACGCCCAGGGTGGCCCACATGAAGGCCCCGCAGCTGTTCCAGGGGATGAGCGGTGATGTCAGGGTGCCCGAGTCCTCGAGGGCACGGGAGAGGTTCTTGGGATGGAGACCCTGCTTGTCGAACGCGTTCTTGTACATCCTGCCGGGGATGACTATCGCGATGTACTGATCCGAGGCCACAGCATTCATCCCGATGCAGCTCAGGACGGTCGTGGTGACGAGCGAGCCGGTCCCCTTAACCAACTTGAGCAGCGAGCGGGCGATGGCCTCGAGCATTCCCGTGCGCTCCATGATGCCGCCGAACGCGAGGGCACAGATGATGAGCGCCACTGTCTCCATCATGCTCAGCAGGCCGCCCCTCGACAGCAGGTCGTCCACACTCGCGACGCCCGTATTGGAGACGTATCCGGAGTGAGCGGCGGCTATAGCATCGGCCAGCGAGGCGCCCTGCGTCGCCATCGCGAAGATGCCGCCGAGCACTGTGCCGCCCAGCAGAGCCGGCAGCGGCTTCATCCTCTTCACCACCATCACGATCACGAGCAATGGCGGAAGCAGCAGCAGCGGATGGATGAAAAAGTTGGACTGCATGGTGGCAAGCATGGCTTCGATCTGCTGGGCCTCCATCGCCCCACCCGCATACCGCATCCCCAATAGCGCGTAGAGAATCAGGGCAATTATGTACCCCGGCACGGTTGTGTAGACCATGTGTCGGATGTGAGTGAACACGTCCGTACCCGCCATAGCCGGCGCCAGATTGGTCGTGTCCGACAGAGGAGACATCTTGTCGCCGAAGTAGGCGCCCGAGATGATGGCGCCGGCGACCATCGGTAGCGGTATCGACATTGCCGCGCCGACCCCGATGAGCGCCACTCCCACCGTCCCCGCCGTGGACCAGGACGAACCGGTGCCGAGGGAGACGATCGAGCAGATGATGAGCGTGGCGACCAAGAAGATCCCGGGGGAGAGGACCTTGAGCCCGTAGTAGATCATCGACGGCACCACACCGCCCTGGATCCACGTCCCGATCATCGTGCCGACCACCATGAGGATCAGTATGGCGCCCATCGCCAGGTTGATCCCGTGGACCATGCCCGCCTGGATGTCATCCCAAGGGACTTTGTTGGCCACCGCGACGCCGGCAGCTACCGCCGCGGCAAAGATCAGGGGCATGTGAGGGGGCAGCTTGTAGACACTGATGACGAGAGCCAGGGCGCCGATCAGGAAGAGCACGGGGATCAGGGCCATGCTCAGACGGATCTCTCTCTTCCCCTCTGCTTCGCTCATCCCGGAAATGTCTCCTGTAAGATTAGCTCGCGGGCCTCACCTGAAGCGTAAACACCCTGTGACCGCGGTTGGTGCCCGATCGCCTGTATCAGCCGGGTAAGCTACGCGGCGAGGCCGGGCAGGGAAAGCCGGCAGCTGCCTTGTCAGTGACATCCGGGCGGCACTTTGCCTTGGTGTCGGTGAATGGACCTTGGAGCTTGGCAGCTGAGAACAACACCGGAGCAGGCGCCCTGGCGAGCGGTGGAGCGCGCTGGTAGTGTACGAGATCCCCAAGGGGTCTCGGAACAAGGTGGAATACGACTCCGAGGCGGGCGTCTTTCGCCTGGATCGCGTGCTCCACTCGCCGATGCACTACCCCGGCGACTACGGGTTCATCCCCAGAACGCTGTCGGCGGACGGCGACCCGTTGGACGCGCTGGTCCTGGTGACCGACCCAACGTTCACCGGTTGCGTCCTCTCGGCGCGCCCGATCGCCATCCTGCTGATGACCGACGAGAAGGGGCAGGACGAGAAGGTACTGGCCGTGCCCGACAAAGATCCGCGGTTCGAAGAAGTGGAGGACATCGACGACCTGCCGGCGCACCTATTGAAAGAGGTCGAGTACTTCTTCCAGGTGTACAAGGAGTTGGAAGGGAAGGAGACGGCGGTCATGGGGTGGGAGCACGTCGGGACGGCGAGGGAGGTGATTAGGGAGGCGATCGAGGCGTTTGGACGCCCCGACTGAACGTCGAACATCGGACATCAGACCTCGAACGCCGAACTTACTGACAGGCATCGCTCGAAGTTCGAGGTTCATCCAACAGGCGTCAAAAGCGGCTTCCCCCGCACCCCGAGCATCAGGTTGGCCCACGCCAGCTCGAACATCTTGCGCCGCGTGTCTTCCGTCGCGCTACCGATATGCGGGAGGAGCACGACGTTCGAGAGACGCTTCAGGCACTCTCTGATCATGGGCTCGCCTTCGTAGACGTCCAGGCCCGCGCCTCCCAGCTTACCCGACTCGAGCGCCTCGCACAGCGCGTCTTCATCTAGTATGCCGCCGCGCGCCGTGTTGATGAGAATCGCCTTCTCTTTCATGGCCGCAATCTCGTCACGCCCGATCAGCCGCGTCGTCTCATCGCTGAGCTGGACATGGATCGAGAGCACGTCGGCGGCAGCCAGGATCTCGGCGAGCGGCTGAATGCGGCGCGCCCCGATCTCACGCTCGAAGTCGGGCTGCGCTAGCGCGTCCCAGTAGGCGACCTCCATCCCGAAGGCGATCGCCCGCCGGCCGACCGCCTGCCCGATGCGGCCCGCGCCCAGAAGACCCAGCGTCCGGCCACTCAGTTGGGTACCGAGGAGCAGCGTCGGACCCCAACCCCACTCGCCGCTGCGGGCCAGCTTCTCCGCCTCGACGATGCGCCGGCTGACCGCGAGGATCAGCGACCAGGTGAGGTCGGCGGTGGCTTCGGTGAGGACATCGGGAGTATTGGACACCGCAACGCCGCGGGTCCGCGTCGCCTCGAGGTCGATGTTGTCGTAGCCGACGGCGTAGTTGGCGACGACCTCGAGCTCGGGAAGACGATCGAGGAGGTCATCGTCGATCCGACGCGAGAGCAGCGGCAGGATCCCCTTGTACTCGCCTTCCGGTACAGGCGCCGACGCCGGCAGCCACTCGATCTCTACGTCGGCCGGGACATCGACGTACTGCAGGAAATAGCGGACCTCTTCCGCCACCAGCACGCGAATCTTCGTATCCGGCATCAGGCTAGCGCTTGTCTCGGAAGAACTCGCGGAGCAGCTCGCCGGACTCGTCGGCCAGCACCCCGCTCTCGACCGTCACCCGGTGGTTCAGTCGCTCGTCCTGTACGAGGTTCCCCAGACTGCCACACATCCCCGCCTTAGGATCGTGGGCGGCGAAGACAAGCCGCCGGACGCGCCCCAGCACTATGGCTCCCGCGCACATGGCACAGGGCTCCAGGGTCACGTAGAGGGTGCAGTCGGTGAGCCGCCAGTCGCCCTGCTTCGCCGCCGCCTCGCGCAGGACGCGGATCTCGGCGTGCGCTGTCGGGTCGGCTGCCTCGCGGGTCCGGTTGTGGTCCCGCGCCACGACCTGCTCGCCGCAGACCACGACGGCACCCACCGGGACCTCGCCACGGCCCGCACCCAAGCGCGCCTCTTCCAGAGCGAGTTCCATCCACCGAGCATGATCGAGGTTCATCAAGCCCCCGGATTTCTCCACACCGAAAGCTGTAAGCAGATTATAGGACTGGCTAGCCCTTCGGCAGGGTACGCAGGACAGCCCGGGCTATCCCTAAGAAGCGAGCCGCCGACGCACCGTTGTCCGAATCGCCGGACCCGGACGCCGGCAGCATCCGGCGGAGCTCGATCGATCCGCTAGTCTCGTAGACCGCTACATCCGAGTTGCCACCGTCCTCGCATGGCTCCACGAGGACCAGGTCTCCGTTGAAGACTCCCAGGTCCTCAGAGTCGCGGCTGGCGCGGACCATGAAGCAGTCAGCGGAACGGGCGAACGAACGGTCGAGATCGAAGCGGGCCTCCACCTCCTCATCGGTGGTTTCGTAGGCCCCATTACGGTACAGCGGGATCGTATAGGTCTCGGGGCTGAGGTTCAGACCCAGTATCCGCAACGCCCGCGAGCGCGACGGCGTGCGATCCAGGTAGCCTTTCCTTTGCAATGATTGGAGGTGCTCGGTAACCGTCTTGGTCGAGCGGATTCCGAAGCGAGTGCCGATCTCGCGAATACTCGGCTGGTAGGTCTCTCGCTTCAGGTAGTCGACTAGATAGTTGTAAATTCGCCGCTCGATAACAGTGAGCACATCCGACATGGGAGCCTCCAGAGCCCGGCAGAAGGAAAACGACATCGCTGCCATCGTGACGGGTTCGAGTTCAGGGTACCGACACGACTACGGGGCGACCGTCTACCTTCGACAAATCGCTCTCAGGGGGAGAGGTTCTTTTTCTATAGGTTGCTGGCGAGCTTGCCCGCCGATCTCCCGGTATGGAGATGAGAAACGTGTTGGAATCAGTTTAGGCTACTCTCGCGCACTCGTCAACCACCTCCAAAACGCATGATCGCATCGTCGAAACGAGTCGTGACGAACTCGCGGTGGCCGATCTCATCGCCACAAAAACACACCGAGCTCGCCGCCGCCGCGGCGCGGTGGCCCCGGGGCCGCTGCCACCGTATCGTCTTTATTGACAATCACTTACAGGTCGTGCCCGTACGGGCTCCAACCGTTTGCACCGAAAAAACATCTCCCGCGTCATCGCTTTTCTTCCCCCGATTCATCGCGACAGCTACCCGTCGCGCTCGACTTCATTCAAGAGTAGAGAAATGCGTTTGTAGCATCACACGATGTTTTTTTCGCGTTCTCGGTTCTTACGATCGAAGATTTCGTCGGCCACTCACTCAAGCCTCGCCCTCTGGTTGAGACACGATGTCCCGCTCGTTGAGGAGCTGAGTGATCAGAGCACCCAGCACGGAGCACGATGTGTAGGACGTACGCTGCAGATCGCGCGACTCGAATTGTCTGTCGATCGATGCTTGCTCACTCTCTCTCGATCTGTACGAGGCAAAACGAGTGATCGGTCGGCTGAATGACAGCAGACCGAAGGTCCGGGTCAGGGAGAAGAGCGGGGTTGAGTCTCAACTGAGACTCAACCCCGCGGTCTTGAACGATGGCGGAGAGGGTGGGATTCGAACCCACGAGGGGCAATGCCCCCAACACCTTAGCAGGGTGCCGCCTTAAGCCTCTCGGCCACCTCTCCCCTGGGAATCCGGTCGGCCGGTCCCGCTCGGTATTATAACCAGTCGCGACTACTTGTCACGGGCCAGCGGTCGGTGACCGGTCGCCCGTGGGACGGGCTGCATCGCCGTGGCCTGTGAACTCGTCCATGCTGCGGCTGACACCAAAGAACCCGATCAGCGCGTCGAACCAGGGAACCGGCAGCACTCTTAATGGAAGCGCCGTGTAGACGAAGCGGGGCATCAACAGGCGGCGGCGGTTCTTGCGGATCGCCTTAACGATCCTGTCCGCCACGTAGTCGGGCTCGAGGATGGGGAGCAACCAGGAGAAGCGGGTCTTCACGCCTTCGAACATCCCGGTGCTCACGTAGTAGGGGCAGACGACCGTCGTCTTGATGTCGTTTCCAGCGCTGGCGAGCTCCATGCGCAACGCCTCGTCGAAGCCCACCGCAGCGAACTTGCTGGCGCTGTAGTCGCTGAGCCTCGGGGCCGCCACCAGGCCGCCCGCCGAGGCGACGGTCACGATATGACCGTTCCCCCGCTCCAGCATACCCGGCAGAAAGGCACGGACGGTCCAGAAATGGGCCAGCGTGTTGATGTCGAAGGTGCGCCGGATCTCGGCGTCCTCTGACTCGAGGATCGGCTTGCCGGTGACGATGCCGGCGTTGTTGATCAAGACGTCCACCGAACCCCAGTCGTCGAGCACGCGCCGCGCCGTGGCCTCGATCGCAGCGGCGTCGGAGACGTCGCATCGGTAGGTACCGACCCTATGGCCGCGGCCCTCGATCTCGCGGCCGACCTCGGCCAGCGCCGCCCCGTCGATGTCCCAGAGGATCACGCGGGCGCCCCGGTCGGCGATCTTCCCAGCCAGCAGCTGTCCGATGCCACTACCGGCGCCGGTGATGAGGACGTTCTTCTCCCGGAAGTCAGTCATCGCAGGTCACATCAATAACCCAGCCGAGTCGATCAGTTCAAGCCCGTTAGGAACCCCAGCACCAGATCGTTGAACTCGTCCGGCTTCTCCATGTTGACCATGTGGGCGACGTCCGGGATCACGACCTTTCGCGCGTCCGGCACCTGCGCCACGATGAGTTCGACGATCTCCTGAATGACCGGCATGTCGATGTCCCCGGCGATGGCCAGCGTTGGCACCTCGATCTCACCCAGACGCCCGAAGGCCGGCGGTTCCAGCTGCCGGCCCAACCCCCAGTACTGCCACCGTTCGCCGCTTCCCTCCAACATTGTCAGGACTCTTTGGCGGACGGCAGGGTCCACCTGCGACGGCTCGCGCTGCGGGCCGTCGCACCAGTACTGGGCGAACACCTCGATGGCTGCCGAGAGTCCGCCGGTCTCGAAGGCCGCCGTCAGATCTTCCACATAGGTGTCGAGATCGTCACCCTCGAACGGATACCCAGACATCCCGGGACCGACCAGCACCAGCGCCGATACCAGCTCGGGGTAGGCCAGCGCGAAATCGGTGGCGATCTGGCCACCCATGGAGAGCCCGATGATCGTCGCGCTCGGAACTTCCAGCGTCGTCAGCAGCCGCCGCAGGTCCTCGTGGTCGGCGAAGGCCACCGAGTCGGCCCGGGACAGGCCGTGGGCCCGGACGTCGTAGCGGATCGCACGGAACTGCTGCGCCAGGACCTCGAACTGGCCGTCCCACATGCGGCGGTCCAGAAAGCCGCCGTGGATCAGGACCACCGGAGCTCCCTGCCCTGCCTCCTCGTAGTAGAGCCTGGCGCCCTCGACGTCCACATAGCCGGTCCTCACCTCGAGCGTTTCGCCGGCGCAGCCCGTGCTGAGCAGGATAGCGAGCAAGCAGATGCGCTTCATGAACGTTCCTCCGGGGTTGACACGTTGAAGGTCGGAACCCGGACGCGCATTGGCAAGTGGATGGTCGTAAAGCAAGAACCCCCGTCCGACAGAACGGGGGTCCGAAGGGGTCCTTGCCCACTTGGCGCTATTCAGTCGTCGTCGAAGCCTTCGAACTCTATCTCCGTCTCGATCTCCACACCATCAGCGCACGAGTCGCAGACGAAGGCGCCGGGATCCTTACTTCCGCCGCACATCAGGCAGATCTCCCCGCCCCCACTCACTAGCTGCTGGACCGCACCGGCGAGCCGCTGTTTGGCCTCTTCCGCGGTGATCTTTCCGCTGGACAGGTCTTCGCTGACCTGCCTGGCGATCTCCTGAATTCCCCGCGCCTCGGGAAGATCCTCCGCTCCCTCCCCGTCACCGACCTCTTGGATGATCGTCCTCTCCTCGACCCAGAATTCTCCGAAATCTTTCCTCTTGGCCTTGCGACCGTCTCCCTTACGGAACTTGAATTCCCTGGGCACGATGACTCTCCTGCTGAGGACTCCGGAAGGGCGGTCGGAGGGAACTAGTATACACTCGGGGCGCCTGCCCGTTCCTGCTGCCGGCCGCGGTCGACACCTTGCCTCCGCCGCCGTCCGGCCAGACTTTCTCTTCCTGCCCCATCTGTCCCAAAACGGACCTGTCTCACGGAGGGGAAGATGCGTCTATCGCGTGTATTTGTGGTCCTCGTTGCCCTGACAGCCGTTCTCCCCGCCACGTTCGCCTGGGGCCAGACACCGGCGCAGCAGGCGGTGGAGATGGCCGAGCGACTGGTGAGGGAGCACGATGCCCTGGACCACCGGCTCGACATTCTGGAGAAGCTGATCGACGATGTGCTCTGGTTCGACCGAGTCGGCGACGTGGCCGTCGTCGAGAAGGTGCGGATCTACGGGCCGCCGCTTGCCAACGAGCCTAACCCGCCGCCCAGCGGCCCGGGCAACCCGTTCAAGTTCTACACGTACGTATTCACGCCGCGCGAGGACTTCGGCGGTCGCAAGCTACCCCTGCTGGTCCTGCCCCACGGTGGCGTGCACGCCGACTTCACGACTTACCACAGCCGGATCGTCCGCGAGCTCATCGCCCAGGGGTACATCGTGGTGGCACCCGAGTACCGCGGCTCCACCGGCTACGGCCGCGGTATGTATCGGGCCATCGACTACGGCGGCCGCGAGGTCGGCGACTGTCTGGCGGCCCGCGACTGGGTGGTCGCCAATCACCCGCGCGTCGACGAGGACCGGGTCGGGCTCATCGGTTGGAGCCATGGCGGCCTCATCACCCTGCACAGCCTGTTCGACCACCCGGACAGCTATGTCGTCGGGTTCGCCGGCGTACCGGTCTCCGACCTGGTGCAGCGGATGGGCTACCTGGGCCCGGGCTACCAGGCCTACTACGAGGCGGAATACCACATCGACGCGACGCCGCGCGAGAACCTCGAGGAATACAAGCGTCGTTCGCCGGTCTGGAACGTGGAGAAGCTCACGCGCCCGGTGCGGATCCACGGCAACGTGCACGACGAGGACGTCAACGTGATCGAGGTCGAGCACCTGATCCAGGCGCTCACGGCGGCAGGAAAGGATTTCGAGTACGAGATCTACGATCTGCCGGGCGGCCACAGCTTCGACCGGCTCGACGTGCCCGAGGCCTGGGAGGTCCGCCGAGTCATCTACGACTTCCTGGCCCGCTACCTGAACCCGCCGCGGCCGAGTATCGAGTTGGGGTTGCAGGCGACCGGCCGGGCGTCGCCCTGAGTGAGGCGCGGGTGCGGCGCGCGGCGAACTCGAACCCTACTCCTCCGTCAGGACTCGAACGGGATCGACCTTCGTCGCCCGCCGTGCCGGCCAGTAGCAGGCCGCCAGGGCGACGACCAGTAGAAGCAGCACGACCAAGCCGAAGCTGGCCGGGTCAGTCGGCGACACGCCGAACAACAGACCTTCCAGCCAGCGGGTGAGATATAGCGCTCCGGCGAGCCCGACGCCGAGCCCCAGCGCCGCCTGTCCCAGCCCCCGACCGACGACACTGCGGCGAACCGCTGACGCCTGGGCGCCGAGCGCCATCCGTATGCCGATCTCGCGCGCCTGTTTGCTCACCGAGTACGAGAGAACGCCGTAGATCCCGACGGCCGCCAGCACCAAGCCCACCGCGGCGAAGATACCGACGAGCGTTGCCCAGTAGCGCGGCCGGTCAACCGACGCCGCCAATCTCTGCTCCGCAGTCTGCACGTTCGATAGCGGCACATCGGGATCCAGAGCGTTGAGCCGGCTCCGCACCTGCGCCGCCGTCACCGACGTTCCCCTGCCGCGGATGACCAGGTTCACCGAGCGCCACGGATTCTGGGTGTAAGACTCGTAGACAACGCTCTCATCGTCGCCGGCCAGCCCCTGGTACTTCACGTCGCTCACCACTCCGACCACTGTCACCGGATTCGTCGTCGCGCCGCCCGCGTACAGCTGCCTACCCAGCACGTCTTCGCCGGGGTAGAAGCGCTCCGCCCAGCGGCTGCTTACCGCCACGACTCGCGGAGTGTCGAACGTGTCCGTGATATCGGGCAACCGCCCCTGGAGCAGGCGAACCCCCATGGCTTCGAAGTAGCCCGGCGAAACGATTACCCAAGGCACCGCCGGCTGGCTGCTACCCGGCGGAACCGGTCTGTCTCGCAAGTCGAAGTTGTTGATCATGCCGGGGTTGTTCGGTGGCGCCGCGGAGCTGAGCCCGACGGCCTCGACGCCCGGAATCTCAGCCAGGCCGGGTAACGCGTTATCCCAGAATCCCACCACTGAGGTGCCGTCTTGATAGCGATTGCCCGCAAGCGACGCCCGCGCCACGATCAGGTTCTCGGGATCGAAGCCGGGATCCACCTTCTGCAAGCGTTCCAAGCTGGTGAACAGCAGCACCGCACCGGCCAGCAGCGGCAGCGCCAAGGCGAACTCGGCGGTCACCAACCCGCCACGCAACGCATTGGCGCGCCGACCCTCCGACCCCGTCCGTCCCCCGCTCCGCAGAGCTGCCCCCAGATCGGAGGAGATTCCGTGGATCAGTGGGGCGAGGCCCGAGAGCACAGCGCTGGCAATCGTGATGAACGCGGTGAAACCCAGGACCCTGCCGTCGAGCCTTACCTCATCGATACGCGGCAGTTGCGGGCCCAGACTGAGCAGCGCATCGAGAGCGATGACCGAGAGCAAGGTGCCGACCAGGCCGCCCAGTGCTGCGAGGGTTATGCTCTCGACCAGTAGTTGACGCGTTAGGCGGCCCCGACTCGCACCCAGCGATGCCCGGAGCGCTACCTCCCGTTCCCGGGTGCTCGCCCGCGCCAGCGACAGGTTCGCCACGTTCGCCAAAGCGATGAGCAGAACAAAGATCACCGCGCCGAACAGCAGCACCAGCGCGCCCCCTACGTTCCCGACCATAACGTCGCGAAGCGGGAATGGGGTCAACCGCGCCTCTCGATCCTGGAACGAGTCCGCCCACAGCGGAAAGATCCGCTCGCTCACGCCGGCCAGGTCGCGGGCTGCCTCCGCCTGCGAGACCCCGTCTCGCAGACGCGCCACGGCTTGGATGAAGAACGGCCCGCGACGCGGCGGCGGTTGAAGCTGCAGAATCGGCCAAATCTCGGCGCGCCAGCCAGCCATCGATCTGACGCCTGGCGCCAGAACCCCAACGACGGTATAGCCCTGGCCGTCCAGCACCAGCGTGCGCCCCAACGTCTCGGCGTCCCGGCCGTACTGGCGCTCGCGAAACGCGTGGCTGATCACGGCTACTAGTTCCGCGCCAGGCTGATCCTCACCCGGTAGAAACCCTCGGCCCTCGGCCGGGTGAAGGCCCAACGTGTTGAACCATTCGGCTGTCACATAGCCGACCGCGACCCGCTCGGGCTGGTCACCGCCCGTCAGGACCGCCCTACTGCGTGACAAACCGCTCACGCTCTCAAACGATCGCGCACCCTCCTCGATCGCCTGGTAGTCGACCACCGATAGCGGCCACCGGTTCGTCGGGCTGTTCTGCTGACTCACGATCACCAACTGCCCGGGATCGTGATAAGGCAGCGGTTTCAACAACACACCGTCGACCACGCTGAAGATCGCGGTGGTCGCACCGATGCCCAACGCCAGAGTCAGCGCCGCCACGAACGTGTAGCCGGGGTTCTTGCGGAAAGTTCGGGCCGCGTAGCGGAAATCCTGACCCATGTCCACGAGCCAACGCACCCCGCGTGCATCGCGACCCTGCTCTTTGTAGCGCTCGACGCCGCCGAACCTCAGCAGCGCCTTGCGGCGTGCTTCTTCGCGACTCATCCCACGCCGCATTAAATCCTCGATCTCCATCTCGATATGGAGACGCATCTCATCGTCCATCTCCCGCTCGACCCGAGATCGAGTCAGCAAAATGCGGATGCGGCGCGCCAGTCTCTTCATCCATTCCATTTCTATTCTGCCTAATGCGTCGTTTGCAGTATGAGCTGGACCGCCTCCGAGAAGAGTGCCCACGAGCGCGTCTCTTCACGCAGAGCTTTCTTGCCGCTCCCTGTCAACGAGTAGAACTTGGCCCGCCGACCCTCGGGAGAGATCCCCCACTCCGACTCGATCAGCCCTCTGTCCTCCAGCCGGTACAGCGCCGGATACAGCGAGCCCTGGTTCACCTCCAACACGTCCCGCGACATCTCTCGGATCCGCTTCGAGATGCCCCAGCCGTGCAGCTTCCC
Organism: Gemmatimonadota bacterium; assembly: GCA_039586755.1. Lineage (GTDB taxonomy): Bacteria > Gemmatimonadota > Gemmatimonadetes > Palauibacterales > KS3-K002. The sequence continues at coordinate 104,711 of JBDHJU010000007.1, read as the reverse complement.
CAGCTCCAACGTCTTCAGGATCAGCATGTCGAGCGTGCCCTGAAGCAGATCTGCCTTCGAGCGAGCCACGATCGCCCTCCCCCCGACGGTTCGATGCCTAGATTGTCTACAATAGTAGAGGGCTTGTTGTCGAACGTCAAGGCATGAGAGGCCGGGTCAGGAAGAGAGATCTTCTTCGGGGTCTGCCTGCGAGGGTCCCGCGAATTCACTCCACGGCTCGTTGCCGTCGTCGTACCAGTAGCCGTCGTGCAGAACCTCGGGAGTGGCAGTATCGCTGAGCCGCAGGCCACACGAGCTCGCGAAGTCTTCCAGAAGCCTGGCGAGGGCGGCGGCGATGGGCTCCCGATTGTACGACACGTAGGTGTTGTAGCCGGCCAGCTGACCGGCGGCCGTGGCACCGATGAGCTTGCGGGCCACGACGGTCCCATCCGGCAGGCGGCCGTAGACCACATGCTTGTTGATGTCGAGGGCGTTGACGACGACCGACGCGGCCAACGCTCCGTCTTCCCTCTCGAGGCTGAGGCAGGTGTCGAAGTAGCTCCCCATCTTCAAGATCTCGAACGGATCGCGCTCGCTGGCAAACTCGATGGACGCGCCGTCGATCTCGACGGTGGCGCGCAGGCCGCGAAGCCACACATCGACTTTGAGACCTGCCCGCGCCGCGCGAGTCAACCATTCCCTATTAGCCGCCCGATCCTGTAGAGGTCGACCTCTCACCTCATCGCGGAGAAGTTCGACGAGCAGGTGCCAGTTCCGATTGTCCGAGCTAAGCAACTGCAGCGACTCCATCATGCCCGGTCGCATCGCGTCCGCGGGCACCTTTTCACCCAGCAAGCTCGACAGGAGTCGGCAGTACACGCCGGTGAGTGTTCGCTCGAGGCTTTGGATGCGATAGAGAGCTAGGGCCCGCTCGAAGCGATTGTGTGCCCGGCGAAGCGCTTTGCGTCGACGACCGCCTTGCGAGTCGGGATCCTTCAATGCCACGAGACGCATGTCGATGAGACTGCGTTCCTCGCGTGGGAGATCGGGCGCACGGACCCGCGCTTCGAGGTAGGCGATCTCCGATTCCTGTTTGCGATCGAAGTCCAGCAAATCGAGCAGCTCGTTCGAGAAAGACTCGCCGTGTCCAGCGAGGCGCTTGAAGTGGAGGTAACGCCTCATCCGCTCGCTGGACATCTCGAGTGCTTCGGCCAACGCATCCAGTTCGGGAGGCGCCGCTTCGACCGTCGTCGCGTTCCAATCTCTCAGCGCTCGTTCCAGCAGCGGGCCGTGGCTCTTGAAGCCCTGACCAAGCGCGTGCAAAGATGCCAACCGCCCATCGAGGTCCTCTCGCCGTCCGAAGCTCGAGACCAGCGCCAGCGTCAGCGCAGCCGCCGGTGCGCCACCGCGCTTGAACAGGTCGAGAAACCAGTCCTGGCGGGCGAGGCTGTGGAGCTGCATCGCCCCCAGGGTGGAGACCGTGCGGAGGTATCGCTTGAGGACAGGCCTTTCCAGCTCCCCCGCCTGTTCGGCGACTCCCAAGTCGAGAGCCCTGCCGGCCAGGTCGGCGGGCGCCGATTGAAGGAATTCGATGGGCAGGCGGTACAGGTCGTCTTCGCCCAGCGCGGAGATCTGCGGCCAGAGCGCTGCTAGCTTCGGCCCATCCAACCGCGCAGCGACAAAGCGAAGCGCGTCGATCCGCTCGGCGCTCGACCACACCGGAGCCGCGAGGGCCATCCCCGGGTGGGTCAGGCTGAGGGCCAGCTGCGCCCGACCCACCGCCTCCAGAGGCCTGTCGGTCTCAGTGCCGGCCGCGAGCCAGACCTTCCCCATGGCCTCCAGCGCGGCGGCCGGCCCCAGGGCGAGCGAGCGATAGGCGATTCGGCGGAGCTGTTGCGAGCTGACGCCGCGCGGCTCGAGGGCGTTCACCTCTACCCACTCCTTGAACAGCCGGACCACGACGTGGGCCTGTGTACTGTGGAGCCGCGGCAGTGTCCTTATATCGTCCACGACCCGTTCCTCGAGCGCCGTCCTGAGAGTGATGGGCGCCATCGTCTCCGCAGCTCGGGCGAGGCGCTTGAGCCGCGAGATGGCCGTTCTGGAGCTTCGGGCCGGCACCCCGCTCTTCTCCCACCTCGCGGTCAGTGAGCGCAGGACCTCCAACGTCGCAGCCAGGCCATAGAGCACCGCCACACGCTCCGCCGGCGGTCCCAGCCTGCTAGCCACCAACTCCGGGATACCGCTAGGCAACTCAGCCAGCGGTCGGCCTCCAGCGACGGCCAGCGCGATCATGACCGGGCTGAACCGCGGACCGGATCGGCCGGCCCAATAAGCCGGGTGAAGCCCTTCAGGCAGCGCTTCCGGCGGCTCCTTGACCCCCCTTTGCCCCCCCGCGCTCGCCCGCTGGCGGATGCCCAGCAGTACTGCCGCCAGGTTGGCGACCTTTCCGTCCCGTGCCGTCGCTGCAAGCCCGAGCAGTGCCCGGCTTGCCGCGCCCCCGGCGTCGAGCAGCAACTCCACAGGATCGTGATGCCAGTAGGCGAGTGCGTGGAGGCGGGCAGGAAGTGCGGCGACGAGGGTCTCGACGTCGGGCGCTTCGCTCTGCTTCGACCCACAGCAGCGGGCGGCCGACTCCGCGGACTCGAATGCGCCGGTCACTGCCTCGAGCCGGACGCGCGCGGCGGATATCCGCGCCCGGACTCCCTCCAGCGAGAACTGGCGGAACGCCGAGACCCCTTCACGAATGAGCCGCCTGATGTCCCGCCTGCGCTCCAGGCCGGTCACCGCTTTGTGCCAGCGGCTGACGTTCTCGACGTCGACGCGCACGACCTGGCGCGCCCCCAGCAGCCCGGCCAGGTCCTGGCGCGGAGGCAGCTTTGCCGTCGTCAGAGCTCGGGCCAGCCCGAACGGGTCACTGGGTGCGACCGGCGCGTCGGTCAGAAGCCAGAGGCCGCCGTCGTCGAGTAGCGGGACGCCGTCCAGCTGCTCGACAATTCTGAGACTGCGCCGTATGAGTTGCGCGCGTTCTTCCTGTCTGCGGCTCATTGTCGAACGATTGGGGCCTGCACGGCTTCGTCCCGACGTGCCGCGGCCGGCGATGATACGATTGGCCCACAAGGGCGCGTGACAAAAGGCGCCTGGGACAGTCTACGCCTGCCACTTCCTCCACGTCCAGCAGCCGAAGCTCACCACCACCCCACCAGTCCCAGCCCCCGCTCCGCGCACACCCTGAAGAACTCGCGCAGCTGGGCCACGGCCTCCTCGACGCCGGCGAAACGCTCGTCGTGAAGATCCTCGAATTCCTGAGGCTCGCAGCCGAGGAGCGCTTCGTGCATCGCCTTCACGCGCTCCGCTGGAATCCACTCCTGGTAGAGGCTCTCCCCGGTGATCGAGTGCACGAGACCGGCGTAGACTTTACCGCGAAAGCTGCCCGCCGCCCCGCTCAACAGCCCACCGCAAAGCTCGATCTCCGCCGCCTCGAAGGCCCTCTCATCCTCCTTCGTGAGGTCCTGCCCCGGTCCCCGCTGTGCGTATACGTCCAATCCCATCGTTGTCCTCTTTCCTTCCCGGTCGACTGTGTGGTGGCTTGACCGGCATGTCAGCGCAGCCGGTTGACAGCGTCAATCTAACCGGTTAGTTGACGTTGTCAACTCCCCACTCAAGAGGCTTTCTCAGGATTGGCCCCGGCCAGGATTGGCCCTCCGCTACACGGTCTCCAGGGCCTGCTCCAGGTCGGCGATGAGGTCGTCCGCATCCTCGATGCCCACCGAGTAGCGCACCAGCCCGTCGGCGAAGCCGGCGGCTTCCCGGGCCTCCTTCGACATCGAAGCGTGGGTCATGGAGGCGGGGTGTTCGATGAGCGTCTCGACGCCGCCGAGTGAGACGGCTAGGATGGCGAGCTTGACGTTGTCCATCAGCTTCCGGCCCGCCCCCATCCCCCCCTTCAGCTCGAAGGCGATCATGCTGCCGAACCCGCGCATCTGCCGCTTGGCAAGTTCGTGTCCCGGGTGTGAGGGAAGGCCGATGTAGCGAACGGTCTCGACTTTGGGGTGCGCTTCCAGCCACTGGGCGATCGCCTGGGCCCCTGCTTGCGCCCGCTCGACTCGAAGCCCAAGGGTCTTGAGCCCGCGCAGCACGAGGAACGCCTGGTGCGGATCCATGTTGCAACCCATGTCTACCATCACGCCCCTCAGACGCCGATGGACTTCATCGTCCTTAGCCACCAGGACGCCCCCGACGATGTCGGCGTGGCCGTTGATGAACTTGGTGACCGAGTGGAGGGCCACGTCCGCTCCCAAGGACAAGGGCTGCTGGAGGTAAGGGCTGGCGAAGGTATTGTCCACAGCCAGCAGTGCGCCGTGATCGTGGGCGATGCTCGCGGCCCCGGCGATGTCCGTCACCTGCATCGCCGGGTTGGAGGGTGTCTCGATGTAGACCAACCGTGTGTCGGGTCGGATCGCCTCGCGCAGGTTGTCCAGATCCGAGGTGTCGACGAAAGACGCTTCGACGCCGAACCTCGAGAATTGCTTCTCGATCAGCCCCCGACTGGGCCCGTACACCGACGCTGTGCTCACCATGTGGGCGCCACACTCGAGAAGGGCCATGTACAGTGTGCTGACCGCTCCCAGTCCGGAACTCGTGGCGATTCCGCCAGCCCCGTTCTCCAAGTCGGCGACACTGTCCTCCAGTGCTCGGATCGTCGGGTTACCGATCCTTGTGTAGATGTATCCCTCCTCCTCGCCGGCAAAGAGGGCGGCGCCGTGCGCGGCGTCCCGGAAGGCGAAGGTGGAGCTCTGGTAGATCGGCACGTTCACCGCTCCCGTCGAATCGGGATGGTATCCGCCGTGGACGAGCCTGCTGTTCATGCCCAGCTCCGTGGTCCTCATCGTCACTCCTTGTCTTTTCGAGAGCAGCCTCCCGGGCTGCGTGTCGGCTATTCGCAACGAATGTTGGTCGCTGTAGTGCAATTGTGGTAACACGTGAGCCCGGGTGCAAACGGCCACAACACCGAATCACATCAGCGGGCAAACGAGCGTGCCTTCCACATCGATGGTCGCGCCAGTATCCGAAGACAGTCCTTTGGCGGTGTACTGGACCTTGAGCAACGGCATATTCATTTCACCTGTGCCCACGCGTTCCACAACGATGGTCCCATCGCCGCTAAGGCGATCGTCGGTACGGAAGTTATCGTCGTGCAACGCCGCAACGGTGGCAGGGGCGGCGACTGTCACGCGAGCCTCGTGCTCACCGGCCTCAGCAGACGGCCCATCAAAGGTGAATACCCACTCCCCCACCGAGTGAATGTTGAAACCGTCCTCGCTCGAGCTGCAGATCACGACGTCCATGTCCCGACCGGATGCCGAGGCGCTGCCGGTCACCGAGTACTCGATGAAGACCTCCGTCTGGGCTTTAATCGATGTTGCTGTTACAGACATTAGCGCCGCCGCCAGGGAGACGGACACAAAGATGGACCTCATACCTCACGTCTCCTCTCATTGTTGCCGGCGCGTGCCGCGCCACGGGTTGGACGAATAGCCGGGGAATAGAAGCACAAAATCGCTGGGCAGCAAGGCTCGAGCGCTCGCTCGCCTGCGCAGGTGTGGGCACGCCGAGCCAGCCCGGAAGGCCCGGCGGCTTCTGCCGCCTCCAAGGGTAGCAGCTACAGAAACGGGGGCCACCGCATGACCCCCGAAACTCCTTTGTCCCTAAGGCGGAGGGCCCGGGATTCGAACCCGGAAGGGGTTGCCCCCGGCGGTTTTCAAGACCGCTGCCTTGCCGATTAGGTCTAGCCCTCCGTGGGCTGAAACGTAATCACTCAGGGGATCGGTGGGTACCCTACACCAGGCGCCTATGAGCGGCGAGGATGAGCTCGGCGGCCCCGCCGATGATGATCGCGATCATCACGTTCGTGGTGACGGTCGCGACGACTCCCACCAGCAAGGCGGGGACCGCCGACCGGGCGTCGCCGAGCACGTCGCGGACGAGTGTAGCGTGAAGGATCCCCACGTAGGCGAGCATGGCGGCGAGTACGGCCGTTGGTACGAGAGCGAGGAACGCCCAGACCGCGCCCGGCGCCAATAGCGCCAGGAAGGTCAGAGCGACACCGAGGCTGAACGTGCTCCAGCGGCTCCGCGCGCCGAAGCGGTAGTGTGAGGTAAACCCAGCCGAGCCGTGACAGACCGGGAACCCTCCCGTTAGGGCGGCGATCAGGTTGAACGCGCCCATCGACGCGCAGAGCGAGCGAACCGTTACACGTCCGGCCCGCTCGCCGTAGTAGTCCTGCGCGGTGGCAGCGGATGCAACGGCGGCGCTGCCGAGGGTGAGCGGCAGCTGTGGAATAACGAGCAGGACCAGCGCGCTACCCGCCAGCGACCAATCGATCTGGAGGCCGACCCAATCCGTGAGAGGCGGCGGCGTTGCAGCACCGCCAACGATCCAGGTGAAGATGGCGCCGAGCCCGAGGAGGAGTAGCGCCGCAGGGACACGGCTCAGGCGTTCGCGGGCGACCAAGAGGAGAAGAAGCACCGTACAAGCCACGGCGGCCGCCAGTGCGACGGGTCCACCAGTTGATGCCAGGTGGCCGGAGCCATCACCGACGAGCAGCATGGCAACGGCTTTTCGAAACAGAAGTAAGCCCACCGCGAGCTGAACCCCACGCACGAGCGGACGTGTGAAGATCCGCTCGAGCAGGTGCGCGCCACCGGCAGCGGCGACCAGGCCCAGGACGGCGGCCATCTCCAACGCCGCCACGGAGATCATTCCCACGCTCGCCCCGGTCGACAATACGATCACCGCCATCGCCTTGAGCGGTTGGACAGGCACCGGCAGTCGGTAATAAAAGCCAGCCACCGCATAGGCGATGCCGAACACGAGGAAGAGTGGTGAAGGGTGAAGCCCGTTCACCGCGATCAACGCGAGGGCGATCGGAGCCAGAACGCCGCTATCGCCGAGCGCGCCGGACAACTCCCGCAGCAATTCACCTATCCTGGGAAGACGACCATGCAATTGCACCTCCACCTCTCCTGCGGTGCGTCTCATAGGGCGCGGTAGAAGATGACACGGACTCTCGACGGGATGCCAGGTCGCATCGCTCGCTGAGCAGACCCTAGGAATTAGGGCCAGGTTCTCGGTGTTGTGCCGTAAGAACCCCAAAAAAGGAGCATTCGTCATGAGCAACAAGAAGATCATTGCCGTGGTGGGCGCGACCGGCGCACAGGGCGGCGGTTCAGCTCGGGCCATTCTGAACGACTCCGACAGCCCGTTCGTGGTCCGGGCGCCGACGCGCAACGGGAGCTCGGAGAAGGCGCAGGCCCTGGCGGCCCTAGGCGCGGAGGTCGTCGAGGCCGACCTGGATGACGGCGACAGTCTGAAGCGTGCGTTCGCCGGCGCCCACGGTGCTTTCTGTGTCACGAACTTCTGGGAACATTTCTCGCCAGAGAAAGAACCCGCCCCAAGCGCGCGCCATGGCGGAGGCGGCAAAGGAGTGTGGTTCGAAGCACGTCATCTGGTCGACGCTCGAAGACACGCGCCAGTGGGTACGGCTCGATGACGACCGCATGCCCACCTTGATGGAGAAGTACAAGGTCCTGCATTTCGACTGCAAAGGCGAGGCAGACGCCATCTTCACCGACTCGGGGGTGCCGACGACGTTGCTCCGGACATGTGGCTACCGGGAGAACCTCATCTACTTCGGGTGGGGCCCCAAGCCGGGCCCCGAGGGCGTCTTGGCCCTGACTTTCCCAATGGGCGACAAGACACTGCCGGGAATCGCTGTGGAAGACATCGGGAAGTGTGCCTACGCGATCTTCGAGAAGGGGCCCGAGTTCGTTGGGGAAACCGTCGGCATCGCTGGCGAGCTGTTGACCGGCCAGCAGATCGCGGCGGAGTTGACCCGTGCGCTGGGCCAAGAGGTCCGGTACCACGAGGTGTCGCCGGAGGAATACCGCGGCTTTGGGTTCCCGGGGGCTGAGGACCTTGGGAACATGTTCCAATTCAAGCGCGACTTTGATCATGTGTACTCTGGAGGGCGCAATCCCGACGTCGCGCGATCTCTCAATCCATCGCTCCAGACCTTTAAGTAATGGCTCACCGCGAACAAGGGGCGTATTCCGCTGGAATAGTGGGAGACAACGGAACGATATTCCCGAACCCGGAGAGAGACTCTAGAACGCCCTAAAGGGGAACGGGGGGCGCGAGTCGCCCCCCGTAGCAAAGAGCCTCCGCGTCGGCTGGCTCAGCTTCCGTTGCCGTCTGTCTCCTCCTCATCTCCCGACGTCGACGGACCGATCGCGTAGAAGCCATCCCGATGGTGAGGACAAGCTTCACCGAAGGCGTTCGGGCCGTCCGGGTACCTCTCTTGGAGTCGGCGCCCGGCTTCCTGGCTGGCGGCGAGCACGGCCTCAATGCTCTCGGCGACGGTGTAGATACCGACGTTCCACTCGTCGGCCCAACGGTGGACAATGTAGCCGTAGCTATCCACCATGCCCTCCGCGACCAGCTCGTTCCACACCGGGATGACTAGCGACTCTGCCTCTTCCAGAGCGTCGTCGAGGCTGTTGGTGTTGCACATGAAGAAGGACAGCCGGAGAATGGGCGGCGCTTCGCCTTCCTCTTGTGCGATGAGGGTTCCTGGCGCGGCGATGGCCGCGAGCAGCACGAGCACGAGGGGAAGTCCACGCATGGGATTCCTCCTGTTGGTTGGGGCGTAAAGTGGACAAATGGTGGTCAATAATCGGGCAATACCTGGATGGGCGGCTACATCTTCTTCTTGAGCAACTCCGCAGCCGTCGCCGAGTCGCCCCGCGCCATCTCGCCGCCAGGGATCGTATCGAGCATCGAATCCATCGCCGCCTCGCTGGAGAGCGCCCGCATCACGGCCGCGCTGTCCGGCATCTCGACCCGTTCCGGCATATCGCGCTCTTGACCGCAGGCGACGGCGATCGCGACCGCCGCGCTGAGCAGCAGTGCCTTTCTCATACGCCGCCGAACCAGGGGTAGCCCTGGTCCTCCCAGTAGCCGCCGGGCCGCTCGGCCGTAAACGTGATCCGCGTCAGGTACTTGGTCATCTTGTAGCCGAGCTTGTGGGGTGCGTAGAGGCGCAGCGGGGCACCGTGGTCTGGCATGAGGTCCTGATCGTTGAACCCGTAGGCAAGGATCGTTTCGGAGTGCAGCGCCGAGTCGAGATCCCAGCCGCTGTAGTAGCCAGCGTCGAACGAGTCGAAGCGCACGTAGCGGGCTTCCGGGAGCACGCCGGCCCGCTCGGCGATGGCCCCGAAAGGGACGCCGGTCCAGGTGGCGATGGCCGACCAGCCCTCGACGCAATGGTGCTTCACTGTATAGGTGACAGGCTCGATCGCTCTTATCTCGTCGAGTGAGAGCGTCAACGGCGTTCGCACCAGGCCGCCGACCTCGAGCCGCCACGCTTCCTGCTCTGCGAGCGTCGGCGTCATGGCGCTGATGTGGTAGGCCGGGAAACTACTGGAGCGGTCTGCAGGGTCGTACTTCGGCGCGCGCCGGCTCGCCGAGAACAACAGGCCGCTGACCCAGTCGTTGAACCGGCTGAACCCGCTCAGCACCGGCCGGGCCGAGCGGCCACCGTCCCAACCACAGGCCGCCAGCAAGGCGGCGGCGGTCGAGATGACGAAACCGCGGCGGCCAATCTTACGGCTCATCGCTTGGAAACCTCCCTCGATAGCGACCGGTTATCATCGCACGCAGCGAAGCGGGGTCGACCACGAATACAAGCCCCACGTGCATGACGGTAAAGCCAACGAAGAGCCAGACGGCCCAGAAGTGCCAGTAGCGCGCGGCCTGGAAACCGCCGAACAGACTCGTCAACCAGGAGATCTGTACCGGCTTCCACATCGAGATGCCCGTCAGCACCGACAGCGCACCGAGCAGAACGATCCCTGTGTAGGCGGCCTTCTGCAGTGCGTTGTGCTTACCCTGTGCCGGATGATCCTTCCTCAGCCTCAGGTAGTACTTGCACATCTCGAGGGCGGGACGGGCGTCGCGCGGTCGAAACAGCAACTTCCTCCATTCACCCGAAACGACAAGATAGGTCAGGTAGAGAATTCCCACGGCCACCAGCGGCCACATCAAGAAGAAATGCCAATTGATCCCACCGGCCAGCCAGCCGCCGAGTCGCGCCCATTCGGGGAAAGCTACGTTGTGGAAGATGTTGAGGTAGTAAGGCCCCCCACGTTCCCCAAAGCGGGGGTAGGCGCGGTAGATCTGCAGCCCGCTGGTGACCATCCCGAAGATCAGGACGAACGCAGCCCAGTGGGTGACCCTTATGATCCAGTGATGTCGTCGGCCAGGCTGGTCCACGATCAACTCGTCCGCGCCCAGAACCTGAGCGCTCCCCGAGGCCTTTGTGCCGGGGAGCGCTCAGCTTGCAGAAGGACCTACATTTCGCCCATCTCGCCGCCGCCCAGCGAACCGGTGAAGACATAGTCGTTGTCCGCCTGACCGCTATGACACGCTATGCAGCCAGCGCCCCGGCCTTGGACCTCGATCGTGCCGTCGGCCACCACCTTCAACCAGTACCAGTTGCTGTGCTCCGGGTCGAAGCCATCCACCTTATACATGACCGTCGTCGCCGCCAGCGTACTATCGGGCATGTAATTCTCTTTGACGATGATCGCGCCGTTCGGCATGGAGCCGGCCATGCCCGTCAACGCTTCGTGCGCAACGGGATTGAGATATGTGGTCAACAGCGCACCGTGCGGTTCCTGTCCCGCGTAGAGCTCGCCTTTGTCCGGCCAGAGCTCCCAGTTCGCCCGATAGTCGGCCGATTCCAGATAAGTCCAGAGAGCAGCGCCGGTTGTGTCAGGCATAGCCATCTCCCCCATCATCCCCTCGCCTTCCATGGCTCCGCTCTCCTCCATTTCGCCGCCCTCCTCCTGTCGCTGGCAGCTCCAAGCAGCAAGGGTGAGCATGCACACCAAGGCTACGAACAGCGAACGAGATAACATGATTCCTCCCGCGGCCAGTTGTACACGTGACGCACTGACGGCCGTCGGCCGGGACGCGCCACACTATGTTGATGAGTGAATCTATCACACGCTAGGTGACGCTCCCCCGGCTGTCAACGCGGGGCTCATCCCCTCTCCTCGACAGCGCGCTAGAGCGCGTCGAACAGCTCGATCATCCGCCGCCGCATCGCCTCGTCCGGCAGGGGACCGTACGCCGCGCCCATGTTGTCCGCCGCGTGGTGCGCCTTGGTGGTGGCCGGGATCGGACAGGTCACCGCCGGGTGCGAGATGATGAACTTGAGGAAGAACTGACCCCAGCTCTCGGCATCGAACTCTGCAGCCCACTCGGGTAGCTCGTGGCCCTCCACCGCCTGGAATAGCCGACCGCGCCCATAGGGCAGGTTACAGAGGACGGCCATTCCACGATCGGCTGCCAGGGGGAGGATGCGCTCCTCCGCCGTGCGAGCGGCGAGCGAGTAGTTGACCTGGATGAAGTCGAGGTCCTCGCGCTCCATCACGGCGACGAAATCCTCGTACTGCCGCGTGCTGGAGGTCGTGATCCCGAGATAACGGATGCGGCCCTCGGTCTTCCACTCGCGAAGCGTCGCCAGCTGGGTCTGCCAGCCTCTCAGGTTGTGCACCTGCATGAGGTCGATGACGCTCCGGTTGAGCAGGTCCATCGACCGATCCATCTGTTCGATGCCCTCCTCTTTCGCCTCTGCCCTCACCTTGGTGGCCATGAACAGTCTGTCGGTAATGCCGAGGTCGTTCGCCAGGACGCCGGACACGGTCTCTGAGTTGCGGTAGCCGGTCGCCGTGTCGAGCAGGGTCCCGCCCATGTCGACAAAGGTCTTCATAACCTCCCTGAGCGGCGCCAGCGCCTCCTCCGTCGTCTCGACGTTGAAGGTTCGGGCAGTGCCGATTCCCACCACCGGGATCAGTTCGCCGCTGGACGGGATCGGCCTCTTCATGATCTCTGAGGACTGCGCCAAGGCGGGCAGCCGGACACCCAATGCCAGGGCGGCGCCTGCACCGGCGCTCAGCTTGAGCATGTCGCGGCGGGTCAGGTCCATGGCAACCTCTTCGGTTGGGGTAAAGGGGCGATATTATAGCCGCGGAATCTGCCCTTAGTGGCGCCGATCCACAAGCCGCGTCGATCCTCACAGCGATCCAAACGCCTCACCCGGGTCGCTGGACGCCCCAAATACCCGCCGTATATTTGGCCCCGGCGAATTCATTCCCTACGCGCACTATTAGACGGGAGGCGCTGACTATGGCGGGAGGCGATAGGGTCCATCCCTACATCCCCAATTCCGTGCCGGAAGTCAAAGCCAGGATGCTCGCCGAGATCGGCATCGATGATATCGACACGCTCTACGAGGACATCCCGGAGGGGCTTCGGCTCAAAGGGGAGCTCAACATCCCCGCCGGTATCACTTCCGAGATGGAGTTGGAGCGTCACTTGGAGAGCCTTCTCTCCCAGAACGAGACCTGTCGTGACAACATCAGCTTTCTCGGTGGCGGCTGCTATCAGCACTACGTCCCTGCCGTGTGTAGAGAGATCGCAGGACGCTCTGAGTTTCTCACCGCTTACGCGGGCGAGCCGTATGAGGACCACGGTAGGTTCCAGGCGCTGTTCGAGTACCAGAGCCTCATGGGCGAGCTGTTGGATACGGACGTAGTCAACGTCCCCACCTACGACTGGGGTCAGGCGGCCAGCACATCGATCCGCATGGCCGGTAGGATCACCGAACGGGACGTCATCCTGATCGCCGACACCATCTCACCCGATCGCCTCCGGGTAATAAGGACCTATTGTGAGCCCGTAATGACGATCGAGCTGGTGGGACACTCGGAGGGCACGGCCGGGCTCGATATGGACGACCTGAGCAACCGGCTGGACGATTCGGTCGCCGGACTGTACTTGGAGAATCCCTCGTACTTCGGCACGCTGGAAGAGAACGGTCACACGATCGCCAGTGCGCTTCATGCGAACGGCAGCGTTTTCGTCGTGGGCGTTGACCCACTTTCGCTGGGCGTTCTGGCGCCCCCCAGCCAGTACGGCGCCGATATCGCCTGCGGTGATATCCAGAGTCTCGGCAACCACATGCACTTCGGCGGTGCGCTGGGGGGCTTCATCGGGACTCGCGATGAAGAAAAGTACGTAATGGAGTACCCTTCGCGACTGTTCGGGATAAGCAAGACAGAACGAGCCGGAGAATGGGGCTTCGGCGATGTGTCCTACGGAAGAACCTCCTTCGCGGTGCGAGAAAAGGGCAAGGAGTTCGTCGGCACTGCCGCAGCACTACACGGGATCACGGCAGGCGTCTATCTGTCGCTTCTCGGTCCCGCAGGCATCGGCGAGCTCAACGAGAACATCATTCAGAAATCGCAGTACGCGATGAAGCGGCTCTCCGAGCTCGACGGCGTCGCGATCAGGTTCAAGGCGTTCCACTTCAAAGAATTCGTGGTCGACTTCTCGGCCACAGGCAGAAGCGTCCGGGAGATCAACGGCGCGCTCTTGGCGGATGGCATCTTCGGAGGGCACGACCTGGGAGCCGAATTCGAGGCGCTGAAGGGATGTGCTCTCTACGCCGTGACCGAGGTCATCACCCGAGAGGACATCGACCGTCTGGTGAGTCGGTTGGCCGCGTACCTGAGTTAGGGGATCACGTTCATGGAGATTCAGAAGGGGAGCAGGCTCCGCAATTTCCATCAAGCGAAATGGGATGAAGAAGTAATCTTCGAGCTGAGCACTCCCGGCCAGCGAGGAGTCCACATCCCGGAGGTCGAGCTCGAGATCTCCGACGCTGTGGGCGACGCTCTATCGAGGATCCCCGCGGACATGCGCAGAACGACGCCCCCTGCCCTACCCGAGGTGGGGCAGATGCGAGTGCTGAAACATTTCCTGCGCCTTTCCCAGCAGACCCTGGGAGCCGACTTCAACGTGGACATCGGCCAGGGAACGTGCACGATCAAGTACAATCCCAAGATCAACGAGAAGATCGCGGCCGCGCCGCAGGCACAGGATATCCATCCGTATCAGGACGAAAGCACCGTGCAGGGTGCGTTGCGAGTGATTTACGAGCTGGATCTGTTCCTTCGGGAGATTTCGGGAATGGACAGGTTCTCGCTACAACCCAGCTCGGGCTCGCATGCGATCCTCACCATGGCCGCAATCATGCACAAGTATCACGAGGTGCGAGGAGAGGCGGCAACGAGGGACGAGCTGATTACCACTATATTCTCCCACCCTTCCGATGCTGCCGCTGCCGCGGTGAAGGGATACAAGATCATCACCCTCTATCCCGACGAGCAGGGGATGCCCGATCTGGAGGCGTTGAAGACAGCCGTCTCGGAGCGTACTGCTGGCCTGTTCATCACGAACCCCGAAGATATCGGCATCTTCAATCCGCGCATCGCCGAGTTCACAGGCATGGTTCACGAGGCGGGTGGTATCTGCGGTTATGACCAGGCCAACGTTAATGGCATCATGGGAATCACCAGAGCGCGCGAGGCGGATTTCGACCTCTGCTTCTTCAACCTGCACAAGAGCTTTGGCGCCCCGCACGGGTGCGGCGGCCCGGGCGCCGGAGCCCTCGGCGCAACCGAGGAGATGGCCGATTACCTTCCCGTTCCCCTGGTCGGCCTCGCTGGCGACAGGTACTACTTCGATTACAACGTTCCCCACTCGATCGGCAAGGTGCGGAGTTTCTGGGGGGCCTTTTCGGTGATACTGAAGGCCTACGCCTGGATCCTCAGTATGGGGGCGGAAGGCCTCAAAGAGGCGGCAAGGATCGCCGTCCTCAATAACAACTACCTGCTGAAGAAGATCACGGAGATAGACGGCGCCACTTCACCCTATACGGGCGGCAAGCGAAGGATCGAGCAGGTTCGCTACTCCTGGGAAAAGCTCTACGAGGAGACCGGTGTAGACACCCACGATGTGACGCTGCGCCTCGCCGACTTCGGTTTCCACCTGTGGCAGAGCCACCATCCGTTCGTCGTTCCGCAGCCCTTCACCATCGAGCCGACGGAGTCTTATTCCAAAGACGAGTTGGACGAGTACCTGGACGGGCTGCGGCACGTGGTACAGGAGGCGCGGAGCGAGCCGGAGACCGTCAAGCGCGCGCCGCACAACAGTGTCGTGCACAAGATCGATGAAAGCAGCTTCGATGATCCGGAAAAGTGGGCCGTGACCTGGCGGGCCTTTCTCAAGAAGCACGGCAAAGCCGCGGCTAAGATCCGGGGATAGCCGACAGGCACCCAATGAAGACCCTGGGCCTCATCGTCAATCCCGTAGCCGGCATGGGGGGCACCGTCGGGCTCAAGGGCACGGACGGTCCCGAGATACTCGAGCGGGCCGAGCGACTCGGCGCCGTTCCGCAGGCTCACGAGCGAGCCCAACGGGCCTTGGCCGCGCTGCTTCCACACAGCGATGACCTCGTGCTTCTGACCTTCGCCGGCGTCATGGGCGAAGCGCCCGCGGCGGAATGCGGCCTAAAGCCTCAGGTGATAGGATCCGGCTCTTCCCCCCGCACGACTCCAGAGGACACGGCAAGGGCCGCTCGCCAGATGGCGGACCGAGCCGTCGATCTGCTTCTGTTCGCAGGTGGTGACGGAAGCGCCAGGGATGTGTGTGGCGCCATCGGCACGTCCGTTACCGTCCTGGGGATTCCCGCAGGGGTGAAGATCCATTCTGCTGTCTTTGCTTCCAGCCCCGCCGCAGCCGGTCAGGTCGCGGCATCTTTTCTCGCGGGAGAGATCGCTCGTGTGAAGGAAGCGGAGGTGATGGATATCAACGAAGAGGATTACCGGCGGGAAATCCTCTCTGCGCGCCTGTACGGATACATGACGATCCCCGACGGCAGGCGCCTCCTGCAGGGCTCCAAAGCGGCAAGCGCGCCCGATGAACGGGCCGTGCAGATGGCCATCGCCACGGAACTGATTGAGTCGATGAGCGATGACCGTTGCTATATCGTAGGCCCCGGAAGCACGTGCAGGCCGTTCATCGAGATGCTGGGCCTGGAGGCCAGCCTGCTCGGCGTCGACATGGTGCGCGGCGGGAGACAGATCGGTAAGGACATGAGCGAGCGCGAGCTCCTCGAGCAGATGGCCGACGCCGCGTGCAGCTTGATTCTCACGCCGGTGGGGGGTCAGGGTTTCCTGCTCGGCAGGGGGAACCAGCAGATCTCACCCGCTGTAATCAGGCGAGTCGGCAAGGAGAACATCATCGTGGTCGCGACACCCGAGAAGTTGACTTCGCTGAGAGGAAGGCCGCTACTCGTCGACACCGGCGACGTCGAAACGGACCTCTACCTCTGCAGCTACTACAGGGTTGTCACCGGCTACCGTGAGGCCGCAGTCTATAGGGTGTCCTGCTACACCTAGTTGGCCGCGCGAGAGTCCAGTCTCTGGTGAGGCGGAATCGATGGAACCGGTCCTGAAAGAGAAGGTGGCACTGATCACGGGCGGCGCGTCCGGGATCGGGCGAGCGACGGCGAAAGTCTTCGCGAGCGCTGGAGCGGCGGTCGCGATCATGGACCTGGACGAGGCGGGCGGCGAATCGGTCGCTCGGGAGATCGTCGAGGGGAGCGGCCGCGCCCTGTTCATCGCCGGCGACGTGAGCGCGGCGGAGGACTGCCGGCGTGCGGTTGAGCGCACGGTCGATGCGCTGGGTGGTCTCGATATCCTGTTCAACAACGCCGGTATTATTCGCCGAGCCAGCGTGCTGGAGCTCAGTGAGCGCGATTGGGACCAGGTGATGGCGGTGAACGTGAAATCGATCTACCTCATGTCCAAGTACGCCATCCCGGTCATGCAAAAGGCGGGCGGCGGAGCCATCATCAACACCGGCTCGGGCTGGGGACTGGCGGGCGGCCGGAATGCGGCATCGTATTGCGCCTCGAAGGGCGCGGTGGTCCTCTTGACCAAGGCGATGGCGCTCGACCACGGGCCGCAGAACATCCGCGTCAACTGCATCTGCCCCGGCGACACCGATACGCCGATGCTGCGCCAGGAGGCGGAACAGCTAGGCGAACCGATCGAAGAGTTCCTGGCCGAAGGAGCCGAGCGGCCGCTGGGCCGCATCGCACAGCCCGAGGACATAGCCCAGGCGGCACTTTACCTGGCCGGCGACGCCGGCTCGGCGGTGACCGGCATATCGCTGGTCGTCGACGGCGGCGGCCTGGCGGGATCTGGATAAGGAGCGAACGTGAACGGCTTGAATGGCAAGCGGGTCCTGGTCACCGGCGGTGCCAGCGGCATCGGCGCGGCGACAGCGGAACGCTTCATCGACGAAGGCGCGAGGGTCGTCGTGCTCGACCGGGACGAGCTCGGGTGCGAGCGGATCAAGAAGACACTGCCGCAACTGGCCGGTGTTATCCGCGCCGACGTCTCGGATCCTGGCGCGGTCGCGGGTGCGTTCGATGAACTGGACGAGATCCTCGGTGGCCTCGATGTGCTGATCAACAATGCCGGCATCAGCATCCGGCACGACTTTCTCGAGATCGAGGTGGAGGAATGGCGCCAGGTGATGGACGTGAACCTGAACGGCGTCTTCTACGTGGCGCAGCAAGCGGCGCGGCGGATGAAGGCGGCGGGCGCCGGCGTGATCATCAACACGGGCTCCACCAACGCGATCATGGGCTACCCGTTCTACGCCGACTACAACGCATCGAAAGCGGGCGTGCTGGAACTGACGCGCTCGATGGCCCTGGAGCTGGCGCCCGACGTGCGGGTCGTAGCCGTATGTCCGGGCTACATCATGACGCCGATGCAGGAGGCCGAGTACACGCCCGAGATGATCGATGAGGTGAACACGAAGATCCCGCTGCGCCGGCACGGTCGGCCCGAAGAGGTCGCCGCGCTCTTCGCCTTCCTCGCCTCGGACGAAGCGGCCTACATTACCGGGCAGACGTACATCATCGACGGCGGCGAGATCGTCGGCGGCCTCGCGAGCCGCTAGCCTCCCGTCAGCGCTCCGCTCCCGATTCGGTAGCAGCGTTGATCTCGTAACTCACTTCGTCGCCCTGTTTGATCCGCAGGCCGTGAAACTCGCCGGAGGCCCCAGCCATGGTGCCGGGGGGTGCGCTGCCCAAGAACAGCGAGCGCTCTCCGAACAGGGTTAGCCCGACCTTGCCGCCGTCGAATAGCGAGAGCGCCAGACCCTCTGTTCCTCTGTCAGAATCCAAGCCGAGCACCACCCGATACCGGCCATCGACCTTCAACAATCCGTACCCGGTCCGTTCGTACCCCTCTTCGTCGTTGATCTCGATCCCCGTGGCGGGCGCGATCCGCCTGCCGATGTTCGGGTCGGGCGTCGGGTCGCCAACGGCGATCCGGTCGAAGCCGTTCGCGTCGAGGATCAAGAGACCGTTCATGTCGTTCCGGTAATTCGCGTAGTACTCCATGTATCGTTCACCGAAGCGGCTCCCCCAGATCTCTCTGACTCGCTCCAGGTCGGTGCGCACACGGTTGGCAGCGGCGGGAATCGGAGCCCCCAGCAGGATCCTCTCCCTGCCGTCCTCGTCCTCGATGATCAGACCCCGTGCGCGGATAACACCATCTTGGCTAGCCGGTTGGCCGAGCGGCGCCAGCGCGGTGAAGACGAGCACGCACGTCAGTATCGCGGCGTAGGCTTTGAGCCACTTCAGGTCCCGTTCCAGCTTCTGAATCCGTCTGCTCATGGACTCCCACTTCTCCCTAGCTCGAATGTCTACTCGTAGCGCAGTGCTTCGACCGGATCGACCTTCATCGCTCGTCGCGCCGGAACGTAGCATGCCAGTACCGCGGCGACGACCAGCACCAGTGTGACCCCCACGAACGTAAGCACGTCGGCCGTCCCAATGCCGTAAACCAAGCTCCCCAGAAATCGTGACAGCCCCAGCGCGGCGGCGAGACCCACCACGATGCCGATGCCCACGAGCCTCATACCCTGCCCCAACACGAGCCGCAGCACATCGCTACGTTGGGCGCCGATCGCCAACCGCACACCGATTTCCTGGGTACGGCGACTGACCGAGTAGGCGATGACCCCATAGATGCCGACGGCGGCGAGCAGCAGGGCGACGATCGCGAAGGCGAGCATCAGAGTGGTGGAGAAGCGCATGCGAGCCAGCGACTCGCCGAGGATCTGCTCCATCGACCGAACATCATAGATAGGAAGCGTCGGATCGTATTGCCGAAGCACGCCTCGCGCCGCAGCGAGGGCGACGGCCTCTTCGCCGCGCACGACCAACGACATGCTCCTCGACCAAGGAATCTGCGCGTACGTTACGTAGATGCTGGGGTTGGGGTCGTGTCTCAATGTATTGTGGCGGACGCCGCCTACCACACCGACGATTCGGAAAGCCTGCCCATGAACTCCCAGCCGAACCCCGACCGGGTCCTGGTCGGGGAAGTGCGCACGCACAAAGGCATCGTTCACAATGACTACGGGCTCTGCCTGCGGGCCATCGGGCTCGCTGAACTGCCGGCCACTCACCAAGCGAACCCCCATCGCCTGGAAGTACGTCGGCGTGACGACCGCGAAGTTGACCGAGCGGTTCTCGTTCGGCGGCACCTCGGTCTCACCTTCCTTGGTGAAGGAGGTGCCGCCGCGGTCCACAGCTAGAGGGATGCTATTGATGAATCCGGCCGCTCTAATGCCGGGGGTGGAATTCAACCGTCGTTCGAGCTCGGTGTAAGCCGCGACGAGGTGAGGGTCCTCCGGGTAACGTGACTCCAGGGGCGTGATCCTGAGCGTCAGCCTGTCCGTGGCATCGAATCCGGTATCGACTCCGCTAAGGCGAACGAAGCTCTGAATCAGCAGACCTGCTCCGACGAGTAGCACCAGCGAGAGGCCGACCTCGGCCACCACCAGCGCTGATCGCAGGCGCGAGCTCCCCCGGCTCTCGGCCTGTCCGCGCCCGGCCTCACGCAACCGCTGACTCAAGTTCTCCGACGCACCTTGGAATGCGGGTGCAAGACCGAACAGCACGCCGGTGAGCAGCGAGACGAGCAGCGTGAAACCCAGCACGCTGGCGTCGAGGCCCACACCTTCCAGGCGTGGAATATCCTGCGGGCCCAGCCTGGCCAGCGCCTTCGCTCCCCAGAGCGCCACGCCCAGGCCGGCGAGGCCGCCGACCAACGACAGACCGAGGCTCTCGGTGATCAGCTGCCGCACCAGCCGGACACGCCCAGCGCCCAGCGATGCGCGCAGCGCGAACTCCTTCAGCCGCGTCGTGCCCCGGGCCAACAGCAGGTTGGCGACATTGACACAGGCGATGAGCAGTACGAGACCGACGGCGCCGAGAAGTATCATCAACTGAACACTGACATCGCCCAGCACCTGGCGGTCAAGCGGCGTCAGGGTGATGTCCCAGCCGGCGTTGGATGACGGGTATTCCTGTTGCAGGCGACGCGCGATGGTGTTCATCTCCGCGTCGGCCGTCCGCAGATCGACGTCATCCCTGAGCCTGGCGATCACCGTCATGAAGTGAGCCGACCGGTTGCCGCCTTCCATGTCCATTGCGAACGGCACCCAGAGTTCCGTTTCCTCGGTGGGGATCGCACCTTCCAGCACTATCGGCGGCGGAAATTCGAACCCCTGCGGCATGACGCCAACGATGGTGTAAGGTATCCCGCCCAACCGGATCGAGCTGCCAACCACGTCCGGGTCGGCCCCGAAACGGTTCTGCCAACTCCCGTAGCTTAGCAGCACGACCCGGGCGCCACCTTCACGATCGTCATCGCTGTTGAAGAGCCGGCCGAATAGCGGCGAGACGCCGACCACTGAGAACATTCCGGCGGTCACGGTCGCGCCGCGCACGACGCTCGACTCCGCCTCGCCCTCGAGGATGTAGCGACGGCGGCTGAACGCGCCCATCACATCGAACACGTTATTCTGGTCACGCCAGTCGGCGTAATTGGGCGGCGAGACGACCATGTACGGCAGGCCGCGATTCAGGTTCCGCTCCCAGACGACGACCAGCCGATCCGGATCGCCGTATGGAAAGGGGCTCAGTAGCACACCGTTTACCACAGAGAAGATCGCGCTGGTCCCACCGATGCCGAGGGCGAGTGTCAGCACGGCGATAAACCCGAATCCCGGGTTCCTGCGCAACATCCGCACGCTCAAGACCACGTCCTGCCAAAGAGTGACCATCTCGAGTCTCTCCTATCTCGCGGTTCCAGGACTTTGACGTTCGGCCGCGGCGCTGCCGAGTCCGTACTCGGCGACGCGTCGGACCTGTTCGTAGTACCGAGCGGGCATCGGCCTGTACGTTCCCCATAGCGATACGAAGCCCGAGCCTGCCGGCCCACCGTAGTTCTTCACCCAGGCAGCTGCGCCGCCGTTCTCGTCCAGAGCGAGCGCGGTCGTCACCTCACCGACGTCGATCCCCGACACGCTCACCCACCAATCGCTGAACCCCCACCCCTCACCCTCCGGCGTGGGGTAGGCCGCGTATTGGTCCATGTCGTACCGCTCGTGGTCCACGCCCAGTAGCGCACCGGGGCCGTCGCGGCTGAACGCCGTGATGTTCCCATCGGCGTCCCGCTCCAGTGTGAGCGGCGGCAGCCCCAACCAGACGACCTTGCCTCCCGAATCGAGGTAACGCCTGAACAGCACCGTATCCGACGCGACACCCGCGACGGTAGCGGGAAGGTCGTCCATCGCGAACACGACGACGCTGCGGCCACTTTCTTCGTTCGATGCCTCCATGAACCGCGCGAGTTGGAATCGGTCGAGCACCTCGTAGCCCCAGGACTCGAAGTAGTCGCGGACGCTCTCGTGGCCAGCGAACGTGTTCCAGCCCGTGCGCTCGGCGTCCCAGTAGACTGCGCGTCGTGGCGCCGGCCCGCCCTCCAGTCGCACCGCATAGACCGACCCGTCATCGCAGCCGAAATAGGCCCGGCCCTCGTGGACGACCGGGGACGACATCACGGCACCGCCACACCTCAACTCCCAGCTCAGGGCCCCGGTCGCCGCGTCCAGGGCGAGGAACCGTCCCGAGTGGACCCCTACATAGACAACCCCTCCCGACACGGCCGGCGAGCTGAAGACGCGGTCCCCGGTCTCGAACCTCCAGATCTCTTCACCCGTCTCGATGTTCATTGCGTGCAGGAATAGTCCGTCCGAGGTCCCGACGATCGCTGCGCCCTGATAGATCGCCGGGGACGAGACCACCCACGGGGTCGAGTGGTCGAAACGCCAGGCGAGCTCCCCGGTCGAAGCTTCCACGGCGTAGAATTTCCCGTCCCGCGACCCGAAGAAGATCCTGCCTCCCGCCACAGCGGGTGAAGACTGGATCGTCTTGCGGTCGAAACCGAACTCGGCCGAACTGAAGGAAGCGCCCTCGGTCTCGAAGCTCCACCTCAGTTCTCCCGTCTCCGGATCGATGGCGTAGAGGAAGCCGTCGGCACTTCCAACGTAGGCAACGCCGTTCGCGGTCGCCGGGGACGATCGGATCCGGCCAGCCGTCACGACTCGCCAGCGTTCGGTTCCCGTCGCGGCATCGAACCCGTAGACGTTGCCGTCTCCCGAACCCACGATCACCAGGTCACCGGCAATCGCCGGTGATGACGTGAAGTAGTCCCAGCCCTCGTGACCCCAGTCCCAGGGTTTGTCGGGCCCGGTCGCAACGCGCCAGCGCTCGCGTCCCGTGCGACGGTCCAACGCGTAGAGCACGTTCGACCGGTCCACTAAGTAGACGAGGCCGCCGTGCACCGCGGCCGACGACTGCACCGCAGAGGCCGCCTCGAAACGCCACCGCTCTTCCCCGCTCGCTCGCTCGATGGCGTAGAAGAGCCCATCACCGCTCCCCACCAGGACCAGATCGCCGTCGACGAGCGGAGAACCCCGAACGGGCCCCCGGGTCTGGAAGGCCCACTCCACCTGACCGTGCCCCGAGGCGGGCGCGCCAGGATACACGCCAACGTGGTCTGGGCCGCCTCGGAACATCCCGTCCGGCCCCTCGGCGGCCGGGTCCGCGCACGCCGCGACGGCGAGCAGTACGAATCCGGTCAGGCGAGTGGTGCAAGCAAAACTGAATCGTGTCCGCGTCTTGGTCGGCTCGCGCATGTGGCTCTCCAGTCTTCGGGTGCAATTCTGGACAAGATAGCACCACCGTCGCGCGACCGGCGAACCGATGCTAGATATCAGTTGCACCCAGCCCCAGAGACCAGCGACGGAGTGTCCGACGATGAAGATCACCAGGATCGCCGCCTACCAGGTCGACCTGCCCCTGCACGAGGGCAGCTACAAATGGTCCGGCGGCAAGTCGGTTGAGGTGTTCGACAGCACGGTCGTGCGAGTCGAGACCGATGAAGGGGCCGTCGGCCATGGCGAGGTCTGCCCGCTGGGTCCGTTCTACCTGCCGGCCTATGCGAAGGGGGCACGGACCGGCATAGCCGAGCTCGGCCCGCACCTGTTGGGCGAGGACCCGACGCAGCTGGAGCACCTGAACCGGCTCATGGACGCCGCACTGTTGGGCCATCCCTACGTCAAGTCGGCGATCGACATGGCGTGCTGGGACATCCTGGGCAAAGTCGCCGGGCTCCCCGTCTGCACGCTACTGGGCGGTCGCTACGGCGAGGACTTCGTGCTCTACCGGGCGATCTCGCAGGAGTCGCCGGACGAGATGGCGGCGAAGGTGGCGGGCTACCGCGCGGAGGGTTACCGGCGCTTTCAGCTGAAAGTGGGGAGCGATCCCGAGTCGGACATCGAGCGGATCCGTGCCGTGCGGTCGGTGCTGGAACCGGGCGACGTGTTGGTAGCCGATGCGAACACGGGGTGGCTCAAGCACGAGGCGGCCCGTGTGGTACGTGCGGTGCGCGACGTCGACGTCTACATCGAGCAGCCGTGCGCCACCTACGAGGAGTGCCTGTCGATCCGCCGGCGGACCGACCATCCCTTCGTGCTCGACGAGAACATCGATGGGATCCCCATCTTGCTGCGCGGCCACGCCGACCAGGCGATGGACGTGGTGAACATCAAGATCAGCAAGTTCGGCGGCCTGACCCGCGCGCGGCAGGCCCGCGACCTGTGCGTCTCGCTCGGCTCGCTCGGCATCGCCATGACTATCGAGGACAGCTGGGGCGGCGACATCATCACCGCCGCCATCGCCCACCTGGCCCACAGCACGCCGCCCGAGTTCGTGTTCACCGCCACCGACTTCAACAGCTACGTCACGGTGAGCATCGCCGAAGGCGCACCGCAGCGACAGCACGGACGGATGAGCGCGTCGGGTGCCGCAGGGCTAGGTGTCGACCCTCACATGGATGTGCTCGGCGAGCCGCTAATCGATATCGGCTAGCCGCCGGCCGCCGGCCCACGCCGCTCCACCTTCTCGAAGCGCAGGTTGCGGACGCGGCCGCTGGTGCTCGTACTCAGGCATCTCCGGCAGGTATTCGCGGTAGTCGGCGTCGAGATCGATTCGACCTTCCTTCACGAGCATGGCGACAGCGAGACCGGCGAACTGCTTCGAAACCGAGGCGATGTCGAATACCGTCGACGGCGTGATGGGGATCCCGTGCTCCAGGTCCGCAAACCCGAAGCCGCGCTGATAGACGGCCTCGCCGTCTCTTACCACGGCCACCGCCACACCGGGCGAGCCTGGCCGGTCCAACGCGAAAAACAGCTGGTCCACCTTGCCTTCCGGCGTCGTCGCCGCCGCCTGGATCCGCTCGAGCACGATCTCGTAGCGGCCGGCCTCGGTATCTTCGCTGAAGGGCCGAACCTCGAGCTGGTAGGCGCCGGAAACCTCGGCTTCCACACCGACGCCCTCGATGCCATAGCCGCCGTTTGGGCTGTCGAACCAGCCGACCTGCTCGCCTTCGGGGCCGAAGACCGCGACGGTCACGTCGATACCCCGCTGATTGACGACGGCGAACATGAACTGCCCAGCCTCAAGGTTTACGCCGTAGCTGTGGCTCTCGCCGGCGGCCAGCTCCTTTTCGATGGGCTGACCCAGGGTGAGAGCGGGAGTCTGCGTCTGAGCGAGGGCGGATTCCGGGACCGGGACAACCGCAAACGTGAGGGCTGAGAGGAGCGCGAAGAACGGGAGCGCTTTCATGAACGGCATTTCCTTCCGTCTCTTTAAAGATGGCATGGTGGGGCTCGTGTCACTCGCTTGAGACAGCCATACCGACACAAAGGTTGCGACTCGCGCGCAACCGACCTACAACCTTCACGTGGCCACAGGCATCCAAGATTCTGAGCCCCTGACAAAAAATCCGGGAGTCAACATGACAGTGACCCGACAGTACTCGTTCGCGCTGGCCGTCCTGATCGGCCTGACGACTGTCCAATCGTGCAGCGCTCAACCATCGGACCGCGTGGCCACCCTCACGCAGGCGGAACGCTTGGCCGAGCTGGAGACCGTCATCCCGGCGCTCATGGACAGCGGCGCGGTCACAGGGCTCTCGGTGGCTATAGTGAACGACAGCGCGATCGTCTGGAGCCGCGGCTTCGGGGTGCGGAATGTCGAGACCGGCGAGCCGGTGGACGCGAGCTCGGTGTTCGAGGCGGCCTCGCTCAGCAAGCCGGTCTTCGCTTACGCGTTTCTGCAACTGGTTGATCAGGGCCTGATCGACCTCGACACCCCGATCGCCGAGTACTACGACTACGAGGACATAGCCCACGACGAGCGGCACAGGCTCATCACGCCGCGGATGGTTCTCACCCATTCGAGCGGCTTTCCCAACTGGCGACCGAATCGGGGTCAGTTGACCATCAACTTCGAGCCGGGCTCGCAGTTCAGCTATTCGGGCGAGGGGTTCGGCTACCTGCAGCGGGCGGTCATGCACATTACGGGTGAGCCGCTGCAGGCTCTGATGGAGCGCCTGGTGTTCGAGCCCCTCGGGATGTCGAGTAGCAGCTATATCTGGGACGACCGTTTTGAGGCGAACCTGGCGCTGCCCCACAACTCGGACGGCGAAACGACCCGGAAGGGGAAACCGGGCCCCGGCCGCGGGCACGCCGCCGCTACTCTCCACACGACTGCGCTCGACTTCGCCCGCTTCCTGATCGCGGCGATGGACGGCACAGCGCTGAGTGACAGCATGGCGGCCGGGATGCTGACACCACAGATCGAGGTGGACAGCGGTGTGACCTGGGGCCTGGGCATCGGCTTACAGGAAAACGAGAGCGGGCAGGGGTTCTGGCATTGGGGCGATAACTCGGGCTACAAGGCATACACCCTCACGTATCCGGAGCACGGCGTCGGGGTGATCTGGTTCACCAACAGCCAGAACGGCCATTCCATTCTCGCAGCGCTGCTCGCCGAAACGGTGGGCGGCGAGCACCCGGCAGTCACCTGGCTGGACTACGAAAGTTTCGACTCCCCAAGTCGGCAGGTGCGAGAGGCCGTATGGCAAGCCATCGAGGAGCAGGGTGTGGCAGCCGGCATCGCGACGTACCGGGAGCTGAAGGCGAGCTACCTGCCGGAAGCCTTCCACGAGTATACGCTGAACACGCTGGGCTACCGGTTGATGCGAAGCGGCCGGATCGACGGAGCGATCGAGATATTCAAGCTGAATGTAGAGGAGTATCCGGATGCCTCGAATCCCTACGACAGTCTGGGCGAGGCCTACATGGAGGCGGGTGAGTTCGAGTTGGCGATCGAGAACTACGAGAAGTCGCTAGAGCTCGATCCCGAGAACACGAACGCCGTTAGAATGTTGGAGCGGATCCGAGATCAGATGCGCGCCCGTGACTAGCCCCAGCCTCCTCTATAGCTGAAGCTCCATCTCGTACTGGCTCACGTAGCGGCGAAACCCCAGCCCGGTCAGCAGGCTCTGCATGCCGTGGTCGTCCCGCAGAACGTTCACCACCCTCACATCCGATACCCGATCGCGGATGCACTCGATAAGGTGCCCCACCAACCGTCTTCCTATGCCCTGCCTGCGCTCTGACCGCTTGACCAGAACCGTCATGATCCAGCTCAACCCCGGATAGTAGACCAGCAGACCGGCGGGCTGCCCAGCGCGGCTCGCCTCGTAGAGTAGCACCTGGTCGGGAATCCGGCGTATCGACGCGAAGCTGTTCTCCCAAGACGGCGGCCAGTCCAGCGCATCCACGTAATCCGACAGGCGATCTCTATCGACAGACCCGATCTCGACATCATCCTGCGCTGTGGCGGGGACCGTTACGCCATCGAGGTCCAAGCGGAAACAGTCGAACTCGCGAACGGTCTCGAAGCCCGCTTTCTCGTATGCCGTGATCGCCGACTCGTTCTCCTGCAGTACCTCGAGCACGAACCGCTCCGCCCCCTTCTCCTTCAGCCGGGGCGCCGCGAAATCGAACATCGCCTTCGCGACCCCCAGCCCACGGTACCGATCGATTACACCCGTACCGATATCGAAGGCCGCCGGCGCGCCCTTCCACTCATCGAGACCGATCAATGTGAACCCAACCATCCCTTCAGCGGAGTAGGAAGCGACGGAGGACTCGAAGTCGATGGCGTTCTTGACCGCTCGATTGAACATGCGCCGTTCGGTCATGTAGGTCATGTCGAGGGCGTAGTCGGAGAACGCTCGAACGAAAGTTCGGTAAACGGCGGGAAACGCGCCGACCTCGAGAAATCTGTAATCAAGGGACATGGGCGTCACCAGACGTCAAGCAACGTCAGGGGATCATGATCCCCCGCTTCCTGAGGTCCTCGGCCACCTCCATGCTCAGGCGCCCACCCCATTCCTGTCCTGCCAGCATGCTCTCCGCAGCGAGGGTCGGCTGTATCTCTACCAGGCGCCTGCCGAGCGGGCTCTCATAGAAGGCGATGAGCTGCCGGATCTCGTCGAGCGTTAGATGCCGATCGTACAGCGGGACCAGTATCTCGATGAAGCGATCGATGTCCTGTCGCAGCCGGGCAGCGAACTCCTCCCAGAAGACGTCCGGTATCTCGGGGTTCGCGGCTTTCTGGACCGGCAGCGAGGTCTCGATCGATGTCACCATGAGCGAGGCAGCCTCCGTAACCCGGAGCAGTTGGCGGATCGCCGCGGCCTTTTCGGGCTCGACCTGAACTTCTTGGGCCCGAGCGTCAGCGCCGCCGGCGATGAGCGCGACGGCCAGCAAGCGACCCACGTGGCGGTGCCAGTGTCTTCTGCTGACTCTCATGTCATACCTCCGTGTCCGCTCTTCCCGGCTTCAAGGCCAAAGCTGCCCGTGGCATGTGAAGCAGGAAGGCTCGCCGTTGTCTCCACCTCTCAGGTCAGCACCATGGCACGCGGTGCAGTTGACGGTCGGATTGTCGAGGCCGGTTGCGTGCGCCACCCCATCCTTGATCACCGTGTGACCCTCCGGCGCATCGTCGGGAGCGGCAGAATCTTCGCATGCCAGAGTGGTCACCAGGATCGTGCAGGCGATGGTCATGATCAGGCGGATAGGTCTCATTAGTCCTCCCATGGGAGTCAGCTCCGGGCTCCGGTCTTGTGCATCAGGCAGATGGCGAACATGTCGTGGGCCCAGACGGGGGAAGCCTGGCTGAACCCGGCGGCCCGCGCCTCGTCGAGCGTTTCCTCGATCGTGAGGGGATGATCGTCTGTCGCTTCCTTCTCGAAGTTCCTCCGCACCAGTTCTTCCGGGCAGCCAGAAGCCCGTGCGAACATCTTCCTGTATTCGACGAAGTAGGCCTGCACCCGCTCGTCATCATGTCGTATATAGTCACCCCAGACAAAGATCCCCGCCGGTTCCAGCCAGTCGTGCACCTTCTCGAGGACGCACCTCCTTTTGTCCGGCGCGATGTTGTGCAACACCAGGTTGGTGAATATCGCGTCGTAACCCTCGTCCGGTTTGAAATCCACCATGTCCTGGTGGACGAGCCGTACCCTGTTAGCGGCGGACTTCAGATTCTCTTGCGCCTCCCGGAACATCTCGTCGGAAACTTCCAAGGCCGTGACGCGCGCATCGGGAAGCGCCTCGAGTGCCAGCCAGGTCACGTTGCCGATCCCGGCTCCGATGTCGAGCAGACTGTGGGGCGCACGAAGTCGCAGCAGCTGGATGATGCACTCGACCATCTCATCGTACTTCGGTACCAGCTGTCGGATCTTGACGGAGTAGTCGTCCCTGAGATCCGCATAATAGGTTCTCGCCGTCTTCTTCATCGGACCAACGATAACCGAGTTTCTCGGGATGCGCAGCCTCGGGCAGCATCGAAGACGAACAGCCCGACATCGATCGCATCGATGTCGGGCTGTCGCAGCGCCCTGCTAGCTCGTTCTTTTCCCGGCTAATCCTGTCGTAGCACCTGCACCGGATCAACCTTAGTTGCCCGGCGCGCAGGCAGATAGCCGGCGAGTAGCGCCACAGAGGCCAAAACCAGGGGGACGAGCACGAAGGTGAGCGGATCGGTAGCGCCGACCCCGAAGAGCATCGATCTGATTAGCCGGCTGAGCAGGAAGGCGCCGGCCAAACCGCCCAGAATGCCGATGCCGACGATGGCCGACCCCTGGCGGAACACGCTGCGCTTCACTTCGTTCCCGGAAGCCCCCAGTGCCAGCCGGATTCCGAACTCGCGAGTTCGCCGGCCGACGTTGTAGGCCATGACGCCGTAGATGCCGACGGCGGCGAGTGAGAGGGCAAGGGCGGCGAAGACCGCGAGCAGGAGAAAGGCGAAGCGCTCCTGCGCGATAGCGCCCGCCCTCACTTCTCGCATCGAGCGGGGGTTGTGGATAACCAACAGCGGATCGATCGCACGAAGCTCCTGGCGCGCGATCTCGAGCAAATCCCTGCGCGGGATTGTGCCCGCGACGAGTTGGGTCAGGGCCCAGTTGCGATCGTCACCGAACTGTGCGTGTGGGAGGTAAACCTTGCTGGTGACACTGCCCCGGCCATCGTGGGCGACGTCGGCCACGACGCCGACGATGGTCCAGACGCGTCTGTCCTGGAGGATCTGCTGACCCAGAGGGTCGCGTCCCTCATAGTAACGCCGCACCAGCGACTGGTTGACGATTGCTGCCAAGGGAGCGTCGGCGTGATCGTTTGGCTCGAAGCGCCGGCCGGTCAACAACTCGATGTTCAGGGCCTGGAAGAAGTCTCCTTCGATGACTCTGAAATCGGCGTAACCACCGTGCCTCATCACCTCGCCGGCGGCCGACAGGTATGTGAAGGTCCAGCTGTTATATACATCGGAGACCGGAAGCTTAGAGACGGCGCCCGCCGCCCGAACCCCCGAGTAGGCGCCCAGCCGATCCTGATATCCCCGGTAGAAGGCAATCCGGGCGGCCGGGTCGGCATAGCGCGGCCCACCGAGATGGACCTCAAAGGTCATGGCGTCGTGCGCGTCGATTCCGAGGTCCACCGCATGCAGGCTGAGCAGGCTTCGCATCAGCAGCCCCGCACCGATCAACAACAGGATCGCCAGCGCCACCTGGCTGGCCACCAGCACATCGCGCAAGCGTCTGCTGCGGGCACCGCCCGTGCCCGTGCGTGATTCTTCGCGCAACGACCGGTCCAGGCTTGGACTGACGAACTGGAGTGCCGGGCCCAAACCGAAGATCACGACCGTGAACAGCGTTACTCCTAGCGCGAAGGCGAAGAGCGTCCCATCGAAGGAGACTTCCCGGGCGCGAGGCACGGCGTCCGAACCCAGCGGCAGGAGTATTTCCACACCCCAGTGCGCCAGCGCCAGACCGGCGACGCCGCCGATTAGCGCGACCACCAAGCTCTCGGTGACGAGCTGCCGGGTGAGTCTGAACCTCCCGGCACCGATGGCCGCCCGCACCGCCAGCTCGCGCTCGCGAGCTACATTCCGCGAAAGGAACAGGCTGGCCACGTTCACGCAGGCGATGAGGAGGACGAGAGCGGACGCACCGAGCAGGATAAACAGCATCGTGCGCGAGCGGCCGACCAGATTGTCCCTTAGCGGGACCATCTCGGCCGACCAATCTTCGTGATCATTCGGATACAGCTCCGCCTGGCTGCCGGCGAGTGATATCAATCGGGAGCGCGCCTGCTCGAGCGTCACGTCAGACTCGAGCCGCCCGACGACGCTCAGGTAATGGTTGCCACGGTTCTCCCGGGCATTCTGATCTTGTAGTTCCAGGGGAACCCAGAGATCGACATCGCCACCCACCACATCGACGAAGCCGGCCGGCAAGACGCCGATTACTTCGTACGGATCGCCGTCCAGTGCCAGTCGTTGCCCAAGCAATCCTGCGTCCCCTGAGATCGCCTGCCACAGCCGGTGGCTCAGCACTGCGACACGCGCCGACCCTCGCTCCTCATCCCGCACAAACCGGCGACCGAAGATCGGTTGCACGCGATAGACATCGAAATAGTCGGCACTCACCGGCAGCATGGTGACGCGCCGCGCCGACCCGGCGCCCGTCAGCGTGAATCCCATCTCGCGGTAGTTGTACATCGCCGCGACGCTCTCGACACCTTCCAGTTGCTCACGATAATCGAGGAACGCCGGACCCGAGACCCAGACGCCCGTTCCGAACGTCTCGTGAGTCTGGTACATACGCACGAGCCTGTCCGACTCGTGGTAGCCCAGCGGTGAGAGGAGCACGCTGTGGAGAACACTGAACACAGCCGTGTTCGCCCCGATCCCCAGCGCCAGTGTGAGCACCGCAACCGCCGTGAACGCTGGGTTCCGACGAAGCTGGCGAGCGGCGTAGCGAAGGTCCCTCAAAGCATCCTCCAACCACCGCACTCCGCTCTCCTCCCGAACCTCCTCCTTCACCTGCTCCACTCCACCGAACCGCACGCGCGCCACCCGGCGCGCCTCCTCAGGCGTCATACCCGCCCGCACGTTCTTCTCGATCTCCATCTCCAGATGGAAGCGAACCTCCTCGTCCATTTCCTCCTCCACCCTGCCTCGCCGAAACAGAGCGTTGAACGCCTCCACCACATATGCCAGCAATCTCATGGGGAATCCTTTCCTCGCATCCGGCCCTTTCAATATCCGGCCTGCAGGATCCGTTCTATCGCCGCAGACGAACGAGCCCAAGCCTGCCGCTCCTCCGCCAGCCGCTTGCGCCCAGATGCCGTCAGGGCGTAGTAGCGCGCCCGCCGGTTGTTTTCCGTTACCCGCCACTCGGAACCGATCCACCCCTTACGCTTCAACCGCCGCAACGCCGGGTAGAGCGACCCCTGATTCACCTGAAAGACCTCGCCCGACATCTGCTCGATGCGCTCCGAAATCCCCCACCCGTGTAGCGGCTCGAGCGAGAGGATCTTCAGAACCAGCATGTCGAGGGTCCCCTGCAGCAGCTCGGACCTGACGATCGTCATGGCGTCTCCTCTAGATGTTCGACAGAAGGTAGCACCGGCTTTTGTAGACCGTCAAGAGGAGAGGGCGAAAAAAGCCCGGCCCCGAGTTTCCGGGGCCGGGCCGGTTCACGCTTTAGTGGCGGAACAGCCTGCGGCCGGTGAAGACCATGGCGAGCTTGTGCTCGTCGGCGGCGGCGATGACCTCTTCGTCGCGGATCGAGCCTCCGGGCTCGACGATCGCCGTGACGCCGGCCTCGGCGGCGGCGTCGACGCCGTCGCGGAAGGGGAAGAAGGCATCGGAAGCGAGGACGCATCCCTTCTTGGGGTCGTGGCCGGCCTCCTGGGCCTTGAAGCCGGCCAACTTGGAGGCGTCGACGCGGCTCATCTGGCCGGCGCCGATGCCGATGGCCATCTCGTCACGGGCGAGGAGAATCGCGTTCGACTTGACGCCCCAGATGGCGGCCCAGGCGAATCGGAGGTCGCGCATCTCATCGGCGGTAGGTTTGCGGCTGGTGACAACACGCCAGCCTTCGTCCTCGCCGGGCCAAGGCGGGTCGCAGCGAGTCTGCAGGAGGGCGGCGCCGGGGACGCCACGCAGCTCGAGGTTGCCCTCGAGGTGGCCGCGGTCGGCGAGGTAGGCTGTGACGTCGTCGGGGTAGCTGAGGATGCGAAGGTTCTTCTTCGCGGTCAGCCGCTCCATCGCGGCATCGCTGAAGCCGGGTGCGACGACACACTCGACGAACAGCTCGGCCAGCGTCTCGGCGGCTTCGCCGTCGACCTCGTGGGTGAAGGCGATGACCGAGCCGAAGGCGCTGGTGGGGTCTGTGGAGAGTGCCCGCTGATAAGACTGGAGCACGGTATCGCCGACGGCGATGCCGCAGGGCGTCGTGTGCTTGATGACGGCGCAGGCGGGTCGCTGTGAGCGCGCGAAGGGCGCTACCGACATCAACGCACCGTCCAGGTCGAGGATGTTGTTGTAGGAGAGTTCCTTGCCGTGATGCTGAACGAGCGAGGCAACGCCCCTGCTTCCCGGCGTGTCGGCGATACGATAGAACGCCGCCGCCTGGTCAGGGTTCTCGCCGTAGCGCAGGTCCTGGATCTTTTGTAGGCGGACCGAGAAGTCGGGCGGAAACTCGCCGGCGCCCTTCGACAGGTAGTGCGATATCGCCGAATCGTAACCGCTGGTGTGACGGAAGACCTTGACTGCGAGTTCGCGCCGCCACTCGAGATCGACTTTTCCCGCCTTGAGCTTGGCCAGCGCGTCATCGTAATCGGCCGGATCGCAAATGACGGTCACGTCGGGATGGTTCTTGGCGGCCTCGCGGAGCATGGTCGGTCCGCCGATGTCTATCTGCTCGAGTGCATCACCGAGAGTCACGTCCGGTTTGGCGATCGTCTCCTCGAACGGATACAGGTTGACGGCCACGACATCGATGGGCTCGATCTTCTGCTTCGCGAGCTCTTTCATGTCGCTCTTGTTGCCGCGGCGCGCCAGTATGCCGCCGGCGATGACCGGGTGCAGCGTCTTCACGCGCCCGTCCATGATCTCGGGGAAGCCGGTGACATCACTGACCCCCGTGACCTCGACCCCGGCCTCGCGCAGCTTTCGCGCGGTGCCGCCGGTGGAAACGATCTGGTAGCCCAGTTCCGAAAGCCCGCGGGCAAACTCGACGATGCCCGCCTTGTCGTAGACACTCAGCACGGCGCGTGGCAAAGCTCCCTCCCCTTCGTTTAGCGTTTCCAGGCCGGCCCGACGCTGTCGAGACAAGCCCCCTCGTCGGTCAACTGAAATCCGACGTCACCTGTAGTGAAACCGCTCCTTCGCACCCGGCCATCGGGCAGCTGCTCGATTTCGCCGCGGGCGAGTGCACCTAATACGGCCGGATAGAGCCGATGCTCGTACTTGAGGACGCGGGCGGCAAGCGAATCGGCGGTGTCGCCGGGTAGCACGGGGACGGGCCACTGTGCGACGATGGGCCCGGTATCGTAACGCTCGTCCACGAAATGGATCGTAGGGCCCGATACGGCGACACCGGACTCGAGCACAGCATCGTGCACGTGGTGACCCCACATCCCGGAGCCACCGAAGGTCGGCAGCGGACCCGGGTGGATGTTGATGATCTTTCCGCGGTAGGCGCCGATCACGTTCTCCGGCACGAGCTTGAGGTAGCCGGCGAGTGCGATGATATCGATCTCGTGCGCCCCCAGCACCTCGAGTAGCGCCTGCCCGAACGCTTCCCTGCCCTCGTACTCCTTGGGGCGAACCACCGCCTTGGGCAATCCCGCCCTGTCGGCTCGATCGAGCGCCCCGATATCGGGCCGATCGCTGACGACGAGTGCGATGCGGCAGGCCGGATCGGGGCCGCCGTCGGGACCGCCGAAGGTATCGAGTAGGGACTGCAGGTTGGACCCGCCACCGGACGCGAAGACTGCTACTCTCGGGATATTGGAC
Organism: Gemmatimonadota bacterium; assembly: GCA_039586755.1. Lineage (GTDB taxonomy): Bacteria > Gemmatimonadota > Gemmatimonadetes > Palauibacterales > KS3-K002. The sequence continues at coordinate 70,108 of JBDHJU010000007.1, read as the reverse complement.
ACCGCTCGCCTCCGATATTCAAGCGCCCTTTCCATCAAGACTGGCGACAATGACGTCGGCCGCCTCGGCCAGGTCCCTGGTCTTCTCAAAGCCGTCTGGCGCCCCCTGGCCTCCGGCACCGGTCGCCAGGAGGAATGGTTTGCCTCCCACCTCTTCCGTGACCGCCACGTCGCGCCAGCGATCGCCGACGTAGAACGAGCGGGCCAGGTCGAGCGACAACTTTTGTGCCGCCCGGCGGTACATCCCGGAGGCCGGTTTACGACAATCGCAAGGACCCGTCACATCCGGATGGTGCGGACAATAGAACACGTCATCCAGGGATGCATTGGACGCGTCGAGTAGATCGAGCATACGCTCCTGGACCGCCTCGAACTGCTGCCGTGTGAAGGCGCCACGAGCGATTCCCGATTGGTTGGTCACCAGCACGACGACCAGGCCCGCATCCCTGAGTCGGCGGACGGCGTCGGCGGCGCCGGGAATTAGAGCGACCCTATTCGGATCTCCCAGATCGCCGCGCTCCTCGATGATCGTGCCATCGCGATCGAGAAACGCGGCGCGTTGCATAATCGGCTCTTTATCCATCTCCCCTCAGAGCTTGGATCACAGAATCAATGAACTCGGTTTCCTCGTGTGGCAGCACGGTTCGCGGGTCGAGACAGAGAGCGCCTTCTCGCACCCGCCCGATGACCGCCGGCCGCGCGCTGCGGCACGCCGCCTCGAGCGCCCGCTCGGACCGACCGGGCACGGCGATGCGCAGGACCCAGGTCTCGAGCTGCAGCCCCGGGTACGATCCGCCGCCGACCTCAGCGGCGTCGGCCGCCACCTCGATCTCGGCGTCCGGACAGCGCTCGCGAAAGATCCCCGCCAGATGTTCAGCCCGGTCCCGCAAGGCGTGCGGGTCGGCGCCGATCATCGCCAGCGCCGGGACGTGGGCTCTCGCGGCCTCCAGGTCGCGCCAGAGCTTTAGAGTCGCCTCCAGCGCGGCGATGGTCAACTTGCCGACCCGGACCGCACGGAGCAGCGGGTTGCGACGTAGACGCGTCACGAGATCGGAGCTCCCGAGGATCATGCCAGCCTGGGGACCGCCCAGCAGCTTGTCGCCGCTGAAGGTCACGAGGTCGGCCCCGGCTTCGAGCGAAGCGCGAACGTTGGGCTCCCAGGGGAACCCGAAAGCACGCTCGGCGTCGGGCAGCATCCCGGAGCCGAGATCGTGAACCACCGATACGCCGTGCCGGTGTCCCACCGCGGTCAACTCCTCGATCGAGACCTCGCTGACGAATCCCGCCTGTTGGAAGTTGGAGCGGTGCACCTTTAGTAGGGCGCCGGTCTCCGCGCCTATGGCTTTCTCGTAATCACGTGCGTGCGTCCGGTTCGTGGCACCGACCTCGACGACCCGCGCTCCGCTCTTCGCCACGATCTCCGCCACACGGAACGTCTCGCCGATCTCGACCAGCTCGCCGCGTGAGACGATGACGTCCCGACCTTGGGCCAGCTCGTTGAGGGCGAGCACGACCGCGGCGGCGTTGTTGTTCACAACGAGCGACGCTTCGGCGCCGGTGAGCTCGGCGAGGATCGCCGCACAATGATCGTGTCGCGAGCCGCGCGATCCGGCCTCGACGTCGTACTCCAGGTTGCTGTAGCCGCGGGCGACGGAATCTAGCGCCGCCCGGGCAGCGTCCGGGAGCGGCGCGCGACCCAGGTTCGTGTGCAGCGGGACGCCGGTTGCGTTGATCAGATGGCGAAGCGATGGGGCCTGCCTGGCCAGTAGCTCGCGCCGCGTCGCTTCCTCGATCTCGCCGGTTTCCGGCGCGGCGGTTCGATCGCCCGCCGCGAGCTCGCCACGCAACCCGTCGAGCGTGCGTCGTAGCGAGGTGACGACCAGAGACCGGGGCCACGTGTCGAGTAGCTCGGCGAACTCGGGCGAACCGAGCAGCACATCGACGCTCGGCAACCCGCGTCGCGCGTCGCTCACCGTACCCTCCCTGCGGCACCCGCCGTGTCGGGTGGAACCTCGGGCGGCTCTTCCGCCTCCGCTGGTGCCGGCGGCGGCTCGGGCTCGGGTTGTTCGAACGTCGCCTCGCTGTCGGCCTCCAGGCCGCTCAGGTTGATCAGGCGGTACACGCGCAGCAGATACGAGCCCGGCGGGATAGGCGAAGTTGCGATCACATAGAGCCGCATGTCCGGCAGGACGGCCGGCTGCTGTGCCTCCTCCGTCGGCTCTTCCTCTTCCTCGGCCGCCGGCGGCGTCGGCCGGGCGGCCGGCGGCTCCTGCTCGGCCACCTCTTCCTCGGCCACTTCCTCTTCAACCGCCGCCTCCTCAGCCGCTTGTGCGGCTGCCGCTGAGTCCCGAGCTGCGGCCTCGGCCTCGCGCCGCACTTGCTGAACGGAGTCGCTCCAGACGTCGTAACGCCAGGCGTGGTACACCGTGTCGAGAGCGATCGGGGAGCTATCAGCCAGCGCGAGGACTTCGATGGTTTCCGTCCTGGTGGGCACCTCGGGATCGAGGTAGCTGTCGAAGCCCAGTTGGAGAACCAGCGAGTCGATGGGCTCAACCTCCATGAGCACGGGGCCCAGGGTATCGTGTTTGAAGACGTGGAACTCCAAGGCGAGGGTGTCGGCCTGGCCCAAGCTCACGATAAGCGTGTCAGACCGGTCGAAGTCGTCGGCCCGCTGGTTGTTGTTGAGGTCCTCGTAGCCGATGGCGTAGTAGTCGCCCACCGGCAGCCTGCCGATGTTGAACGTGCCTGCGGTGTCGGCGATCGCACCGTAGCGGAGTGTGTCGGGCAGCAGGACCAAGTCGATGCGGCCATTCGGCAGCCGCTCTCCTCTTATACGATCAAAGATCGAACCGCTGGCGCTGTTCTCCGGAACTGGCAGGCCGGTAGAGATGATGTGGTGGATCGGCTCATCGATCCGGTTGCGGAAGAGGTCCTGGACGACCGGCTCGACGCGTACGTGGTAGAGCCGGTCGGCGACCCAGCCGGCCCGGGGGCGGACGCGCAGCTCGCGCTTTCCCTTGTCGATGTTGGGCCGTGGCTCGAACGGGTAGAGGATTGCGGCGACCTGCAGGCCCTGCTCCGAGATCGGCTCGTCGAACTCGAACCGCACCTTTTCCCGTTTTCCGGTCCAGGAGACGACTGCGTAACTGTCGGGGAACACGGCGATCAGGGCCGGAGGGATCGAGTCCGGTGGGCCGCCCGGTGGTGCCTGGACGTTGGCGCAACTCTCCAGGTTGGTCAAAGCCAGCGTTATCAGGATGAGCCCTCCCGCGAGCAGGCTGGCACGAGCCGCGCCGGTCCGCGGGGAGTTAGTCACGATCTAGTCACCCTCCAAGATCCTGCGCTTCTCGTTGAGCTTCGCAAGCTGTTCCTCGAGGCCTTGCAGCTTCTGGCGGGCTTGCTCGACCACGTGGTCGGGCGCCTTCTTGACGAAATCCCCGCTGCCGAGGCGCTTGCGCGAGCGTTGGACCAGCGCTTCCAGCTCGAGGGCCTGCTTCTCGAGACGCGCCCGCTCGCGAGCGAGATCGATGAGACCTTCCAGTGGCACGTGCACCTCGGCCCCCGTCGAGAGCACGGCCATCGCCTCGGCACCGTGAGCTTCGCCGTCGAACGAAATGCTACTGATCCCGGCCAGCTTGACCGTCGCCTCACCTTCGGCCGCGATCGCGCGACGCAGCGCATCGTCCGCTGCCAGCACCCGCACCTCGACTTGTCGGCCGTGGGCGACGTTGTACTCGCTGCGAATATTGCGGACCGCCCCCAGCATCTCGCGCAGTACGTCGAGCTGGGCCTCGGCCTCCGGGTCTTCCCAGTCGGGCCGGGGCTCGGGCCAAGAAGAGACCATTATGCTGTCGCCAGCGCGGTTCGGCAGCCGCAGCCACAGCTCCTCGGTGATGAACGGCATGATCGGATGCAGCAGCCTGAGGCTCGTGTCGAGGACTTCGCGCAGCACCGAGCGCGCGACGGCGCGTGCTTCCGAGTCGGAATCGTTGTAGAGTCGCGGCTTCACCAGCTCGAGGTACCAGTCACACAGCTCGCTCCAGAAGAAACGATACAGCTCGGCCGCAGCCTCATGGAGACGGAAACGCTCGAGGTCGTGGGTCACCTCGCGGATCGCGCTGCTCAGCCGCGAGAGGATCCAGCGATCGGAGAGCTCAAGCCGACCGCGCTCCGGCATGGGATCGACTTCGCCTTCCAGGTGCGGCATAGCCAGCCGGGCCGCGTTCCAGATCTTGTTGCCGAAGTTGCGGCCGACGTGGAAGGACTCTTCCAGGTCCTCGTAGTTGAGCTGCAGGTCGGCGCCGATCCCGAGTCCGTTCATCAGGGTGAAGCGGAGTGCGTCGGCGCCGAATATTCGGACGACCTCCAGCGGGTCGATCCCGTTACCCAACGACTTCGACATCCGCCGACCGACATGGTCACGGACCGTACCGTGCAGGTAGACGTCATTGAACGGCACCGTGCCCATGAACTCCAGGCCGGCCATAATCATGCGGGCGACCCAGAAGAAGATGATCTCGGGCGCGGTGACCAGCGTGTGGCCGGGATAGAACTTGCCTAGATCCTCGGACTCGTCGGGCCAGCCCAGCGTGCTAAAGGGCCACAGCCAGGACGAGAACCAGGTGTCGAGGACGTCGGGGTCCTGCTCGATATCATCGCTGCCGCATTCGCCGCACGTCGTCGGATCGTCGCGCAACACGAGCATCGCATCGCAGGAACGGCAGTACCAGACCGGAATGCGGTGTCCCCACCAGAGCTGCCTCGAGATACACCAGTCGCGAACGTTCTCGAGCCAACCGGTGTAGACGCCACCCCAGTGCTCCGGCGTAAAGCGGACCTCACCCTTGCGGAAGGCTTCAAGCGCCGGCTCGGCCAGCGGCCCCATCTTGACGAACCACTGTTCGGAGACGCGCGGTTCGACCATCGTCTGGCAACGGTAGCAGTGGCCCACCGAGTGCACGTGCTTTTCGGTCTTCTCGAGCAGACCGGCCTGCTCCAACTCCTTGATCACGGCCTCGCGGGCGGCGAAGCGGTCCATGCCACGGAAACGTTCGGGTGCCGCGTCGCTGAGTGTGGAATCGGGGTTGAAGATGTCGACCTGATCGAGGTCGTGTCGCAGCCCGATCTCGAAGTCGTTGGGATCGTGCGCCGGCGTCACCTTGACGATCCCGGTACCGAACTCGGGGTCGACGAAATCGTCACCGATGACCGGGATCTCTCGTTCGGCCAGTGGAAGCAGGGCTTTCTTACCAAGCAGACCCTGGTGCCGATGGTCGTCGGGATGGATGGCCACAGCGGTGTCGCCCAGCATCGTCTCGGGACGCGTGGTGGCCACGACCAGGTACTTCCCTTCCTCGCCGACGATCGGGTAGCGCTGGTAGTAGAGGGCGCCCTCGACTTCCCCGTGCTCCACTTCTTCGTTGGCCAGTGCCGTGGCGCAGCGCGGGCACCAGTTGACGATGTACTTGCCGCGATAGACCAGACCCTTCTCGTACAGGCGGACGAAAACTTCGCGGACCGCTCTGCTGAGGCCTGGATCGAGTGTGAAAGCAGTACGATCCCAATCCGCCGAGCTGCCGATCGCCTTCAGCTGCTCGAGGATCGTTCCGCCCGTCTCGCGCACCCATCCCCAAACGCGCTCGACGAACGCCTCACGACCCAGATCCCACCGCGTCTTACCATCGGCGGCCAGCTGACGCTCGACGACGTTCTGTGTCGCGATGCCGGCGTGGTCGGTACCCGGCACCCAGAGTGCCTCACGACCCTGCATCCGGCGCCAGCGGATCAGCACGTCCTGGATCGTGTTGTTGAGGCCGTGCCCCATATGGAGCTCGGCAGTCACGTTGGGCGGCGGCATGACGATGACGTAGGTCTCCCGCGCGCTGCCCGGGTCGGCCCCGAAGTAGCCGCCCTCCAACCAGCGTCGATACATCGGGTCTTCGAACGACCGCGGATCGAACCTGGAAGGAAGCTCTGTGCTCTGTTTCTTGCCCTTTGCCATCGCCTCTCGAACCGTCCCTGCCCGTCAGCGGACCGCATCACAAAGACCGCACCGGGATCCCATGGCACGTGCCTCGACGGCGCTCGTCAATGATGCAGGTAACTTACCTTGAAAGGGCGATGTGGCAATTGCCGCAGGGGCTGGGGAGCCCCTCAGTTGCCGCCGGTGGTGTCCTTCTTGGCCGCCTGCTCCGCCTCCTCCCGGGCCTTCCGCTCGCGGATCGCTCGGATTCGCTCATCGAACAGCTCGTTGATCGCGCCCTGGCCCGCCTGACGCCGGATCGCGTTCCAGTCGTCGATGCTTCCCTGGCGGCGGCGCTGCTCGGCAGGGTCGAGGCCGAAGTAGAGGGGGAGCGGCAACGTGATGCCACCCAGGTGGATCTTGCCCGGCGAGATCCCCCACTCTTCACCCTCCTCGCCGATCGTCCAGTCGAGGCGCTCGATTTCGCGTGCCAGCTCGGCTGCCAAGCTGTCGTCGTAGGCCTCCAGAATGGCATAAAGGCGGGCCCGGACTTCCGCCAGTCGCTCCGCCTCCGTCAGATCGGTGCGTCGCATGATCGGCGGCACGAGCCACAACCTCCAGTCGCCCACCCGTGGGCGCAGTCGTTCGGCGGCGCTCACGTACGGCGTCGGTTCGACCTCCTCCACCGTCGGTGTCTGCTCCGGCTCGGGCTCGCGCACGGGCTCGATCACCGGCCCCTCGACCACGACCACATCGACCACGCGCATCCCCTGCTCGGGCATGACGATCGGGGTCGGCACGTAGTATACGATATCCGGTTCGAGGTATCTGATGATTAGTGGTGACAGCCGAACGAACAGCACGTGGAGAAGCACCGAGGCGATCATGCCGACGGCGACGGCGCGTTCGTGTCGCCGCACCCGCTCGCGCACCCGTGGCATCACGCGGCGATCGGGTCCGACGGCGCGCTTGGTCTCGTCCTCGGGTGGCGCGCCCGGCGGTCGCAGTAGAGTCGTGAGAATCACTGTGTTTGGTACTCCAGACGCGCCATCCTGTTCCGGTTACAGCACTTTCGCCACGCGCCCAGCCGCCTCCCTGAGCCGTTCGGCGGGCACCGTGAGGGCAACACGGAAGAACCCCTCACCTCCGCCACCCATCCCTGTTCCTGGAAAGAGAACCACTCCGGACTCCAGAAGGATCCGCCGCGCGAACTCGACCGCCGGCTCGCCGCCGGGGATGGGGACCCAGAGGTACAGGGTCGCCTTCGGCGAATCGACCTCGAACCCGGCCTCGCGGAACGCTTCTACCGCGGCGTCGCGGCGCTCCTGGAAGATGGCCACCTGCTTGGGTACGAACTCCTCCCAGACATCCAGGCTGGCAACTCCTGCCGCCTGGCAGGCGAGGAATACACCCGTGTCGTAGTACACCTTCACCTTCGTCAGCGCCTGAACCGTCTCCTTTTGCCCTGCTACCCAGCCGATCCGCCAGCCGGTCATGTTGAAGGTCTTCGAAAGCGAGTGGAATTCCACCGCCACCTCGCGGGCTCCCTCATACTCGAGGACACTTGGCGGGCTATAACCGTCAAAGGCGATCTCCGAGTAGGCATTGTCGTTGATCAGCAGCAAACCGTGCTTGTGACAGAACTCGATCGCACGCTTGAAGTAGGCGTCGGAAGCGACGCCGCCCGTCGGGTTGTTCGGATAGTTCAGGTACAGCAGTTTGGCCTTCTTGAGCACCTCCTTCGGCACTTGGTCCCAATCGAGCAGATACCCGTTTTCGCGCCGCAACGGCACCTCGATCACATCGGCGCCCAGCATGTGCGTGCCGCCGAAGTACGGGTAATAGCCGGGGTCCGGAATGATGGCGGCGTCACCCGGATCGAGATAAACGAGGGGCAGGTGCGCGATGCCTTCCTTCGTCCCGATCAGAGGCAACACTTCTTCGAACGGATCCACGTCGACCCCGAAGCGCCGCTTCGTCCACTCGGCAATCTTGACTCGAAACTCGGGAAGCCCCCGCTGGAATGGGTAGCGGCTGAATCGTTCTTCGGTGACAGCCTCCTGAATGGCTTTTATCGTCTGGGGTGGCGGCATCTGGTCGGCGTCGCCCGCGCCCAGGTCGATGACGTCAACGCCTTTCTCGATCAGTTCAGCTTTGATCTTCGGGACGTCGGCGAGCGCATAGGGCGGGAGGCTGGAAAACTGTTTTGAGTAGCTGGGCATCTGTCCCCTCTTCGATCCAGTTGCAGCGGTGGCCAAGTGTCGCTACGCCATGTCCTAGTGTGACGGCGAGATAGCTGGAGCTACACGTAATCATGAAAGCTAGCCGGCACGACAGGCGCGTGCCAGTCAGGTCTTCAGGTGCTTCTTCTTGGCCGCTGGGAACAGCACGTTGTTGAGGATCAAACGGTAGCCCGGCGAATGGGGGTATAGGTCGAGATCGGTTGGCGGATCGCCGATCACGTGCTGCGGGTCCTCGGGGTCGTGCCCTCCCAGGAAGGTCCAGGTCCCGTCCCCGTAGTTGCCGTGCAGGTACTTCACCCAGGGCGCGCCGGGCTCTTCGGCAAGGACGGTGATGGAAGACTTGAGGCGCGAGCGACGGTAGCTCGTGGTTAGCCCGTAGAAGTCACGGATCACGCGCTCGTGATTCTGGGTGAGCATGGTGGCAACGGGGTCGATCGTGGCGCTGAAGTCGAACAAGCGGAACGAGCCCAGCGGCTGCCGCATGGGTGTATTCACCAGGTGGCCATCGATATCACTGAAGGCCGAGAGGGCCGGCTCCGCGAAGACCGCGGCACCCTCGAAGGCGAACGTAGCTTCCCAGTCGAGTCGGGCGCTCGCGTTCGCTTCGACCGCATCTCCGTCAGCATAGCTCGCCGCTATGTCGACTCCCAGCGCCGCCAACGCCAGGTCGATCGTCTCCGTCGCCGTGCACATGGCGAAGAGGAAGCCGCCGCCATCGACGTACTCCCGAATTCTCACTGCTACCGCCTTCTTGAGACTCGGCGTGTCGGGCAACCCGAAAGCCGTCGCTGCGCGGCGGTTACGGGCTACCTCATCCTGCAGCCAGGCCGCGCCTGCGTACGTCAGGTAGAACTTGGAGTACTGGCCGGTGAAATCCTCGTGGTGCAAATGCAGCCAGTCGTAGCGGCTCAGTTCGCCGGCCAGCACTTCCGGGTCCCATAGGTCGTCGTACTCGATACCGGCGTAGGTAAGCGCCAGGGTCACCGCATCATCCCACGGCTGCGACCCGGGCGGCGTGTAGACGGCGATCCGCGGTGCCTTTTCCAAGATCACCGCCTCCATGTTGGAGCCGTCGATCTCGCCGCGTATTGCCGCCAAACGTGACGTCCCCACCGGCTCGATCATAACCCCGCGGAGCGCCGCCTCGCGGCGGACCTCGGGCGCATCAGGAAGCAGGAACGATCCGGCACGGTAGTTGAGCAGCCATTCGACCTGCTCGCCGCGACCCAGGACCCAGTAGGCGAGGCCATAGGCGCGTAAGTGATTCGATTGCTCGTTGTCCATCGGGGCCAGGAGATGTTGGCCCTGCGCGGTCCCGGCACTGGCCAGAACGAGGATCAGCACTAGGGAGGAACGCCGACTCATGACCTGGGGACCTCTTCTCGCAGTTCCGCCAGCCGACGACGCCCGATTGGCGTCAGCGCGCTCTCCGGGTACTCGATTATCAGCTCTTCCAGCAGAACTATCGCCTCGCTGCGCCGTCCGTCTAGCGCCAGAGCCTCGGCCAGCATCATCATCGCGACGGGAGCCTCGCCGGATTCCGGGAAACGCTCACCGAGGCGCACCAATACGGTTTCAGCACCGTCCAGCGAACCGCCGGCGATGGCCAGCTCACCGGCCCAGAGTAGAAGCGCCGGGCGAGCTGCCGAAGGTGTGGCCTGCTGGAGGCCACGAACCAGCTCCTCATGGGCCTCCAGCGGTCCACGCTCGAGGTTACGCCGGTGGGCCGCCGCGGCGACCTGCAGCTCTGCCCCGCTGCCGCTGCGCAGGAACCCCAGGATACGCAGCGCCTCGACGCGCGCCGCTCCGCTCAGACGAGCCGCGGCCACCTCGAAGCCGACGCGCGCCTCCTCGTAGTCGCCGCCGTAGAATGCCAGATAGGCGCCCGTGAGCATGAATGTGGTCGCGACGGTGGGATCTGCACCGGGATCGTTGACGAGCTCGAGGGCCCGGGCCGCTTCCTCCGGTTGGCCGCGTCCCAAACTGGCCAAGGCGACTGCTGAGACGAGCGAGTGGAACTCGTCGTCGTCGTCCTCCTCGTAGATCCGGGCGTAGTCCTCGAGCATGTCTCGCGCGTCGGCGTGACTAGCCGCTGCGCCGATGCGGATCAGCAGAGCACTCGCCCAGCGGTGGGTTGGCGTGCCCGCCTCCGCTCGCCTCACGAATTCGTCCAGATTACTCCTTGCCGCCGCGGTATCCCCGACGCTCAAGTCATATTCGACTATGCGGCGCGCGACATCCCAGCGGGAAGTGTCGGCGGCGAGCGAGCCCAGCATCTCACGGTAGGCCCAGTCCAGTAGCTCCGGCCGCGCCAGATCGGTAGCGACCTCCGAGAAGCGCGCCAAGAACTCCTGGCGCTTGCGACCTTCGAGCTCAGCGGCCAGGTCCTGTGCCATCTGACGCGCGACGCCAGGTATCCCTGCGTATAGGGCCGCGACCGCCGCCAGCTCGCGCTGCTCCGCTGGTCCGTCTTCGGGTAGCCGCGCCAGCAGCGCTTCAGCTGCGGGTCGCGCAGCGGGTCCCAAGGCGTCGAGCTGATAGCCGACCATATCGCGGCCGACGCGCGGGGAGAATTCGAGGATGACGGCCCAGAGGTCGGCAGCCAGGGCCCAGCGGCGCTGCTGCAAGTAGATGTCGGCGAGTTCGGAAGCCAAAGTCGTGGGGTCCTCGACCGAGTCGATCCCGCGCCGCAACACTCGCTCGGCCTCGACGAGCGACCCCTCACGCCGAAGCGCCATCGCGTATTCACGGTAGGCGGCCTCGAATCGCGGCGCTGCAGCCAGCCAGGCCTCCCCAGCCTCCCTGAGCTGTGCTTTCTGGTCCAGATCGACCAGCACCCCGAGCTGCAGCTGTCGCAGCCCCGGCGATGTCGGAGCAACTTGCACCGCCCGCTCTAGGGCCGGCAGCACGCTCCGCAGGGTACCCTGTCGGCGATGGATGCGGACGGCAGTCGCCAGCGCGCGCGGCTCGGCAGGCCATTCCTGGAGCAGCTCGCCCAAAGCTGCTAACGCATCCGACCACTGGCCCACCCGCTCGAGCGACTCGATCCGCCGCATCTCTTGTCGGAACTGCTGCCGCTGCTCATCGGTTTGCGCTGCAGCGTTAGCAGCGAGGAGCAGCCAGGCGGTCAGCCCGAGGGCGAGCCTACGAGCCACCGGAGCCCTCCCGATCGTTGAGCCGGTCGAAGTATTCGAGGATCAGGCGGCGGATCGCTGGCGGGTACCGACTAAGCACGTCGCTCGCCGGATGTGCAAACGCCCGACCGCGCAGCAGCTCCGGCGGTAACTCGCCGGGTCGCAGTATCTCGACGTCGGCGGGTCGCTCGGCACGGCGCTCCCGCTCGAACTCGTCCTGCTCGAGGGTGCGACCCGCATCGAGCAGTCGCTGGAAGAGCCTGTTCTGGCGCTGGAGGATCTCTTCGTCCAGCCTTCCCTGCTCGAGCTGCTGCGCCAGATCCTCGGCCTCCCTCTCCAGCGCGTCGAGCTGGCCGAGTACCTGCCCGCGCGGGCCGAGCGACTGGTTGATCGCGCCCAGGTCCTGCGCCACAGCTCGTTGCTGGCCGGCGAGGCGCTGGAGTTCGCGTAGCAACGCGTCGCCCAACGTCATACCGCCCAACTCCTGGTTCAGAGCGCCCTGTTGCTCGGCCAGCTGGGCGAGTCGCGCCAACGCTTCCTGGAGCCCGGTGCCCGACTGAGCCATCGCCGCCGCATCGCCGGCCTGCATCAGGCGGTACGCCAGCTCGGCCAGCCCTTCGCTGGCGCCGTCTCCCAGGCGCCAGTCAGGCGGCCCGGCACGACTGGCATCGGCCATCTGGCTAACCAACTCCTCCATCGCCGCGCCAATCTGCGCTGCCGCCTGCGCCAACCTCGGGTCGACCAGCAAGGATGTCTCCGAAACCTCGGTAAGCTGGTCCTCGACCTGCTGCACAGCGCCGCGCATCGCGACCTGATCGGACATGGCATCCGAGTTTCGCCGCTCACCTACCGAGCTCATTCGCTCGTTCAGCTCGCGCTGCCGACGCGCCAGCTCCAGCGCCTCCGCCTGGGCCCGCCCCATCGCGGCCACCACATCCTGGCGCCAGGCCTCCTGCATCTCCTGGCGGCCTTCCCGCAGCTCCGAGGCCGCCCGCTGCATCTGTGCCAGCGCCCGCTGCGAAGCACTCCGCGCCCCGCCTGGCCGGCTCGGCAGATCGCCGGCCGCCTGCTGGTCGGATCCGGCCGCGTCAGCCGCGGCGCGTTCCGCCGCTCCCGCCCGTTCTGCCGCCAGCTCCTCCATCGCCGCCGCCAGCTCTTCTGCCAGCTCGCCCACCCCGCGCGAAAGTTCGTCCGCCTGCTCCGCAAGCTCGGCGGCGCGCCGCGCCAGCGGCCCCGCCACCGAATCCTCGACCTCCCCGCCGCTCGCTTCGGCTACCGCATCGGAGACGGCATCGGCGAGCTCTTCCTGCGCCTCGACCAGCTCCTCCGCCTGCGTCTCTAGAGTCAGGAACTCCTGCTCCATTGCCGCGCGGCGCAGCAACTCGACGGCGCGCTCGACTCGTGCGCGGAAATCCACGCTGCCTTCGCTCAGCTGTCGAATCGCCTCGCGGATCTGCTCCGGATCGAGCTCGACCAGCGCTTCGCGCAGCGCATCGAACCGCTCCTGCAGTTCAGGCGTCAGCACACGCTCGAACAGCGACTCGATCTCGGCCAGCCGCTCCAGCACGCTCTCGTCATTCAATCCGGCACGTTCGATGTTCTCCTGCAACTCGCGAAGTGACTCGGAGATCTCGCGCGAGGCCTGCAAAAGCCTCTCCGCTTGTTCCAGAGCACGACGCGCTTCCTCCGTCTCGCGAAACTCGACGCCCCGTTCACCTTTTTCCGGCCCCAGGAGGTTCTGGCCCGGCGGTGGCCGTACCTCGGTCGAGCGCTCAAGCGCCTGCATCGCCTCCTGATGCTCCTGCGCCCGCTCGGCCAGGCTCTCGGCGTCCTCCACCAAGTCGCGGGCGTCGGCGACGGCACGCTCACGGACTTCATCCAGGCTCGGCAGTCGCAGTACGTACTCACGACTCACCCCGATCTGGGGATCGGGAGCGTTGTCGTAGACGCGGGCGAAGTAGCGCAGAGTATCACCGGGCAGGAATCCGCGACCGCGTGCATCGACCAGGCCGGCCAGGTTGGCTCGCGGCATGTCAGAGCCGCTGGGCAGCGCTTCTACCTCTTCAGGCCATCGCTCGCCCCACGCCGAGACACGCCAGCTGACGAGCTCGACCCGAGAGAGACCGTAGTCATCGCTGGCCTCGATGAGTAGCGGCTGCGTCATGTCGACGCTGAGAAGCGTATCGACGCCTGGATGTGTTATCCGGACCCGCGGCACGCTGTCCGGCACGGTCAGAAAACGGAGCGAGTCGGGCTCACCTTCGAGAGCCTCTCCTCCCAAGCCGACGATGTCCCATCCCCATGTTCCCGACGTCACCGCGAACGATGAGCGGAAACGGCGCGCGTCGCTGACGGCGAACGGGATCGTGCGGCCGCCGGAAGCTGTGAGCACAGCACGCCCCACCGGTCGCGTCGTCACTCCGGTGACCGTGGCCCGGGTGCCTTCGGGCACCACCATGACGGTAGGCAGGTCCGAGAACACTTCCGTCTCACGGCGCGTGTGGGGAGGGAACCGGAGATCGATGCGCAGATCGATGAGAAGAAGCGGATCGACGGTCTCGACGCGCAACGTGTCGCTGAGCGCACCGTCCGGCGCCTCCACCCATATCGCCAGTGGCGATTCGACGCGCCGAACTGTGGCCTCTCCACTTCCACCGCTGATTGCCAACCACCGCCGCCGCACCACCTCGCCCCGTGGCTGCCAGGCCAACTGCACCGAGTCGCGTAACGCTGCCTCAACCTGCACCCGCAGGTCCCGCCCGCGGCGGATCTCGCGGTCGGCATCCAGACGGATCGGAGGTAGAGGTGGCGCAGAGAGGTGACGAACGGGGCGAAGAACGGCAGCCCATGCCGTGACCGCCTGGTCCCGCGCGCCCAGCCAGACTGCGAGGGAAGCGACGAGCGCGACGAGCGCCAGCGTCAGCGTGACCGCTGCCTGGGCGCGCGCGGCCCGGGCCACGGCGCTCCCCAGTTCGGCCGGGCCAAACCCCTCCAGTGCCTTCGCTAGTCGCGATCGGTGCAGTTCGATGAGCGAGCGCGACGTACCCGGCCTTTCCAATCCGGGCTCCACAGCGCCGCGCACCGACCCGCGTGGCAGACCGACCCGCTCTTCGATCTCCGCTGCGGCCGCCTCCCGGTCCCAGCGCGATGCTCTGCGGGCAAGGCTCCCCAACCACGCAGCGGCTGCTGCGAACGCCGAGGCTAAGAGCACCAGCGGTAGCACGGAAGGCCTCTGCCAGAGCGGGCTGGAGCCGGCCAGCCAACTCAACAGCAGCAGGCCACCGGCGGCCGCCAGGGCGCCGCCAAGGGCGGCTAGGCCCAGCTGCAGGGCTACGCGCCGCCACAGGGCGCGGACGCGGCTCTGGGGAGAAGATGCGGGGTGCTTCATAGGGGTTTGCGCTGCGCCACGGCGTAGACGAACAGGTTCACACCCATCCGCAGCGCCCGCTCACGGACCTCGGACGGGTCGTCGTGTACCTGCGGATCCTCCCAGCCGTCGCCCAGGTCGGACTGATAGCTGTAGAAGACCACGAGCCGGCCCTCGTGGAACAGTCCCAGACCTTCCGCCGGCAATCCATCGTGCTCATGGACCTTTGGCAGACCGTCGGGGAGCACGTGCACGATTCGGTAGATGGGATGGTCGAATGGTACGGCCACGAGCTCCAACTCCGGGAACAGGAGTCGCAGCTCGCGGCGAAACGATTCATCCATACCGTAGTTGTCGTCCGCGTGTAGAAAGCCACCCGCCAACAGATACGCCCGGAGCGCTGACGCCTCCGACTCGCCGAACCGCACGTTACCATGACCTGTCATATAGAGATAAGGATAGTCGTGCAGGTCCGGACTCAGCGGCGTGACCACCGCCTCACGATCGGCAACCGGCAGGCGCGTATCTCTAGCGATTCGCTCCAGCAGGTTCGGTAACGAAGATGGGTTGGCGTACCAATCGCCGCCCCCGTCGTAATGGAGCCGCGCTATGGTAGGCTGGATGGGGTTCGGCGCGGCCGTCGTCGGCGACTGCGCGCGACCCGCGTCGGCGTGGAGCATCAGCGCCATCCCAGCACACCAGGCCAGTCTGCTCTGCCTCAGTTCCGATCCTCCTGCGTCACCTCGAGCGCTATCGCGTAGGCGCGGTTCCGCTCGAGGCCATGACGCTCGCGCAGCGCCCGCACGATTTCTTTCGACGTGGCACCAGCTCCGGCCAAGACACGCGCCTCCGCGCGGGCAGCGTCCTCGACCTCCTCCGCCGGCGCCTCGGGCGCCGCCGCCAGACAAACAACCACCTCTCCCAACGGTGTGTGCTCGTTGTAATATGCCGTAACTTCCAGCAGGGTCCCCCTCACAAACTCCTCGTGGATTTTCGTCAGTTCCCGGGCAACCACGACTCCGCGTTCGGGGCCCAGCTGCTCGGCAAGCTCCTCTAAGGTGGCAACCAGCCGCTGCGGTGACTCGAACAGCACAGCCGTATGACGAAGCGTAGCGAGCTGGGCGAATAGTTCGCGGCGCCGGCGCCCGCTGCGCGGCAGGAAACCGAAAAAAGTGAACGGCTGGACATCGAGGCCGGAGCCTACCAAAGCCGCCAGCGCGGCCGACGGACCCGGGACAGGCACGACGCGGGCGCCAACCTCGATCGCCGCCCGCACGAGACGCTGGCCGGGATCGGAGATGAGCGGCGTACCCGAGTCGGCGACCAGCGACACGGTTTTGCCGGCTTCTAGGGCGGCTCGCGTCTCGTCCGTCCGGGCGGCCTCGTTATGCTGGTGAAGAGATTTCAGCGAGCGCGGCTCGATCGTGTAGTGGTCGAGCAAGACGCGGGTCCGTCTGGTGTCTTCGGCCAGAATGATGTCGCTCTCGCGCAGCGACGACTCGGCCCGGTGCGTCATATCACCGAGATTGCCGATGGGCGTGCTGATGAGATAGAGAGTGCCTACAGTCGTCATGCGTGGCCTGCCGTAAAGAGCCTAAGGAAAGTTAACAGGCGAGCGGCCGAACGAGAAAACGCCCCCGCAGTGCCTGCAGGGGCGTTCCGTTAGTATCGACAGACCCGGCCGCCTCAGTCCAGGTGCTGCTTGAGCTTCTGTTCCAAGGCCTGCTTGGGGACATAGCCGATCACCGTATCCACATGCTCCCCGTCCTTGAAGAACAGGATGCTCGGTATCGACCGGATGTTGAACCGAAACGCCGTCCGCTGGCTCGCATCGACGTCGAGCTTCGCTACTTTGACCTGGCCCTCGTACTCGTGTGCCAGATCCTCGACGATCGGCGCCACGAGGCGACAGGGCCCGCACCAGGCGGCCCAGAAGTCCACCATCGCCACACCGTCAATCTGTTCTACCTCCTCAGCGAACGTCTCGTCGGTGACCTCTTTCACGACCCCCATTACTCTCTCCAATTCCGACGCTCCCACCTTGCCGACCGGCGTCCTGCGCCTGCCCCTTTCACACGACACCAATTATATCATAATCTTCGGGCTGGCGCCGCCGAGGCAGGCCCCGACCGGCCCGGCACCGGCGATGTAACGTATACCTGTGTCAAGGGGTTCCCGATGGGACTAGAGGCTCGTCTCGAGCACGTGGCAATCGCCGTGGAGGATCTCGACGCGGCGGTGGCCGTCTACAGCGCTGTTCTGGGCCGGCCCGACTCGGGTCGCGAGGTCGTCGACTCGGAACAGGTACAGATCGCCTTCTTCGACCTCGGTGACGCCAGGCTGGAGCTCCTCGAGCCCACCGCCTCCGACTCGCCCGTAGGGCGCTTCCTGGAGCGGCGCGGGCCCGGCCTGCACCACATCGCTCTGGAGGTAACAGACGTGGAAGCCGCTCTGGAGCGCTGCCAGGCGGCGGGACTGGCGCCCGTCGGCGAAGCTCCCAGGCGTGGGGCCGGCGGCCGCCGCGTGGCTTTCCTCCACCCTGGGGGTACCCTTGGAGTGCTGCTCGAGCTCTGCGAACGGGCAGGCTAGGCGGCCGCTTCGGCTGCACGGTCGGAGCCGGCAGCGGTTCAGCACTCGAACGTTTGCAGCGACAGAATAATCTGTTCGATGTACCAGCGGTCGTCCCTGGCGAGGATGACCCGGAACGGCAGAGTCACGTTCGTCGGCGTGCGGGCGATCTCCGCCGTGACAAGCATTTCGCCTCGGTCGCGGGCGGAGAAATCCGGCGATGACACGATGCGAAAGCTAACCGGACGGATGCAGGCCGCGAGCACGATCATCCTGTCCCTGACTTCCTGTTCCGGGTAAGACCTGGAGATCGAGCCCTGGTCCGTGCCGAACACGGCAGCCATCCGCTCGTACGAAACTCGCACCCGCTCGAATTCGCCCGCCGCTTTCGCCTCCTGCGCTTCATTGGCCGCGTTGAGGAACGTTTCGACCGCCTCCTCCGGACTCGCCGCACCCGCCGGCATGTCGATGGAAGAGGTGCCACCACCACCGCCACAGCCGCCCAGTCCAACCAGGACCGCGGCCAACACCGCCACTCGATCAGCCTTACGCACCTTCGGACCCCCGGTTAAGGGAATGATGATTCCTTCCATCAGGAACACGTTACAAGAATAGAGTAAACCAGGCCGGTTGTCGACCGCACAGTTCGTGATGAAGAAAGAGAGAATGAGGGACAGGTCGACAGCCGACAGCCGGTTATCGACGACCGGCTGTTTCTCGGCGTTCGACGCTCGACGTCCGCTGTTCGAGGTTCGACGCTGGCCGTCGGTCATCGGACGTCGAGAGTCGGTGGTAAAGGTGATGCTGGAAAACCGATTGTCGGCTGTAGGCTGTCAGGTGTCGAGGTTCTTTCGATCCCCCGGTTCACTCCGCCTTCCGGAAGGAAAGCTGGTCCTCGTCGGGCTGACGATCGACAATGACTTTGTCGCCCTCACTGAAGGTTCCCTCGAGAACCGCTGTGGATAGCGGATTGAAGAGCAACTGCTGGAGCGCGCGCTTCAGCGGTCGGGCACCGAAGGCGGGCTCGTAACCTTCCGCCGATATCAGGTCGCGTGCCGCATCCGTGACATCGAGCGTCAGTTTTTGTTCAGCCAGCAGCGAACCGGCGTGCCCGAGCTGCAGATCGACGATCTTTCTCAGCTCGTCGCGGCCCAGCATCTGGTAAACGATGATGTCATCTACGCGGTTCAGGAACTCGGGCCTGAAGGTGGCGCGCAAACCCTCCCAGACGCGCTTCTCGACCTCTTCCCAATCGCCCTCGGCCTCCGGTTCGAGGATCCACTGGCCACCGATATTCGAGGTCATGATCAGGACGGTGTTGCGGAAGTCCACTGTCCGACCGTGACTGTCTGTGAGCCGTCCGTCGTCCAGCACCTGCAACAGGATATTGAAGACGTCGGGGTGCGCCTTCTCGATCTCATCGAACAGGACTACGCTGTACGGCCGCCGGCGAACCCGCTCGGTCAGCTGACCGCCCTCCTCGTAGCCGATGTATCCTGGCGGTGCTCCGATAAGCCGGGCCACCGAGTGGCGTTCCATGTACTCCGACATGTCGAGACGGACCATCGCCGCCTCGTCGTCGAACAGGAACGCGGCAAGCGCCCTGGCGGTCTCGGTCTTACCGACACCGGTAGGACCGAGGAATATGAAGCTGCCGACCGGACGATTGGGGTCCTGCAGGCCTGCACGGTTACGGCGCACGGCGTTGGCCACCGCTTCGATGGCCTGACTCTGATTGACGACGCGCTGGTGAAGGTGTTCCTCGAGGTGGACGAGGCGCTCGCGCTCGCTCTCCATCATCTTGGAGACCGGAATCCCCGTCCAGCGCGAGACGACCGCCGCGATGTCTTCCTCGGTCACTTCCTCCTTGAGGTAACGTGACTCCTCCTGGAGCCGGGCGAGTTTCTCGGTCGCCCCCTTCAACTCCTTCTCCATCGCCGGGATCTTGCCGTGAACGATCTCCGCCACCTTGCCGTGCTCGCCGGTCCGCGTCGCCTGTTCGGCGTCGACCCGCAGATTCTCGATCAGGCTCTTGAGCGTACGGATGTTCTCGATCGCCTCTTTCTCGGCTTGCCACTTCGCCTTCATACCGCTGGACCGCTCGCGCAGCTCGGCCAGCTCTTTTTCAAGCCGCTCCAGCCGCTTGCGGCTCTCTTTGTCCTCCTCCTTCTGCAACGCCTGCTTCTCGATCTCGAGCTGAACGGTCCGCCGTTCCACCTCGTCGATCTCCAGCGGCATCGAATCGATCTCGATCCTCAGCATCGAGGCCGCCTCGTCGATTAGGTCGATGGCCTTGTCAGGCAAAAACCGATCGGCGATGTAGCGATTGGAAAGCCGCGCCGCCGATACTATGGCGCCATCGGTGATCCGTACGCCGTGATGAACCTCGTAGCGCTCCTTCAGGCCCCGCAGAATTCCCACCGTGTCCTCGACGCTCGGCTCCGAAGTGAAGATCGGCTGGAAACGCCGCTCCAGGGCCGTGTCGGTCTCTACGTGCTCGCGATACTCGTTCAGCGTCGTCGCACCGACGACACGCAGCTGACCGCGGGCAAGCAATGGCTTCATCATGTTGCCCGCGTCCACCGCGCCCTCCGCCGCGCCGGCGCCGACGATCGTATGCAGCTCGTCGATGAAGACGACGTACAGGCCTTCGCTCTCGGTGATCTCCTTCAGTAGCGCTTTGAAGCGCTCCTCGAATTGGCCGCGATACTTCGTCCCCGCAATCATGCTCGCGATGTCGACCTGGATAAGCTGCTTGTTGCTCAAAGACTCGGGCACGTCGCCGTTTACGATGCGCTGGGCAAGGCCCTCTACGATCGCCGTCTTGCCGACTCCGGGCTCGCCGATCAGCACCGGGTTGTTCTTCGTCCGCCTCGACAGCACCTGCATGACGCGCCGGATTTCCTCATCGCGCCCGATCACCGGGTCCAGCTTGCCACGCCGCGCCATGTCTGTCAGGTCGATCGTGAACTTCTGAATCGTCTGATACTTTTCCTCCGCTTCCCTGTCGGTCACACGATGCGGACCCCGCATGTCCAGGATCGCCTGTAACAGACCCTCACGCGTCGCACCCAGGCCTTTGAGCAGCGGACCCGTCGTGCTCGCCGCCTTCGAATGCAGCGCCAGCAGCAGATGCTCGCTCGAGACGAACTGGTCGCCAAGCTCCCTCGCTTCCTTCTCCGCCTCATCCAGGACCTGGACCAGTTCCCGTGACGGCATCGCGCCGGACGCGCCCTCCTGGCGCGCCAGTCGATCCAGCGCCTCGCTCACCTTCTTTCCCAGCTGCTCATAGCGGACGCCCACACGGCCCAAGAGCGGCCCGGCCACACCACCCTCCTGGTCCAGCAACGCCTGGAGCAGATGGATGTCCTCCACCGCAGGGTTTCCCCGCCCGCTGGCCAGGCTGATCGAAGCCTGCAGCGCCTCTCCGGCCTTCACCGTCAGTCGGTCAAACGAGATCATCTACCGCTCTCACCTCCTGCTGATCGCGACGCCCGCCCTCGGCCCCGGCTCGAGCGCGCGCGACGTGAAGAGACATCAAATTATACAGTAAGGGGCAACTCGCGTGCCACGGAAAGCTGCCATAACGGCAGTGCGGCGCCGCTGGGTGGGACCGGGACGGGGGCCCCGCCCGGACGAGCGGCCGGGCCCCGGCGCTATTGGTCAGTCGACCTCTACTTTATGCGTCTGTTCGCTGGCGGCCTTTGGCAGGGTGACGCGCACGATACCATTCTCGAGTCGCGCGGCGATGCGCTCGCGATCGAAGGCGGTCTTGAGCTTGAATCGCCGGTAGTACCCCCAGGGAAGCGTGCTTTCCTCCTCGGCGCGGCCGGCGGCTTTGGCCTCGAGGACGAGCTCGTCGCGCTCGACGGTTATGCCGAGGTCACCCTTCTGGACGCCGGGCATGTCGGCGAGAACAACCATCTCCGACGCGGTCGAGTAGATGTCGACTGGCGGGCGCACGTAACGGCGGCGTCGGGCCCGAACTTCCCGCTGTTCCCTAGTTGCCTCGCTCTGCTCCGCCTCGCGCAGTTCGTCCTTGTCGATTCTATCCATCGGCGTGGGTCCCCGGTTCGTCCTGCTGGTTCTCGGATTCCTCTTCGACATCGATACTGCGCCCGCGGGCCCCTTTGTGTCCGGGCAAGCGCACGTCCAGAACGCCGTCTCGCATCTGGGCGACGACGGCGACTGCGTCTACTTCGGAGGGAAGTCGGACGTTGAGCTCGAAGTCACCCGAAGGTCGCTCGCTGCGCAGCATCCGGCCACCGGCAGGCGGCTCGAAGCGCGCGCGCTGACCGGAGACGGTCAGGGTACGGCCGACGACAGATACGTCGGTCTCCTCGCGCTTGAATCCCGGGAGCTCGATCAACACGCGGTAGCCGTCGTCCTCGACCCGCAGCTCGTGCCTGGGGAACTCGCGGCCGAAACCGAGGTCGGGGATGAGACTGGTCACCTGGCTGCTCACTTGATCGAACAGGTTGGTGACGGCATCCTTGAATTCAGCAAGCGCGCCGCGTCCGGACGCGTTCGAACCCGATTCGTTTTCCACTTTTCCTCCTGGACTCCCGGTGGTCGGTGATCAGTAGCTGTCCCTCCACGACCGTAGTCGGCACGGTCAGCACGGCCTGTATCATCTTAACGTACGAGGGTCCCCACCGCTCCGGTTTCGTAGCCTACCCGGCCGACCGGGCCGGGCCGCTCGTCTCCCGCACGACCACAGTTGCGGCGATGCGGTCCTGCATGGCTTGGCGGTTGTCGTCCCAAAACATCTCGAAGAAGCCGAGCAGGCCGGTGAAGATCGAGGCGGCATAGCCGCCGAAGCGGTTAAGAGCGGACCACCAGCCGAGCGGTCTACCATCCAGCCGCACGATACGCACACCTAAGAGACGCTTACCCGGCGTTCGTCCTCGCCAGATCACCGGTAAGAAGGTGAAGTAAAGGGCCGACCAACCGAACTCGATACCGACCTCGTTCAGGATCCTTGTGATCATGCTGATGAGCCCGCGGCTCCTCTCCTGCTCGAGCCGTTGCTCCAGCTCTTGGTTGTCGGCGACCAGCCGCTCGTTTCTTCCCTCCAGCGCCTCGATGCGGTCGGCAGCGATCGCATCGACGAGCGGCTCGCGGAGCGAGCCCGTGGCGGCCGAATCACCCGCCTGCAGCGCGGCGGCGTAGGCAAGGAGGAGGGAATCGGGGTCAACCTGCCGTTTGAGCGCCACCACTTCGAGGCCCAGATTCGCCAGCGCGGCGGTCATGGCATCCCGCGCCCAGGGCTCCGCCTTTCTCTCGGCCAATTCGTCCAGCGTGGCCCGAATCTCGGCGCCTTCGACTCCCATGCTCTGCAGCCGCGCGCCGAGTCGAGTCGCCGCATCCGTCATCTCGGTCGCCGACACAGCCGACTGGACCGCAACGGCGTCCCGCGCCGTCCCAAAGGCATCCATAACGCTCAGTTCCTGCGCGTCTTCGGTCTCCGCCGATTCGTCGGCGCCGATCCATGAGAGCCGGCCGAAATCGCCGAACGCTTCGTATCCGGCGATCAGCGTCCCGACCAGTGCCAGTGCGGCGAGCACACCGAAGGTTGTGCGGCGGGTCCCCTTGCGAAGTGCGCTGGCGGACGGGCGCATGGCCGCCCGGAAGAAAAGGATCGTGAGGGCGAAAAAGAACAGGAACCACGAAATGCGCAATCCGGCGATGATGGCGATGGCCAGCAGGTCGATCCCCATCGCGACACCCCTACGCCACGGTCGGGCTAGCGGTGTGCCGAGTAGGTTCGGCGCCACCGAGAAGGCGTCGGGGGTGATGGTCTCACGTGGGTCCCGAGCTTCAGCCGCCATGTACGATTGGGCCCTCCTCCGGGGAGCTTGCATTCGGGGTGCGCACTTCGAGGCTGTCTGTGCTTTCGTACTAGAATACGGGAGCGGCGGCCTCGAAACCAGCGCCCCGGGGTGCCCGGTTCCCCCCGCGCTTGACACGCCGCCGACGGCGTCCTACCCTGTCGCGGCTTCACAATTACCCAATCAGAAAGCGCGCTCGGTGGTGAGGGCGGTGGGAGTGGGCTCCACTACCGACAGAGCGGAATCCCACACCTCGAGGAGGATCTCGATGGATCCGAAACCCTACGACCCCTACGTACCGGCAGACACGCGGATGAAGGAGTTCACGCTCCGCGCCGTGGTGCTCGGTGTAGTGATGGCGGTCATCCTGGGCGCGGCCAACGCCTATATCGGCATGGTGGCCGGGCTGACGATCGCTGCGACTTTCCCGGCGGCGGTCGTCGCCATGGCCATGCTGCGACCGATGGGCGGCACGATCCTCGAAGAGAACGTCGCACGGACCACAGCCTCAGTGGGCGAAGCGCTGGTGGCGGGCGCGATCTTCACGATCCCGGCTTTCGTGATCGCCGGCGTCTGGGAGAGCGTCAACATCGGGCTCTCCGTCGTGATCATGCTGATCGGCGGCATGCTCGGCGTGTTCTTCGTCATCATCCTGCGCCGCACGCTGGTTGAGGATGCGGGGCTGCCGTTCCCCGAATCGGTGGCCGCGGGTGAGATCCATAAGGCGGGCCAGAAAGGATCGACCGGGGGCAAGTACCTGGTGATCGCCGGCCTCACAGCCGCGTTCCTCGAGGTGATCAGAAACGCTTCCGGCGTTCGCGTGCTGCTCAGGAACATGACGGGCTTCTGGTCATGGGGTCAGGCCCGCGTCGCCGGCGGTAACCTGACCGAGACGTACACGGGCGGTATCTATCTCTCCACCCCCTCGGCATCACCCGCCCTGCTCGGGGTCGGCTACATCATCGGCCCGCGATTGGCGGCGGTGGTTTTCGCAGGCGGCGTTCTCGGCTGGTGGTGCCTGGCGCCGGTGATGGGCTTTGTGAACCGCGACCTCGTGGCCCTGGCCACCGATCCGGCCTGGTGCACGGCCAATCAGGCAGCGGCGCCGTGCTGGGCCGCCGTGGCACAGAACGTGGTGTGGCAGACGATGGTACGCCCGCTGGCTGTGGGGACGATGGTCGTCGGCGCCTTCTGGACGCTGTGGAGCATGCGGAAGAGCCTGCTGACCGGCATGGGCCGGGTGCTGGCGGACGTCAAGCAGGTAAAAGGAGCTGAACCGGAGAACCGTACAGAACAGGACCTCCGATACCGCTGGGTCGTGTTCGGGATCCTCGGCCTGCTCGTGCCGATCTGGGTCCTCTACTACTACTTCAGCGAGAGCTTCGGTGGCTCGTTTGTCGCTGCCATCGTGATGGTAGTGGCGGGGATCCTGTTCGCCGCCGTGGCCGGCTACCTGGTGGGCGTGATCGGGAGCAGTAACAACCCGATCAGCGGTCTTACGCTAACGACCCTGATCCTGGCGGCGCTGCTCATGGTGGCCATCGGCCTGACCGGTGACCAGGGCGTGATGGCGGTGCTCGGTGTGGCAGCCGTCGTATGCTGCGCCATGGGAATCGCCGGCGACATGATGCAGGACCTGAAGGTCGGCCACATCTTGGGCGGCACACCGTCATCGATGCAAAAAGGTGAGCTCATCGCGGTAGTCTTCGCGGCACCGGCTCTCGGTGTCGCGCTCTGGCTGCTGGGCCGCGCCTATGGTTTCGCCGGTGCACCCGGCGCAGACCCGAGCCTGGCGCTGCCGGCACCGCAGGCGGGCCTCATGGCGCTGGTCAGCCAGGGCATTGTCGGCGGCGAGATGGTCTGGCCGCTCTTCCTGGCAGGCATGTTGTTCGGCGTCATGCTCATCTTGGTCAGGGCACCCTCGCCGATGCTGGTCGCCGTCGGCATGTACCTGCCGATCTACAGCACCTTCGCCATCTTCGTCGGCGGTGTGTTCAAGTGGATCGTCGACAGGATCCTCATGGCGAAGAAGTACCCGGATCACGCTATGGAGCGTGCCACGAACACGGGCATCCTGGTGGCCTCCGGATTCGTGGCCGGCGAAGCGTTGATGGGGGTGATCATTGCAGGCTTGATCGTCGCCAACATAACGCTCCCGGTAATCATCAGTAACCCACTGATCCAGGGCCTGCTCGGGCTCCTGGTGTTCCCGCTGGTCCTGTGGTTCTTCTACCGCTACTCGGACGCCGACGCGAAGGCGGCGTCGCGCTGAGCCGGACGCGGGTTCGCAGCGAGCGCAGGGCGCTCGGGGCCTTAGTGGCCCTGAGCGCCCTGCTCTCGCTCGCCGCCTGTCGGAACGGCGAGGACGACCAGCAGATCGGCATCGGCCGTCAGGAGTACGTCGACACGTACATAGAGATCCTCTTGGCAGCTGAGCTCGCCGAGGATTCCTTTGCAGCCACGGAAGCCGCTCGCGCGATCCTCGCGCGCCGCGGCTTGACGGAGGACGACCTGCTCGAATTCGGCCGCCGTCATAGGGAAGACGCCGAATACCTTGCCGAGGTCTGGAGCGAGATCGAGGAACGGATCAGGTACCCTGAAGGGGTGGACTCGGCTGGGGAAGAGGGAGAGGGGTAGTGGGAATTCGGCAATCCATGACTTCTTGAAGTCTTGATCCAAGGAGCATCTGAACCAGGAATCGACGGCTTCTCGCGGTCACATTCTCAAATCGAATCGTCTATTGGTCTATTAATCGAGTAGTCGTGGATTGCCGAATTCCCGGATTCCCATCCTAAAGCCCCGTCGGATGGTCGATGAACTC
The DNA here is from genome assembly GCA_039586755.1 of Gemmatimonadota bacterium. Taxonomy (GTDB): domain Bacteria; phylum Gemmatimonadota; class Gemmatimonadetes; order Palauibacterales; family KS3-K002. Next base: position 44,183 of record JBDHJU010000007.1, on the reverse strand, counting down.
CCAATCCAGCCCGAACTTCTCAGCCAGATGGCGGGCGAGGGCTTTCACGCCGAGTGTCTCCGTCGCGTAGTGCCCGGCGAAAAAGACGTTGAGCCCCCATTCCTGAGCATCGAAGTAGCTGTGATGGGGTCCCTCGCCGGTGACGAACGTGTCGAGCCCCGCATCGTGTGCCTGCGAGATTATGCCTCCGCCTCCGCCCGTCACCACACCGAGGCGGCGCACTTCCTCGGGCCCGGCGGGAATCAGGAAGGGTTTGGATTCCAGCAGCTTCTCCAGCCGCGTGCTCAGCTCACCGCGGCTCACCTGCAACTCGCCCCAGAACCCTGTCGCATGACCCTCGTACTCGCCGAAGCCACCCTCGACAGCGAGTCCAATCCCACGCGCTAGCTCAATGTTATTACCGACCTCGGGGTGCGCATCGAGGGGCAGGTGAGCCGAGTAGAGAGCGATATCGGCTGTGATCAGCTGCCGCACGCGGTGGTAACGGCGGTCGGTGAGCGGCGTGACGCCCTTACCCCAAAAGAGACCGTGGTGCACGAGTAGCAGATCGGCACCCCGCGCGGCGGCCGCCTCGAAGGTCGCCTGACAAGCGTCGGTGCAGGCGGCAATCTTCTCTACCTTCCCACTGTTCTCGACCTGCAGCCCGTTCCAGGCGTCGGGGTAATCGGGGACACCGGCAAGGTCGAGGTAACCGTCGAGGTAGGTGACCAGATCGGTAAGTGCGACGGCTGCCACGCTCACTCCCATTCGATGGTCGCCGGCGGTTTCGAGCTCACGTCGTAGCAGACCCGATTGATTCCTGCGACTTCATTGATAATACGAGTGGCGATCCGGCCCAGTACCTCGTGAGGGAACTGGTACCAGTCGGCGGTCATACCGTCCCGGCTGGTCACCGCACGCAGCGCGATGACGTTCTCGTAGGTACGGCCATCGCCCATGACGCCGACCGAGTGCACGGTCAGCAGGACGGCGAACGCCTGCCAGATCTCGTCGTAGAGCCCAGCGGCGCGGATCTCCTCCAGGTAGATGGCATCCGAATCGCGCAGTACGGCCAGTCGCTCCCGCGTCACATCGCCCACGACGCGAACGGCGAGTCCGGGGCCCGGGAACGGGTGTCGTCCGACGAGCTCTTCGGGCAGTCCGAGCTCACGTCCAACCTGGCGTACCTCATCTTTGAACAGCTCGCGCAGAGGTTCGATCAACTCGAACGGCAAATCCTCGGGTAGGCCACCGACATTGTGGTGAGTCTTGATCGTATCCGAGGGCCCGCGCACCGAGAGCGACTCGATGACGTCCGGATAGAGCGTGCCCTGGACGAGGAACCGCACCTCGGAGCCGATCGAACGGGCTTCGCCCTCGAACGCCTCGATGAACGTATGGCCGATGATCCGACGCTTCTCCTCCGGGTCCTCCACGCCCGCCAGCCGGTTGATAAACGTGTCGGACGCATCTACGACCCGCAGCTCGATGCCCAAATGCTGACGAAAGGTGCGGGCGACCCAATCGCGTTCGCCTTTTCGCAGCAGTCCGGTATCGACGAAGATGCACGTCATCTTGTCGCCGACTGCACGGTGCACGAGGGCGGTTGCCACCGACGAATCGACGCCACCCGACAGCCCCGAGATCACGTGCCCACGATCGCCGACCTGCTCGCGAATTCCTTTCACCTGATTCTCGATGAACGAGCCCGCCGTCCAGCTCGGCTCGCAATGACACACGCGGAAAAGGAAGTTCGAGATGATTTCACCGCCGCGCGCCGTGTGGGCGACTTCGGGGTGGAACTGGACGCCGAAGATGGGACGGTCAATGCCGCGGAATGCCGCTACCGGCACCGTGTCGGTCGCAGCCAGTACCTCGAACCCGGACGGCGTTTTCTCGACTCGGTCACCGTGGCTCATCCAGACCGTGGAGCGCTCGCCAGGGGCGAACCCGTCGAACAGGTCGTTGGGCTCGATGACCTCGAGTTCGGCACGCCCGTACTCGCGCCTCGTCGCGCTCTCGACCACACCGCCGACCAGCTGTGCTATGAGCTGCATACCGTAGCAGATACCGAGCACCGGAACGCCGAGCTCGAGCAACTCGGCATCCGCCGTAGGCACATCGTCGCCGTAGACGCTCGCCGGCCCACCCGACAGAACCACACCGCTGGGCCCCCACTCCCTCACCCACGCGGTCGGGTGCGTCGGCGGGTGGATCTCGCAGTAGACCCGTTCCTCGCGGATGCGCCGGGCGATGAGCTGGGTGTACTGCGACCCGTAGTCGAGGATCAGTATGCGGTCTTTGGGTAAGGTGCTGCTGAGCATTCCGTCCCTTCGTTCGAGAGGTGACCGGTGGCCGGTGAAGGCCACACTGGCTACCGGTTACCGGCTACCGATCAGTACGCCCGCGCCCAAACCACCTCCGTCTCCGCCGGCCCTCCGCAGATGCACTTGTCCGGCACCTCGTCGCTGGCGAAGTCTTCATCGGGTATCACCCGAACGGTGGCCTTGGTGTCATCCTTGACTTTCGTCTCGCATTCCTCGGCCCCGCAATAGCCGGTGTGAATGAATCCGCCGCCGGAAGAGATAATGCGCTTAAACTCTTCGTAATCGGTCACGCCACGGTAGGAGTTTTCCTCGCGCCGCCGCAGCGCTGCATCGAGCAGGGCAGCCTGCATCTCATCGAGTAGCGCGGGGATTCTGGCGACCACATCGCCGTCGGCGATCGGGATCTTCCGTGCCTTGGGATCTTTCGAGACGCGCAACACCGCCATGACCTGTTGTTTTGCCAGGTCCTTGGGCCCGATCTCGATGCGGATGGGCACGCCCTTCCCTTCCCACTCGTAGTACTTGGCGCCGGGGTTCAGAGTGTCGCGGCCGTCGAACTTGACACGCAAATCACCGTTCAGAGTCTTCTCCAGCCGCGCGCCGGCTTCCAGGACGCGCGTCTTTTCTTCTTCCGACTTCCAGATCGGCACAATGACCACCTGGATCGGAGCTAATTTCGGCGGCAGAACGAGACCGGTGTCATCGCTGTGCGTCATCACGAGACCACCGACCAGGCGCGTAGATACCCCCCAGGACGTACTCCAAACGAAATCGTGCGCGCCGTCTTCCGTCTGGTACTTCACGTCGAAGGCGCGGGCGAAGTTCTGGCCGAGGTTGTGCGATGTGCCCGCCTGTAGCGCCCAGTTGTCCTGCATCATCGCCTCGCAGGCGTAAGTGCGGTCGGCGCCGGCGAACTTGTCCCACTCCGTCTTGATCCCGGTCACCGGCGGCATGGCCATATACTCCTCCATGAACTGCCGGTATAACCCGAGGATCAGCAGCGTCTCGCGCTGCGCATCGTCCCAAGTGGCATGGGCCGTGTGCCCCTCCTGCCAGAGGAACTCGAGCGTCCGCAGGAACGGCCGGGTCCGCATCTCCCAGCGAACGATGTTCGCCCACTGGTTGATCAACATCGGCAGGTCACGGTAGCTCTGGATCCAGTCGGCCATGATCGGCCAGATGATGGCTTCCGACGTCGGGCGCACGACGAGCGGCTCCTCGAGCTCCTTACCGCCTCCGTGTGTAACCAAGGCGATCTCAGGCGCGAACCCCTCGACGTGCTCGGCCTCCTTTTGCAAGAAGCTCTGGGGCAAGAAGAGCGGGAAGTAGGCGTTCTGGTGACCTGTGGCCTTGAACATCCCGTCCAGGGCCCGCTGCATGAGCTCCCAGATCGCGTAGCCGTGCGGGCGGATCACCATGCAGCCGCGCACCGGTGAGTGCCCTGCCAGCTCGGCTCGCTGGACGACTCCGTTGTACCAAGCGGAGAAATCTTCGCTCCGCGGGGTCAGCACCTTGTCTTCAGCCATCGAGTTTCTCTCGGTCTCCGTCTGGCAGGCTCGTCTCCTCATCGTCGGCCTGCGGCTTCGTGTCCCTCACTCGTGGATCTCCAGAGAGCAGCCAGAGGGCCACCGGTACAAGTGCAACTGCTCCCACCCAACTGATAATCCGGCCGTAGCGCCGGCCCAATAGCCGACGCAGCAGCCCTCTCGCGCTCACGATAGCCACGCTGCCCGCAACAGCTCCAGCGCTCAACGGACCGAGCCGTTCCCAGGCGGGGCCCACTACCCGGTCGAGCAGCTCATCGGTCATCGTTTCCAGCGCCGCGTCCTCATCCACCGCTGTCGCCTCCCAGCGCTCGCGCACACTCGGCTTTCGCGCCGCACGCCGCGCCGCCTGCCGGCCGCCGCTAGCCATCGCCCAGCTCCGCGGCCAGCGTCGCGCCCAACTCGTCCAAGGGTACGACGCGTTCTTCACCCGTCGACATGTCACGTATCCGAGCCTGGCTCGCCTCCATTTCCTGCGGTCCAATGATCACTGCGCGCCGCGCGCCCAGCTGGTCGGCGCTCTTCAACTGGTTACCGAGACGGCGATCACGGAACTCGAAGACCGCCGACAGGCCCGCCGACCTGAGGGTTCGAGCGGCCCGCAGCGCCTGGCGGCGGCCGTCGGCACCGAGCCAGGCGACGAAGCAGTCGAGCGATCGACCGGGCTCGGGCAGCAACCCATGGTCGCGCAGCAACTCGGTGAGCACGACATCGCCCATCCCGAACCCGAGTGCCGGCAGGTCGACGCCGGCGATCAACCCCAGGAGATCGTCGTAGCGGCCGCCGCCACAGATGGCGCGCAGTTGTCTAGCTGCGTCCCACAACTCGAAGACGATACCGGTATAGTAGGCCAGCCCGCGAACCACCGAGAGATCGATATCGACGAACTCGACGACACCCAAGTTCTCGAGGTGCTCGAGATAGGTAGCGAGTTCAGCGACGCGCTTGGCAACGCTCGGGACGTCGCCGAACCGAGCCTCGAGGTCGGCGATGCCCCGAAGCTCAGTAGCCTCGAACACCCCGGCAATCGTTTCCGGCTCGAGGCCGAGGTCGGCTAGCCTGGTATCTAGTCGCTCACGAGGCTCGCGTTCCAACTTGTCGACGACCGCGTAGACGGACTCGAGCTTCGTCTCTGGCACGCCGAGGTGCAGGAAGATCGCCGCCAGCACACGGCGGTCCGAGACCCGTGCCCTGACCTGGGTCGAATCGAGCCCCGTGGCACGCATGATGTCGATAGCTGCGGCGAGCAATTCAGCATCGGCCAGCACATCCTCTTCTCCGAGGATGTCCAGGTTGAGCTGGAAGTGCTCCCGCGTGCGACCACGCTGCTTGCGCTCGTAGCGGAAGAGCTGCGGCGCCGAGAACCAGCGGACGGGCTTGCGAAGTGCCGCCGCCCGCGCCCCAACCATCCGGGCCAGGGTCGGCGTCATCTCGGGCCTGAGCGCGACCCGGCGCCCACCTTTGTCCTCGAACTCGTAGGCCTGCTGGACGATCTCCTCGCCCGACTTGCGGGTGTAGAGCTCCAGCGCCTCGAGCGGCGGCCCGTCGTACTCCTCGAATCCGTACCGCCGTGCGACATCACGCCACACACCCATCAAATACGAGCGAGTGGCCATCTCCTCAGGATAGAAATCCCTAAACCCCGGCAACCCTTTGATTTCCACCATCGCGAATCTATCCGACCTTATTCGTGTCGAGCAAGGAGACCGCTATGCCCAGCTCACGCATCGCGTCGCCCACCGTATGGTTCGAACCGGTCACTACGATGGTCGACGCGACCTGCGACGCGTACTGCAGAGCCGCCCCGAAATCCTCGATCACCTCCACCGGATAACTCGATATAGTCGCTGCCACTTCTGATGCGTCCCAACGTCTCTCGGGCGGCGAGCTCGGAGCCACGGTAAAGATCGAGACGTCTGCCAGCGCCAACAGAGGCGGTAGCATCTCGGGCCACGGCTTATCGCCCAAGATCGCAACCACCAGCGCCAGTGGACCTCGCAGATCGAGAGTCGTGAGCGCCTGCGCGAGCGCTTCCACACCGACAACGTTGTGCGCAACGTCGAGAACCCAAGTCCGGTCGCCGCATTCCTCGATCTGCAACCTGCCGGGCCATTGGACATCCGCGATCCCCTTCTGCACCGCGGCCGGCGCCGGCCGCCACGGCCGGGGCAGATTCTGAACGGCCAGTGCGGCGAGCCCGACGTTCCACGCCTGATGGTAGCCGACCAAGGGGCAACGCAGAGAGATCGCCTCATCCGAGTCGGGCCCGACGTACTCCAACTCGGTGTGGTCGCTGTGGATTCTGATGCGCCGCACACCGGCATCGTAGCCGATCTGGGAAAGCGGTGCACCCACCCGCTCCGCGGTCTCTCGAATGATCCTGCCCGCCTCCGGCTCGAGACGCCCCAGGACCAGCGGTACCCCGGGCTTGGCTATCCCCACCTTCTCACCGGCGATGGCCGACAGCGTGTTACCCAGGTATTCGGAATGGTCCCAGGCAACGTTGGTGATCGCCGCCACCTCCGGCAGCAGGACGTTCGTCGCATCCAGCCGCCCGCCCAAGCCGACTTCCGCGACAGCGAAATCGACCCCGGCCTCTGCGAAACAAAGCAAAGCCAAAGCAGTAGCCGCCTCGAAGAACGTCGCGCCTTCCTTCACGAACGGGCGCAACCGAGAAGCACACGCGCCGAGCAACTCCTCATCGACGGGGCGCCCATCCACTTGGATCCGCTCTCGGAACTCGACAAGATGCGGGGACGTGTACAGACCAACGCGCCGCCCGGCCGCATTCAAGATGCTGGCTACCATCGCGGCCACCGAGCCCTTGCCATTAGTCCCACCGACGTGCACAGATCGGTAGGCCATGTGTGGCCGGCCGACGCCGTGCAGCATGGCACGGGTCCGTCGAAGACCCCAGTGGATCTGCCCGGTAGGCTGCAGCCCGAGCAGCTCCGAGAGATCAGAGCTCGTCACGGCACGACCTTGGGTACATGGCGCCTAATTATACGAGGTAGCTGGACTGTGGGTAGGGCAGATTCTCGGTAGCCAGTGGTCGGTGGCCGGTGGAAATCGGCCCGTCCCCACCGGCTACCGGTCGCCGGTCACCGGTTACTATCCCACCATATGCTGGAGAAGTCTCCAAACCGTGGCCTTAAGCTCCGGTCTCGGCACCACGATGTCCACCATGCCGTGCTCGAGCAGGAACTCGGCGCGCTGGAACCCATCGGGCAACTCTTGGCCGATGGTCTGCTCGATGACCCGCGGGCCGGCGAAGCCGACCAGCGCACCGGGCTCGGCGATGATCACATCACCCAGCATGGCGAACGAGGCCGTAACACCACCGGTGGTCGGGTGGGTCAGGATGGAGATGTACGGCAAACGCGACTTGTGCATCCGCCCCAGCGCGCTCGATGTCTTCGCCATCTGCATCAGCGAGAGCACACCCTCCATCATGCGGGCGCCGCCCGACGCCGAGACGATTATCAATGGGTTCTTTTCGTCCAAAGCACGTTCCGCGACCCGTGCGATCTTCTCGCCGACGACCGAGCCCATCGAACCGCCGATGAATCCGAAATCCATGACCCCGAACTGGACAGGCATGCCCTCGACATGTCCACCACCCGTGAGAACTGCTTCCTTCGTGCCACCCTTCTTGATCGCTCGCTCGTAACGCTCCGCATACGGCGTCGGGCCGATGAACTTCAGCGGGTCGACCGATCGCAGCTCGGAGTCGTACTCGTCTTCCAGCGCGTCATCGAGCAACAGGCGCGCGTAGTCCGTTGGGCCGATGCGGAAGTGGTATCCGCACTTGCCGCAGACGCCGGCGGTCTCGTTCAGCTTCTCACGGTAGATGATTTCTCCACAACCTTCACACTTCTTCCAGACGTCCGCCGGCAATTCACGCTTTTGCTTGACCAGCTTCTTCTTTTCTTTCCGAAACCAAGCCATGTGCTGGGGCTCCATGCTGAGGAAGGGATGGACTTTGGAAGATCTCACACCACCCCCTCGCCCGCAATCCCTCGTGTCCGGCACGGGAACAGCGCGTGTCGCCCCCGCTGATAGAAGCCGCCCGAAAACGTGGGAGGATTCCTGCCAGGCGCAGCTATGCTCCGGTCCTTGTGTCTATCGCGACGCGCTGGAGGATGGCCAGCATGACAAACGACATCATCAGGAAGCTGCCACCGTAGCTCAGGAATGGCAGAGGCAGACCTGTGATGGGAAGCAACCCGACCGTCATGCCGACGTTGGCGACTAGATGGGCGAACCAGAGAGCGATGACGCCGAACACGACGGTCGACGCGAAAGCGTCTTCGGAGCGTTCGGCGATTAGCAGCACACGCCAGAGCACAATGGCGAAGCAGAGCAAGACGAGACAAACACCGACGAACCCGAATTCCTCTCCCAAGACTGCGACAATGAAGTCGGTGTGCTGTTCGGGCAGGAAAGCGAGCCGTTTCTGGGTCCCGAGAGTGAATCCTTTGCCCAGCCACCCGCCCGAACCGATGGCGACCTGGGACTGGATCAAGTGCCAGCCGGCGCCCTGTGGGTCGGCCTCTGGTTGCAGAAAGGCCAGGATACGGGTCTTCTGGTACTCGGCCAGCCCGCCCCAGGCGGGCCGCACGAGCACACCCATCGCCACGTTGGCGAAGATCACCGCCAGCGACTCGGTCAGGTAAGCGCGAGTCCAGTAGAGGAAGGCGACCAGCAACAAGAACCAGACACCCCAGAGGGGGGTCGAGAAAGCCAGGGCGAGGCTGACCAGCGGGCTGAGGAACAGAGCGAGCTTCGAGAACGGGAGCCCCGACCAGTAGAGCGCCGCGACCAGGATGGCGATGAATACCGAGGCGGTACCCAGATCGGGCTCCGCCATGACCAGGGCGAACGGCACGAGTACAACCACCAGGTAGGGCCAGAGATCCCAAAGCGTCTCGGGGGATCGCTCGCGGCCGGCATTGAGCTTCGCGAGCATCAGTATCGTAGCAAGCTTGGCGAACTCGGAGGGCTGGAATCCCACAGCGCCGAAGCGGATCCAGCTACGCGGCCCGTCACCGGCTCCCACGATGAGCACGGCCATGAGTAGCAGCAGGGCGACACCGTAGGCGATCGGTGCAACCCATTCGAGCCAGCGAACGGCGACCCGGAGGGTCAAGGCGAAAGCGGCCAGAGAGACGACAAGCCAGATCGCCTGCTTGCGCCAGATGCCGGTCACCGAGGACGGCACCTCGAGCTCTCCGGCCGAAAAGATCATCGCGACGCCAAACACGGAGAGGCTGACGACTAGAGCGAGGACGACCCCGTCCCCTACGAGGAGCGTCTCCTTCTCTCTCATCCGCCCCCTACCTCGGTGCTCTCAGGACGCGCGACACGCTCTCTGAGATAGAAGTCGATCAGCCGCGACACGATCGGTGCCGCGGCCGACGAGCCGTGGCCGCCGGCCTCGACCAACGCCGCGGCTACGATTTGCGGATCCTCAGCTGGAGCGAAACCGATGAACCAAGCGTGATCCTCGCCGTGCGGATTCTGAGCCGTGCCGGTCTTCCCTGCCAGCGTCCATTCACGCAGGCGCGAACCGCGTGCCGTACCCGTCGGCTCGTTCAGCACCGCGACGAGGGCGCTATCCAAGACCGCCAGCTGCTCGGCATCCAGTGGGAACGATCCGGCGGGTTCGGGAGCCGTCCCGGTCCTCGCCACCCTGGGCGTCGGGAGAGTGCCGCCGTTCGCCAGGGCGGCGAAGATCTGCGTCATCTTCAAGGGGCTTTGAGCGTTTTCGCCCTGCCCGATCGCCAGGTTCAGCACGACCGAGTTCGTCCAGCCGCTGCGTCCGTACCGTTCGTCGTACCAGGTGGTGTCAGGCGGAAACGCGCCGGCGATGTCGGACGGCAGATCGATACCTGTGGGCTGACCGATTCCGAAGTCCCTAACACCAGCCAACACAACCGGCAGGCTCATCTTGAGACCTAGCTGATAGAAGTACACATCGCAGCTCTGGCGGATCGCGCCGTGGAGGTCGAGCGAGCCGTGGCCCACCGGCGTCCAGTCGTGGAAGACCCGGTCGTAGTACCTGAGCGCGCCTCTGCACGGTATCTGCATCTTCGTATCGACCACCGCGTGACCTTCCTTCAACGCGATCCCGGCCATGACGAGCTTGAATATCGAGCCCGGTGCGTAGGCGGCGGTGACGGCGCGATTGAAGAGCGGCTGACCCGGGTCCGTGTTGAGAGCACGCCAGGCGGCCGGCTCGAACCCACCGACGAATAAGTTCGGATCGTAGCTCGGCGCACTGTACATGGCGAGGACGGCGCCGGTCCTGGGCTCGAGAGCGACGACCGCCCCTGCCATGGTGTCTGGGAACAGCTCGGCCGCACGCTCCTGCAGCGCGAGGTCGATATTCAGATGGAGGTCGCGGCCAGGCACCGGCTCCACCATCGGGCGGCCCCTGAATTCACCCACCACCCGCCCAAGCGCACTCACCTCCACGTATCGCACACCCGGAGTACCGGCGAGCAGTCGATCGTAGACGCGCTCTACGCCCGTCTGTCCGACGATCTGTCCCGGCTCGTAGCCCTCGAACTCGGCGAGCCTGAGGTCGGCATCGCTGATCTCTGCAACGTAGCCAACGACGTGCGCGAGCAGCGAGTTATGAGTGTAGAGCCGCTTCGGGGCTGCCTCGATCACTATACCGCCGGGCAGGTGGGCGCGCCGCTCTTCGATAGCAGAGACCTCGGCGAAGCTGGCGTTCCGCGCCACGGTGATCGGGCGGTTGGGGTGTCGACGATAGTTCTCTACCATACGCTCGAACTGCTCGCCGGACAGCTCGAGTATCGGCGCCAGTTCATCGAGCACCACGCGCAACGAGTCTATGGAGAGCGGCAGAACGGCTATCGAGTAGCCGGGCACGTTCTCCGCGATCACCTCGCCGTTGCGATCGTAGATCGTACCGCGCGCCGCCGGGACAGGGAGCTGGCGGACTCTATTGCCCTCCGACTGGAGCGCGTAGGTAGTGTGCTTGAGGATCTGAACCCTGAAGAATTGGATGCCCAAGCCGATGACGACCAGCAGTGCCAGCCAGCGTGCCAGGCGTCCGCGCCCGCGGATGTACACATGGTGCGACCGCGAGATAGTCCTCATCGGGCCCTCACGAACGGCAAGGTCAGGTACCCGATGACAGCAGTGGCGAGTCCGTCGAGTGGAGCCCGCAGAAAGATGTAAGACAGCGGGTCACCGCTGGCCCCGAGGATCAGGAAGATCGCGGTCTCGTACACCCACGTTCCGACAAACAGGTAGGTGCCGATGAACAGGGGCTCCTCACCCACGAACGTGTCCCGCGTCAGCGAGCCGATGTACGCCATCAGAACCAGCAGCAGCGTCCCCAGGCCGAAGTGGCTGACGGCCATGGCATCCTCGAGAACACCGAGGATGAAACCCACCACTGCGGCCATACCGGGGCGCAGCTGGCGGGCCGAGACGAGAACCGCGCAAAGCAATAGGTTCGGGCCGGCAAACCACCGATCGAAGAGCGGGGCGAGTGCGAAATGAAAGAACGTCAGCACCAATATGGCGCCGACCAGTCCAAACCGGGGCCCCGTTTCCTTAGCCAAGATCAGCGCCCGTCACCCGTCTCGGGCCGTTCCCAGAGGCCCGTCACATCCAGCGTATCGGCACGCTCGACCAGCACCATCACCTCGCGCACGGCGTCCGGGTGAACCGCCGGCTCGACCAGGTAGCTCTTCGCCCAACCGGCCTCTTCCGCCGTCTGCCGGGTGACCCAACCGATCGGGATACCGCGGGGGAAGATCCCGCCCAGCCCGGAGGTCACCAGCTCGGTGCCGGCGGGAAGCTCGGCCTGGAACGGAGCACCCTCGAGCGACATGGCCAAGGGCGTGCCAGAGAGCGGTCTGATAATCCCGAATACACTGCCGTCGGTCGTCATCACGCTGACCCGGAAATCCGGGTGCGTCCAGAAGTCGCCGGCCGCCTGGCCTGGGAAGACCGATCGTACGATGCCTATCAGCCCGCCGGGTGCGACTACCGGTGCGTCGGTCGCGACACCCACGCTCGATCCCACATCCAGCACGAACGAGCGCTTCACACCTTCACCGGCTCGACCTGCCGGCGTCAGGTTAGCCGGTCGGAAGCGGTCTCTCCCACGCTCGGCCAGCTCGAGCAATGCCCGCAGCCGCAGGTTCTCCTCCTCCACCGCCTGCAGCGCCAGCACCTGCACGGCCAGCGAATCGCGCTCCGTCGCCAGTTGCCGGAAACTCGCGCGTGCCGTCCTTGTGTCCGACAACCAGCTGTGGAGGCGAAGGACCGGTGCTAGAACCGTCGAACGCACTGCCGTCGCCAAGGCAAGCTGACGCTCGTGTGGCAAGGTCATGAGGACGACTGCGCCGAGCAGTAAGAAGAGGAGGGCCAAGAGGTCACGGCGCGCCGGCCGTTTCGCCCTTAGCTCCGGAGTCCCGCCCAATTGACTCAGCTGGACAGCACCCCTCTGTATCTGGGAAGGTCGTCGAGGATGCGTCCGCCGCCACGGACTACGCACGTCAGTGGTTCCTCATCCACGTGGATCGGTAAGTTGGTTTCTTCCTGCAGGAGTCGATCCAGCCCGCGGATCAGCGAGCCGCCGCCGGTCATCACGATCCCGCGATCAACAATGTCGCTGGCCAGTTCGGGCGGCGTGATCTCCAGCGCCCGACGGACCGCCTCGACCACCTGCTGAATCGGTTCCTGGATGTGTTCTCTGACCTCCTCGGAATGGATGCGCACCGTCTTAGGGATGCCGGAGACGAGATCGCGTCCTTTCACGTCCATCTCACGTTCATCGCCCACCGGGGCGGCCGACCCGATCTGAATCTTGATCGCTTCGGCGGTCGGCTCGCCGACAAGGAGGTTGTAGTTCTTTCGCAAAAAGGTGACGATCGCCGCATCGATCTCGTCACCACCCACCCTAATCGACGTGTCCGAGACGATACCGCCCAAAGCGATCACGGCGATCTCGGTCGTGCCACCACCGATGTCGATCACCATGTTTCCGGTCGGCGTCTCCACCGGTAGACCCACACCGATCGCGGCGGCCATGGGCTCCGCCACCATATAGACTTCCTTGGCACCCGCCGCCTGCGCACCCGCCCGCACGGCCCGACGTTCCAGTTCGGTGATCCCCGACGGCACTCCGATCACCACGCGCGGCTTCAAGCGAAAGACGCGCTTCGCCGTCACCATCCTGAGGAAGTGCCTCAGCATCAGTTCGCTCACGTCTACGTCAGCGATCACCCCGTCCTTCAGCGGGCGAACCGCCTCGATTCCACCGGGCGTCCGGCCGAGCATGCCCTTCGCCTCCAGCCCGACGCCGAGTACCTTCCCGTTCGACTTGTCGATGGCCACCACCGACGGTTCGTTCAGGACGATACCCTCGCCCTTCACATAGATCAGCGTGTTGGCCGTGCCCAGGTCGACAGCTATATCGTTGACAGGGAGCAGCCTACCAGTATCGAACCAGCCAAAACCCATGAGATCAGCTCATCCTCCCGGCGGTGGGCGGGAGCCCACGGCTTTCCAAATCCTCACAACCCCCCAGGTTGGGCGGACAGGGTAGTCTAGCCTCCAATAGTAGACAGAGTGGGCACGGGGGGCAATGATTCGGGGATTCGGGGATTCGGGGATTCGGCGATTTGCAGAGGTCCAGACGTGCGAAGCACTTCTGGATCTCCGGCTCCCAAAATCCCCAATTCTTCGAATCCCCGAATCCCAGATTCTCCTACCCGAGGATTTCCCCGATAGGCGTGTAGTCCAGGCCGAAGGCCTCTGCAACGCCGGGGCAGGTAACCTTCGACTCGACCGTATTCACGCCCAGCGCCAGCGCTTGATCCTCGCGGCAGGCTTTATTCCAGCCATCGTCCGCTAGCTTGAGCGCGTAAGAGAAGGTCGCGTTGGTCAGCGCCAGCGTCGACGTGCGCGGCACGGCACCGGGCATGTTCGCCACGCAGTAATGGATGACCCCTTCGACGACGTAGGTCGGGTCTTCGTGCGTCGTAGGCTTCACGGTCTCGACGCATCCACCCTGGTCGACGGCGACGTCAACGATCACCGACCCATCCTTCATCAGTTTCAGATCCGCTCTGGAGACCAGGTGTGGTGCCTTCGCCCCGGGCAGCAGTACTGCCCCAACGACGAGATCGGCGCGCTTGATCGCATCTAATACGTTGTGCCGGTTCGAGTACTCGCCCACGACGTTCTTGGGCATCACGTCGTCCAGATAGCGCAGCCGCTCCAAGCTGACGTCGAGGACCGTGACGCGAGCGCCCAGGCCGGCAGCCATCCATGCGGCCTGAGTGCCGACCACGCCGCCGCCGAGAATCGCGACCTCTGCAGGATGCACACCGGGCACTCCGCCCAGCAGGATACCGAGGCCGCCGAAAGTCTTCTCCAGGTATTTCGCGCCTTCCTGAATCGCCATGCGGCCTGCAACCTCGCTCATCGGCGTGAGCAAGGGCAGTTCGCCGCTATCGAGCTGGACGGTCTCATAGGCAATTGTCACCGCGCCGCTTTCCAACATCGCCATCGTCAACGTTTCGTCCGCCGCGTAGTGGAAGTAGGTGAAGATCACATGATCCCGTTTCACGCGTGGGTACTCCTCAGGGATCGGTTCTTTCACCTTCACGATCATCTCCGAACCCGCCCATACATCGTCGGCGTTATCGATTATCGTCGCACCGGCAGCCTTGTACGCGGCATCATCGAAGCCACTGCCGACACCGGCATCCTTCTCGACAAGCACCTCGTGACCGTGGGCGATCAAGGTCTCCGCTCCCGCCGGCACCATGGCCACACGGTTCTCCGCCGTTTTGATCTCCTTCGGTACTCCGACGATCATCTCCCTAGCCTCGCTCGTTAAGGGCCAGATATATCTAACCGCACAAGACGGACGAATCTCAAGCTATTTGGGCTCGGCCTCTTGGGGCTCGGGGCCGAGTCGGATCACTGCCTGGTGCTCAGGGGCATAGTATTTCCGGCAGAGGTCGGCCACCTCCTCCTCGCCGACCGCGTCGATCTTCGCGCAAATCTCGTCCAAAGTCAGGTACGGTTCGTCGTAAAGTGCCACACCGGCGAGACGCTGTAGCCGCGCCGATGTCGACTCCAGCGACAGTAGTACCTGCCCCTTCGTCTGGTTCTTGACTGCCTCAAGCTCATCACTTGCAAGGCCGGTGCCAGACAGCTGACCCAGCTCGCTACGGACCTCCTCGACCGCTCGCTCGGCGCTGTCGGGCCGGGTCGCCATATAGACGCCGGCCAGGCCACCGCGGGCGTAGAACGATTGGAAGGTGTAGATCGCGTACGCCAGGCCCAGTTCTTCCCTGACACGCTGGAACAATCGGCTGCTCATGCCACCGCCCAGGGCCGTGGAGACGAGAATCGCTCCGTAACGACGTAGATCACTGCGCGGAAATGTCGGCGCGCCCATGCAGATGTGGGCCTGCGCGGTCTCGCGCTCGACCATTCTCTCTTCCGGCCCTGACGGAGCCGGCTGCGGAACGCCCGGCCCCTCAACTTGCTCTCGAACCTGAGGAAAGTACTGCGTCACCAACTCGAGCACTCGGTCGTGCTCGACGTTCCCCGCTGCGGCAACCACACAGGCGCCCGGCCGGTAGGCGGCGCGCCAGAGGCCGTGAAGGTCGTCGAGCGTTATAGAGTTGACGGTTTCCACCGTTCCGAGCACGGGGTTGCCATAGGGATGCTCGCCCCATGTGGCGCGCGCGTGGAGATCAAAGACGAGCTCCTCCGGTGTGTCGTCGACGCCGGCGATCTCCTCGAGGATCACCCGGCGCTCGACCTCTAAGTCCTCCTCGCGCAGCAACGGCCGGAAAACCAGGTCTGCGAGTACGTCCACGGCGATGGGGAGGTGCTCGTCCAGTACTTTGGCGTAACAGGCCGTGTGCTCGCGTGACGTGTAGGCGTCCAGCGACCCACCGATTCCCTCCACCTCGAGCGGGATCTGGCGAGCCGTCCGCCCCTCGGTCCCCTTGAACACCATGTGCTCCAACAGGTGAGAAGACCCCATCCTCGCCGCGTCATCGTGGCTGGCCCCCCAACGGACCCAAATGCCGACGGCCGCAGAGCGCACGGTGGAGATATGCTCGGAAAGAACAATCGGCCCACCGTCGAATTGGGTCCGGAAGACGGCCTCATCGAGCTGCACAGTCTCGTCAGCGGCGGCGCCGGTCATCGGTCACCGCACAGAGCAAAAAAGGCCCGTCCCGTTTGAGGCGGGACAGGCCTTATCTTCAGCGAGCGGTTTCGGCCTCACGAGCGCTCGGCCGGTTCCGCTTCTGGCTCAGTCTCCGACGACATCGCCGCTTTGCGCGACAGGCGCATGCGGCCGCGGTCGTCGATCGAGATCAGTTTGACCTTGACGGTGTCGCCGCGCTTCACGACATCCTCGGTCTTCTCGACCCGACCCTCCTCGAGCTCGGAGATATGGCAGAGTGCTTCGACGCCGGGAAGGATCTCGACGAAAGCGCCGAACGAGGTAGTGTTCTTCACGACACCTTCGTAGATGCGGCCGATCTCCGGCTCCTGTACGATCGCTTCGACGATCTCACGCGCCTTTTCGCCGGCCTCTCCGGACACCGAGGAGATCGTGATTAGGCCGCTGTCTTCGATATTGACCTCGGCGCCCGTCTGCTCCTCGATCCCGCGAATCGTTTTACCCTTGGGACCGATCACTTCACCGATCTTCTCCGGGTTCACTTGCAGCGTGATGATCCGCGGCGCGGTAGGCGACAGATCGGAACGCGGCTCGGCCAGCGTCTTATCCATGATATCGAGGATGTGAACGCGAGCCTCACGTGCGCGCGCCATAGCCTCGCGCAGAAGCTTCGTCGACATGCCCTCGACCTTGATGTCCATCTGGACAGAGGTGATCCCTTTGCGGGTCCCGGCGACCTTGAAGTCCATGTCTCCGAGGTGGTCCTCGATGCCCATGATGTCGGTCAGGATCTCGACC
This sequence comes from Gemmatimonadota bacterium, assembly GCA_039586755.1. Lineage (GTDB taxonomy): Bacteria > Gemmatimonadota > Gemmatimonadetes > Palauibacterales > KS3-K002. The sequence continues at coordinate 27,333 of JBDHJU010000007.1, read as the reverse complement.
TTGTCACCCTCCTTTATCATGCCCATCGCTACACCGGCGCACGGGGCGCGCACCGGGACACCCGCCTGCATCAAGGCGAGCGAGCCGCCGCACACCGTCGCCATCGACGAGGAGCCGTTCGACTCGAGGATGTCGCTGACAACGCGGATCGTGTATGGGAAGTCTTCATAGGCCGGCAGCAACGGTTGTAGGGCACGTTCCGCCAGGGCGCCGTGGCCGATCTCGCGCCTCGAGGTACCACGGAACATACGGACCTCGCCGACCGAGAACGGCGGGAAGTTGTAGTGAAGCATGAATGACTTCGACGTCTCCTGCGGGACATCGATCGTGTCGATCCGCTGTTCGTCACGGCTGGTCCCGAGGGTCACCACCGATAGCGACTGTGTGCTGCCGCGCGTGAACAGCGCCGAACCGTGGGTCCGCGGCAACAGACCGACCTCGCAGGAGATCGAGCGAACCTCCTCGGGAGTCCGGCCGTCGACTCGCTCGCGTTTGTCGAGGATCTGTGTACGCAAGGTCTCGTACTCGATCTGGTCAACCACTTTGTTGACCTGCTCCTCGTAGTTCTCGATCTCCTCGTACTCGGCTGCCAGCTCGTCGATGATATCCTTGCGTAGAGCGGAGAGAGCTTCGCTGCGCTCTTCTTTGTTGGGAAGGTTCAGTGCTTCGTCGACGCGTTGTGCCGCGAGGTCCTGGACACGGGAGACGAGACTCTCGTCCAGTTCGACCGGTGTCCATTCCATCTTCGGCTTCGCCAGTGGCTCGACCAGCTCTTTCTGGATCGCCACCAGTTCACGAATCCCCTGGTGCGCGAACTCGAGGGCATCGACGAGCTCGTCATCAGAGATCTCGAGCGCGCCACCCTCGACCATCACAATCGACTCTTCCGAGCCGGCCACAACCAGGTCGACGTCGGAGAACTCGAGTTGTTGGAATGTGGGGTTGAGAACCCACTCGCCCTCCAGCCGGCCGACCCGCACACCTGCGATCGGGTACGGGAACGGCACGCTCGACAAGTTGAGCGCCGCCGATGCACCGAGCAGGCCGAGGACATCCGCGTCGTTCTGCTGATCGGCGGACAGGATACTAATGACGACCTGGGTCTCGTTGTTGAAGCCCTTGGGGAAGAGCGGCCGAATCGATCGGTCGATCTGGCGGGCAGAAAGGACTTCCTTCTCACCGGGTCGGCCTTCACGCTTGAAGAAGCCGCCTGGGATTTTGCCCGCCGCGTAACTCTTCTCGCGGTACTCTACGGTCAGCGGGAAGAAGGGTAGTTTCGTCGGTTTCTTCTCGGCGACGACCGTAGCGAGTATGGTCGTCTCGCCGAACTGCACGAGGACGGCGCCGTCCGCCTGGCGAGCCATGCGGCCTGCCTCAATCATCAGAGTGCGGCCGGCGAATTTGCGTTCAATCAGTGTTGCCATGGTTACCGTTGTTTCCTTACTGCTAAGAGGTAGTTGAATAGGAAACGCCCCCGAGGGTCGTCGGGGGCTTCTCCGTCTATCCGCGCAGGCCCAGATCCTTTACTAGCTGCCTGTAGGCCTCGGGGTTAGTTCGGTTGAGATAGCGAAGCAGGCGGCGTCGCCTGCCGACCCACTTGAGGAGCCCCTGGCGGCTGTGGTGGTCCTTCGGGTGCTGACGCAGATGCTCCGTGAGATCTGTGATCCGCCGGGTGAGCAGTGCGATCTGAACCGGCGTCGAACCCCGATCAACGGGACTTTTCCGGTACTTCTCGATGAGCGCTTCGCGCTCTTCCTTGGTCATGACCATCCTGTAGCGACTCTCTGGCTAGAAGAGCCCGGCCGTAGCCGGTTTCCAGTGTCTAGATAGACCGACAAAGTTATTCCGAGCCCCTGTCCATGTAAAGGCGGCCCGGCCGGAAGAAATCCACCGCCGCCTCCCTGTCGCGCCTCATCTGCTCGACCAGCTCGGAGGCGGAGGCGAAAGGCTGAATGTCCCTCAGCCGGGCCAAGAACTCGACCTGCACCAGCTCGCCGTAGAGGTCGCCATCGAAATCGAGCAGGTGCAGCTCGATCGACGGCGGCGAGCCACGGAAGGTGGGTCGCGGGCCCAAATGCAGAAGGCCGGGCCCCTGATGGGACCTCGACGCGGCGCTCACCGCATAGATTCCGTCCCGCGGCAGAAGCTTGTCGCTATGGCCGACGGCAACGTTCGCCGTGGCGAAGCCCAGGGTCCGGCCACGCCCCTCGCCATGCACGACGACCCCGCTCAGCGAGTAGGGGCGACCCAGTCCCCTGGCAGCCCGCTCCACGTCTCCCGCCTGCAAGGCATTGCGGATGCGGCTGGAGGAGATGGTCTCGTCGTTCATCAGCGCTGGCCCCAAGACCTCTACATCGAAGCCCAAGCGCGCCCCGACCTCACGCATCGTCTCGGCATCTCCGCTACGATCCCGACCGAACCCGTGATCATAGCCCACGACCAAGCGCTTCAAGCGGAAGCGCTCCAGCAGCACGTCGCGAACGAATTCCTCGGGAAGGTAGAGGGAGAGCGAACGAGTGAAGCTCAAGAAGACGGCGTAGTCGATTCCCGAGAGAGACAGAATCCCTTTCTTCTCGTTCGGCGTGGTGAGCAGGCGCGGTGCGATCTCGGGACGAACGATTTTGAGCGGGTGAGGGTCGAAAGTAACCAGCACGCTGTGCAGGTCGTCCTCGCGAGCCGCCTCGCACAGACGTTGCAGCACGGCCCAGTGCCCGCGGTGCACACCGTCGAACGTGCCGACTGTGATTGCGGCACCCCGCGCATGGGGCGGCAGTCCGTGATTCTCAGAAGTGTGTTCCAACTACGTGATTACCCTCGCGCTCAATCGAACGGCCCTCCGAACACCTTCCTCGGCCATATTCGACTCTCCCGTTGCTCGACGATGGCTAAGAGGGAGCCGTCCACGAAAGCGGCGGCCGGGCCTTCCAGCCGTTCCCTGTCCCAACTCGCTGGCCGGCCGTGACGGAAGCCCTCGGCGGTCTCAGGGTCCAGGTCCAACCGTTCGAGGCTTGCGACCGCCTCTTCGGGTGGCCGGAGCCGCCCTCGCAACTCGTCGGCCGATGTATCCCGATCCAGATGAAGCGCGTCGTCGACGCTGAACGCGCCTATTCGCAGCCGGCGCAACTCCGCCAGATGCCCCCCGACGCCCAGCGCTGCGCCCACGTCCCGAGCGATCGCGCGTACATAGGTGCCGCTGGAGCATTCGACCTCGACGCACAGATCGGGCAGCGACAGATCTCGAAGTTCGATGCTGCTGACCGTCACCCGCTGCGGTTCGAGGTCGACGTCCCCGCCCGCACGCGCCAGCGCGTAGGCTCGCCGGCCCGAGAGTTTCTTGGCCGAAAACACCGGCGGCAACTGCTCGATCTCACCGACCTGGGCCGCGAGCGCACGCCTTATCGATTCCACCTCGAGCCCGCGCCAGTCGTCGCTCCGTCCCACCACCGTTCCTGTCCGATCGTCGCTGTCCGTGTTCTCGCCCAAGCGTATGACACCGCTGTAGACCTTGGGCAACGCGATCAGATACTCGGCCAGGCGGGTCGCCCAGCCGACGCAGAGCAGGAGCAGCCCGCTGGCGAACGGGTCGAGTGTTCCGGTGTGACCGACGCGCCGCACCCCAATGACTCGGCGCACGATCTCGGCCATATCATGCGACGTGGGGCCTTCCGGTTTGTCGACCAGGAGCAGGCCGACCGCTTCAGCCGCCATCCTCTTCCTCTGGCGGCTCATCCGGCAAATCGATCTCGGCCAGCAACTCGTGGATACGAGCAGCCCGTTCCTGGGTTCGATCGATCTCGAAGTGCAGCTCGGGGGTCCTTCGAATTCTGAGCCCGCGCCCGATGCGGGAGCGAATGAAGCCGGCGGCGCTCTCGAGGCCTGCAATCGCCTCCGCCTTCCGCGTTTCGTCACCATGTACCTGGACGAAGACGGTCGCTTCCTTCAAATCGGGCGTGACTACGACGTCGCTGACGGTGACCTGTCCGATGCGAACGTCTTTGACCTCGCGCTGCAGCAACAGCGAGATCTCTTCCTTCAACAGCGGACCCAATCTCTGGGTACGCGAGTACTCTTTCTTCATCAGCTTAGCGAATAAACGACTGCAGCTATCCCCAGAATCCAGACGGGTAGTCGGACTCAGTAGAAGTAGGTGGCGCTGTCGATAATGCGTACCCGGGGCTCCGAAGCGACTACCGAATCGACGCGGCTCAGTACCTCGTTCGCACGTCGCCGATCGGTGGACACGGTGACGGCGCAGATCTCTGCTCTCTGCCACGTGTCCTGATGGTCGGTCTCGGCCACCGCGACGTTATGGCGGCCCCGGAGCCGGTCTTTCAAGCTCCGAATAATCGCCCGCTTCTGCTTCAGGGAAGAACACCCGTCGAGGTGCAGCTCCCAAGCTATAACGCCTGTGACCACCGCAGTTCGAGGGTCAGGCCATGCGCGTCGCGCACAGCGAGCTGTGGCTATTTCTTCGCGCCCGATTCACCTTCGCCGGCCACACCGGCCTGCGCCACCCCACCGTCCAGGGTGCGTGCTATCTGCTCTACCCGGAAGGCCTCGAGAATGTCGCCGACCTTTACATCGTTGAAATTCTCGACCGACATGCCGCACTCATAACCCGCTTTTACCTCTTTGACATCGTCCTTGAACCGCTTCAAGCTGGCGAGTTTGCCTTCGTAGATGACGATGTGCTCGCGCAGTACGCGGATACGAGCGTTTCGATCGATGACGCCCTCGCTGACATAGCAGCCGGCGACCGTTCCCACCTTGGGCACCTTGAACAACTGCCTGATCTCCGCGGCGCCGACGATGACCTCTTTCTCCTCCGGTGCGAGCATCCCCTCGAGCGCCGCCTTCACTTCCTCGGCGGCCTCGTAGATGACACGGTAAGAGCGGATATCGACGCCTTCGCGATCGGCCAGCTCCCTTGCTCCGCGGTCCGGCCGCACGTGGAAGCCGATGATGATCGCGCCGCTGGTCTGTGCCAGCAGCACGTCGCTCTCGTTCACCGCGCCAACACTACGGTGGATGACCTGCACCTCGACCTCGTCGGTGGACAAGCTCTCCAGCTCGTCCGACAGCGCCTGGACCGAGCCGTCGGTGTCGCCTTTGATGATGAGTGCGAGCTGCGTCCTTTCGCCTGCCTGGACGGCCGCGAATATGTCCTCGAGGCGGCCGACCTGGCTGCGGCGTCGGAAGTCCCGCTCGCGCTCAATCTGCTGCCGTTTGCCTGTGATCTCGCGGGCACGCTCGTACTCGAGAACGATCATGCTGTCGCCGGCCTGCGGGACACCCTCGAAGCCGAGCACGCGGGCGGGCATCCCCGGCATGGCGAACTCTACATTGTGGCCACGCTCATCGAGTAGCGCCCGAACGCGGCCGGCGTGGATACCGCAGACGAAGCCGTCGCCGATTTCGAGCGTCCCCTCGGCGATCAGCACTGTGGCCACTGGCCCCATGCCCTTGTCGAGCTCGGCCTCGATGACGGTACCGCGGGCGGCGAGGCCCGGATCAGCGCTGAGCTCGAGCATCTCGGACTGCAGCAGGACTTTTTCGAGCAGGTCATCGATGCCCTGGCCTGTCTTGGCGGAGATCTCGGCGCTCAAGACTTCACCGCCGAAGTCTTCGATCACGACCTCGTGTTCGAGCAGCTCCCGCTTGACCTTGGTCGGGTCCGCCGCCGGCAGATCGACCTTGTTGACGGCAACGACGATCGGCTTGCCGGCGTTCTTGGCATGGCTGATCGCTTCTCTGGTCTGAGGCATCACGCCGTCATCGGCGGCGACGACGAGAATCACGACGTCGGTGACATCCGCGCCACGGGCGCGCATCGCCGAGAACGCAGCGTGGCCCGGGGTGTCGAGGAAGGTGATGCTCCGGTCTTCGTCCACCTCGACGTGATAGGCACCGACATGCTGTGTGATACCGCCGGCTTCACCGGCAATTACGTTGGTCTTACGAATGTGGTCGAGCAGCAATGTCTTACCGTGGTCGACGTGACCCATGACGGTGACGACGGGCGGCCTCGGCTCCAAACGCCCGGGATCCGCTACCTGTACGTCGGCGATGATGTCGGCGTCGTACTCGTCCTCGCGTGCCGCCGTGAACCCAAGCTCCTCGGTGATCAGCTCGATCTGATCGAAGTCGAGTCGCTGGTTGATCGTGACCATCATCTGGAGATTCTTGAAAGCCGAGGTGATGATCTCGTTGGGCGCGACCCCCATGAGGTCCGCCAGCTCGGCGACGGTCAGGAACTCCGGCACACGTACGGTCGTCCGCTCTTCTTCCGCCCGCTGGGCGGCTTCGGCCGCTTCGCGCTCGAGTTTCTCCGAGACATCGCGGCGGCGGCGGCGTGTCGGCGCCGGGCCCTCCATCTTGGCCAGGGTCTTCCGTATGTTCTGCGCCACGGCAGCCTGATCGACTCGCGGCTGCTTCTTCTTCTTGCGCCCGCGCCGGCGGCGGCGTCCGTCGAGCGTATAGCCCTCAGCTTGGATGCGGACAACACCGGCAGGTGTCTTCGGCGCCTCCGGCGGCTCCCGAAATACCGGGGTCGGAGGCGGCGGTCGTGGCGCCGCAGGTTCGGGTGCGGCCTCGGCGGCAAACTCGGGCACCTCCTCGTCGGCGGGCAGCTCGGCCTCGGCGGCTACCTCTTCCACCACAGGTGCCGCCTCTTCCACGGCGGGTTCTAGCTCCTCTTCGGCCGGTGCCGCCTCGATGTCCCCAGGCCAGACGCGGACCTTAGCGGCCGCAGCAGCGATCTCGAAGCCCGGCAGTTCTTTAACCTCTGCCGGCTCTTCGACACCGATCGCCTGTTCCGGAAGCTCGACCAGTTCTTTCCCGCCCTTCTTGTCCGGCCGACGTTTGTCCCGCTCCAGCCGCGTACGGGCGCGGGCGACCTGCCCCTCATCCAACGCGGACATATGGCTGCGGACGGGGATGTCCATCTCCCTGAGCAGGTGGATCAAGCTTTCGCTCTTGATCTCGAATTCCTTCGCCAGCTCGTAGACCCGCATCTTCGCCAAGCGTGAAACCCTCCTGTCCCCTAAACTTCTACAGCCTCTGCCAACTCCACTACCCGGCCGCCTAGCGACCTGTCGGTTACCGCCATCACGACGACCCGCTCCCTTCCTACCGCGCGCCCCAGACGTTCACCGTCCAGTACAACTACCTTCGGCGGCGCGTTGCCGGTGACGAGTCGCTCCAGCTTGCGCATAACACTCTCCGGCGCATCGCCGGCGACTACGACGGCCGCGGCGTCCCCGCGGCTCACCGACTGAGCTACCGCATCCAATCCCACGCGCAGGCGGCCGGCGCGCGCGGCCATGCCAAGACTGCTCAACAGGCGGTCCGCCGCCTCAGGCTCGCTCGTCCGACTCACCTTCTGCAACCGCCTCTACATCCGCCTCGGCCGCCGGCCCCGCCTCCTCGACCGCCGCAACCGCTTCTTCGGCGGTTGCCTCTTCTTCCTCTGTCGGCTCGCCGTTACCGGTCACCGCGACGGTCACTTCTTCAGCCTCCCCTGTCTCCGATTCAGGCGCAGCGGACTCGGCTGCAGGAGTTTCCTCGACCGTCGCCTCGACTTCCTCTTCGACCTCTTCCTCGATATCCGGGAACGGCCCGCCCGACGCCACCGGTTTGGCATCGGCCGGCACCTCTTCCGACAACTCGACCGGTTCCTCGACGATGGTGAGCTCCTCAATCAGCTTCTCCAAGAGCTCGGCGTCCTCGTTGCCTAGTCCGGCTATTCTCAGAAAGTCGTCGCGCTCCAAGTCGATGATGTTGAGGAACGTCTCATGGCCCGCCGCCTGGAGTGATGCCAACACGGCCGGCGGAATATCGAGTTCGGCAAGGGGGAAGTCAGCCGCCCGCTCATCCTCTTCGCCGCCGCCGAACAGAGCGACCTGAGCCCCACGCTCCATCCACTCACGACTCGAGTAGAGATCGATCTGCCAGCCGATCAGCTGAGACGCGAGCCGCACGTTCTGACCATTCCGCCCGATGGCGAGCGAGAGCTGGTCTTCATCAACGATCGCGGTGATGACCTTCTGGTCGGTTTCGGAGATGACCTTGGCTACTTTGGCCGGAGCGAGGGCACGTTTCGCGTAGATCTCAGGATCCGGATGCCAGGGAACAATGTCGATCCGCTCGCCGCTCATCTCCGAGACGACGGCTTGAACGCGAGAGCCCTTGAGCCCCACACAGGCACCGACGGGATCGATCGAGTCGTCGTTGGAGACGACGGCGATCTTCGTTCGGCCGCCCGCCTCACGGGCGATGTCGATGATCTTCACGACGCCCTGGTAGATCTCCGGAACCTCCAATTTGAACAGCGAGGCCACGAACTCAGGATCGGCGCGCGAGAGTATCAGACGCGGGCCTTTGGGTGTCTCTTCCAACTTCTTGAGGACCGCTCGGATCGGTTCGCCCTGGCGGAATCGCTCGCGTGGGTTCTGTTCACGCCATGGGATAATCGCTTCGGCCTCACGCAAAACGTTGAGCATCACGACCAGCTTGCCCCGCTCGATGGCCTGCACTTCGCCGGACAACAGCTCGCCGATCTTGTCGGCGAACTCCTCACGAATACGGTTCCGCTCGCCCTCGCGAACGCGTTGGATTATCCGCTGCTTCGCGGCGAGTACCGCGGTGCGCCCGAACTCGGAAAACTCCACAGGGATCTCGAGCAGATCGCCGACTTGGAAATCGGGGTCATCCCAGCGTGCTTCTTCGACACTGACCTCCCGGGAGGAATCGATTACTTCGGCGACCACCTCCTTCAGAACGATAATGTCGATCTTGCCCTTCTCTTCATCGATGATGATCTCGGCCTGCACGTTGGGACCGTATCGCTTCGCAAGAGCCGCGTGAATCCCGTCTTTGATTAAATCGTGCAGTTCGTCGCGAGACAGCGACTTATGTGCCGTCATCACCCGAAAGGCTTCTAGAACCTGTGACGCGTTGGCCATCCGTTCGATACTCCCTGGCTTTTCTACCATGCCCCGACTCATCGGGACTCTACTTCCAGCTCACCTTCAACTCGAGCGTTGCGACCGACGCTCCCCAGACTTACCTCGCTCGTCCCAACGAAAGACCAGTTTCGCCTTGGCAATCGCAGAACGGAGGATCTCCACCTCGCTCCCGTCCGATAGCCGCAGGCGCAACCGCTCGGCGTCGCCCGAGCCCTCGAAACCCAGCAGGACCCCCTCCAACCGCTTGGCGCCGCGTGCCAGCGGCTCATAGCCGCGCAAGGCGATCTCACGGCCCACGGCGCGCTCGAAATCGCGCCGCTTGCGCAGCGGTCGTTCGACACCGGGCGAGGAAACCTCCAAGATGTAACCGGAGGGCAGGCCCTCCCGAGCATCCAGGACTTCCTCCAGTTGGCGACTGACTCGCGCGCAGTCGTCGACGCTGACGCCGTGGCCCGGCTGCGAGCCCGGCCGGTCGATCCGGAGACGGAGGATCGGGCGACCGCTACGGCCGGCGGCTTCCAACTCGACCAGTTCGAACCCCAGCGCTTCGAGCGCGGCCTCGATCGATCGCTCGAGCCCCTCATCGATCCGGCCGAACCTCTGATCCATGCCGTCTACAGTTACGTGGCCCTGTAGGCCCCGGCAATAAAAAAGTGGGGTAGGTACTGCGTCCCCACTGCTCAAATGGCCTTGCGGCCGTAGCTTAGCGCCTCATCCCAACAGCGGCCGTAATATAGACGGGGTATGAACGGAAATCAACCGGCGGGCCAACCCAGGAAAGCGCACATCCGCCGCCCCCGATCGCCCCCGCGGTAGGAGAAAAAGGACCCAGAATCGCAGCGTGTACAGGCCACCGAGGCCGTCAGACGCTCCCCATCCACCCCGGCTTCTGTAAGGCTCCTCTCTATGTGCGCCCGCAGGTCGACCTGCCGGGTCTCGCGCGAGCCGCCCAGAGCGGCTTGGACCTCAGGCCCTACTTCATAACAGGCCCCACATATCGCCGGCCCCAGGTGAACGTACAGCGATGCCGGGCTGGCCCCCAGACGGCGCATCGCATCCAAAGTCGCACCGACGATGCCCGCTGCGGTCCCCCGCCACCCTGCGTGCGCCAGCCCCAGAAGCCGCCGCTGTGGATCCACAAGGAATACGGGGACGCAGTCCGCCACCGTCACCGCCAAGAGGACTCCCGCCCGGTCGGTGACCATGGCGTCAGCCTGGCCGAGCACGGCAACGCCCGAGGGGTGGAGATTCTCACATACGATCACGTCGGAGCCGTGCACCTGGCGACAGCGGGCCACACGGTCGATGCCGGAGAAGTCTTGCAGGAGCGCCCAACCGTCGGAGGAGCCGCGATCCCCGTCGGCCGGGTCCGGGTCGTCCGTGCCGAAATCGAGCTCGAGGCCGCGGCCGGTGATCCCCTGTGCCAGGTCTGGGAAGCGGGCGGCCCACCCGGCGTGCTTGAAGACCCGCAGATCACCCAGCCGGGTCTCGACCTCGGTGCTGGAAGTCACTCGCTACGCTCGATCGCGGCACCGAGGGCCCGCAGCCGCTCGTCGATGCGCTCATAGCCGCGCTCGATTTGCCCGATGTTGTTTATCCTGCTACGCCCCTCGGCGCCGAGCGCAGCGATCAGGATGGCCATGCCAGCGCGGATGTCGGGGCTTTCTACCGTTGAACCCCGCAGCGTAGTGGGCCCCACGACCACTGCGCGGTGTGGATCGCAGATGATGATCCGGGCGCCCATCGCTGTCAGCTTGTCGGCGAAGAACATCCGCGACTCGTACATCTTTTCGTGGATCAGCACGGTGCCGCGACACTGCGTGGCCAGGACGAGCGCGATGCTGATCAGGTCGGCTGGGAAGAGCGGCCACGGCCCGTCGTCGATCTTTGGGATCTGCTGGCCGATGTCCATGCGGATTTCCAAAGACTGCTCCGCCGGCACGCGCAGCGTCCGCCCCTCGAGCTCGCAGAAGACGCCGAGCCGCTCGAACATGATCCGAATGCTCGAGAGGTGGCTGGGCTCGACATCGCCGATGGTAAGCTCGCTGCGCGTGACTGCCGCCAGACCGATGAACGAGCCTACCTCGATATGGTCCGGGCTGACCTCGACGCTCGCTCCACCCAAGCGTTCTACACCTTCGATACGCAGCTCGCCGGTCCCGATTCCCGAGATCTGGGCTCCCATGGCGCTCAACAGCCCGCAGAGATCCTGAACGTGGGGTTCCGATGCCGCATTGCGCAGCACCGTTGTCCCCTCGGCCAGCGCCGCCGCCATGATGGCGTTCTCGGTACCTGTGACACTGGGCTCGTCCAGGAAGATCTCGCTGCCGCGAAGCTTGCCGCGAAGCATGAACTCTTCACCTAACTCGACCTCGGCGCCAAGCTTCTGCAGCGTGTCGAAATGTGTGTCGAGACGCCGCCGGCCAATGACGTCACCGCCCGGCGGAGGCAACCGAAGCTGGCCGCTGCGGGCGAGCATCGGGCCGGCCAAGAGGATCGAGGCCCGGATGCGCGCGGCGAGCTCGGGCTCCAGTGCGGCGGAACGGACCTCGCCGGCATGCAGCGTCAACGCGCCAGGGGCCGTCCACTCGTACTCGACGCCCAACGCGCCAAGCAGTTCGAGCATCGTATGGACGTCCCGTATGTCCGGCAGGTTGGCCAGGTGAACCGGCTCGTCGGTGAGCAGCGCCGCTGCCATCATCGGCAACGCCGCGTTCTTGTTACCCGCCGGCCGCACATGACCCTGGAGGCCATGACCGCCTTCGACTATGAAAGTGCTCATCGCTCGCCAAGTTAGGCCAAGACGCTCGCAGCCGTCAATCGCAGCTTGACACCGTCGCCCAGCCTTCGCTATGTGAAGGGCGGATCGCAAACGGTGGAGGGACATGAAGCTGCACAATCTCTTGAGCCCGGATCTGGTGCTTCTCGACCTGCAGAGTGACGGCGTCGAGAACACCCTGCGCGAAATGGTGCACAACCTGGCCGAGCAGGGATTGGTGAAAGACGAGCACCTGGTACTCGAAGCACTGCTCAAGCGCGAGGCGGACCAGTCGACCGGTATCGGCGGCGGCGTTGCGATTCCGCACTGCGTCTATCCCGAGCTCTGCTCGACCATCATCGGTTTGGCGTTTTCCAAGAAAGGCATAGACTTCCTCTCGCTCGACGAGAAGCCGGTCCACACTGTCTTCCTTCTCCTGTCGCCGCCGGCCAACAGCGGGACACATATCAAGCTGCTGGCGCGGATTGCGCGCCTGATGCGGCAGCCGGACATCCTGGCCGAACTCCTGAGCGCCAATAGCGCCGAAGAAGTGATCGACAGGATCCGGCAATTCGATGAGCAACACCCGTAGGTACTGGCGACAGGTGAAAAGGTCCATGCAACTACTTGTGGCCGTGATCAACCAGCCGGAAGCACTCGATGATATTCTGTCGGGGTTCCTGGAACTGGGTATCACCGGTGCCACGATCATCAACAGCGAAGGGATGGCACGCGTCCTCACCCACGATATCCCTCTGTTCGCCGGCATCCAGACGTTGATATCGAGGTCGCGGGCGCAGAATTACACGATCTTCAGCGTGATCGACGAGCCAGAAAAGGTCGATGCCGCGTTCGCAGTGATCCAAGACGTGTGCGGTAGTCTGGACGAGCCGGGCACCGGCATCATGTTCACCATCCCGGTGACTCGAGCAATCGGTGTCGCGCCCGAGCTCGGAGAAGAGTCGGACCTGTGAACCCGATTGTCGTTGTAGTGCTCCTAGCGCTGATCGGTTTGCTGGGGGCCCAACTAACGTTCGCCAGGCGCGACGTGCCGTTGGGCCCGCGTATCTCGATAGCGATCGGACTGCCCTTCCTCTTCGTCGGGTTCGCCCTCGGCCCGCACCTGCTGGAAATTCTCTCGCTTGATGTCGTAGATCGACTCAACCCGATGCTGGCGCTCGGCCTGGGATGGATCGGCTTGCTCTTCGGCCTGCAGCTCGACCGCGATCACCTTCGTCAGTTCCCAACCCGCTACCTGGCAATCGCCTGGCTACAGGCGGGCATTGCATTCGGGATCGTCTTCCTATTCGGCTATGTGATCGCCGATGCCTGGTTCACGCTAAGACTGGAGGCGGTATTACTGGTGGCGGCCGCGACGGCCTGTGTGTCGACGCCAGCGGCCATCGCGCTCATATCGAACACCTACAGGACTCGGGGACGGGTCTCACGACTCCTGTTCTACACCGCCAGCCTGGACGCGGCGGTAGGGATCGTCGCTCTGGGCCTCACATATTCGGCCTATCACAGCGGAGCCCTCGGGGGCCGCGAAGCACTTTCACTGTTTGAATGGTTCACCTTTTCGGTTCTCTTGGGGATGTTCTTCGGAATACTGTTCCTATCGCTGACGCGTATACGACCCCGCACCCAGGAGCTGCTGCTCCTGCTTATCGGCTTGGTACTGTTTGCGGCAGGCACCGCTTTCTATCTGTCGCTATCGCCACTCTTCATTTGCATGATCGCGGGCGTAGTGATCGGCAACATGTCGCCGATGCGGCGGCGAGTATACGCAGCTTTGTCGGAATGGGAGCAGCCCATCTACATAATCATGCTTGTGTTGGCAGGCGCGCTTCTCGAGTTCTCATCCTGGTGGATCCCCCCACTGGTCGCAGCCTACGTCGGCCTCCGAATTCTCGCCAAGTGGATGGGCGGCCTACTGGCCTCGAAGCTGCGTCCGCGAGGGTTGACCCTACCCGGCACCTTTGGCCTCGCGCTCACGCCACAGGGCGGTATCTCGCTGGCCATGGCAATTTCGTTCGTCCTTATCTACAATCCATCAGGGCCTGAACTGTCGACCGCGATCAGCGTCTTCTTCGCTACCTTGGTAATCGCCGTCGGTATTAGCGATCTGATTGGGCCGTTCTTGGTTCGGGCGGTGCTCGAGCGGGCCGGCGAACTCGACCGCGGCCTGGCGGGTGCCGGTGCTGCGGCTGTCGACTAGCGCAGGAGGGGTGACGTGGAGGATTGGCTGGCCATAACGATTCGGATTGTCGGAATCGTGGCGGTGCTGGTCTTAGGCATCGGGATGATCATCCTGGCCTGGGCCATCAACAAGGTAACGCGCCGCCTGCGCAGCGTGGACAAAGCGTTGGGCGAGATTGGACGCGACGCGAGACCCGTTCTCGATCGCGCGCGAGCCGTCGGCGAGAACCTGAATTTCCTCGTCATGTCAGTCCGCAAAGAGGTCGAGCGAGTGAGCGAGACGATATCCATCGCCAACGACCGGCTCGAAGACGCACTGGAATCGGCGGACGAGCGCGTGCAGGAACTGGGAGCGCTAATCGATGTCGTTCAAGGCGAGGTCGAGGACACTCTGCTCACAGCCACATCGGCGCTGCGCGGGATCCGTACCGGCGCGCGGATGCTGCGCCGCAGCGGCCGGAACGAAGAAGAGGCCGCCGAGGTAGAAGACGAGGAGGAGTGATCGGGGATGGCCGGTGAGGCACAGCCCGCGGACGACGGCTCCGAGACGATTGGCCGAGGGGAACCCACCAGATACCTCCTCGCCCTCACTATAGGCGCCTTGGTGGGCGCCGGACTGGCCGCAACCTGGATCCCGGAGCGCCAACGGCGCAGGCTGCCCGCTGTGGCGGCGAAACGCTATCGTCGCGTCAGGCGTGCCGGATCGGCGGCGTTGGAAGAGATTCGGGAGGCCGGCCGTGAGCTGAGCGGCGAGTTCCGGGAGGAGCTCGGCGCCACTCTGGAGGCCGCCCGAGAGGAGTTCAGAGACATGGTTCGTCAGCAGCTCGAGCATGCACGGAGGGCTCTGCACCGGGAACGTAGGGTGCGGGAGGGCTGAGCCTCCACATGGGCTGGCTGAGAATTCTTGTCCTGGCAGGTCTTGCCATCCTGCTCGTACCCGAGTCGGCCTGGGCTTGGGGCCCGGGGATGCACATCCTGGTCGGCACCGAACTGCTCGGCGCGCTGGCGTTGTTCCCGGCGGCGATCGCTGAGATCCTTCGTTGGTACCCGCTCGATTTCCTCTACGGGTCCATAGCGGCCGACATAACCTTCGGCAAGAAATACGCGCCCGTCGGTCGCAACTGCCATCATTGGCACGTAGGCGAAGAACTCTTCGAGGCCGCCGACACCGATGCGACGCGGGCCTGCGCGCTGGGCTACCTGACCCATCTGGCGGGTGACACGATCGCCCATAACTACTTCCTGCCACGCAAGCTGCTCACATCGGCGAACACCCAGGCGATCGGGCATTCGTATTGGGAACACAGGATGGACATCCACCTGGGTCAGGCCTACCTGCGAGCAGCGTACCATCTACTACAGGACTTCGACCACGCTCACAACGACCGGCTAATGGACCGAGTGCTGGATCGTACCGTGTTCAGCTTCCAGACGAATCGCCTGATATTCCGGGGAATGATCACGCTCGCCGACCACGACGGCTGGCGTGCCATGTTCGACCGCGTACTCGATTACTCGCGCTGGGACGTCGATGACCGCGAAGTCGCGACCTGGCTGCGGTACACCTTCGACTTCGCAGCCGACTACTTGATCAATCGCAAGGAATCAGCCGCCGCCTTTCTCGATCCGACCGGCGAACGCGCGTTGAGCAATGCAAAGATGTTGAACCGCACGCACGGCGGCCGGAAGACGAGCCGGCAGGATGAGCTTGAAGGGCTGGCGGATGATTGGTTCGCCCTACCGGGCGAATTCCCCGGGTGGTGGGAGAAACGACTGGCTGCGGAAGGAGTGTGGATCGACCTCGTGCACCTGAAGGCGATCCTTATGAGACCCAAGCAGAGCGCTCTGATGAGAAGGGCGAAGAACGGTGTGGGGATGATTCGGAAGAAAGTGCCGCTGCAGGGTTAGCGCTTTTCCAAACGCTCGATTAGCGCCTGACGTGCCTCCGCCGGGTCGGCCTTGCCCTGGGATTTCCGCATAACCTGACCGATAAAGAACGCGAGTAGCTTTTCCTCCCCACCCCGGTACCGCTGGACCTCCGCCGGGTTCCCGTCGATCGCCTCTTTGACCCACACCTCGAGCTCGGCACCGCCCGCCAGCCGCAGATCCTCCTCCTCCATTACCCGCTCGGCCGACTTCCCCGTCTCGATCATCTTGCGGAACACCTGTCTGCCCAGGCCGTGTGACAGTTTACCCTCCGCCACAAGGCCTATGACCTCGGCGAGGCCCTCCGGGTCGACGCCCAGCCGCTCGACGGGTAGGCTCAGATCGTTGGCCGCCGCCAGGACCTCGCCCATCACCCAGTTCGATGCCTCCTTCGCATCCGGAGTCGACCGCGCGACGGCTTCGAACAGATCGGCGAGGGCGCGGGACGAGCTGAGAACCTGAGCATCGTAGCCAGGCAATCCGTAATCGTCTATGAACCGCTGCTCCTTCTGCCACGGCATCTCGGGCAGGCCGCCGCCCAAACGGTCGACCGTTTCTTCGTGCACAACGAGTGTCGGCAGGTCGGGCTCCGGAAAGTAACGGTAGTCGTGTACCTCTTCCTTGCCCCGCATCGGCCGCGCCTCGCTCCGCACCGGATCCCAGAGCATCGTCTGGTGTTCGACCTCATCCTCTGACCGCAAGAGACTCACGTGCCGGGCGGCCTCATACGTTAACGCCTTCTCCAGTTGGCTGAACGAGTTCATGTTCTTCACTTCGGTTTTCGTCATGAACTCGCTACCGCCCACCGGACGGACCGAGACGTTAGCATCCACTCGCAGGCTACCTTCTTCCATATTGCAGTCGCTGACCTCCAGATACTCGAGCGCACGCTTGAGTCGTCCGAGAAACGCCCGGGCCGCTGCCGGCGAGCGGAGGTCCGGCTCCGTGACGATCTCGACCAGTGGAACACCCGCACGATTGAGGTCGACCGCCGTCTGGGCTGCGAATCTATCGTGCAGTGACTTTCCGGAATCCTCTTCGACGTGCAGCCTGCGTATGCGAACGCGGCTCACGCCGCCCCCCTCTTCCTCCTGGAAGTCCAGCCAGCCGTCTGTGGCCAGCGGCCGATCGTACTGGCTGATCTGGTACCCCTTGGGAAGATCGGGATAGAAGTAGTTCTTCCGTGCGAAGACACTGCTCAGGTGCAGTTCACAGTTGAGCGCCAGCGCCGCACTCACGGCGAGCTCGATCGCCCGACCATTGACGACCGGAAGGGCGCCCGGCAGACCGAGGCACACCGGGCAGATGTTGGTGTTGGGCGGCGCGCCGAATTCGACTCGACAACCGCAGAACATCTTGCTGCGCGTATTGAGCTGGATGTGGATCTCCAGTCCGATGATCGTTTCGTGCGCCGATGTCGCCGAAGTCGTCATCTCACCCTTCCTCCGACGCCGCGTCACCCACCGCGCGCTCCAGCGCCTGGGCCGCCCTCAGTAGCTTCGCCTCGTCGAATACGCGCCCGAGCAGCTGGCCGCCCACCGGCAGGCCGTCCGCGCTACCGACGGGGATGGAGATGGCGGGCAACCTAGCCAGGTTGGCCGTCACGGTGAACACGTCCGACAGGTACATCAGCACGGGATCGTCGATCCGCTCGCCGAGGCGGAACGCGACCGTGGGGGCAGTCGGCGTGAAGATCACATCCACGCCATCTGCAAACGCTCGCTGGAAGTCCTCAGCGATCAGACGACGCACACGCTGTCCGGTGCCATAGTACGCGTCATAATAGCCGGCCGAGAGACCGTAGGTGCCCAGCACTATCCGCCGCTTAACCTCACGGCCAAACCCGGCCCCGCGCGTCGCGCGGTACACGGCGAGCGTGCTCTCAGCCCCCGACGCCCGCAAGCCGTACCGCACGCCGTCGTAGCGCGCCAGGTTGCTCGACGCTTCGGCGTTCGCAACCAGGTAATAGGCGGGCACCGCGTAGCCGGTATGCGGGAGAGAGATCTCCCGAATCTCCGCACCCAGCCGTTCGAGCCGCTCGATCGCCGAGCGACAGGTGGCAGCAACCTTCGGATCGAGATCGTCCGGGAAGTACTCGCGCGGTACGCCCACTACCAGACCCCCAGGCCCCTCGCCGAGCGAATCTTGGAAGGCGGGCACAGGAAGATCGACCGACGTGGAGTCGAACCTATCGACCCCCGCAATAACGCCCAGTAGGGTCGCGGCGTCCTCGACGTTGCGAGCCAGGGGGCCTATCTGATCCAGGCTCGACGCGAACGCGACTAGCCCGTAGCGGCTGACCCGGCCGTAGCTGGGTTTCAGACCGACGACACCGCAAAACGAAGCGGGCTGCCGCACCGAGCCACCCGTATCGGAACCGAGGGCCAGCGGCACGAGACCCGCCGCCACCGCCGCCGCCGAACCACCAGAGCTACCTCCGGGAACCCGCTCCGGATCCAGGGGATTCCGCGTCGGGCCGAAACCGCTGTTCTCGGTGGACGAGCCCATAGCGAACTCGTCGAGGTTGGTCTTCCCGACGACCAGTGCTCCCGCTGCCCTCAGCCTCCGCACGACCGTCGCTTCGTAGGGCGCGACGTAGCCCTCCAGGATCCGCGATCCACAACTCGTAGGTAGGGACGTGGTGCAGATGTTGTCTTTGACCGCGACGGGGATGCCTGCGAGTGGTCCGATCTCATCGCCCTTCTCGAGAGCGCGATCCAGGTCCGCTACCTGCGTCAGCAGATCCTCTTCGCCCACCACCGACAGGAAAGCACCGAGCGGCGGCTGGGCGGCATCCGAGCCCGCGATGGCCTGCAGCACCGACCGCAGAAGCTCGTCGACCCGCAGACGTCTCGATCGCAACGCCTCTTGCAGCTCGCGGACACCGGGTCTGATCGATTCAGACATCGAGGCTCGTCTCGTGCCCTAGGTCTCGGCGGCGGCGGCGTCGTCTCCGCCGTCGAGCGCCGGCAGCCGCGGCAATACGAAATAGCCTTCCCGCCAATCCGGTGCCGTCTCCGCCGGCCGTCGCTCGAGGGGATCGTGATCGACCCGATCATCGCGGGCCGGCGTCGGGTGCTCCAGCGCGCCCTCGGGAGTCGCTCTTTTCACATCGACGTCGCGGATCGCCTCGAAAAATTCGAGGATCGATCGGCAGTCGCGGGTCAGAGCCTCGAGCTCGTCGTCCTCCAGCTCCAGCCGCGCGAGTGCCGCGACCTTTTCAACATCTCTGCGCTCGATCGTCATCTTCCGATCTCGACATCCAATGTCCGACACCCGCTGATCAGGTATTCAAGCCGGAGTCGCCCGGCAAGTTACTTCTCGTAATACCCGAGGCGACAGATTTCAACACTTATTCGGCCTCTTCAAGCGACAGATTCGCATACCGCACGACCACCTTCTTCCGTCCCACCGACTCGAAGTCGATGACCGCCTTGAGCTCCGCACCGCCGCCGTCAAGCGCCGCCACGGTGCCAGCGCCGAACCGTGGGTGCCTGACCCGAACGCCCTCGACAAGCTGGGGCAGCTCCGCGACCTCCTGCGAGACCGAGTAGTCATATGTCAGATCACCCGGCGCGATCTCGCGCTCCAGACGCCAGGGCCGCTCCCACCAGCCGCCCAGTCCACGACGACTCGATACCCGATCGATGTAGCGGTCGGTTTCCCGCTCATCGAGCAGTTCCTCGGGCACGGGGTGCAGGAAACTGGATGGGCTGGAAACCATCCAATCGCCGGCCCGACGTCGCCGCTTCGCGTACGTCAGGTAGAGCTTCTTCTGGGCCCGGGTGATGCCAACGTAGAAGAGTCGCCGCTCCTCCTCGAGCTCTTCCAGGCTGTCGTGCGAGCGTGACAGCGGGAACAGGCCTTCCTCGAGCCCGGAGATCAACACTACGGGGAACTCGAGGCCCTTGGCGTTGTGCAGCGTCATTAGTGTTACGGCGTCCGCCTCGGGGTCGAGGTTATCCACGTCGGCGACCAGCGACACCTTCTGAAGGAAGAGATCAAGCTCGGTAACCACGCCGACCTCTTCCAGGTCTTCCCCCTCCAGCGCCGACGCGGCATCGAACTCCGACGCGGCTGCGACCAGCTCTTCCACGTTCTGGGCCCGGTCGATCCCTTCATAGCCTTCCTCGCGAAGCTGCTCGAGCAGACGCAGCTCGACGATCAGTCCGCCCAGCAACTCATGCACGCGTAGCTGAGAGGCCAGCGCTCGGTAACGCTCGATCATCTGAGAGAAGGACTCCAGCGTCGCGCCCCGCGCCGCCGCGATGCCCGGGATTGAGCGCGCCAGGCGCGCCGTCTCCAGCGGGCTGCTACCCGCCTCGCGGGAGGCTGTGAGTAGTGCGCTGAGCGTGGCACCTCCTATCCCGCGGCGCGGGTAGTTCACAACGCGGAGGAACGAGGCGGTGTCCTTCGGGTTGGATATGAGCCGCAGGTAGGCGAGCACATCCTTAATCTCGCGGCGTTCGTAGAAGCGGACACCTCCGATGATTCGGTACGGCAGGTCGGCGTCCCGGAAGGCCTCCTCCAGGGCGCGGCTCTGGGCGTTCGTCCGGTAGAGAACCACGAAGCTGCGATGGTCCAGGCCGAACCCATCTGAGGTTTGCGCCGAGATCTCACCGGCGATCCACTCGGCCTCATCGATCTCGTCCGCCGTCCTGACGAGCGTGATATTCTCGCCCGGCTCGTTCTCGGTGAAGAGATTCTTGCCTTTGCGGTTGACGTTCTCGGCGATCACCCTGTTGGCGGTGCGGAGTATGACCTGGGTGGAGCGGTAGTTGCGTTCCAGGCGGATCGTGCGCGCGGCCGGGAAATCGCGCTCGAACTCCAGAATGTTGCGAATATCAGCTCCACGCCAACCATAGATCGACTGGTCGTCGTCACCTACTACACACAGGTTGCCGTGCTCCCTGGCAAGGAGCTCGATAAAGCGATACTGCGCATGGTTTGTGTCCTGGTACTCGTCCACCAGGATGAACCTGAAGCGTCGCCGGAAGCGCCCGAGTACTTCGGGGAAGGACTCGAACAGCTCTACCGGCTTCACCAGAAGATCGTCGAAATCGAAGGCATTCCCGGCGAGCAGACGTGCCTGGTAAACGGGATAGACGTCTGCCACCATTCTGGTGAAAGGATCGGACGCTGTCTCGCGAAACGCGTCCGGCGTGACCAGATAGTTCTTTGCGCTCGATATGGTGCCCTGCACCGCCTGCGGCTTCCAACGCTTGGGGACGTTACGGTCCTCCATCACGCGTTTGATCTCGCGCAGACTGTCATCGGCGTCGAGTATCGTGAAGCCGGGACCGAACCCGAGGCGCGCGGCGTGACGTCGCAGAATTCGCGCCCCCATCGAGTGGAAGGTGCCGATCCACATCCCGGACGGCTCGGTGTCGAGCAGTCGCTGAACGCGATTCCGCATCTCCTCGGCCGCCTTGTTGGTAAAGGTGACGGCCATAATCACGTTGGGATCGACCCCGTTGTGTTCGATTAGATGTGCTATGCGGCAGGTGAGAACCCGGGTCTTGCCTGAGCCGGCGCCGGCGAGCACGAGGAGGGGGCCCTCGACATGTTCGACGGCCCTTCGCTGCTCCGGATTCAGCGATTCGAGGTAGGCCCCTGCCGTCACGTCACCCCGCGGCACGACTCAAGTCGTCCCGTCGGACCGCACGACGGGCAGGGTCACGATGAACTCGGCACCATGTCGACGCTTGCCAAGCACAATCGACCCACCGTGCGTGTCCTCAACGATGCGGCGCGTCAGGGTCAGGCCGACTCCCCAACCACCCTCCTTGCTCGACACGCCGGGCTCGAAGATGTGCTTGCGCAGCTCGGTCGGCACACCGGGTCCGTCATCGACGACGCGGACCGTTACGCAACGGCCATCGTCATCAGGCATGGCGTTTACCGCGATCCGACCTCCGCGGCCGGCCAGTACATCCACCGCATTCTTGATCAGGTTCTCGAACGCCCACTCGAGCAGCACCGGGTTGCCAGCTACCGGCCGTACTCGGGGAGCGACGTGTACCGTGAACTCGATCGAGCGATCGAGGCGCGGGAGACGAGCCGCGAAGTAACCCTCGAGACGTTGGAGGACCTCTCCGACATCGACGTTGGCCATTCGAGGACGTCGGCCGATAAGCTCGAAACGCTGGGCTACTTTATTGAGCCGCTCGACATCGACCTCGACCTCCTCGGCAATCCGATCCTCGGAGGCCACGGCTGAGCGCTCGTCGGCCGGCATCCTTAGGATCTCTACCCAGCCCGTCAGCGAACTCAACGGCGTGCTGAGCTGGTGTGCCGACTCCCGCGCCATTGTAGCCCAAATTCGCTCCTGCTCGGCGCGGATGGTCGAGCGGAAGATCCAGGTCGCCGTTAGCACGATGACTACCAGTGTGGCCGCCTGGATCCACGGCACCCAGCGCAGTCGTTCAACCACCGCCGGCATCCCGAAATGGATCTCGCCGATCCCTTCTTCTTCCAGCGGATCGTTCCGCTCATCGAGCCGCGCCGCATACTCGAGCACGCGCCGTGTGCTGCCGGGATCGCTCGGGTCATGCACGAAGGGCAGATTCATCGCGGCGTGTATCTGCCCGTCCTCGGCGATCACCACGACCGGCACCCCCAGCGACTCGATCTCCTCGACTATATCGAACAGAACAACCAGACTTTCCCGATCGGGATCACTCACACCCTGCAGAACCTGGGCGTACATGCGCGACAACGCCTCAGCATCGGCGTTGACGGCGTTAACAAGCTGACGGGTGTGAACCAGGTACCAGGCTAGAATAGCCCCGAAAAGCAGAATCAGTCCCGTGGCCCAGAGACGAGCTTTCACACCGGTTCGATTCGCGTGCTGCCCACGTACGGGTGCAGCACCTCAGGGAGCTCCACGCTCCCGTCCTGGTTCTGAAAGTTCTCGAGGATAGCGATCACCGTACGCGGAAGTGCAAGGCCCGAGCCGTTGAGCGTATGCACGAACTCCGGCTTGGCACCTCGCTCGCGCCGGAATCGGATGCCGGCACGTCGCGCCTGGTAGTCGGTGCAGTTCGAGCATGACGAAACCTCTAGCCAGCGCTCGACGCCAGGCGACCACACCTCGAGATCATAGGTCATCGAAGCGGACTGCGCCATGTCGCCGCCCGCGAGGAGAAGCACTCTGTAAGGCAGGCCGAGTAGCTGCAGGATCTTCTCGGCGTGGCCGGTCAGGCCTTCCAGCGCCGTCTCCGAGTCTTCGGGCCGCTCGAAGCGGACGAGCTCGACTTTGTCGAACTGGTGAACGCGAAGCACGCCGCGCGTGTCACGGCCGGCGGCGCCCGCTTCGCGGCGGAAGCAGGCGGTGTAAGCAACGTAGTGGCGTGGCAGCTCACCTGGGTCCAGCACTTCACCGCCGTGGAGGTTCGTCAGGGGAACTTCGGCCGTCGGTATCAACCAAAGATCATCTCCACCGATGTGATAGGCATCGTCGGCCAGCTTCGGCAGCTGGCCCGTTCCCCTCATCGTCTCGCTGCGCACCAGGTACGGCGGTTGGACCTCAACGTACCCGTGCTCTTTGCGGTGCACCTCGATCATCAGGTTGATCAGTCCCCGCATTAGGGAGGCGCCGGCGCCCATGTATACAGGGAAGCCGCTGCCGGATAGCTTCGCGCCGCGTTCCAGATCGAGGATGCCCAGGGCGGCACCGAGCTCCCAGTGCGGCTTTCGCCAATCGGTCGGGTCTATCGGCTCACCCCAAGAGCGGATGTGGCGGTTGGCCGATTCGTCTCCGGCGGGCACGGCTGGCAGCGGTGTATTGGGGATCTCGAGCAGGAGTTCTTCTATCCTGGACGCGCCGGCGCCGAGCTGCGCGTCGAACTCGGCGATGTTGGCGGAAACGTCGCGCATCTCCGCGATCAGCTCAGAGGCATCTTCGCCCGCCTTCTTCCGGTCAGCGATGACTTTGGTGGCCTCATTGCGCCGTGCTTTCAGCTCCTCGACGGTCTGGATGATCCGGCGCCGCTCCTCGTCGAGCTGCACTGTCTCTTCGATATAGGCCGCCAGGTCGGGATCGGCGCGCTTGGCGAGCGCATCCTTTACCGTGTCGGTCTCGAAACGGATCCGCTTGAGGTCGAGCATGTTGGTTCGACCGGCTAGTTGCCGGTGCCGGGGGAGACGTTAACGTCGTCGCAGTTGGGGTTCCAAAGCACACGGAACCACACGCGTACCGGGTCGCCCTTGATGGAATCCACGACCATCTTCGCGAAGACGTGGCAGGGCAACGACAGCGCTGGGTCGGTCCGACTGCGCAGTCCGTAGGTGGTTCCGACCGTGGCGGGCAGCGGCTCCAGAAGCTCGTATTGCTCCTCATCGGAGGGCACCAACTCGACGTCCTCGAAGTCAGCCATCATGACCCTGATGCCGGCCGACGGCTCGATACCATCGAAGAAGCCTCGCGGTAGCCAGGCGGGCTCGCCGTCGACGATTGCGAAGGCGAAATCCCAGGACACGGTATCGTCGACTCGCGTAACGCGAGGGGTGCTGAACCCGCGGCCCGCCACGAGGTTAAGAGCGTTCGCGCGGTCGAGCGGGCCGTCCACGAGATCGATGAGCTCTTCCTCAAAAGGGTTGAGCGGACGCGGGATGTCCGTGTCCACCTCATCGCCGCAGGCGAGGAGCCCCAACGCCACCGCAAGGAGCAGCACAACGTGGCCGAGCCGATGATCGAAGTTCACCATGGTAACGGGCGAACCTTACGTGAGGGGAGGTTGACTGTCAAGCTGCGAACCCTAGACTACGCTTGACTTTGTAGGGCCCGGCAGGTACAATGGCCGCACTCCCCCGTACCCACCAGACCGTAGGTACCGGATGCCAACGCTAAAAGATCTTCTCGGTCGTCTGTCGAGCCGCTCTGAGGTGGAAGCCGTATTCGCCGTCGGCCAGGACGGGCTGCTGATCGACCGGATCGGGCCCGCGGACACCGATGCTGACGCCGTCGCTGCCATGGCGCCGAACCTCCTGCAGAGCGCGCGCGAGTTGGGTTCCGCCGCAGACCACAACGGGCTGGTGACCGCGGTGGTGGAGTATGCCGACGGAGTGGCGATCGTCACCGACGTACCTCCCGAGATGATTCTCGTGACTTTCGTCAAGGGAGGTGTTCCCTTCGGCGGCCTATTGTACGAACTGCGGCATAACCGCGACCAGATCGCGAAACTCGTCTGACGGCCGCCCAAACGTTCAACCCATCGCGATAGGTTCCGGCGTGCGCGAGGATTCCCGCTTTGAACGCTGGGTTGTCCTGTTGGCAGGCGGCATCGGGTCGCGATTCTGGCCGGCCAGTACTCCACGCCGCCCGAAGCAATTCCTGCCACTCGCCAGCAGCCGCCCACTGATAGTCGACACGGTGGAACGCGCCCGGGCGCTGACCGACGCGTCTCGGGTGCTGATCGTAGCCGGCGAGCACCTGCGGCCGCTTCTGGAAAGCCACCTTCCCGACCTCGGACGCGACCAGCTGCTCCTCGAGCCGCAGGCCAAGGGCACGGCTCCAGCCTTGGCCTGGGCTGCCAGCGAGATCATCGCCCGCGCCGAGCAGCCGGACCGAGCCGTGATGGTGTCACTCCACTCGGACCACGTGATCCGGCCACTGGACGATTTCGTCTCGACCCTCGCCGTCGCCGTCGACGCCGCCGGCGATGCGGGCCGCCTGCTCACAGTAGGCGTTCAGCCCGTGCGGCCGGAAACCGGCTACGGCTACATCGAGGTGGGCGAGGTGTTGACGCCGGGGGTGTTCGAGGTGCGACGGTTCGTCGAGAAGCCCGACGAGGAGACAGCGACGGACTATCTCGCACGGGGCCGATTCCTCTGGAACTCGGGGATGTTCGTGTGGCGACCGCAGGTGCTACTCGCCGAGCTGGAAGCTCACACGCCCGAGCTGTCTGGCAAGCTAGAACGTCTGGCCCAAGGTGACGTAGCCGAATTCTTCGCGCAGGCCCCGCCGCTGACAATCGACTACGGCCTCATGGAACGCAGCCCGAACATCGCGGTGGTCGAAGCCGGGTTCGAGTGGGACGACGTCGGTGCCTGGGCGGCATTGCTGCGCGTGCGTCAGCGCGACGCGCAGGGCAACCTGCTGACCGGTGACGCCCACGCGGTCGACTGTCGAGATAGCCTGATATGGGCGGAGGATGGCCCGGTGGTGGCCTACGGGGTCTCGGACCTGGTCATCGTACGTGCCTCGGGGATCGCCTTCGTCGCGCCGCGCGAGCGGGCGCTCGAGCTCAAGCAGTTGCTCGCCGAACTGCCTGAGGACCTCCGAGCAGGGAGCGACTGAGCCGTGGCACGCCCCACACTCATCCTGTTCGACGACCTCCAAGCCCAACGCTGGGCGCCCTTCGCCCTCACACGCCCGATCGGCGAGCTGCTGTTCGGCGCCGAGAGATTGGCCGAACGCGCGGGGCGCGTCTTCGGCCTCGAGGTGGCTGGCTATCTGACCTCCGAACATCTGCTCGAGTTCGCCGAGGCGGGCGCTCCGGGCGTCCTGAAGCTGGACGGCTTGCCCCAGGAGGAAACCCTTTTCTGGTGCTCGCGGGCGGTGCCCGAGAAGGGCCCGAAGGTAGAGGGGGAAAAGGGCCCGGCGATCTACCTGATCGACGAGCGGCCTGTGGGTCTCTACCTACCGGCCGGGCAGCGGCCGGATCCGGAGTTCCTCAGCGAGTTGCGCCTCGGTTCCGCGCCGGGAACGCGTGTCACCGTAGAAGGCCGGCTCTTCGAGTGGCCGTGGGAGCTGCTGGCAGATTGTCCTGAGCAGCTGGCTCGCGACTTGGCAGGAGCGGGGCCGGCGACTGATGTCCCCGAGGGAGTCCATCGCGAGGGAAAGCATGAGGTGATCCTGGCCGCCGACGTAAATATCGAACAGGGGGCGTTCCTCGATACTCGGGAGGGGCCGATCCGCCTCGGCGATGGGGTCGAGGTCCGCACGGGGACACGCCTGGCCGGCCCGACTGCGATAGGCGAGCGTTCGCGCCTCCTGGGCGGCTCGTTCGAACGAATCGTCGCCGGGCCCTACTCGTACCTGCAGGGCGAGATGACGGACTGCGTGGTCCTCGGTTACACGAACAAAGCTCACCAAGGCTATCTCGGTCACTCCTACGTCGGGAAATGGGTCAACCTGGGCGCGCTTACGACCAACAGCGACCTGAAAAACAACTACCGCCCTGTGCGCGTGTGGACACCTGCCGGCACGCTGGACAGCGGCAGCCTCAAGGTCGGCTGCTTCCTCGGCGATCATGTGAAGACCGGGATCGGCTTGCTGTTGGGTACTGGCACCGTAGTGGGTGCCGGCAGTAATCTATACGGCACTGCCATGCCGCCCCGCTACGTGGAGCCGTTCAGCTGGGGCGCAGGCGCAGATCTTGGTGAGTATCGCCTGGCCGAGTTCCTGGATACGGCGGAGCACTCTATGGCCAGGCGCGGAGTTGAACTGGGCGAGCGCGGGCGGCGATTCTTGGAGAGCTG
>JBDHJU010000065.1:0-18596 GCA_039586755.1 Gemmatimonadota bacterium | reverse complement strand
CTGGCCCATCATCGGCGGGTATGCCGCTTGCACGGCCGTCGTGTTCATCAGGATGTGCGCGTTATGGGCCCAAATGATGATCTTCTCATCGGGAAAGACATTCTCTTTGAGAAAGGTGAAGTTTTCCGCCATTCGGTTGTCACGTATCTGCACCCTCTCGTGGTAGGTGTGATACGCGTCACCGCTTCTGAACTCTATGTAGTCTCTAAGCGAGTTGGCGACCTCGGCCGTGACCCTTGCCTGTTCCTCGCTGCCTAGTGTCTGGACTACTGTCGGCATGTTGTCGGTGATAACCTGCACGACGAGTCCGTATAGCGACGTGATTTCATCGTAGCGCTCGGCGATGTACTGCTGTACGTCCAGGTAGTCCCGCTGAATCAGGGCTGTATCTACGCGGTAGACCGAGTCTGCGAGTGACGGGTCGATGGGCGATAGAATGTTGCGCAGAAACGTCGGTCTGGCCGTGTAATACGTGCCGGTGGGTTGCAGGTCGAAACCGGCCAAACGGATCGGGTTCGGCGTGTCTTGAGTGGTCTTGATGTACTGGAACAGGTCCAAGAGATCCGTCGTGTGCCAGAAGCTGTAGAGTGATCGCGTCAGCGCATCACGGGCAGAGAGAGCATCGAGCCTCAAGTTCGTGAAGTAGCACTCGTACAATCCGCTCTCGAAGGCGATCACGTTGAAGCCTAACTCCTCGTGCAGGTACTTAATGAGGCGGACTCGGATCCGGTTGTGCTCGGCAATGCCGTGAGCGGCTTCGCCCATCGCCACTATGGTTCTGTCCGTCACCAGTGGCTGGAGAAAAGTGAGGTCCGCGAAGTCGACCGAATTCAACGAGCGCAGGGGATAATTGTGTGTCTTGATCCAGTCGGACCACACATCCCGGACATATGGGGCGTCAGGATCTTCTTCCGTGCGCAGCTCGTGATCGTTGGCCAGGTCCGTGTCCGCCCACGGATCCTCGATTACGGAGACAGCGGGCAGTGTGTCGCTCCAGACCGAGTGGTCTGCGTACGTGACAACTAGCTCGATGAGATGGGTTCCCAGAGACAGACTGCCCACCTGCAAGGTGTTGGTCGTGCTGACGACCGCGTCCAGGCTGGAAGTCCACTGAATGTGCTCAGGTGCTACGGTGGCTCCGGACCTGCTGGTAATACGTGCGAGGAACGTCTGGTTCTCGCCTTCATAGAAGGTGAGCGAATCGAAGTCGGGCGTGATGATCGTGACGATGGAGGTTTCAGCCAGCGGTAGGGATGAGCCGCCCGGGTCGGACGCGCACGCCGTGGCAGACCCCAACACCGGCAACAGGGTCAGGGCACTAAGTAGAGAACGCATGATGCTGAATGTAGCGCTGGATAGTCCATACAGTCGGGACTATCAGCGAAGGGCCTCTCGCCTCAAGTGCACTATGAAGCCCGCATCCACCCAGTAGTTGTCGTCGTTGCCGGCACGGCTGCTGTTGAAGAACAGGTACTTCCCGTCGGCTGAGACTATTGGGCAGATATCGTTGGCCCGCGTGCTCACCGGCATCCCGAGGTTCAGCGGCACGGTCCAGCCACCGGATGCGTCCCGGAAGCTTATCCACAGGTCCAGATAGCCCAGGTTCTCCTCGTGGCGGGCGCGCGCGAAAATGAGGTAGCTCTCATCCGGCGCGATGAACGGCATCATCTCGTCAGCGTCGCTGTTGACCGGTGCGCCCAGGTTCTCCGGCACCTGGTAGACGCCGTCGACCAGGCGGGACACCCAGATCTCGCCGTCACCGGGTGAGTAGATGCTGCCGTTCGCCGCGACCGAGAACTCCCAGTGGAGATCGAGGGTGTTGGGTCCGCCCTCGATGATCTGCGGCTCGGACCAGCCGTGCGGTGTGCGCGTCACGTACCAGATCCGCTCCGCCTGTCCACCTTCTTCTCCTGTCGTCGGGCGCGTTGAGAGGAAGTACAAGCGCTGGCCGTCGGGGGCGAATATCGGCACATCGTCGCCCCAACCGGGGCGCGAATAGGGCGCCGGTGCAGGCTCCGTCCAGCGACCGTCCACGATCCGTGAGAAGACGGTCATCCCGGAGGAATAGCCCGAGTCAGGAAGGGCCATCTCCGTCGACCAGTAAGCTTCGCTGCCGTCGGGTGAGAAGGCGACCGTCCCGTGCTGGAAGCGATGCGTGGAAACGATGTCCAGGGCGAACGCGGTCGGCGGCTCACCCTCGGCGGGCGGAGTCTGGCCCATGTAGGGCCCTTCGAAAACGGGGAAGCTGCGCGGCTCGGTGCTCGCACCCGCTGCGGCCAGGAACCGCGCCATCGCCTCGCGGCCGACGTCCTCGGCGGTGTTGTAGGCCGACTCGCCGGACAAACTCCGCGCGTTGATGTCGGCGCCCCGATCCAGAAGCGTCCGAGCCACCTCCTCGCGCCCCAGCTCGGCTGCGTAGTGGAGCGGGACGCGACCGTAACGGTCCCGTTCGTTAACGTCGAATCCCATCTCCAGCAGCCGCGCCACGATCGGCGCCGACCCGCCCTGGCTTGCCGAGTGTAGCAGCGAGCCGTCGTTGTCGTTGCGCATGCTGAGGTCGGCACCCGAATCGGCGAGCAGCAGGAAGAGACGCTCGAGCCCCTTCTCGGCGCTCAGCCTCACCAGCATCTGCGCGTCCCGTGTCGCTGCGGCCGGTAGCCCCGCCCCCTCGTCGAGGAACAGGTTCACCAGGCCACGAAAGCCGCGCCACGCGGCGAGGCCGAGCGGTGGGGCGTCGAACCGGTCCATGGCGTTCACGTCGGCGCCGGCCGCGATGAGGAGCCGCGCCATCTCGATGTTCCCGGATTCTCGCGCCACCAGGAGCAAGGGCGTGCGGCCGTATCGGTTGCGCAGCTCCGTGTCGGCGCCGTGCTCGAGCAAGAACTCGGCAACAACCAGGTGATTGCGCCGAATCGCCCCGTGAAGCGGCGTCTCGCCGTCCTCGTCCGCGACGTTCACCTCGGCACCGGCATCGATGAGCGCCGCGCAGACCTCGAGGTGACCGGAAGCCGCGGCGACCTGCAACAAGGTGCGTCCGCGTTCATCCGTTTCGGTGATAAGATCGGGTTCGTCCGCCAGTAGCTCACGCACAGTGGCGACATCGCCTGCTGCCGCCGCCTCGAACACCGACTGCGCTTCGAGGGAGTGTGTGGTGGTCAAGACTAGGAAGAGCGCGAACGGCAGGGCGGCGACGCGAGTCGCGTACGGTTGGCGCTTCATTGGGTTTCTCCCCATGGATCGCGACGGCTGAGGCTAGCACTGCGGGCTGTTCTTCTGACGCACATTGCACCCGACAGGGTTGCCTGTCCATGGGAAAGGGCTCGCTGATGGAACAGCGAGCCCTTCTTGATCTTCCGGCGGGCTGGGGGCCCGAAAGGCCGGGGTCACTCAGCTTGCGGTGATGTGGGGCGCGAAAACCCGCAAATCTCCGGCTGGATCCGAGCCGATCGCTTCTCGGACTGCCTGGGAGAGAACCGCCGAATCTGCGATCTCCCGCAACTGCCGTCTCAGCTGTGCCTCTTGGCCGCTACCTGCCAGGGCGCTGACATAGACTGCGTCGGCAAGGGCAAGAGCCTGGGCATTCGAATCGTTCCGCGCCTGTGCCTCACGGGCGAGCTGCTCGAGTGTGGCGGAGGCTTCTGTGTACCGCCCCTCAAAGTAATAAGCATTGGCGACGCGCCGCAGCTCACGGTCCGGCAGCCGGCCCTCGCTGCG
Source organism: Gemmatimonadota bacterium (assembly GCA_039586755.1). GTDB lineage: Bacteria > Gemmatimonadota > Gemmatimonadetes > Palauibacterales > KS3-K002. The sequence continues at coordinate 14,882 of JBDHJU010000065.1, read as the reverse complement.
GACCATCTCCGCCGCCGATTCGTAGATCGCGCGAGCGGCATCGAAGCGACCGCTCTGAGTGAGCATATCACCCTGCTCCAGGACAGACTCCACGTCGCGGACTGTCGGCTCGGCGCTGACACGGCCATCTGCCACCAGACCAAGGGCGGTTACCGCCAGAACAGCGACTGCGGTAATGGCGGTGTTGAGTCGAGGATTGAGCTTCATGTTCGGGTACTCTCCTTATTTCACTGGGGACCTGTTTGTGTTGTGTTTCGCTGGGCCGCGCTTGGCGAGCGGCTCGCAGGCTGTATCGTCTAGTCAACTTCCGTGCCCCGACTGAGCCGTTCGCGCAAAGCTAGTGTTTACAAGCAGAAAGACGGGAAGGGACCTCGAAAAAGAGGGAAGGGCGCCAGCGATGTTCGGTCAAGATGACCACTTTCAGGTGGGGAACCCGGCCGGAATGTCTGCGGAGTCGAATCGCGTGTCCTCCCGGTCACTGCTCGTTCGAGACTCCCATCACCTCTGCCCGGGCGACCGGCGCGGCGGCGACCACCGTGGCCACGACGCAGAGGAGGATCTTGGCCTGTGGAGCGGGCGGCCATGTTGCATAGATGGTATGAGCGCCGAGTTTTGGGGGTCTCTGTGTCATAAAAGCGACATCGCTCTTGCGCGAGGACCACCCATTCCCTATCTTGAGGCTGTATGATAAAAACGACAGAAAAGCCGAAATAGAGGTATAATGTACGATAAAAGCTACGCAACCGCCACGGACCGGGAGGTCATGCAGGCGATCGGTGAGCGCCTGCTTGGGCTCCGCAAGGCTCGGGGCCTGACCCAGGAGCAGGCGGCCCAACGGGCCGGCCTCTCGCGGAGCACGCTCCACCGGGCCGAGAAGGGGGACAATCCCACGGCTCTCACCCTGGTGCGGCTGCTCCGCGTCTATGGTCGGGTGGCCGCCCTTGAGAATTTCATCCCCGCCCTCGAGGTGTCTCCCATGGCGCGGCTGCGTGAGCGCAAGGAGCGGTCGGGTGCCTGATACGCCGGAGGTGCGCGCCGAGGCCGAGGTGCGGCTGTGGGGTGAGACGGTGGGTGCGGTGGTCGAACTCGAAAGCGGCCGCATCCTGTTCGAGTACGCCGACGAGTTCCGTCGCCGCGGTCTCGAGATCTCCCCGATTCATCTCCCGACGGAGTTGGCCGGCCCCCAGAGCTTCGAGGAGCTGGGCCGGAAGCCCGCATTCGAAGGACTACCGGGCGTGCTGGCCGATGCGCTGCCCGATGCCTTCGGCAACCAGGTCATCCGGGCGTACTACGCCGCCCGGGATGAGGCCGAGCGGGCGATGAGTCCGGTCCAGAGGCTGCTTTACGTGGGCGAAAGGGCCCTCGGGGCGCTGACCTTCCATCCCCCGGAGGCGCTTCCCGTACGGACCGCCGAGGAGGAGTCGCTGGAGATCGCCGCGCTGGTGCGCGACGCCCGTCGGATCATTCGTGGCGAGCCCGAGGTGGCGATCCCGGAGATCTACCGGATCGGGTCGTCGGCGGGCGGGCGGCGCCCCAAGGCGATCGTGCACTACGACCCCAAGAGCGGGTCGATTCGATCGGGAGGCACGCCCCTCGAGCCCGGCGAGCTGCCGTGCATCCTCAAGTTCGATGGAGTCGGAGGCGGAGGCGCGCCGGGCGAGCTCGGGCCACCACAAGCCTACAACCGCGTGGAGGCCGCCTACGCGGACATGGCCGTGGCGGCGGGAGTGGACATGTCCGAGATCGACGTCCTCGATTCGGACCGCTACGCCCATCTTCTCGTGCGCCGGTTCGACCTCGTGGAGGGCGGCCGGCTACACCAGCACACCTTCGGCGGGCTCGTCCATGTCGACTACAACGAGCCCGGAGCCAGCTCGTACGAGGAGTATCTGCGGACGTTGTTTCGGCTTGGGATGGCTTACGACGCTATCGAGCAGGCCTATCGCCGCATGGTCTTCAACCTGCTGGCCGTCAACCAGGACGATCACGTGAAGAACCTGTCGTTCCACATGAGCCCGAGCGGCGAGTGGTCGCTGACGCCTGCCTACGATGTGACTTTCGCCCGCGGCCAGCGATGGACGGCCAACCATCAGATGAGGGTGCAAGACAAGGTGTCCGGCATCCGGCAGGCCGACCTGCTGGCCGTGGCGAAGCTCTTCGACATCAAGAAGCCGAGCCGCATCCTGGAAGCGACCCGCAGTGCGCTCGCCGATTGGGAGCGGTTCGCTGCGCTCTACGACGTCCCCAAAGAAGCTGTGTGCTCCATCCGGAGGGAGCTTGACGACCGAGCCGACGCGCTCGCCGACTGAAAGCGATCACTTGCCGCCTTTCTTGGTGCCCTGGGCCGCGAGCTCGGAGACGTAGAGCGTACCGCTTATGCTCTCCCCGCTCGAATAGCTGGTCACCCACACGTCGTACTGACCCGTCGGTGGATTGTAGATGTTGACCTCGGGGTTGAGGCCGCTGTGCGAGTCGTCGTCGCAGTGCCACTGTCCGGACCCGTCGTTGATCACGAGACCCGTATCTCCGTCGCCAATGACATAGAAACGCAGCATACCGCTGCGGCCATTCATGTGAAGGATGAAGTCCGGCTGGCTGGTGGCGTAGCCGACGCAGCCCGTGCCCAGATTCATCTCACTCACGTCCAGACTGCCGCCCGATGTGACGGAGACCGAGTGGGGGTCGGGCACGAAGCCCGGAGACAGATGCACGTTCCCGAAGTAGGCGTCGCTTCCGCCGATGTTGAGGACGCCGTTGCTGCCGCCGCCGTTGGACGACGTAGACGAGCCCGGGTGATAGTCTAGCTCGGTGATGTGTAACGTGCTGGATAGGTTCTCGTTGCTCCGGTAGCTGGTCACCCATATGTCGTACTGACCCTGCGGCGCGTTGTTAATGGTGACCGTTGGGTCGGTGCCACCGTACGAGTCGTCGTTGCAATGCCAGCGTCCGGATGCGTCGTTGATCACGAGCCCCGTGTCTCCGTTGCCGATGTTGTAAAAGCGGAGCATGCTGCTGTTGCCGGATACATGCAATATGAAGTCCGGCTTGCTCGTGGCGTAGCCGACGCAACCCGAGCCCAGATTCATGTTGCTCACGTCCAGGCTACCCCCCGAGCTCACCGTGACCTGGTGCGGATCGGGTGTGAAGCCGGCGGTGAGCCTCGTGCTCCCGTAATTGGAGTCGCTGCCACCTACCTGCAGGCTCTGCGCGGCAGCGGGCTCGAGGCTCAGAAGCACGACCCCCCCTGCCACGACCAGCGTGAGAATGGCTCTCATGGTTCCTCCTCGCTTGGGATTCGCCTGGGTTAACGGAGCGAAGGCCCGCCGGGCGGGGAGCCCGAATCCCGAGAATCGGGTCGTCTTGGGTAGATGACGAAGCGGTGCGTCGTGGGGTCGAAAGCTGGGGGAGTTTGACCCAAGCCTACCCGATACTGGTCGGTGCAACGCGGCTGACCTTTGGGAGGGGAGAGGGACTTGACTCTGGGCGGCCGGATACCGCCGGGTCGGACGAAAGAATATGGGTTAAAAGCCTAATATCGTCAACGTCGAGGAGCGCCCCCGCTCGGTATTGCCGGCGCCGCTCGGCCCGGGCCTCAGGGATATCGGGCCGCGAGCAGAATTGACACGAGGCGGCCCAAGAAGTCGCGGGTTCGGTCGATGGCTCCGGGGAGCAGCGGGCTGTGGACACCGCCCTCGTAGAGGTACCACTCGAACTCCGGCGCGCTGCGTCCCAGTCCCACCATGACGTCGACTAGCCGCTCCGCTTCGCCGACGGGTACTATATCGTCGGCCGTTCCGTGGTGCACCTGCAGCTGCGGCAGGCGCTCGGCGAAGTAGACCGGCGAGCGGCGAACTAGTTCTGGGCGAACCTCGTCAATGGTTAGGTCTCCGTTCTTCAACGGCTGGATGTACTCATCGTTCAGGAACTCGAGCGCCGGCAGATCTCGGAGGCTGTCCCCAAGAGCCTCCTCGACGACATCCTGAACGAAGGGGCCGAAGAAGTCGGTCGGCCCAAAGAACTCGACGACGACATCGATCTGCGGGTCGCGCTCGGCCATTAGCATCGCCACGCACGCTCCGCGGCTGAAGCCGGCTACACCGATCCGGTCTGGGTCTGCTTCGGGGACCGTGGCCGCGACGACGTTGATCAGCGCCAGCGCGTCGTCGACATCGCGGTCCCAGGGGCTCGCGGGGCCGCCGGACACGTAAGTCATCCCCTGGAAGGTCAACGGCTCGGCCCTGAACGATGGAGCGACGAAGACGAAGTTCTGCAGGTCGCTGGCCAGCAAGAGCGGTAGTAGCAACAGGGTCTCGTCGATGTCGACGCCGTTGTCGCCACCATGAGCGTAGACGAGAACCGGCAGGCTGGCGGGCTGCGCGCCGGCAGGGACCATGATGGCACCGTAATGAAGCACGCCACCCACGGTGTGGGAGACGACGCGCACCTGCACGTCGACTCCGCTGATGACGAGGTTGGCGGACGCGACCTCCTGATAGTCTTGCGCCGACACGTCCCGGGTCGCCCACTCATCAGTGATGGCGTCGATCTCGGCCTGACTGGGCTCGGCGAATAGAAGGGTGAGATTGACACCCTCGACTATGTGGTCCTCGGGCCCGGTGGCGTCGTCGCAGGCTGAGAGTAAGAGCAGGGTAACGGCGGCGGCTAAGAGGCTGCGCGGGTATGTGCTTCTTCTTCTCGTTATCACGACATCCCTCGTCTGAGTTTCCTACAGAATCGCTTTCTTGGCGCCTTGCCGCAATCGGTCGCTTGACGATCTGGTGATCGGGGTCCTCTAGGATCTGGCGATGGCGATGGCGATCACGATGGCGATGGAGATGGAGATGGGTAGGTGATCGGGCGGCCGCCGCGGGCGCGGCCGCTGGCGTTGGCGGCGCTGGCGCTCGTCGCCGGGCTGGTCCTCGGGCTCCGGGGTGCCGATCTGGCTCTGTCTCTGCTGACGTGTCTGGCGGTCTCGGCGGCGTTGGCGGCGGTGCTCCTCGACCGGCGACGGCTGCTGGTCGCCTCGGCGCTGCTTGGGATCGCGGTGGGCGGTGCCGCCATCGGGCTGACCGCGGAAGACGGTGCGGCGCGGGACTGCCGGGCGGGCTGGCGGTCGGGCGCCCGGGTGTCGCTGACGGCCGTCGCCACCGGCTACCTACCGGCGGGTGAACGGGGGAGCGCGCGCGTCCGGCCGACCGGGCCGTCAGAGAGGGAGGGTTGTGTCTGGAGTGCCGCGGTTCGGGTCTGGGCCGAGGGGCCGCTGAGGCCCGGTGCCGTCTACACGATCGAAGGGACCTGGCAGCCGAGCTCGAGACCGGGCCGCTGGCCGCGACCGCCGGATCGCCGGGGCTGGATTGCGGCGCGCAGCGTTTCGGTTCTGGAAGAGGCGAATGCTCGCCACCATCCCTTTCTATTCGCACGCGGACTGCTGGCCGAGAAGTTGTGGGCTCTCTATCCGCGGCGCTGGGCGCCGTTGGCCCAGGCGCTGGTGCTGGGGCAGCGGGAAACGATGGACCCGGCGGTCTCGCGGAGGATCGCCCGGGCCGGGCTCGCCCACCTCTTAGCTATATCGGGCCTTCACGTCGGGCTGTTGGCGGGCACTATCTTCGGGCTCGCCCGCATCGCGCGGGCTCCAACGCGCTCCGCCTACCAGATTACCGTCGCCGCGAGCTTCGCTTACGTGCTACTCATAGGCGCGCCGGCGTCGGCTGTACGTGCGGGGCTCATGGTCTTTCTCTGGACTCTGACGCGGCTCGCCGCGCGCGCCTCATCGGCGTTCGATGTACTGGGGCTGGCTGCGCTGCTCTTGCTGTTGGCGAGGCCTTGGAGCGCGCTGGAACCTGGCTTCCAACTTTCTTTCGCCGGCGCCGCTGCCGTCGGTTACGTTCGTTCCGAGTCGCGTCGATCGGCGTGGCTCCGGGAACGATCGGCTCTAGTGAGGGGCGTCTTACTGGGTGTTCTCGCCAGCTGCGCCACCGTGTTGCTTATCGCGCCCATCACCGCGGTCCACTTCGGGCGCGTCACGCCGGCGGCGATAATCGGCAATCTCGCCGCGGTCCCTCTGCTGATGCTGGCGATGCCGGCGCTCTTCCTGTCGGCCGTTCTATCACCGTGGCCGGCGCTCGCAACCTGGCCGGCGTACGCAGCGGTAACGGCACTGCATACGATCGATGGGTTGGCTCGGCTGTTGAGCGAGATCCGTTGGGGGTCGCTGGAGATCGCGCGGCCGGCGCTGCTGCCGTCGTTGGCCTACATCTTCCTCCTGGTACTCGGTGCGCACGCTATGTACGGCGCCTGGCAACGCCGACGCTTCATCCTGGCACTCGGGCTGCTGGCGGCGGTCGCCATGGCCTGGCCCGCGTTGCAGGCGCGGAGCCCGATGGACCATCTGAGCGTGTACGTCCTGGATGTGGGGCAGGGGGATGCGATCGCCATCGCGACGCCGCGACGTCGCTGGCTGTTGGTCGATGCAGGACCGAGATCGGGTGACTTCGACGCGGGAGCGCGACGCGTCGTTCCATTTCTGCGCGAGCAGGGCGCCCGCCGGCTGGTCGCATGGCTGGCGAGCCATCCCGATCTGGATCACGTGGGTGGTGCACCGGCGCTGCTGGCGTCGACGGAAGTCGATCGCGTGATCAGTTCCGGTCGGATAACCGGTCAAGCCGGACAGCGCGACGTGTTACGCTGGCTTGCGAACCACGGAAGTGGATGGGTGACCGCCGACGCCGGTGACACGTTGAGCGTCGATGATGTGAAGCTCATCTTTCTTCACCCCGGACGGGTCGAACTAGATGAGAAGCAGGCGTCCAATGCTTATAGCCTAGTCTTTCGTCTCGACTACGGCGAATTTCGGATGCTGTTCACCGGTGATGCGCCGGGTCCAATCGAGGATCGGCTGAGCGATGTCGATGCAGACGCAGTTCGCGCTCAAGTCTTGAAGGTCTCTCATCATGGAAGCGGCTCGTCCACGTCGCGCCACTTTCTCGCCAGCGTTCAGCCGGAGCTGGCCGTCATCTCCGTCGGCCGCCGCAACCTCTACGGCCACCCGTCCCCCCGGGTGCTGCTGCGGCTCGCCGCCCGTCGCATCCCCACGCGTCGCACCGACCGGGAGGGGACGCTGGTGATCGACGCCTGGCAGGATGGGGCGTGGCGGGTGCGCTCGGCGGCGGACGGAGGTTGGTAGGTCGGCCGGCTTATCATGTTGTCATAATGTCACTTACGGCGCGCTCCTAAACCTCTTTATCTCGAGGATAGCGGGTGACAAGGCGGACCGAGCGGTTCTGGTTTCGCGCTTTGGGAACCCTGGTATAACATTGTCGCGTCTAATCTTTGGGAACTGCCCGCCTGCCGGGGGAGGTTCACACAGCGGAACCTGGGACTGGAGATCTCGATCGTGTCGTCAACCGTCTGGCGCTACCGTGGCGTTGCTGTGGCCACACTGGCCTTCTCGAGCGTGCTCGGTGCGGCCCATTTGCCTGCTCTGGTGGGCCTCGCCGCACATGAGCGGACGCCGCAGCGGCAGGGTGGGGCTAGTGGTTATACGAGTCGAGAGGCTCCACCGGGCCGGCCGTTCTACTTCACGCGCGCGGTGTACTCGGATAATCGGACGGGTTGGAACAGCAGTTGGAGCATCGATTTCCCGAAGGCCGATCGTCAGTTCATCATCGGGGTCCGACGGTTGACGAACATTGATGCGTACGAGTTCGAGAACCCCATTCAGCTCGATGATCCGAACTTGCGTCGATATCCGTTCCTCTACGCGCTCGAGGTTGGGTACATGTCGCTCACCCCGTCGGAGGTACAGGGTCTGCGCGACTACCTGCTGGCCGGTGGGTTTCTGGTGATCGACGATTTCTGGGGAACCTACGAGTGGCGGAACTTCGAGGTGCAGATGCGGCGGGTTCTACCCGACCACGGCATCGTCGATCTACCGCCGGACCACCCGCTCTTGAGCACGTTCTACGAGGTGGATGAGATCGTTCAGGTACCCAACGTGGGGCAGGGGGTCCGGGGCGGTCCGACGTATGAGCGGGACGGTTACGTGCCGACGCTGAAAGGGATCTTCGACGAGGCGGGCCGTCTGATGGTGGTCATCAACTGGAACACCGATCTCGGTGATGCCTGGGAGTGGGCCGACCACCCGTATTACCCGTTGAGGTTCTCGAACTTCGCCTACCAGCTGGGCATCAACATGATCATCTACGGGATGAGCCACTGAATGGCCGCGATCTTCGAGTCGGTGTTCGAGTTTCTATTCAAGTACCGTCCGCTGGTCTTTGAGAGAGGAGACGTGGCTTTCGCCACGCCGTGGCCGACGTGGGTACTGGTGCTGGCGATCGCGATTGTCGTCGGGCTGACGTTCGTAACGTACACCCGCGCCGCCACGCGCGGTCGGCGCGACGCCGTCATTCTGGCGACGCTGCGGGTGCTGGCGCTGGGGCTGCTCCTGTTCTCTCTTTCGAGACCCAGCCTGCTCATCCCGACCGTCGTGCCGCAACGCAACTTCCTCGGGATAGTGATCGACGATTCGCGGAGCATGCAGATCGCCGACCGCGACGAGGTGCCGCGTAATCGGTTCGTCGCTGAGGCCTTTGGCGCCCCTGACAGCACGCTGCGAGCGGCGCTCGCCGATCGCTTCCTGTTGCGCTTTTTCCGCTTCTCGGGAACCGCCGAGCGGATCGACGATCTGTCTCAGCTTTCCGCCGCCGGCGGCCGTACCGACCTGGGGCAAGCGCTGGACCTGGCGCGTCGCGAGCTGGCGGCGGTGCCGCTAGCGGGTCTCGTCTTGGTGACCGACGGTGCGGACAACTCGGAGAACTCGTTGACGGAGGCGCTGTTGTCGCTCGAGGCGATTTCGGTCCCCGTCTACACCGTGGGCCTAGGCCAGGAGCGCTTCGCCAGGGACATCCAGCTTAGCCGGGTCGATGCGCCGCGCAGCGTGTTGCTCGGCTCGACGCTGGTCGTCGATGTGGTTCTGGAGCAGGTCGGCTTCGGTCGTCAGACGGTCGAAGTCCAGGTGGAGGATGACGGTCGGATCGTCGCCTCGGAGGAGGTGAGGTTCCCCGCTGACGGTGAGTCGGCGACCGTGCGTGTGCAATTCACGACGACCGAGAGTGGGGTGCGCAAGTTCCGTTTCCGAGTACCGCCGCAGCCGGGCGAGCAGGTCGACCGGAACAACGAGCAGGAAGCTCTGATCGTGGTGGAGGACAAGCGCGAGCGGATCCTCTACTTCGAGGGCGAGCCGCGCTTCGAGGTGAAGTTTTTGCGTCGCGCGGTGAGTGACGATGACAACGTTCAGGTGGTCACACTGCTTCGCACGGCGGAGAACAAGTTCTTGCGGCTCGACGTCGAAGATTCGGAAGAGCTTGCCGCCGGTTTCCCGAGCACGCGGGAAGAGCTGTTCGCCTACCGGGGCCTCATACTCGGCAGCGTCGAGGCGAGCTTCTTCTCCCACGACCAGCTGCGCATGATCGAGGAATTCGTCGGCCAACGCGGTGGCGGGCTGCTGGTGCTGGGAAGCCGCCACTCGTTCGGACGTGGTGGCTATTCCGGGACCCCACTGGCCGACGTCCTCCCGGTCGTACTGCCCGCCGCCGGAGGCCCGAGCACAGAGTCGTTCTACGCCGAGCTTCAGGTGGAGCCCACCCGCTTCGGCCTCACGCACCCGGCGACGCGAATCGCGGAGAGCGGCGAGGAATCGGCCGAACGCTGGCGCGAACTGCCTCCCGTGTCGGCTGTAAACCCGATCTTCGAGGTGAAGCCCGGAGCCAGCACTCTACTGACGGGCAAAGCCGCCGATATCGAGGACCCAGCCATCGTCCTGGCCTATCAGCGCTACGGACGCGGGAAAGCCTTGGCGTTGCCGGTCCAGGATTCTTGGATATGGCAGATGCATGCCGACGTTCCCCTCGACGACATGACCCACGAGACCTTCTGGCGGCAGATGTTGCGCTGGCTGGTGAGCTACGTGCCCGATCCGGTGAGTGTCACGGCTGCCCGGGATCGTGTGGGCCCCGGCGAGCCGGTGACGCTCACCTCGGAAGTCGAGGACCAGACCTTCCTGAGCGTAAACAACGCCGAGGTCGTGGCCCGGGTGACGGCGCCGTCGGGTGCCAAGAGCGAGATCCCGATGGAGTGGGTGGTCGACGCCGACGGCGAGTACGCGGCCAGCTTCGTGCCCGACGAGCGGGGAACCTACGAGATCAACGTAGTGGCGCTCGAGGACAGCGAGTTCCTCGGCGAGCACACGACCTACGTGAGCGCCGAAGAGCTGTCCACCGAGTTTTTCGATGCAGAGATGCGCGCGCCGACCCTGCAACGCATCGCCGACGAGACGGGCGGTCGGTTCTACACTCCCGCGAACGTTGCCACGCTGCCTGAGGATGTGAGCTTCACCGAGAGCGGCACTACCGTGATCGAGGAGCGCGAGCTCTGGGATATGCCGATAATCTTCCTTCTGCTGCTCGCCTTCGTGGGTAGCGAGTGGGGCTACCGCAAGTACAGGGGGCTGGTGTGAGGTCGATTGCCACGCTCCTGGCGTTTTCCTGGCTTGCCGTTCCCGCGGCGGCCCAGACCCATCTGGTCGTGATCACCGGGTTGAGCGGGGAACCGCGCTACGCAGCTGCCTTTCACGAGTGGGCGACGACCCTGATCGATGCGGCCGAAGGACGCTGGGGAGTGCCCGAGTCGAACGTTTTCTACCTGGCCGAGAAGGTCGAGACCGATCCGAGTCGGATCGCGGCGCGCTCGACGCGCGAGAACATCGAGAGCACGCTCAGGGACCTGGCGGACCGCGCCGGGCCTGACGATGAGATCTTCGTGCTGCTCATCGGGCACGGCAGTATGCGGGACGGGGAATCTCGCTTCAACTTGCCGGGCCCCGACATGACGCCGGCCCACTTCGACGCGCTTCTCGCAGCCTTCCCGACTCAGGGGATCGTCTTCGTCAACGCGGCCAGCTCAAGCGGCGAGTTCATCGCAGAGCTTTCGGGCGAGCGCCGCACGATCATCACCGCCACTCGTAGCGGGGCGGAACGTAATCAGACCACCTTCGCCGCTTACTTCGTCGAGGCGTTCGCCGGCGACGGAGCCGACCTCGACAAGGACGAGCGCGTCTCGGCTCTCGAAGCGTTCATCTACGCCCGACGTGAGGTCGCTCGCGTCTACGAGTCGGATGGCCGTCTGCTGACCGAACACGCCTTGCTCGATGACAACGGCGACGGGGAAGGGAGCAGCGAGCCCGGCCCACAGGAGGCGGACGGACATCTGGCGCGCACCCTGTTCCTAAGTGGTGGGACGGCGCGCGTGGCCTCTGGTGCGGTGCCGTCGGATCCCAGGCTGGCTGCCCTCTACGAAGAGAAGCGGCGGCTCGAGGCAGAGGTCGCGGCGCTGCGTCTGCGAAAGGACGAGATGGACCCGGAGGTTTACGAGCGCGAGCTGGAAGAGCTGCTGGTGGAGCTGGCGCTGAATACGCGGTCGATCCGCGAGCTAGAGGAGAAAAAGGAGTGATCCGCGCTCTGCGTCGCGTCACCCTGTCGCTGACCGCGCTGGTCTCGATCGGCCATGCGGGCGCCCATGCACAGGGACCGATCGCGGAGGCCGAGACAGCTCTGCGTACCGGGCGCTATGAGGATGCGATCTCCGCCTTCAGAGGTTTGGTCCGGCGCGATCCGGCCGCTGCGCGGCCTGCGCGGGGCCTGATCGGCGCGCTCGCCGAGGTCGGGCGGTACGGCGAGGCGGAGGATGCGGCGCGTCGGTACCTCGTTTCGGAGTCGAATTCGCCGGAGATCTGGAACTCACTGGGTGAGGTGCTCTATCTGGTGGGCAGGATCGACGAGGCGGCCGACGCGTTCGCGCGGGCGATGAACGAGGGTGCCAGTGATTCACTGGACGCGCGCCTCAACCTCGCCGTTTTGCGCTGGGAACGTGGGGAACGCGAGGAGGCGCTGCGCGAGTTCGACGCATTCATCGATGTCTATAACCGGAGCGGGGGCGAGGATCTCTCTTCCGAGGAGCTCAACGCCGTAGGCAGCGCCGTCCGCTACCTGGGAATCGAGAACTCGGATTATTCGAGAGACGCGTTGCGCGCTTACGAGGAGGCGATCGCGCGAGATCCTCGCAACCTCGAGCCGCGAAACAAGATCGGCGAGCTATTGCTGGAAAAATACAACAGCGCTGAGGCGGGACCGGCCTTCGCGGATGTCCTGGAGCTCAATCCATCACATCCCAGGGCACTACTCGGGCAGGCGCGGACGCTGCGCTTCGATGGCCGGCCCGGTGCCATGGAACTCTTGGACCGCAGCCTCGAGGTCAACCCCAACTTTGTTCCGGCTCGCGTCTTCCGCGCCGAGCTGACCCTCGAACTCGAGGGCTACGATGCCGCGGCGCGGGAAGCCGAGCGTGCGCTCGATGTGAACCCCAACTCGCTGGAGGCCATCGCCGTGCTGGCGGCGACGCGCTACCTGCAGGGTGACCACGCTGCCTATGAAGAGGCGCGAGATCGGGCGCTGGCGCTCAACCCCCGGTATGCCGGTCTGCACAATACGTTGGCCGAGCTCAGCGCACGGAACCGGCTGTACTTCGAGGCGGCGGATTTCGCGGGACGGGCGTTGGAGCTCGATCCGAAGTCATGGCGCGGTTTTGCGCTGCTAGGGATCAACCAGCTCCGCATCGGGATGATAGAGGAGGGGAAGGCGAACCTCGAGACCGCTTTCGCCGGAGATCCGTTCGACATCTGGACCAAGAACACGCTCGACCTGCTCGACACGTTCGAGGAATACGATGAGGCACGGACTGAACGGTTCCTCGTCACTATAGATGGCAAAGAATCCGAGCTGCTGTCGCTCTACTTCGCCGAGTTGGCCGAGGAAGCCTACGATCGTTTGGCGATGCGCTACGGCTTCCGGCCGCGGACACCGGTGCGCGTCGAGGTTTATCGCAGTCACGCCGACTTCTCGGTCCGCACCGTCGGTCTGGTGGGCTTGGGCGCCCTCGGGGTGAGCTTCGGCCCCGTCATCGCGATGGACTCGCCGTCGGCTCGCGACGCCGGCGAGTTCAATTGGGGGTCGACCTTCTGGCACGAGCTGGCCCACACGTTCCACCTGAGTATGAGTGAGCATAGGGTGCCTCGCTGGTTCTCCGAGGGTCTGGCCGTCTATGAGGAGCGCCGCGCGAGGCCGAGCTGGGGCGCGGATGTGACACCGGCTTTCCTGACGGCCTATCTGCAGGGCAGGCTGCTGTCGATCGGCGAGCTGAACAACGGATTCGCGCGCCCGGCGTTTCCGGAACAGCTGATGTTCTCGTACTACGAGGCATCGCTGGTCCTCGAGTTCATCGAGCAGCAAGCGGGCGCCCAGGCGCTGATCGACATGTTGAGCGCCTTCCGTGACGGAGCGGGCACGGCAGAGGCGTTCGAGCGCGTTCTAAACGTCAGCGTCGACGAGTTCAACGACCGCTTCTTCGTGCATTTCGAGGAGCGATTCGCCGCACCACTCGGTGCTATGCGGCCGGACAGGCAACTGGAGCACGGGGAGCGGCCGGGGCGTGAAGACCTGGAGGAGTGGGCTCGCGAAGATCCCGGTGACTTCTACGCTCAGCTGATGTTCGGGCGGGTCCTGTTCGAGGAAGGCGCGATCGAGGAAGCGGTGGCCCACTTCGAGCGGGCGAAGACGCTCTTCCCCCAGTATGCCGGCCCGGCCAGCCCCTACTGGCATCTCGCCCTCGCGCACAGGGAGCGCGGCGCGTTGGCGGAGGCGGCGGCGGAGCTCGACGCGCTGACCGCGATCAACGGTCGCGACTATCGGGCGAACCTCGAGCTGGCCGAGATACGGGAGGCTCTGGGCGATCCGGCGGCCGCCGCGACCGCGCTCGAGCGTCTGAACTACATCTATCCCTATGACATGACGCTGCACGCGCGACTTGCCGGGCTTTACTCGGGACTCGGCGAGCACGCGAAGGCTATCCGGGAACGGAAGGCCGTACTGGCGCTGGACCCGGTGGATCGGGCGGAAGCGACCTACCAACTGGCACGCGCCTATCTCGACGCGGGCGATCTCGTCCTGGCGCGCCGGACCGTTCTACGGGCACTCGAGGACGCGCCCAGCTTTGAGGCGGCGCAGGAGCTGCTGCTCGAGATCCGGGCCAGGGGCGGCGGAGGTGGAACATGAGCGCGCGAATGCCTTGGGTTTTGTTGCTCGGGCTGCTGACCATCCTGCCGGCCGAACCGCTCATGGCCCAGTCACGCCGAATACGCGAGGGTGCGCGAGGCGCCCAGGGCATCGATTTCGATGCGTTGAACATCCAGTACAACGGGCGATTCACGTTCGTAAGGCTGCGCTTCGACCCGCTTCAAGACTACGGCGGCCGAGGCTGGGGCGGCCGTGACCTCAAGTGGGATCACGACTATCCGCGCGCCGAGCGCCACTTCACCAAGATGCTCGATGAGATCACGTCTGTCGATCCGAACTTCGACGGCAGTGTCATTTTGAGCGTCGACGACCCGGAGCTCTTCAAACATCCGGTCGCCTATATGTCGGAGCCGGGTTTCTGGACGCTAACGGTGGAGGAGGCCGCGAGCCTGCGCGATTACCTGCTCAAGGGTGGTTTCGTGATTTTCGACGACTTCGCGAGCCGCCACTGGTTCAACTTCGAGGATCGGATGCTTGAAGTGCTACCGGAGGCTCGCATCGTGGAGTTGGATGCTTCGCACCCGATATTTCATTCGTTCTTCGAGATCAACTCGCTCGATCACACGCACCCGTACTACGGACTGAGGTCCGAGTTTTACGGCATCTTCGAGGACAACGACCCTGAAAAGCGACTCATGGTGATCGTGAACTACAACAACGACATCGGTGAGTCGTGGGAATGGTCGGACACGGGGT
>JBDHJU010000064.1:0-38277 GCA_039586755.1 Gemmatimonadota bacterium | reverse complement strand
CAGCACTCGGGCCTCGATCACACCCTGACGCTGGGCGCTCTGTTCATCTACTCGATGCCGAGCTTTTGGCTGGGCCTGATGTTGATCCTGATCTTCGGCTACAAGGTTCACTTCGTGGAGTGGTGGCCCGAAGCGCTCAAGTTCCCGGCGTCGGGAATGGACAGCGTGGACTACGACATGCTCGGCACCTGGGGCAGGTTCACCGACCGGTTACAGCATCTCGTGCTTCCATCGATCGCGTTGGGAGTGTCGTCGGCGGCGAGCGTCGCCCGCTACATGCGCAGCTCGATGCTCGAGGTGATCCGCCAGGACTACATCAGAACCGCTCGGGCGAAAGGGCTTCCAGAACGCACGGTAATTCTCAAGCACGCTCTGAAGAACGCGCTGCTGCCGATCATCACGCTGCTCGGACTGTACCTGCCGTTCCTGTTCAGCGGCGCGGTGCTGGTGGAGGTCGTCTTCGCCTGGCCGGGGATGGGGCGCGCGATCTACGACGCGATAATCCAGCGCGACTACCCGACGGTGATGGCGACGACGTTCGTCTTCGCCGTGATGGTGGTCATCGCCAACCTGATCGCTGACATATTGTACGCCGTGGTCGATCCGCGGATCCGCTATGAGGGAGGCCGCCGTGAATAGCGCGGGCGGAGGGAGCGCGAAGCGCCTGCGCGCCGCCGCGCTGCTGCCCGGTCTGCCGCAGCTGCTGCGGGGGCAGCGCCTGGCAGGCCTGTCGCTCATGTCCCTCGCCCTCGCTATGCTGGCGGTCCTCGCCTTCGGCTTCGACCGGGTGCTGGCGACGTTCACCGCGGGCCGGGTCGACCACTGGATCGCGTTTCTGACCCTGGCCGGGACCCTGGGGCTGGCCTGGCGGTTGAGCATGGTATGGGGCCGCGACCGCGGGGGCGAGGAGGCGGCAGGCGTTTCGGGTTGGGCCATCGCCTGGCGCGAGTTCAAGAAGAACCGGCCGGCGGTCCTGGGGCTCTACCTCATGGTGGCGCTCTACCTGGTGACGTTGCTGGCACCCTACCTGACGTCCTACGACCCGACCGTGATCGTCGAAGACATCGCCTCGGTGCGCCACCTGGCACCATCGGGTGAGCACCTGCTGGGGACCGACAAGTACGGACGCGATGTGTATGCGCGCATTTTGTATGGCGCGCGGATCAGCCTGTCGATCGGCTTCATCGCCGTGGTGATCTCGATCACGCTGGGGACACTGGTCGGCGCGGTGAGCGGCTACTTCGGCGGAGTCGTCGATACCGTGTTGATGCGTTTCGTCGATACGTTGATCTCGTTCCCGCGCCTGGTGCTCCTGATCACCGTGATCGCGCTCTTCGACCCGTCGATCCTGGTCGTCGTTATCGTGCTCGGCCTGACGCTCTGGCCGTCGACGGCGCGGATCGTGAGAAGCGAGGTGCTGTCGCTACGGGAACGTGAATTCATCGAGGCGGCGCGGGCGCTGGGACTCGGAAGCCCGCGAATCATCCTGCGACACATCATCCCGAACGTGATGGCGCCGGTGATCGTGGCGGCGACGCTGGGACTGGGCAACATCATCCTGATCGAGGCCGGCCTGTCGTTCCTCGGCCTCAGCGTGCAGCCACCGACGCCTTCCTGGGGCGTCATCATCAACGACGGCCGCGAGTTCCTGCTCGACGCCTGGTGGGTGTCGACCTTCCCCGGTCTTGCCATCGTGTTCACGGTCGTGGCGTTCAACTTGATCGGCGACGGACTGCGGGACGCCCTCGACCCGCGACTGAGGATGTAAGGCGTGAGCGCGCCCCTACTACAGGTCGATGACCTCCGCACGTACTTCCACACGGCGGATGGGCCCGTGCGTGCGGTGGACGGCGTCAGCTTCAGCCTGGAGCGCGGCGCGACACTGGGGATCGTCGGCGAGTCGGGCTGCGGCAAGTCGGTCACCTGCCTATCGATCCTGCGGCTCATCGACCGACCGGGCCGGGTCGAGCCGGGTTCGTCCATCCGGTTGGGCGGCCGAGATCTGATGGAGCTCTCCGAGGAGGATATGCGGGACGTCCGGGGGAACGAGATCTCGATGATCTTCCAGGAGCCGATGACCAGCCTGAACCCTGTGTGGACGATCGGGGATCAGATCGCGGAAGCGGTGCGATTGCACCGCGGAGTAGGCCGGGCCGAGGCGCGCCGCCGGGCGGCGGAGATGCTGGGCCTGGTGGGGATCCCCGAGCCGGAGGGGCGGCTAGCTGACTATCCCCACGAGTTCTCGGGCGGAATGCGGCAGCGGGCGATGATCGCCATGGCGTTGGCCTGTGACCCGGACGTCTTGCTCGCCGACGAGCCGACCACCGCGCTCGATGTGACGATCCAAGCGGAGATCCTCGACCTGCTGGCCGGCCTCCAGGAACGACTGGGGATGGCGATCGTGTTCGTCAGCCACGACCTGGGCGTCGTCGCCCAGATCGCCGACCGGGTGATCGTCATGTACGCCGGACAGGTCGTCGAGCAGGGCGACACGGACACGATCTTCAGTCGGCCCCGTCACCCCTACACCGAAGGACTGCTTCGCTCCACCCCCCGGGTCGGCGGCAGGGTCCCACGCCTGGCCACCATCGCCGGGGCCGTACCCAGCGCCAAGCGCTGGCCGCCGGGCTGCCGGTTTCACCCGCGCTGTCCCCACGCTTGGCAGCGCTGCCGGGAGGAATCCCCCCGGTTGCTGGGCACCGACGGGACGGCCCGCTGCTGGCTGGAAGAGGAACCGCAGCGTCGCACCGTGCACGAGGAAGCCGGACCATGACCGATCGGACCGATGCTCTGCTGCTCGAGGTGCGAGGGCTGGTCAAGCACTTTCCGATCCGGTCGGGCGTTCTGGGTCGAGCGCGGGGACAACTCCGTGCGGTGGACGGCGTGTCGCTCGATATTCGGCGCGGCGAGTCGGTCGCTCTGGTCGGCGAATCGGGCTGTGGGAAAAGCACCACGGCGCGCTTGATCCTGCGGCTGCTGAGGCCGACCGCGGGGCGTGTGAACTTCGACGGTCAGGACACGGACGAGCTCGATCGGTCGGGGCTCATGCGCTTCCGTCGACGAGCGCAAATCATCTTTCAGGATCCTTACGGCTCGTTGAACCCTCGCATGACGGTAGGTGGGGTGCTGCGGGAGGCGCTGCACGTGCACGGGCTCGCGCAGGGCCGGGACGCCGAACGGCGCATCGGCGAACTGCTGGACGCCGTCGGGCTGCACTCCGACGACGCTGGGAAATATCCTCACGAGTTTTCCGGCGGCCAACGCCAGAGGATCGGCATCGCGCGTGCGTTGGCGGTGGAGCCGGAGTTCATCGTAGCCGACGAGCCCGTCTCGGCCCTCGACGTCTCAGTGCAGGCCCAGGTCCTCAACCTGCTGGCCGATCTGCGCGAGCGCTTCCGGCTGACCTATCTGTTCATCACCCACGACCTGTCGGTGGTCCGTCATATCGCCGACCGGGTAGCGGTGATGTATCTGGGCCGCGTCGTCGAGCTAAACGACTGCGAGTCGCTGTTCGCGAACCCGCTGCACCCGTACACCCAGGCCTTGCTATCGGCAGTCCCGGCTGTGGATGCACGGGGGCGACCCGAGCGCATCGCGCTGTCGGGCGAGGTGGGCAACCCGGCCGACCCACCCCCCGGCTGTCCCTTCCATCCTCGCTGCCCACACCCGGCGAAGGACGACCGGTGCCGCAGAGAGGTGCCGAGCCTTGAAGGCAGGGCGGCAGCCTGCCATAAGATTTAGGGATTCGGGGAGTCTCGAACTGGGAATTCTGGGAGTGGGAATTGGAACGCCGACAATCGGTGGGTTCCGTGGTATCGGGGAATTGGGGAATCCCAGAATCCCACCTCCTAGCCTTGACAACGGTGTAACCGGCTGTCTAGCTTAGCCTCCGCATTTTCCCCGACCGTAGCCTAAATCATCTCTGCAGTGGTATACCTATGCCGCTGCAAGCTTAGGAGGTTCAAGTTGGGCGGAGTCATGCTGTCCACGCTCATGGCGGCCCAGGCCTTGGGACAGGGCCAGAGGCTAGACCTGGTGCAGACGTTCAGGGACGGCGGGTTCATGATGTACCCGCTGGCCTTCTTCGCGATAGCGGGAGCTATCATCATCGTCTGGAAGTTCATCGACCTGCAGATCAAGGGCGCTCGGACCCGCGCGATACTGGCGGAAACGGACCAGTTGCTTGCCGAGCACCGTATCCAGGAAGCGATGCGCCAGTGCCAGGAGTCGAAGGCCCCGGCGGCAGCGATCCTATTGGCCGGGTTGCGGCGGCACCAGGAGGGGACCGACCGGGTCATGAAAGCGATCGAGAACGCCGGCCTGATCGAGCTTGCCTCGCTGGAGCGCGGGCTGGTCTGGCTGGCGACGCTGGCGAACGTGGCGCCGCTCACCGGGTTCTTGGGGACGGTGATCGGGATGATCCAGGCGTTCCAGGCGATCGAGCTGGCTGGTGAGGTAGAGGCGACGACGGTGGCAGGTGGTATTAAGGTCGCCCTGATCACGACGGCGAGCGGGCTGACGATCGCGATCCCGATCAACATTGCGCACAACTACTTCGTGACGCAGATCGACCGCCAGGTGATCGAGATGGAGGAGAGCGCTCAGAAGATGATCGACGCCCTCCACGAGATCGAAGCGAAGACACAGACCGTGTGATCCCCGTAACGGGCACCGTCTCGAGACCGAGAGGCCACCCCCGGGGTGGCCTCTTTTTCTTCTGGCTGTGGTTGGCCGCCTGCGGGCCGGCGACTTCGAGCCCGGAGATGAGCATGGTCCCGACCCGGGCGGCGGAGCGGACCCCGGACCCTCTGCAGGTCTACGAGGAAGTCGGGTTTCTAACCGGGGATGAGCGCTTCGCCGTCGTGGGGCGATTCGTCTTCGCACCCGGGCCGGCCGACAGCTCCTACGCTATCCTAGCTCTCTCGCTGCCCAATAACGCACTGCGGTTCCGTCGCGCGCCGCCCGGCTTCGTAGCCCGCTACGAGATCGACGTGTCCGTGGGCGACAGCGCCGCGGCCACCGCGCATCTGACCGAGATCCAGGAGGTCCGCATCCGCACTTTTCGGGAGACGGCGCGCAGAGAGGAGAGCGTCGTCTCGCAGAGCTTCCTGACCCTTCCGCCAGGCGACTACCCGGCCCACATCCGTGTGAGTGACGTCGCGTCGGGCGACGGCTTGAGCGCGGACCTCGAGCTGCGAGTGCCCTGTTACGCGGCGCCGGCCATCACCGCACCGATCGTCGTATACCGGGCGCAACCCCGCTCGACTCGTGATCTGCCGCCGGCGTTCATCCTGAGCCCCCGAGCCACTATCGAGTTCGGCCGCGAGGAGGGCTCACGGATCTACATCGAGGTTCTCTCCGAGGATGCGCAGAGCGTGGTCCTCGAAGCCAGACAAGCAGCGGACGTCGTGTGGTCGGACACACTGGCTCTGGAACCGGGCCTCGGGCCGCTGCGCTCGGCGAACGTCGCCCTCGATAGCGCTCGCCTGCCGCCCGGGAAACTGAGCCTCCACGCCAGGCTGGCGGGCACCGAGATCGCCGACTCATCCACCCTGCTGGTCGCCCTGACGCCCGACTGGCTGGCCGTCGACTACGAGGAGGCGCTGGGCTACCTGCGCTACGCCGGGTCCCCGGGAGCGCTGCACGACCTCCAGGACGCAGCGCCCGGGGAACGGGCCCGGCTATTGCATGCGTTCTGGAGTAGTAAGGATCCCGACCCGGAGACGGTCGAGAACGAGTTTTTCCAGGGTTACTTCCGCAGGATCCAGGAAGCGAACGGGCGTTTCAGCGAGCTGGAGACTGCGGGATGGCTCACCGATCGCGGTGCGGTGTATGTTACATTAGGCCCTCCCGACGAGGTTCTCCGCGACCTTGACGCCCGGGGTGGACCGGAACGGAGCCAGGTCTGGCTTTACAAGGAGTCTCTCGACTTCGAGGTGCGACTGGTGTTCACCGACACCAGCGGAAGCGGCGCTTTCAGCTTGACCGCAGACTCGCGCCGCGCCTTCACAGACGCCGTCGAGACCCTCTATCCCTGAGCCGCCGCGCTGCGTCCTGAGTCGAGCAACCCGCCGAAACAAGTAACGACGGTATGCACCTGTCACGGCTGTACGTCACGTGTCTGTTGATCATCCTGGCCCCGGCCGCCCTGGGGCTCAAGGACGAGGTGCGCGACGACCCGCTGGCTCAGGTGGCCGAGGCGCTCGACCAAGGTCGCCATTGGTACGCGACGCGACTGCTCAGGGACCTGAACGGGCACGACAGCGGGACGCCGGAGGCTATGCTGCTCTCGGCCCGGGCCGACGCGGGACGCGGAGCTTGGGAGGACGTGGTGGCTCGCCTCGAATCGGTGAGCTGGCTCGACTCGATCGGCTACGGTGATGGACGGGCCCTGTTGGCCCGTGCGTGGCTGGAGACGGGCGAAGTGGAGCGAGCCGTCGAAGGCTACCGGATCTTTCTGCGCTACTCGCTGGAACGCTCGCCGCGGGCGATCGCCGAGGTCGGCCTGGCCCGCTCGCTGGAAATGCTCGGCCAACCGCTGGAGGCTGCGGCAGCTTACGGCCGAGCCGCCGAGATCGCGCCCGAGCTCGTGCCCTGGTCATCGATTCGGGCGGCCGAGGTCCTGGCCCAGTTGGGAGACACGGCAGCGGTGAACCGACTGCTGAGGGAGGCGACCAGCGTACCGCTCTACCGGCGCACCCGTGCGGCGGTTGATGCGTACCTCGCCGCCGGGGACCGCCAGGGTGCCCTGCACCTGTTGCTCGACGCGGCGCCCAGCGTAGGGCGCAACTCGACCGAGCTGAGGACCCGGGCCGCAATGCTACTCCTGGAGGAGGGTGACAGCGCCACCGCCGCCACCACGCTGCGTGCCGCCATCCGATCCAATCCGCGATGGGCTCGAGAGGCCGCTACCTTGCTCTCTCAGTTCCCCGATCTCAGCGCAGCCGATCACCTGTCGCTGGCTCGCACTTTCGAGCGCTCAGGCCCGGCCGGGTCAGCGGCGCGCCAGTACCAGGAGTATCTCGAGCGCCAGCAGCTGCCGACGGGTGAGCGGCAGGCGGTACGGCTGCGAATCGGCGAGCTGCTGTTCCGAGCGGGCCACTACTACGCCGCCGTGGACGAGCTGGAGCGGCTGGCGGCCGCGGGCCCGAGCGCCGCGACCCTGGCAAGAGCCGAGTACTACATCGCGCGCGCCACGTATCGCCGCGGCTGGCGCCGCGAGGGCCGGGCACGGCTGAGAGAGGTGGCCGACCGGTTCCCCGGTACCGGGTCGGCCCTCAACTCGCTTTCGCTCCTGGGCGACCTCTACGAAGGTGCCGGGAACACGCCGCGCGCGGTTGCGATCTACGAAGAGCTGGTCAGGGACTACTCGGGCTCCAGCGCCGAGCGCACCGCACGCTACAGACTGGGAATACTCGCCTATCGAGAGGGTGAATTCGCCGACGCGCGCCGACACTTCGACCGCCTGCGTCGCGCAGAGCGCAGCGGCGACCTGCGTATCAGCGCCACCTACTGGGCAGCCCGCGCTCGACTCGCCGAAGGCGACGCAGCGAAAGTCGCCGAAGCCGAACGGCTATTCCGCGAGGTCCACAACCGCGCGCCCTTCGGCTACTACGGTTTCCTGGCTGCCGATCGTCTGGGCATCGATCCCTGGACGACGCTCGCCCCCGGCCCCGAGCCCGCACCCATCGATGCCGAGACCGAGCGAAAGCTCAGCGTCATCGACCTCTTGAGCCAGGCGGGCCTCCACGAAGAAGCGAAGGCCGTGCTGGCGACGATCACAAATTCACCACCCGACAGTCCCGAAGAGTTGATCGGGCTCTCGGTCGCACTCGCCGAGCACGGGTTCGGGCAGCAGGCGGTTCTCTTCGGCTGGCGAGCACACTCGGCGCTGCGCGGCCGCTGGAGCGCCAACGTGCTGCGTGCGATCTACCCACTCGCCTACGAGGAGATTATCCTCGCCGAGGCCGACTCGCGAAGACTGGATCCTAATCTCGTCGCCGCCATCGCGCGCCAGGAATCGGCCTTCGCCCCGGACGTCACATCGCGCGCCGGCGCTCGCGGGCTACTCCAGATCATGCCGGAGACCGGCCGCTGGTGGGCCAACCGACTCGGCGTCCGCGACTACAGTGACGAACTGCTCTACCATCCGGAGATCAACGTCCATCTCGGCGCAGCTTACTTCGCCGACCTCCAACGCCGCTACTCCGAGCTGCAACTCTCGCTGATCGCCTACAATGCAGGACCGACTCGCGCCCGGCGCTGGCGCCAGCAACCCGAATACCGCATCGACCCCGAGCTGTTCGCAGAGCGGATACCGTTCAGGGAGACAAGGACTTACGTGAGGAACGTGCAGTCGCATTTCCGCATCTACAGCCAGCTCTATTCGGGGTTCGGAGAGGCTCAGCCGGCCGAGTGAGGGCCCGAAATTATCCCGAACATCGTGCGTTGACAGGCCGAGACCTGCCTAATATCATGGGCGCGTTGGTCGCAGTAATAATCACCCAATGCAGGAGGAAGTGCTCGATGGCCAAAGGGCGGATCAAGTGGTTCAATGACGCCAAAGGTTACGGATTCATTGAACAGCCTGAAGGTGGAGAGGATGTTTTTGTCCACTTCTCGGCTATCAACATGGAGGGGTTCAAGACGCTGGCAGAAGGCCAGGAAGTGGAGTTCGAGATTCGGCAGGGCGACAAGGGGCTGCAGGCAGCCAATGTGACCCGCGTGTAGCTCCAGACTGATATCGAACATCCCGCTCGCCCGGACCCACCCAGTCCGGGCGAGTTCTTTATGGGTGGGAATTTCGATTGGTCAATTGTACAAGTCCTTTGGGAATTCTCGAATGTGGATCATGGGACCAGTGCAACTAGGGAGGTAGGGAAGTATAGAAATTCTTCTTACTTCTAACCTCCCTTGTTGCTTTGGTCCCCGAATCGACATTCGAGAATTCCCAACCACTTGTGCCTTTCCAGAATTGCCAACTTCCCTCCCCTAGGCGTGAGTAGGGCCACGCCTCATATTCCCACACATGGCACCGAAAGAAACGAAGACGGTGTATCTGATCGACGGGCACGCCCTGGTTTATCGGGCGTTTTACGCGATGATCAGCCGGCCGCTGCGAACGTCGCGTGGCGAAAACACGTCCGCGCCCTGGGGCATCGCGCAGTTTATCAGGAAGATTTTGGCTGAGCGGCGGCCCGACTATATCGGCTTCGTCTTCGATGCGGGCGGCGACGAAACATTCAGGCACGAGATCTTCGAGGACTACAAGGATGCGGCGGATCCGCCAGATGCTCGAGGCCTTCCACATCCCCACCATCGAACTTCCCGGTTTCGAGGCGGACGACGTCATCGGCACGCTGGCCAGCCAGGTCGCCGCGCAGGGCTTGCAGGCGGTGATCGTATCGGGCGACAAGGATTTCTATCAGCTGATCGGAAACAAGGTCGCGCTGCTCAATCCCGGTCGAGGTGGCCCGGCGGCCGTCGAAGAGGAGCTGGTCGACGAATCGAACGCTGCGGAGAGGCTGGGCGTGCCGCCGGAGCGGGTGACCGACTACCTGGCACTGGTGGGCGACTCGTCGGACAACGTCCCGGGTGTGCGGGGCGTGGGACCCAAGACCGCGGTCCAGTTGATCGCGCGTTTCGGGGCGCTGGAGGCCATCCTGGCGGACGTCGACGAAGTGGCACAGAAGCGAGCGCGCGAGGCGCTGAAGCGGCACGCCGATGATGCACGGCTCTCGAAGGATCTCGTGACCATACGCACCGACGTGCCGATCGCGCTGGAGCTCGACGAACTGCAGGCCGGTGAACCGGATCGGGACCGGTTGCGCGAGTTGTTTCTCGAGCTGGAGTTCCACTCGCTGGTGCGTGAGTACGCAGCGGACGAGAGTCCGGCACCACGAGCCGAGCAGGCGGCCGGGTACGAGTCGGTCGCCGAAGTCGGCCGGCTGGGCGGGATCGCCGCGGCTGCCCGCGAGGCGGGCAGGATCGGCCTCGACGTGCGCTCGGGGCACGGCGGCTCGCTGGTGGGGCTGGGGATCGCCGCCTCCGAGGGGTGCGCCTACTACCTGCCGTTCGGCCACGTCGCCACCAGCCGGCCGGGAGAGCTGGAGCTGGGCGACTTGAAGCAGGAGTCATCGGAGAACCTGCCGCCCCTGGGGTCGGAGGCACTGCGGCCCATCGTCGAGCTACTGGAGGACGAGACGATCACGCTGGTCGGTCACGACCTCAAGCGGTGCAAGCTGATACTCGGCGCCGCTGGGCTCGAGCCGCGGGGCGTTATGCGCGATGTGATGATCGCCTCTTACTGTCTCGACCCGGGCCGGCGCCAGCACGATCTCGAGACCCTGGTCCTGGAGGAGATGGACCGGAAGATCGCGTCCTACGCGGACCTCTGCGGCAAGGGCAAAGGAGAGATCCCCTTCCCCGAGCTCGAGCCGGCGCGTGCCGCCGCCTTCTCCGCCGAGCGCGCCGACATGGCGCTACAGATCGATGCACGACTGACGCGGCAGCTGGACGACTTCGATCTGAGGAAGTTGTTCGAAGAGGTCGAGATGCCGCTAATGCCGGTGTTGGCCGACATGGAGCGGGCGGGCGTCGCCATCGACGGCGAGTTTTTCGATCAGATGAGCGAGCGGCTGGCTAAAGAACTGAAGCTCGTCGAAGAAGAAATCTACAAGCTGGCGGGCCGCGAGCTGAACATCAATTCACCGGTGCAGCTGCGCGAAGTTCTGTTCGAGCAGCTGAAGCTGCCGGTAAAGAAGCGTACCAAGACCGGCCCCTCGACGGACGCAGCGGTTTTGGAAGAGTTGGCGGCGGAAGGGCACCAGCTGCCGCGCCTGATCATCGATTTCCGCGAGTTGGCGAAGCTCAAGTCCACGTACGTGGACGCGCTCCCGGCGCTGGTCGACCCGCGGACGAAGCGCATCCATACATCGTTCAACCAGACGGTGACCTCGACCGGCCGCCTATCGAGCTCCGACCCTAACCTGCAGAACATCCCGATCCGCACGCCGCTCGGTGCCGAGATCCGCAAGGGCTTCGTCCCCGCCGAAGGTCTCACGTTCCTGGGAGCCGACTACTCCCAGGTCGAGTTGCGGATCCTGGCGCACCTGGCGGAGGACCCGGCGTTCGTGGAGGCCTTTCGGGAGGAGCGCGACGTGCATCGCGATACGGCGGCACTCATCTTCGGCGTCGCGCAGGACGCGGTGACGCCGGCGATGCGGGCGACGGCGAAGACGGTGAACTTCGCGACGATCTACGGCCAGGGACCGTTCGCGCTGGGCCGCCAGCTTGGCATAAGCATGGCAGAGGCCCGGGCGTTCATCGGGGACTACTTCGAGCGATTCCCGGCGATCCGCGAGTATCTCGACCGCCAGGTCGAGACGGCCCGGGACCAGGGCTACGTGGAGACGCTGTTCGGACGCCGCCGCTACATCCCGGAGCTCAACTCGAAGAACCCCAACATCCGTGGCTTCGGCGAGCGTGTCGCCACCAACTCACCGATTCAGGGCACGGCCGCCGATCTCATCAAGCTGGCGATGATCAAGATCCACAAGGCCCTGGCCGAGCGCGAGAGCGGCGCCCGGATGATCCTGCAGGTCCACGACGAACTGCTGTTCGAAGTGCCCCCGGCCGAGCTGGACGACGTAGAGACGCTGGTCCGCTCGGAGATGGAAGGCGCACTTCAACTCGACGTCCCCATCGCCGTCGACCTGGGCGTAGGCTCGACCTGGTACGCCACCAAGGCCGGCTAGTAGAGTGCCGCGTTACTAAGTCGTCTCGGGCGTTGGCGGCGGCACAACGCTCTCGGAGACCATGGCGATCTTCCAAACGCCGTCATGCTTGCGCAGGACGGCCGTCCAGGTGCCTTGCGCATCCTCGGTCTCACCCGTCGACCTTGTCGCGTGCCAATCCCAGGTGGAAGTGACCGCGGCGATGTCGGGGGCCAAGACGTAGATGTGGTGATCATCCCCCCAGGCGAACTCCACCGACTCGTACAGCCAATTAGTCCGGACCTCCTCGGCCATCGCCGCGAAGCCGACCGATACCTCGCCGCTCACGGCGATCGTGAAGTCCTCGCTCTGCTCGAACTGGGCGAGCCAACCCTCGATGTCCACGGCGTTGAGGATCGCCGCCTGCTCCGCGTAGAGCTGCTCGATCTCGCCCTCGATCGCGACACGCTGCGCGTCGGTCATGGCGGCCGGCTGACAGGCCAGCAGCAGGGCAGGCACACTTAGGGCCGCTAGAGCGCGGATACGCATAGCCCCTCCTTGTAGTGGTGTGACCGGAACCTACCGCACCTGGGAAGGTGGAGCTAGAGCCAGTCCCAGAAGTCGGGCCGCACCCGCACGACCAGCTCCCAGATCCCGCCCTGCCGGAGCCCGCGGGCCAGCTCGACGCGCAGGATATCGTAGACGAGACCTAACCCTGCGCCGATGCCGACCAGCGCACCGTCGGCGGCAGCGGCCGGGCGCCCCACCCGATTCCAGCGGTCTACGGCCCCAGCGGCCCCGGCGCCCTCGATACCCACCCAACCGAGATCGGCGAACAGCGCCAGCGAGACGAACGGGTGATAGATCGGTCGGCTGAACTCGAGGCCGGCAGCCCCGTACAGGTTGCCGACGAAGCGGTGAAAGGAATAGCCGCGTACCGTGCCGCGGCCGCCGGCGGGAAAGAGACGTTGCGCCGGGATGCCTCCGCCCCAGACCCCACCTGCAGCACCCGATAAGCGGACGCCCACTCGCAGTACGACCTCAGGCCACAGCACTTCGCCCCGTGCCGCCGTGTGCACGTATTCGAAGTCGCCCAAGATGGAATGGCTGGCAGCCTCGACCTGTAGGCCCCAGCTGACGCCGCCGACCGCCTCCAGCGCCATGACCGGCTCCTTCCGGAGCGCCACGGCGAGGGCGGCGTTTTCACCGCGGTCGAGCTCACGGACTTCACGGTAGCTGCGATCTATCATTCCGTGCGACGCCAGCGTCGCCGGCTCCCACTCCTCAAAGCTGGCCGACACGCTTCCCCGCGCCCAACCGAGAGCCTTCCGCAGAGTCAGCCGAAGACCGGTGACCCAGTAAGGCTCCCGGTAGTCCTCCCCGTCGATCAAGGTGGCGAGCGTCGCAATGACCCCCGAACTGGCCGGCCAGGGCGAAACGTCCGTGACGTACTGGTAGTAGAACCCCCCCTCGATCTCGAGTGACGGCGCGAGAAAGAACCGCACCAACTCCTGCAGCTGACCGCGCTCCGCACCGAAAGCGTAGCCGCCGAGGGTGAGCGAGCTGCCGCCCGCTACTCTGTGGCCGAGGGCGGGCCCGGCATAGAACCCCTCAGCGCGGCGGAGGCGGAGCACGGACGAGAAGCCCGGGACGGCCAGCCTCAGCCCTTCCGCTTTCTGCAGATAGTCCTCGGTGACGATTCTGGTAGCCTGGTCTCGTATCTCCTCCATCGAGGGCGGCGACGCAGCCACCGCCGGATCGAGGGCGTCGTAAAGGCCCTCCTCGAACTCGAACGATTCAAGGCTGGCCTCCGGCAGGGCGACGACGCTGGGTCCACGGAAGAAGTTCTCGGCGATGCCGGTGTTGAATTCGTAGTCGCTGATCTTGAACTCGGCCCGGATGATGCCGCCGGCGGGAAACTGCACGAACTTGACCTCGCGGCGCAGCTCGATCCCCTGACGATAGGGCAACCAGTAGCGCCCCTCCCAAAGCGCGTTCTCCAGCCGGATGTTGAAGTAGTCGAGGGTCTCGTCGAGGTACGAGGCGGCGGTGAAGGTGAAGTCCATGCGCACGATGTCCGCCGTCGCCCGATCGAGGAACAGCGAACCGACGAGCCCGGGCCCGTTCGGGTTCCGGGGTCTCACATCCACCTGGTAGACCCGTACCTCCCGATCGGGCAGGACCAACGTCAAGGAGTCGGCGAGCCGATAGTCGTAGAAGTCCAGCGCCCCGGGCGCCGCGGGATGCGGAGCATCCCTGACCTCGGAGCCTTCGCCCAGCCGTATCCGGTCGCCGAGGTTGTCCATGACGACCGTCAGGTGATCGAGGTGGTAGCGGATGTTGGTGGGCAGGACCTTCTCGTCGCGCCGCCCGACGATCAGCTGCCGCGTCCGATCGGGCGTGTGCCAGTAGAGATCGAGGGCCAGCTGGTCCGCCTTGATCAGGTGACGCTCGGTGCTCCGGCCCAGATCGTAGAGGAAGTAGATGTGACCGCGGGCGTGCGCCTGATAATCGACCAGCTCGCCGTCGGAGGCCCACCCGGCCCGGCGTTCGATGGCACGTTCGACCAGGGCGCGGACGCGGGGCGAGTTCCAATCGTATTCCGAGCGCACTTCACCTGCCGCCTGCGCGAAGGACGGCACCTGCGGCGCCGGCGCGGCACCGGCGGTGGGTACGATCGCGGCTGCGAGAGCGATGGCGGCCAGCCCGACGGCCGCCGGTGAGGTCAGCGGGTGCTGGCGGCTACTGCCTGATCGTTCAAAGTCCAATCGAAGCTCTCGAACTGCACTCTGTATTCCCCGGTCTCGATAAACTCGCTCACCCGGCCAATAAGATAACGCGAGACGAAGGCGAGGACGCCATTGACCTTCCGGTCGCGCTCGTAGCCCGACTCGCTGGCGAAGCCCTCGAAATCCTCTCCGTACCAGTCGAAGATCTTCGAGAGGTGGACGCGCCGCCGCTCGACCTCGAAGCGGTTTTGCCTCGGGTCGTTGAGAAACCGGCGGCCCTGCTCATCGAGCTGCTCGTCCAGCCGGTCACCGCGGTACGCTTCCTCGCGCAGCGGCGGCCCGCTGACGGCGGAGCGGACGAGAGCGAAGTGGACCCGTGGCTCGCCGTCTTTCACACGCACTGCGGCGCGTTCAATTTCGTCCAGCGTCATCTGGGCGCCGGCCACCGCATGGCGCATACGATCGAAAGCGCCATCGATATGATGGATCGAGTTCTTCGGGATGCCGAACCTCTTAGGTGATGTGAGCTTCTTGAAGAAGCCGCTGCCCTCGATCGGATAGTGGTCGATTATCGTCGCGAGAACGTAGGCGTTGTATGCGTTGATCAAGTAGGCGAGCCGCTCCGCCTCGGCCCAACCGGCGAATTCGTCGGCGAGGACGACCGCTACCTGGCCCAGGTAGCGGTCGAGGGTCTCGCGTCCATACTTGAGGGCGGTGTAGTCGACCATGCCGTCCTGCACGTAGAGCGCGAGTACCGTGTCGAGTGTCGCGTGGTCGAAAGCCTGCGCCCGCGCCGGCTCGCCGGTCCCGGCCAGCACAACCAGTGCCAGGGCTACTGGAGTCCACTGCATCGGCCCTGTCCTCGAATCCGTAGATCGATGTTGCTCTAAGCTTGGGGCCGCCGGCCGGTTCCCGCAATCAGCGCCCGGGCCGGGCGCTAGCTACTTGAGGTGGCGAGCGGCGGTGGGAAGAGCGATATCGCGGCTACGCAGAAGCTGGGGATCGA
This sequence comes from Gemmatimonadota bacterium, assembly GCA_039586755.1. Classification (GTDB taxonomy): domain Bacteria; phylum Gemmatimonadota; class Gemmatimonadetes; order Palauibacterales; family KS3-K002. Next base: position 22,828 of record JBDHJU010000064.1, on the reverse strand, counting down.
CCGTCGCGCTCTCCAGTCGCAGCGGCCCCTCGATTCGTAGCGAGATGACGAGGTCATCGAGGCGCGACCTGCTATCGATGGGGAGCGCGGCCTGCAGCCGATAGGTGACGCGCGAGCCGACCGGCGTGGCGATCAGCAGGCCGAGGCCGGCGGACCCCCGCAGCCCCGAGTTGACTCCGAAGAGCGCCCCGTTGGCCCACATGCGGCCACCGTCGACGAACGCCGCGACGCCCAGGTCCATCAGGCCGCCCATCGAACCCAGTAGGAACTGATTCTCGAGCCGCACCACCGCCCGGGCACCGCCGGGGTAGCGGTGAGGCGCGAAGCCGGCCAGCCCCCACGGTCCGCCGAGCGTGAGCTGGAACGGAACGGTAACGTCCCAGCCGGCGCTCCAGCGCCCCTCGAGGGTTACAGTGCGTCCGGGAGCCAGCAACCAGAGGTTGGTCCACTGCAGGGCGCCGAACACATCCCGCCACGTGCGTTGCTCGTAGTCGCGCCGTGCCTCAACGTTGGCGCGCAACAGGGAGAACCAGTTGCCTCTCACTCTCGCGCCGCCATAGAGGTCGAGGCCCCCCAATACGTGATCGTCGCTGGAACCGAAGGCGCTGCTCGCCAGTCCCAGTACCAGGTCGGCGGTCGCTCCGATGGCGATATCCTCGGTCGCCCGCAACGTGCTCACACCGCGCCGGCGGATGAAGTCGAGGCCACGAATCCCCACGACGAGGTTCAGCCGAATATCCTCCCGCGGACGAAGCGCCAGATCGGCCAGCGCCGCGATGGCCTCCTCCGAAGCCGCGAACTCCGCAGCGGTGGCCGAGTCGCGGGGGAACGCGTCGCCGTAATCCAGCCTCTCGTACGATACCGTGAGACCGTACGAACCGAGTTTCGTCGCGCGGCCCCGCGGCGCCGCCATGACGCGCAACGCACCACCGACCTGCGCCGCCACCCGCGTCGTCGGCAGGAGCAACTCACGGCGGTCAGGCGTGTCTCCCACGAAGTAGCCGAACCAACGCTCGGAGTAGAGAAGATCGTTGAACGCTGCCCACCGCCCTACCAGGCCGACGAAGGGGTAGCCCAGCGTTCCGCGCAGCACCCAGCCCGCCTCGGCGCGAATCGCCAACAGGCCCGCGTTCCAGCGACTGCCCAGGAATTGAGGATTGAAGAAACTGCCGCCGATCTCGTCACGACTGGGCCGGTGGGAGTAGAAGAACTCGATCGCCTTTCCTGCACCCGCTACGTTCCACTCCGTGACGCTGACTCCCGCCACCGCCGGGCCACTACCCGCCTGAAATCGCGGAATGATGCGCAGCGACCACTCGTCGCGAGTGGTGACCACTACATCGTAGTTCCCATTCGACCGGCGCGTCGCTTCCACATCGGCCGACTGGAGGAACACGAACCCGCGAAGTAGCCGCTCGCTTTCCTCCACCCGTAGCGGGTCGAAACAGTCACCCTCCCGGAACAGCAACTCACGGCGGACGACACTCTCCCGCGTGTCCACGTGCAGCCAGTTCAACGCATCGTAGAACTTCGACACCACACCGTTGTCGCTGTCCCCGAATACACCTCGCGCGTCGATCGTGATGCTGGCTATCCGACCCGCCTCGCACACATCTCCCCCCTGCGCCCACACGTCGGCTGTGAGAGCCAGTAGGGCGGCGATAACCAGTAGCCGGTGGATGGTAGTCAGTTGTCGGTGTTCGGTTGTTCGGTGGCCAGTGTTCGGTAAGCCGGTAGCCGGTAAGTCAGTAGCCGGTAGGTCAGAACTGCGTACTCCGAACTTACCGGCTACAGGTCACCGGCCACCGCCTCACTCCGTCGAGCCAAACAGATCTTCCTGGCCGGGTTGGTCGGTCTCGTAGGTCACGAGAGCGCGCAAGCGATCCTCCCAGCGGCCCAGGTCCAGGCCACCTTCATGGAGGAGCATCCGCCGCAGGACGGGCGATAGTGCGGACACGTCTTCAACTAGATCAGCAACCGCCGAGCGCAACTCCCCGGCCCTGAACTCCTCCTCGCTACCCCCGGCCATCTCGCGCCGGATCGACTCCTCCGATCGTGACGCCACGATCGGTTCATCCAGCGTCGTCACGTGCACGTACGTGCGACGGCCCGGACCACGCTCGTCTTCGATGGGGACGAGACCAACGATCTGATCCGACCGCCAGTATTTCCCGTACCCCAAATAGACCAGCCGGTTCGCCTTGATCTCCACGGTCGCCTCCAGTTTCCTCTCGGTTCGCGGCAACTCGTAATCTTAGTGGCCGCTAGCCGGTGTGCCAGTACACGGTAGCCGGTATGCCGGTGGCCACTAAGCTCGACCGTCCCGGCCGAGAACCACCGGCCACCGGCCACCCACCCTAGGGGTTGACATATTCATATATGCATATACCTTGCTCTCTCAACCAGGGGGCCGTTCATGCCGATCAGATCCGACAAGCTCAGCGTTGAGGCCGTTCGCCAGGCCGCCACCATGCTCAAGTGCATCGGCCACCCGATTCGCCTGCAGATCATCGAGCTGCTGGACCGGGCGGGCGAACAGAACGTCACGGCGATCTACGAGACGCTGAAGATCGAGCAGGCGGTGGCTTCCCAGCACCTCAACCTCATGCGCGACAAAGGGATACTCTCAAGCCGTAGGGACGGGGTGAACGTCTACTACAGCGTTGACGATCCCAGGGTCACCCAGGTGATCGATTGCATACACGATCATTGCGACGTGTAGGGCCGCCCAACCAACCGGCGATACGTAAGACCATGACTACGCTAAATAAGACAGCTCTGGCTTCGATCCTCGCCCTCCTCTGGAGCGGGGCCGGCCTGGCCCAGACGCCGAGAGGTGGGGTCACGGAGCCCGTCCTCCGCGAGCTCTCGCTGGAGGCGGCGCTGGAAGAGGCGCTGGCTGGCAACCCGGAACTGAAGGTGGCGGGGGCCCGCCGCGACTTGGCCGGCAGCGCGGGACGGAGCGCGGCGGCGCCGCTGTGGCCGAGGCTGGACGCCGGGGCCGGGTACATGCGCTCGGTGGATCCTGTGTTCGCCTTCGGGACGAAGCTGCGTCAGGGGCGTTTCACCCAGGAAGACCTGGACTTGGGAGCGCTTAACAACCCGGACGCGATCGACGACTGGTCGGCGTTCCTCTCCCTGAGCTGGAGCCTTCTCGACCCGACGATCTGGGCGGGCCGCTCATCGGCCAGGAGCCAGGCGGAGGCCGCGGTCTGGTCGGCGGTTCGGATGCGAGAGGCAACGGTGCTGATGACGCAACTGTTTTTCTACCGCGGCTTGGCGGCGAGCGCGCGCCAGGAGTCGGCGCGCTCGGCGGTCGAGGCGGCCGAGGCGACGCTCGATCTCTTCCGGCGGCGCAACGCGCGGGGGTTGCTGACCGATGCGGACCTGTTCCAGGCGGAGGCCGAGCTGGCGGCGGCGCTGGCGCAGCAGGCGGAGGCGGAGCGCGTCAGGCTCGATGCCCTGCAGGACCTGGGAAGCCACCTGGGCTGGAGTCCGGACACGTTGCCGTCGCCGACGGGGTCGTTGCCGTCGCCGACGCCGCCGGGCGCGAAGTTTTTCGACCCAGAGTGGCGTGCCGACGTGCGGGCCAGGGCGGCGGCGGTCGACGCCGCGGACGCGGCCAAGACGCGGGCGACCCTGGCCTACCTACCGGCGGTGGATCTGTTCGGCCGCATCGACACTCACGCCCAGGACCCCTTTTCCGTCGACGGTGACAACTGGACGGTCGGTGTTGCTCTCCGCTGGAACCTCTTCTCGGGCTTCGGCCGGTCGGCGGGCGCTGAGCAGGCCAGGCTTCAGGGCGAGATCGCGCGCACTGAATACCAGAGCGCACTGCGCGATGCCCAGAGCGAGCTTGCCCAGGCTGAACGAGCGGTCCACAGCGCGCTCAGGCAACACGAGGCGACGCGCGCGGCGGAGGAAGCGGCGGAGCGGGGCAGGGAATTGATGCGGCGTCGTTTCGAGGAAGGGCTGGCGACCTCGGCGGATCTACTGGGCGCTGAGGCGCGGGCGACGGAGGCGCGGGCGACGGAAATGCGAGAGCGCGCGATCAACGCGCTGGCGAACTATCACATGGCGGTCGCGCAACTGGAATTCGTTCGATCGCAAACCAACTCCGAGGATCAGTGATGAAGTGGATCAGTGGAAGGATCGGTCTCGCGTTAGTCATCGGCATCGCTGCCTGTGGCGGCGAGCCGGGTGAGCTGCCTCCCAGCTCGGAGCCGGTGGACGTCTCGGCGTCCAGGTCGGTGACATCGTACGGCCTGGTCACAGCACCGGGAACCGTCGTCGCCGAGGAGGAAGCCGTCCTAGCGACGCGGATGAGTGGGCGGATCCGTAGACTGCACGTCGAAATCGGCACCACGGTCTCGGCGGGCGATCCGCTGGTCAGCCTGGAGGGCGACGAGATCGACGCCCGGATTAGCAGCGCCGAGGCGGCGGCGGAGCTGGCGCGCCAATGGCACGAGCGGATCTCCGCGTTGGCCGCAGACGGTGCGGCGACCGCCCAGGAGCTCGACGACGCGAAGGCGCGCCTCGATATGGCGGCGGCGGGGCTGCGTGATGCCCGCGCCCAGCGGCAGTACGTGATCCTGCGGGCGCCGTTCTCCGGTGTGATCACGGCGCGGCGAGCCGACCCCGGCGACCTGGCCCTCCCCGGAATGCCGATCCTCGAGATGATCGGGTCGGGCGGTCTCAAGATCGAGGCTGACCTGCCGGCCGAGCTGGCGGGACAGCTCGCCGTGGGTGATCGAATCGACGTTTACTGGCCCCAAACCTCCCAGCGCCACGCAGCAGAGGTGACGCGCGCAGTCCCAGCCGTCGAGCGGGCGAGCCGCCGCTTTCGCATCGAGGCGCATTTCGTTGTCGACTCGGCAGGGCCACCGGCCATACCGCCGGGCAGCTTCGTGCGGCTCGAATTGGGCGAGCGAGCCACGACGACCCGGTGGATCCCCGCCGACGTCGTAGTGACTCGCGGGCAACTGACCGGAGTCTTCGTCGTTGACGGCGACGAGCTGCGGCTGCGCTGGATACGCGTCGGCCAGCAGTTGGGCGGGTCGGTCGAGATGTTGGCCGGGCCGAATGCCGATGCGTTCCTGGTGCGTGACCCCGCGCAGACGTTCGTCGACGGGCAGCCGGTGGGAGATGTGAGGAGCGTGCGCTGGACGCCGCCCTTCGCCGAATTGCAGACCGCACGCACGGAGGGCGTCCGATGAAGAGCGGGTTCGCCGGGAAGCTGGCCGAAGTATTTCTCGACTCGAAGCTGACGCCGCTCTTGCTGGCCGGCGCATTGGCCCTCGGCCTCTACACGGTGATGACGCTGCCCAGCGAGGAGGAGCCGCAGATCATCGTGCCGCTCGCCGACATCTACCTGCCGATGCCTGGAGCCACGCCGGGCGAGATCGAAAACCGGCTCCTGATCCCGATGGAGAACGTGCTCTCGGGTATCGAGGGCGTCGAGTACGTCTACAGCCACGCCGAGTCCGGCTTCGGCCTGGTGACCGTGCGGTACGAGGTCGGCCGGGACATGGAGGAAAGCCTGGTACGGCTGTACACCACGATGATCAAGTACGCGGATCGCATGCCACCCGGCTTCAGTATGCCGCTGGTGAAGACGGTGACCATCGACGATGTGCCGTTCTTCACCCTCACTCTGACGGGGCCCGGCTACGACCATGCGGCACTCCGCGCCTTGGCCGACGAGCTCAGGGTAGCACTCGAGGCCGTGCCCGAGGTCCGCGACGTATCGGTCATCGGCGGTTACGCGCGCGAGATCCGGGTCGAGCTTTCCCCGGAGCGCATGGCCGCCTATGGCGTGGATCCGACGATCATCGCCGAGCGCCTGCGCCTGGCCAACCTGAACGTCGACGCCGGGCAGTACACCCAGGGCGATGAGGTGGTGCGGGTCACGGCGGGCCCCTTCCTCACCTCAGCCCGTGACGTCGAGTCCGTGGTTCTCGACGTACGCGACGGCGCCTTGGTTCAGGTGTCGGATGTCGCCGAGGTGGTCGACGGCCCCGAAGAGGTCAACAACTACACATTCCACGGAGTCCCGGGCGCACCGCTCGAGCCGATGGTCACGATAGCGGTCTCCAAGCGACCCGGCGCGGACGCCACGGAGCTGGGCCGCGCCCTCGAGTCGAAGACCGAGGCCCTGCACGGCCGCATCGTACCCGGCGACGTCGAGCTCCACACGACGCGCAACTACGGCGAGACCGCGCGAGAGAAGGTGACGACCCTCAAGGAGCACCTGCTGTTGGCGATCCTCGCAGTCGGTCTCGTCGTAGCCCTGGCGATGGGCTGGCGGAGTGCCGTGATCGTGATGATCTCGGTACCGATTACGTTCGCGCTCACACTGTTTGTCTACCAGTTCTTCGGCTACACGCTGAACCGTGTGACACTTTTCGCGCTCATCTTCGTGACCGGAATCGTGATCGATGATTCGATCATCGTGGCGGAAAACATGGAACGCCACTTCGCCATGCGCGACCGGCCACTCCGCGCCGCCGCACGGGCAGCGGTCGACGAGGTCGGCAACCCGACTATCCTGGCAACCCTGACAGTCATCGCCGCTGTCTTGCCGATGCTCTTCGTCTCGGGCCTGATGGGCCCCTACATGAGCCCGATGCCGATCGGTGCAACGGTCGCCATGCTCTTCTCCCTCGGTGTCGCGCTGATCGGGACGCCGTGGTTGGCCTACCGCCTGCTACGCGGCGCGCACGGTGGCGAAGAGAAGCCGGCCTACGTACTGGAGAAGACTCGGGTCTACCGCGTTTACCACAAGCTGATGGATCCGCTGTTGCGCCGGCCGGTCTGGATGTGGTCGATGCTCGGCGGCGTCACCGTTCTGCTGGTCGGGGCGACCGCGATGTTCTTCACCCGCGGTGTGTCGGTGAAGATGCTCCCGTTCGACGACAAGAACGAGATGCAGATCATCATCGACATGCCCGAGCGCACACCGCTTGAGACGACTGTGGCGCTGGGCGAGGACATGATTCGGGGCCTGGCCGCGGTGTCGGAGATCGCCGATGTGCAGCTGTACACAGGCACGGCGGCGCCGTTCAACTTCAACGGCATGATCCGCCACTACTACTTGAGGCGCGGTCCCCACGTCGCCGACATCCAGGTCAACCTCGTCCACAAGTCGGAGCGCGGCGACCAGAGCCACGACATCGCCAAGCGAATCCGTCCTATTGTCGAAGAGATAGCACGACGCTCGGGAACTGGTGCTCGGGTCAAAGTGGTCGAAGTCCCACCCGGGCCACCCGTGCTCTCGACTCTCGTCGCAGAGATCTACGGGCCCGACCCCGAGTCGCAGATCGAGGTAGCCGCCCGAGTCCGCGAGACCCTCGCCGACCACCCCAGCGTGGTCGACCTCGACTGGTCGCTCACGGAACCGCAACGCGAGATCCAGCTCCTGGTCGACGAGGAAAAGGCAGCCCTCAGCGGAGTAGCCAAGGCCTCCGCGGTCGGCGCGCTACACATGGCTCTGGGCGGCGCCGTCGTCACGCACCTGTCGCAGCCGACGGCCCGCACGCCGGTCCCCGTCAGGCTCCGAGTGTCTGAGGCGGCGCGCTCGGGAATAGACCGCTTGGGTGGCCTGCACGTCGCTTCGCTGACGGGGCAGCTGGTGCCGCTGAGCCAACTGGTCCGACCCGAGATCGGCGAGGCGCCACAGGTGATCGACCGAAAAAACGGCCAGCGGGTCGTCTACGTGACGGCGGAAGTCGCCGGTGAGGCGGAAAGTCCGGTCTACGCGATACTCGACCTGAGGGAGCGCATCGGAGAGATCGAGCTGCCCAGCGGCACAAGCTTGGGACAGCTCTACACGAGACAGCCGGGCGCCGTCGATCAGCCGGTCATGAAATGGGACGGCGAGTGGCAGGTGACGTACGAGGTCTTCCGCGACCTCGGGATCGCGTTCGGCGGCGCGCTACTGCTGATCTACGTCCTGATCGTCGCCTGGTTCGGCTCGTTCGTCGCTCCACTGGTGATGATGACCGCGATCCCGCTCACGCTAGTCGGGATTGCACCTGGCCACTGGACCTTCGGTGCCTTTTTCACGGCAACGTCGATGATCGGGATGATCGCCCTGGCCGGAATCATGGTGCGTAACGGGATACTGCTCATCGACTATCTCGAGGCGCGCCGCTCCGCCGGCGTCGCCCTCGAACGGGCGGTCATCGAGGCGGGTGCCGTTCGGACCCGACCGATCGCCCTCACCGCCGGCACGGTGGTCATAGGCGCGATCGTCATATTGTTCGATCCGATCTTCGAGGGGCTTGCCGTCTCGCTCATCACCGGGGCGCTGGCCTCCACCGTGCTGACACTGATCGTCGTGCCGAGCATCTACTTCCTCGTGCACCGCGACCGTAGCCGCAGCGCCGACAAGTTGGCCCCGGCTAGCGCCGAACCCGACGTGAACCCTGCGGTGGAGACGAACTGAAAATGAAGCTCGTATATCTGATGTACCTGGCCGATGACGAAAGCTGTGTGAACCGACTCCTGGGCGAACAGGAGATCACGGCTTTCAGTCGTCTTCCCGTCGAAGGCCACGGGCCCGGGAGCACCGTAGGCTGGACCGGCGAGATCCAGCCTTACCAGTCCCAGGTCGTCATGACCATCCTGCCCGACGAGAAGGCCGCAGCCCTCATGGAAGCCGTCGCGTCGTGCACCGGCGTCGAAGATCCGCGCCACCCGATCCGGGCGGTGCAAATGGCCGTTGAAAGCTACAGCTGCTGTCAGCTAGGAACCCAACCCTAAACCTGCGAGGTAATATGACACTCGACCACAAGATCCGTATTATCGCCGGGACCTTCGTCCTGGCCAGCCTGGCACTCGGCTGGTGGGTCAGCCCCTACTGGTTCCTCTTCACCGCCTTCGTGGGGCTCAATTTGATCCAGTCCTCGATCACCAAGTGGTGCCTGATGGAGAATATCCTGCGCTGGACGGGAATCCATCGGGATAAGTCCGCGACCACTGTCTAGCTTTACCGTCTACTCGTGCTCGTAATCGTGTTCGTACTCGTACTCCTACTCGAGACGATCACGAGTACGAGCACGAGCATGAGGTACGATCCTCGTGAGGACGGTTCCGAATACCAGGATCGCCAAGCTCAGAATCACCGGAAGTATGGCAGGGTAGCGAGGGCCCAGCAGTTGTAGCAGAGCAGCGTCGCCCGGCCCCAGCAGCGCCTTCAACGGCGCACCATCCCGAAGCGCCCCCAAAGCAGCAGTCGTTCCACCGACGATGACCGCCGCCATGGCGACGCGGGGCGAAACCCGCGCACGACCACCCAAGAAACTGGCGAGGGTGGGCAACACGACGCCTCCCACGAAGACCGTATAACCCAAAAGAAGCGCCGAGATGATGCCCCGCTCCAGGCCGGCGATCGCCCAGGCGGCCGCGCCGACCCCGATCAGAGCCAAGCGCGTCAATCGGAGCTGCTGCGCCTTTGAAAGATTACCGCGGGCACCGAACACGTTCAGCGATAGGATCGTCGAGGCCGATATGAGGGTGGTATCGGCCGACGACATGACCGCCGCGAGAAAACCCGCCAGGATCAAGCCCGCCAGACCCGCCGGCACCAGCTCGCTCACAGCTGTCGGCAACGCCGCTTCCGCTGCGATCTCCGGGAATCCGGCGCGGATGAGCATGCCCAGGGCCGCCAGCAGGAACGAGATCGGCACGACGGCCGCCGCCGCCGCGAGCGCCGCCACCCGGGCTGCCGCAGTGTCTCGCGCGCATAGAACGCGTGAGTAAATGTCGGGGCCAGCAAGGTACGGAAGACCGACGATCAACGGATAGAAGACCAGCAGGTCGTACCACCCGAAGTCCTGGGAGACTGGAAAGCGCAGGTGTCCAGCCGGAACCCCTGCACTCGCCGACGTCCCAGCGCCGTGCGCCGCGACGTACAGCAGGATCAGGCAGACGAGGGCCCCACCGATGAACAGGCCGAACTGCCAGGAATCCGTTCGAATCACAGAAAGCTGGCCACCCCAGTAGGTGTAGAGCACGAAAACGACCGCGACGACCGCGAGGACCCACGCGTAGTCCAGCCGCAGGACACCGCTCAGCAGGAGCGCACCCGCGGTCATCTGAGCGGCGATGACCCCGCACCAGGCCAGAGCGATCAGGACGGCGGCTGGTACCGCCACCCGGTTCCCGTACGCTCTCTTGAGAATGTCCGGCAGCGTGTAGACCTCGAGCGCTCTCACGCGCCCGGCCAGTACCAGACCGAACGGCAACAGCGCGACAGCCCCGATCAGCGACCACCAGGCGCCGGTAAGCCCCCGGGAGTAGCCCAGCCCGATGATGCCGATCGTCGAGGACGCCCCGAAGATCGTAGCCACCAACGAGACAGTGACATTGCCCGCCCCGTAGCGCCGGTCGGCCACCCAGTATGATTCCGGGGACTGTCGGCGCGAGCGCCATCCGACATAGAGCATCACGCCCAGATAGGCTATGACTATGATCGAATCGACCACGATTGACCTTGTACCTCCACTCGAGTGGTGGTTTGGGCAGCTAGACTACAAGATGGGGCAGAATTGACAAAGCCCGGCCCTGCGCCCTATATAAAGCCTCTCCGATGCCCCACCGAACTCGATCGTGCCAGAGGCGATGTTAGTCTACACGGATAGCGTCGATTTCGCCCGTACCGTGCTGGGGCGAGGCTCTGATCTCTGGTCGGCGCCGGCTTCGGAGCCCCCAGACGACCTCCGAAGCCTCATAGAGAGCGCCTACGGCATGAAGCCGATCAGCGAGTCCACGGTACACGGTGGCTCGGATTGGGACTACCTGATACTGGTGGAGGTGGCCGAGCGTTCTCACTTCGACCTTTTGATAGAGCTTAGCCGAGCGGGGGTGCGCCTGCCGGACCGGGTGCTGTGCCTCGCCGGCGCGGGCGAGCGCTTCCACGGTTTCAAAGGCCGCGACTGGTCCGCGCCGCCAGGCAACACTTACCTCTCGGCTTACGTGAAACCGAGTAAGGCCGTGGATCGTCCGGCCACGAGTTTCACGGTTCTTGCAGCGGTTTCGGCGCTGGATGCGATCGATTCGATGCCCGGTCTCGAGAATTCGGCCGGCATCAAGTGGGTGAATGACATATTCATCGACGACGCCAAAGTGGGTGGCGTGCTGGCATATACACAGAGCGTGGGTGGTACGGTAGGCGGGGCAGTACTGGGGATCGGCGTCAACGTCGAGACCCAGCCCGAGGTCGAGGCTACACCGTTCGTGCCTCGGACCGGCACGCTCAGAGTGGCGACATCGAAGCCTTCGTCCTGCACGCAGGGCAGCTTCTTCACGGTTCTCGCGGCCGCACTGGACGCGAACTACAGCTTGCTGCTGGGCGGCGAGTACGAAGCGCTATTGCAGAGATACCGTGAACGCTCGATAGTGACCGGCCGCCAGGTCACGCTCTGTGCGGATCAGCCGACCTCGGAGTTGGACGTGATCGCTCAGGGCCGCGCCACCGGGATCGGCGACGACCTGGGCCTGATGATCGAGGGTTACGAGCGGCCGTTCACGAAGGGCAGACTGATCATCGGTACGGTCGATGAACTCGTGTCGAGGAAAAGGTAAGCATGGAATCGCTTGATCTAATGTTCGTCTGCCTGTCAGCCCTGCTGGCGGTATTCGTGCTGCTGACTATTCTGGCGATCATAATGCGGGTTCTGATCGCTGTCTTCCCAGAAACGCTCGAGAAGCTGGCAAAGAGCGACGCAGCATTGCTGGCCGCGGTCACGACGGCTGCTGCAAGCCTATACCCAGGGATGAGTGTAACCAGAGTCGAGGAGGAGAAATGATCTCCGCAACGAATCCCAAGAAGATTCGCGTGATGTTCACACCGTTCAGGGACGGGCTCCAGAGCTCGTTCGGTGGCAAGGTCCGCCTGAACGATTTCCTCCCGGCCATGCAGGCTTCTGCGGAAGCGGGGTTCAGGCACTTCGAGTTCGGCGGCGGTGCGCGCTACCAGGCTCCGTATTTCTACCTGGGCGAGAATCCCTTCGAGGACATGAGGAAGATTCGAGAGGCAGTCGGTCCCGACGCCGATCTGCAGATACTGACGCGGTCGGTTTCGGGCGTGACGCTCACCACGCAGTCGATCGAGGCCCTGCAGTTGCAAGCGAAGCTGATGAAGGCATCGGGCACGACGTGGGATCGGAACTTCGACTTCATGAACGACACGGGTAACCTGGTGAAGACAGGGAAACCGATCGTCGATGCCGGCATGCATCACCAGGTCGCCATCGCACTGATGGGCCTGCCGTTCGAGTCGAAGACGGTCCACACGCCGGAGTTCTACATCAATATCGGGAAGAAGTTGCTGGATAGCGACGTCCACATCGACAGCATCTGCCTCAAGGATGCCAGCGGTACCACCGACCCGAAGACGATATACGACACGGCGGTAGGGTTGAAGAAGATCATGCCGCCCGAGATGCCGCTCTGGATGCACACACATGACACGGCCAGCACAGCCGTGGCCTGTTACATGGCGGCGATTCACGGCGGCGCGGACGGCGCCGACCTCTCATGCCGGCCGATGGCCAGCGGAACCGTTCAGCCAGACGCCCGCTCGTTGGCCCACGCTCTCAAGGGTACGGGCTACTCGCTGGACATCGACGTCTCGAAGCTGCCCGAGATCGAGAGCATGCTGCAGGAGCTCATGGAGGAGTACGACTTCAATCCGACCACAACGACAGCGGACGCCCGCGTGCTGGGCTTCCCGATGCCGGGCGGTGCCATCGGGCCGAACGTGCACATGATGGTGAAGGCCGGAATCCTGGAGAAGTACGGCGAGGTGCTGGCGGAGTTCCCTGTCGTTGTCGAGGCGGGCGGCGCGTGGACTAGCGTGACTCCGGGCAGCCAGCAGTACTGGCTGCAGGCGTTCAACAACGTGATGTACGGACGCTGGAAGAAGATCGATCCGGGCTACGGCCGCTCGGTGCTGGGCTATTTCGGGGAGACCCCGCTGCCTTCCGACCCCGAGGTCGTGAAGATCGCCTCCGAGCAGCTGGAGATGCCGGTATTCGAGGGTGACCCCCTCGAGGCAGCCCCCAAGAACATCGAGCCGGCCAAGCAGGCGCTGGAGGAACGGGGCCTGCAGGTCACCGACGAGAACATCTTCCTGGTGGTCGCCGCGATGGTCCCGGGCAAGAAGATGGAGCTGAACGAAGGGATCCGGCTCCTGACCCACAACTCGAAGATCGACATACCGCTGAAGAAGAAGCCGGCGGAAGCGGCGCCTGCAGCGGCGGCACCCGCCGCGGCTACCGCACCGGCGTTGACCGGTCCGGTGACGACACGCTGCACGGTCGAAGAAAACGGTACGATGCGGACGTTCGTCGTGACCCTCGAGCCGGCTACTCAGGCGGCTGGCGGGGCTGCCGCACCTGCCGCGACCGCTGCGCCGGCCGCGCCGGCGGGCGGAACGCCGGTCCACTCCACGTTCGCTGGCTCTGTGGAGGTCGTCGACCTGCTGGTCAAGCAAGGTGACCGAGTGGAAGTCGGCACGGTTGTCGCCGCCGTCGAGGCGATGAAGGCGAAGCACGACATCAAGTCACCGGTCGCCGGACAGGTAACTGCGATTCTCGTGCGAATTGGTGATGAGATCGACTCGTCGAATCCGATCATGACGATCGCCTAGAGGGGCGGCCGATGGACACAGCGCTGGAGCTGATCAGGCAATCGGGGCTTGCCAATCTGAGCATCGGCAACGTCGCGATGTTCATCATCGCCGGTGTTCTCATCTACCTGGCCATCTCGAAAAACTACGAGCCACTGCTCCTGATCCCCATAGGATTCGGGGCGATCCTCGCCAACTTGCCGATGGCCGATCTCGGATCCTACGGCGATGGGATCATCGCGCTCATCTATAACGCCGGGATCAGGACGGAGCTTCTACCGCCACTCATCTTCCTCGGCGTAGGAGCACTGACGGATTTCCGGCCCCTGCTGGGCCGGCCGCTCACCTTCCTGCTGGGGGCGGCGGCCCAGGTCGGCATCGTCGTCGCCGCTCTGTCGGCAGGCTACCTGCTGGACTTCACTGCACAGGAGGCGGCATCGATCGGTATCATCGGTGGCGCCGACGGCCCCACTTCCATCTTCCTGGCCAGCCAGCTCGCGCCGCATCTGCTCGGGCCGATCGCCGTGGCGGCCTATAGCTACATGTCTCTGGTGCCGATCATCCAGCCGCCGATCATGCGCCTGCTGACGACGAAAAAGGAACGGGCCATCGACATGCCGCAGGCGATCCCGGTATCGCAGAGAGCCGTGATCCTCTTCCCGATCGTGACCGGACTCGTCGCATCGCTGGCGGTCCCCTCCAGCGCTCCGCTGATCGGAATGCTGATGCTGGGCAACCTGCTACGCGAGTCGGGGGTCACGGACCGGCTCCGCAAGACCGCAGGTGGCGCGCTCATCGACATCGTGACCCTGTTCCTGGCGGTGTCAGTCGGCGCCACCATGGACGCCGAACATTTCCTGACCACCCGGACGATCATGATCCTGGTACTCGGCGCCGTCGCCTTCTCGTTCAGCACCGCGGGCGGGGTCCTGTTCGCCAAGGCGTTGAACGTATTTCTCCGCAGGAAGATCAACCCCTGCATCGGGGCGGCGGGTGTCTCGGCGGTTCCCATGTCGGCGCGCGTCGTTCAGCAGTTCGTGTCGGACCAGACGGACGGGCGAGTCAATCCGCTGATGCCGGCCATGGGACCGAACGTCGCCGGCGTGATCGGGTCCGCGGTGGCTGCTGGTGTCTTTCTCACGCTACTGGGTTAGAGACAAACGAACGTCGCACATCGACGTTCACCCGACATAGCATCCTATCACTCCCCTGGCGCGCCGATGCCTGCGGCGGCCCCAGCCGGGGAACGCTTCTTGCCCTTTACAACTTATCGACTCTGCCTTCAGGAGGCCGAGGACGACTTCCTGGGACAAAGTAAGACACGTTGGGCCGCCGGCCGGGACTGGTGGCCAATGCTGATTAGATAATTTTGGCCGCCGGTCTGCACGCCGCGGCGGCACGCATGCAGGAGGAAAAGATGTGGTCCGTGAAGACAGATCCGCGGACGGGTGAAGAGTACCTGGCGGTCCACCATACGGGCCGACCGATTCTCCTCAACCCATTCACCAACAAGGGCACGGGTTTTACGGCCGCGGAGCGGAAAGCGCTGGGAATCGCAGGGCTCGTCCCACCTGCGGTCTTCCCGATCGAGGAGCAGCTCAACCGAGTCTACGAGAACTTCGAGGCGAAGAGCACGAACCTCGAGCGCTTCATCCACCTGGCCAGCCTGCAGGACCGGAACGAGACCCTCTTCTTCCGGCTCGTCCATGAGCACATCGACGAGATGATGCCCATCGTTTACACGCCGGTCGTCGGGGAGGCCTGCCAGAACTTTTCGCATATCTGGCGTCGCGCCCGGGGACTGTACATCGACTACGAGCAACGAAACGAGATCGAAGAGGTGCTGGCGAACCACCCGCGGCCCCCGGCTGTCATCGTGGTGACG
This sequence comes from Gemmatimonadota bacterium, assembly GCA_039586755.1. Lineage (GTDB taxonomy): Bacteria > Gemmatimonadota > Gemmatimonadetes > Palauibacterales > KS3-K002. Next base: position 7,310 of record JBDHJU010000064.1, on the reverse strand, counting down.
GACGGCGAGCGGATCCTCGGGCTGGGCGACCAGGGCGCCGGCGGAATGGGCATACCGATCGGCAAGCTCTGTCTCTACACGCTGTGCGCGGGGATTCCGCCGCACCTCACTCTGCCGATCATGCTGGACGTCGGCACGGACAACGAGGACCGGTTGGCCGATCCCCTATACGTGGGCCTGCGCCAGAAGCGAATTCGCGGGGCGGAGTACCAGGAGTTCATCGACAAGTTCGTGGAGGCTGTCCAGAAGGTCTATCCAGAAGCGCTGCTGCAGTGGGAAGACTTCCTCAAGGGTAACGCGATCTTCCAGCTGAATCGGTTCCGCCACAGACTCTGCACCTTCAACGACGATATCCAGGGGACGGCCGGCGTCGTCGTGGCGGGCGTTTTCAGCGGCATGCGGATCAGCGGCCAGTCGATGAAAGATCAGCGGATCCTGTTCGCCGGGGCGGGAGCGTCGGCCCAGGGGATCTCCGACCTGCTGGTCTCGGCCATGCAGGAGGACGGGCTCAGCCTGGAGGAGGCGCGCCGGCGGATCTGGACGGTGGACAGCCGGGGGCTTGTAACCAAGGCCAGGGAGGGCCTGGAAGACTTCAAGGCGACCTACGCCCGGGACATGGCAGAGCTCGAGACGTATGCCTGCGAGGACCGGTCGCGGGTCACGCTCGAGGAGACGGTGTTGGGCGCCAAGCCGACCATCCTGATCGGCACGTCGGGCACCCCGGGCATGTTCACCGAGCCGGTGGTAAGAGCGATGGCCGAGCTCAATGAGCGGCCCATGATCTTCCCGCTCTCCAACCCGACCAGCAAGAGCGAGTGCACAGCCGAGCAGGCCATACGATGGTCCGACGGCCGGGCGATCGTGGCTACGGGAAGCCCCTTCGACCCGGTCGAGTTCGACGGGGCACGCTACCGCATCGGGCAGGGGAACAACGCATTCATCTTCCCGGGTGTCGGCCTTGGAGTGTGGGTCGGTAAAGTCAGACGAGTCACCGACGGGATGTTCTTAGCGGCCGCCAAAGCGCTGGCCGATGCGGTTACGGAGGCGGACCTGGCCGAGGTGGCCGTCTACCCGCAACTGCCACGGATCCGTGAATGCTCGCACGCGGTGGCCTGTGCCGTCGTCAGACGCGCCGTCGAGGAGGGCCACGCGGAAAAAGAGGCCCTGGAGGATCTCGAGGAGCGCATAGCCAACGCGATGTGGTTCCCCGAGTACCGGCCGATCCGTTACGAGCCGCCGACCTGGTAGATTCGGGGACTCCGGGATTCCGGGATTCGGATTCGGCGAGGTCGGGAAGGTGAATAGGAATCCACGGATTCTGCACTCCCCCTCCCCCACTCCCTGAGTCCCAGACTCTCTGAATTCCCGAATTCCCCTACCCAAGGCGGCTTTGCCTGGAGTTCTGTATCTTAAGGGGTGCTTGTTTGTGACCGGAGGTTACTGCCATGGCCATGATGATCACCGATGAGTGCATCGATTGCGGGGCCTGCCTGCCCGTATGCCCGAACGACGCGGTGAACGAGGGCCTGGCCACCGACGTCCCCGTATACTGGATCGACGTCGAGAAATGCACAGAATGCGTAGGCGCACACGATGCCCCTCAATGCATCGAGGTGTGCCCGGTGGACAGCATCGAGCCGAACCCCGACTTCGAGGAGAACGAGGAGCAGCTTCTGGAGAAGTACAAGAGGCTCCACTGAAGGAAGGGGCGAGCCACCAGGTGACAGGGACACGGCCGCGACTCCGCGAGGCGATAGGGCGGGGCAGCGGCCGTGGTGCTAGGCCGGTATGACAGTCATCCGCGATCCCATCTGGCAGAACATCTGGATCGAACGCTCGGCGCTCCGTCTGATCGACACGGCAGCGTTCCAACGCCTGCGCCGGGTGAAGCAGCTGGGGCTGGCTTACCTGGTCTACCCCGGCGCCATTCACACCCGCTTCGACCACGCCCTCGGTGTCTACCACCTGACGGGTCGAGCGCTCAAGCTGCTGGAGGAGTCGGGCCAGCTCGAAGGCCTTTCGGAGCGAGACCGTTCCATCCTCCGTCTCGCCGGCCTGCTGCACGACATAGGGCACTACCCTTTCAGCCACACTCTGGAGGAGCTGGAGACGGGCCTGGTGCCGGAGGACCACGAGCACCTGGCGGGGCAGTTCCTCGCCGACCCGGAGGTGGCAGCGGCACTGGAGCCGCTAGGGTCCGGCGTGGCCGAGGCCATCCATGCCTTGATCCTGGGCCGCTCGGAGAACCCGCTGCAGGGACTGGTCTCGGGGTCGCTGGACCTGGACAAGATCGAGTACCTGACACGCGACGCCCATTTCTGCGGGGTCCCCTACGGCGAGATCGACGTCGACCGATTGCTGGACTCGTTACGGCTGTTGCGCGATCCGGAGAGCGGGCGGCTCGAGGTCGGCGTCGCCGTGCAGGGTGTTTCCGCCCTCGAATCGCTGCTCTTCGCCAAGTACCAGATGTTTCGGAACGTCTACTGGCACCATGCGGTCCGGGCAGCCTCCGTGGTGTTCAACCGGCTGATTAGAGAAGCACTGACTGGTGGCTGGGCGAAGCGCGAGCACATCGTGGGGACGGGCGACGAAGAGCTGCTCAGCGTGCTGGAGACGCTAGCGACGGCCAGCGATACCGAGAGTGCCCGTCGCGCTCGGGAACGTCTCATCCCTGCCATCAAGCACCGTCGCTTACCGAAGCGCGCTGCCGAGTGGTGGGGCGACGCGCTCACCGACGCGCTCACACAGCTGGATCGAGAGGTGGCGCCCTGGTTCCACGAACGACCCGACCTGAGAGCCGCTCTGGAAGACCATCTGGCGGAGGAGCTGGGGCTCGGCCGCGGCGGCCTCTTCATCGACTACCCGGCCAAATCCCGTCTGTTAGAGCTGGACATTCTGATGCTGGGCCGCGACGGCGGTGTCCAGCGTCTCACACCTGAGGGCCGGGCCGGGCTCATCGACCTGCCACGCCTAGGCCGTGACCTGTATCACGCAGCCCGGGTCATGCGCGTATTCACCTGGCCGCGTAGCGAGCTGAAGCAACCCGAGCGTGTCCTCGAGCTGATCACGGCGCCCGAAGAGACAATCCTGTCACTTGTAGGGAGTTGAAATACGACTGTTGGGAGGCTACGTCTGGCCGGCGGGCTTCCGCTGGGTACCGCGCCCGACGGCTCCCCTACTCGGTGATCTTGATAACGACTGCGGTGATGTTGTCCATGCCGCCGGCATCATTGGCGGCGTCGATCAGCTCGTCGGCGGCCTTCTGAACATCGTCGGTAGCCTTGGAGAGGATCTCCTGGATCTGATCGTCGGGTAGCATCCCGCTCAGCCCGTCCGAGCAGAGGAGGAAGATATCGCCCTCTTGCACCGAGTCGCCGTAGGTATCGACCTCGACACTGAGCTCGGTGCCCAACGCTCGGGTCAAGATGTGGGATAGCGGGTGATCGCGGGCCTGTTCCGGCGTCAGAGCGCCTCGATCGACCTGTTGCTGTACGACGGTGTGGTCGCGAGTGATCTGGCTCAGCGTTCCGTCGCGCAACAGATAGCCACGGCTGTCGCCCACCTGGTCGATCAGATACCCCTTTTCGGGCACCAGGGTGAGCAGCGTCAAGGTCGTCCCCATGCCCCGCTTCTCGGGCTCGTTGTCGGCACGCTCGAGGATGGCCCTGTTGGCCTCCTCGATCAGCTCGAGCACGCGGTTCTCCAGCTCGCCGCCTTCGAGGCCCGACTCGAGGGCCTGGCTGACCCCCGGGCCCACCGTCTCAGTCACTATCTGGCTGGCAACCTCGCCTGCCACATGGCCGCCCATGCCGTCAGCCACGATGAAAACACCCCGCTCCTCGCTGGCGAAGAGAGCGTCCTCGTTGCCCTGCCGGACCTTCCCTATATCGGTTTTACCCGCGTATTCCCAACGCATTAGTCCTCCACCCCGTGAATCCTCCAGGGGCTGACAAACTAGCCACTTAGGCGCCGCCTTGTCCATGGCACCACGCTTCCCTTCAGGACTTGCCTGGAATGCCGGGTCTGTCGCGATGGCCCGTCTCCCGTGGCCGCAGGCCCGATTCGCGGGGGGGACTTGGACAACAGGGCCAGTAGTAACTTTGCCGAGGCCCTGCGTAGGATTGGTTACACCCGGCGGAGGCCAAAGATCCTTGGGATTCGGGGATTCCGGGGATTCCGGGATTCGCGGATTCGCTGTTCAGGGAGGTTGGGAAGGTGAATAGGAATCCGTGGCCCCCGTGGAATCCCAAATACCAGAGTGCCTTATTCCCGAATTCGGGAATTCATCCGAGGAATTCGGGGGAGCTACCGTCGCCTTCCTCCCGACCGCGTCGCGCCTCGGCTGCGCTGGTAGCTTTGTGTCCGCTGCGTGCCGCGCTGACGGTTCTGGTATTCGCGACTCATGTTGTTGCTGCGGTTCGGCGTGGTCGACCGGGTTGTCGGCTGCTGCCGCGTCGTCGGCTGTTGACGCGTGGTCGGTTGCTGCCGAGTTCGATCCTGTGTCCCGCCCTGGATGGCCGAGCGGTCCGCCTGTCGCCAACCGTCGCTATCGCGTCGCTGCCAACTACCGTCCTGGTTGCGACGATAGACGTTCCCGTCGCGGTCGGTGTAAAGATTGTTATCGCGACCCGGCGCGGCTCGGTTCTGACCGCCGGCCTGCGCTCGTGCAGCATCCGGCCGTTGCACCGATTGTGTCGGCGCGCGGCTCCTTTGCGAAATCTGCGCCCGGGCGGTGGCTCGATCGACGTTGCGCGAAGCGTTCGCCTGCCTGCTGTAGATGTTCGGCTGACGCTGGCCCGCACGGTAGCCGGCCCTATAGCCCGCCCGATACCCCGAGCCGTAGCCCCGGTGGTAGCCTCGGTGATAACCGTGGCGATAACCCGCCGGACCCCAATAGCCTCGCGGGTAACCCCAGTAGGGCGGCCGGCTATAGAAGCCGAAGTGGAACGGCCCGTAGCTGAAGCCGAAGCCAAAGCTCCAGCCGTACCACGGATTGTAGTGCACGCGAAAACCGTAGGTCACCGGGCGCGGGTAGTAGTAGTAGGGGCTGACCCATGGATAGTAATAGTAGCCCGTCCCGTACACGACGGTCGTGTGGTGCACGTAGCTGCCGGTGTAGCCCGGCGTATAGCCGGTGTAAACCGTCTCGTCCGTATGGTCGAAGATGAACACGTACCTCGTATTGAATACCGGGCTGTCCGGCGGGATCTCGCCGATCTCATCCGGTATCTCTATCGCCACAGTGTACGTGCCCGCAGCGCTGTCAGACTCGTACCAGACCGCCTCGTAGCAGGCGTAGTATTTCGAGCCCGCTCGAATCACCGAGTGATCCGTATTGATGGCGTACTCCAAGCTCGTTCCCTCGATGGGCTCGAACTTCGGCGTGCCGTCGTACTCCACCTCGATCGTAGCGTCACGTTTGATCGCCGCGGTCTGTGGTATCTCGGTGTCCAGCACCGCGTCGATCGCCTGGTCCGTACCGGCCACGTAGGCCAAGACGCTCCCCCGCGCCGACTCCGGCGGAATACGGGCGAAATCTTCCGGCAGCGAGTCTGATGCCGTGAAGCTCCATGGCCCGTCCAGACCGCCGCTCGTGTACCAGCGGCCGGCCAGCACTATGAAATACTGCTGGCTTTCGATGTGCATGAACACGTCGCCCTCGGTATTCGCGACGTATAGCAGGTCGGTTCCGTCGAGGCCTGCGAACTCCGGCCGGCCGTCGAATACGATCAGTTCGGTCGGCCCAGTGGCGACGACGATCTTCAGGTCCGCGATATCGAAATCGATCTCCGCCTCTGCCTCCGCCTCGGGATCGAGCGGCACCGTGTCAGGAGGTATCAGCGATGCGACCTTATCAGGCGTTCGCTGGGACAACGCCCACGGACCCATGACGTCGGGGGCGCTAAACCACACCTCGTCGCCGGCATACAGGTAGTAGGCCGATCCCTCGGGATCGAAGGCTATGACGAAAGGCGTGTTCACCACCCTCTGGATACCCGTGTCTTCAATCTCGTGTAGCACTGCCTCGCCATCGATGGTCACCAGGAGAGAAGGCTCCTCGGCGAACAGGATCGCCGGTGGATCGTTGGCGAGGTTCTCGGAGGCGAGCCGCTCCCTCTCCGCCAGTTCCAGGCCGGTCAGTATTCGATCCAGCGAGACGACCATGTCCCAAGTCGAGATCTCGAACTCCAGAACTTCCGAGAATGTTGCCGCTTGCTCATCGGTGATGTTCGGGAACCGCACCCTCGGGACGCTGACGCTCATGATGGTGACCAGACGCTCATCGCGATCGGTTTCCACGAACGCTTCGAACCAAACGGCGCCGAATACTGGCTCGCTCTTGCCCGCGGGGATAACGGAAACTGCCGAGCGCCCTGTAAGGCGATCACCACTGAAACTCTCCAGCTGCGGCTGATACAACACGACAAGATGCCCGTCGTGCATAAACTCACGCGGCCAGCCCAGCTCACCGTCGTCCTGGACGGCGCCACCCGACATCGAGGTCGCCGTAGCGAACGCCATCACGATCCGCAAAAGAACGCTTGTCATTCTTCGTCTCCTTACACTGCAGGCGCCGACAAAAGGCCGGGGCAGGGCCAGACCGTTACCTTGGACAACCGCAAACGACGCAACACACCACAACCCTGTCAACCCGGGGCGCGGGAATTCAGGATTCCCGAATTCCCCAATTCCCGATTTCCCAAGTATTGCGGGGTCCGAGCGGTCCGCTATACTCTCCGGGCCTTGCAAGGACAGTTGAGGTGCCCGCGATCCGAGGGGAGCGCATAATGACCAGCAAGCTTCGATTCGCCGTGCCGGCTATGGGTTTCGTCTTGATCCTCACCGCCGGCTCGCTCGTCGACCGGGCTACGGACGCAGGCACCGCGCGCGCGGCCGGCTTCGCCGTCATCCAGGAGGGCGGTCCGCCGCCGGTAGAAGGCGACACTATTACGACAGACAGCGGTCTCAAGTACATAGTCATCATCGGCGGCGACGGCCGTCGTGCCGAACGGTATCGGCCGGTGCGGGTGCACTACACCGGCTGGCTGGAGGACGGTACCCTGTTCGACAGCTCCCTGCTCGCCGGCGAGCCGGCGGAATTCGAGCTCGGGGCCGGCCAGGTCATCCGCGCCTGGGACGAAGGCGTCAACCTGATGCGGGTCGGTGACAAGTGGCGCTTCATCGTGCCGCCCGACCTGGGCTACGGCAGCCGAGGCTACCCTGGCGTGATCCCATCTGACGCGACGTTGATCTTCGATATCGTGCTGATCGCGGTCAGGTAGGATCGATTACGTGCAAGAAGCGTTGCT
>JBDHJU010000063.1:0-44132 GCA_039586755.1 Gemmatimonadota bacterium | reverse complement strand
TGGTGCTCCGTGGTCAGCGTGGCAGTGAACGTCCTGCTTCGATCCACCGATACTTGGTGGCTCTGAGCGCCACCGTCCGACCACCGGTCGAAAGCGTATCGCGTACCGGGACCGCCGGATTGGGGGGACGGTACACCTATCGTGTGGGACTCGCCGGTCTGCCAGCGGGTGCTGAATGGGGCTGCCCGGTCCGTGCCATCGACAGTGACCTGGGTGCCGCTACCGATGGACGTCGTTACCGTCACCGACCACTCGTTCGGGCCGCCGTCGTCACCCCCACCGCACGCGCTGATGGCGACGGCCAGCAGGATGCCCATCAGATACCGAAAGCCACCGGTCGCCAGCGCCGACCGCTCACCGACATCCGATCCTATTTTCCTGAAGAGTGACACAGACGGAAGCGTTACACGCGCGACATACCTGCTCGGGGAGAAGACAGGTCTCACCATTGGCTTAGGACGGTTGGGGTTTGCCTATCGTATTACGGAACACTCAACCTAGCGGGCCGCTCCACGGAGTGGCAAGCAGCCATCTCACACACTCCACTCTTCACCCTTCCAGCACATCTCCCAAAAGCCCCACTCATAACGGCTTGAAAGAACAAAAAGATCCGTCAGCCGGGCACGTCTCTCCGACGTCGCCCCTTCCGCCAGGCGATTCATCTCCGCCTTCAGCCAGTCTGCAGCCTCAGCGAACTCATCCGATGCATACTGGGCTATCCAGTCGGCGTAGCGCTGATCCTCTGGAGGTTCCCCTTTCGCCAGCTCCTGGGCTACATACACGTAACCCCAGGCGCACGGCAGAAGTGCCGCGACGAGGTCGGCCATGTCGCCGTCCGCGGCAGTCCGCACCAGAAAGTCGGTGTACGCCCGCGTCGTCGGCCACATGGGCGCCGCCTCCAGATCGGCCGCCGTTAGACCGAAGCGGGCCGCGTACTGGCGGTGCAGCTCCATCTCGGTGTTCAACGTCAGGTTGAGCACCGCGGCGTACCAACCCATCGTTTCGAGGCGATCCGCCTTGGCCACCGCCCAAGCGAAGATACGGGCGAACTCCTTCAGATAGAGGTAGTCCTGGAGCACCCAGTTCTTGAACAGCTCCTCATCCAGCGACCCATCCCCGATCCCCTTCACATACGGATGTTCGAGCTGGGCGTCCCAGATCGACTTCGCCGCCGCGTGCAGCTCATCGGTCAAGGCCATCACGCCACCTCCTCCAGACAGGGCCAGCCTGCTCCGGTCGCCGCCATCTCCCAGAAGGCCAGCTCGTATTTCGCTGTTAACTCGAACAGCTCGACCATCCCTTCGCGCTCGGCCGCTCCAACATCCTCGGCCAGCGCATCGAGGTTGGTCCCGAGAAAATCGACCCAGCTCTTGAAGGCATCACTCGTCCAGTTCTCGACGAATGGAAACCAGGTCGAGCCCCGGTCGATTCCGTCTCTTACCACCATCCACGAGTCGTAGTACGCCTTTTCAGCCACGTACAGAACGGTGAAGGCTTGCGTGTACGACCTAGTGAAGGCGCTGGCAAGCAGGAATTGCACGTAGGCGTGGTTGACGAAGGATGGCTTCACGTCGGTAAGGTTTACGCCCACCGCCTCGGCACGCTCGCGGAAAAGCTCGAGTTCCTTCTCGAGAACCGGCAGGACCTGCGCCAGAGCCCCCCGATGCGCGATCGGCGCCTTCGGAAGCAGAGCCGCGATGAACGGGATCGCCGCTTCGACGAACAGGTAGTCCTGACGCATCCAGGTAGCGAAGGTCTCGTGGGCTATCGTCCCGTCTCTGGTCTCCTTCAGAAAGCGGTGACCAAGGATCCGATCCCACACGGGTCGAACCCGGGCAAGTTGTTCCTCACAGAAACTCATGCTGAATCCTCCCTGCATGGCTTGCAGGGATGGAGGGGGGTTGGCTGACTCCCTGCGCCGGCATTATCCGGATCAGGTTCTCAGGGTCTGTTCTCAGCCGGGAAACTCCCCAGCACCCCTGTCGTCGGTAGGCCGGTGACCGGTAACCTGTGGTCGGTGGCCGGTAACCGGTAATCAGTAACCGGGATATTTGAAATATCAATAGCGGCCGCGAAGGTCACCTCCGGCTACCGCTTACCGTCCCACCGGTCACCGAATTACCTGATTCTGCCAGCCACTGCGCCGCCAGAGCTTCAGCGTCTCCGACCAGACCGCCACGTCCCACATCACCTTGGCGCCGGGGCTCACTTGGCCCAGCGGCACCTGGCCGCTGAAATCGCCCTGCTCGGCATAGAACGGCTCCTCCGACCGCTCGCCTTCGATGACCAACGAAACGTAGAACGGATAACTCGCGGCTTCCGGATTCACGATGTGAACCCAGAGGCTCAACTCTCGCAACTCGCCCTGGCCACTGGCGAAAAGATCGGCGTGGACCTGAGGGACAAGCGCGAACTCGTGCTGGGCCATCTCCGAATCGAGGGCCGCCCACCAATCGTCGAGGAACGCGTCGCAACCGATGCCGACCTCGTCGAGGCCGTAGCAGATGTCGGCATTGTCCGACATGGCGGCGAGCGTCGTCTGCAACGCCTCGCGGCCGTGGCGCCGTGTCAGATGGTCGACGAAGGCATAGCCCGCAGCGGCGATCACCGGTCGCCCTACCTCTTCGCAGGCCCGCTCGAAGACCTCCAGGTACTCGAGGTACGTCGCTTCCTCCATATGAGCCCAGGCGGCCCATAGCCAGAAGGGCTCCTCGCGGACCGGCCGGCACCGGCTCGCCACCCATGCCTCTAAGCCTTCGGCGAAGAACCGGATGCCCTCCATGTCGAAGGCCGGACCGACGAGCTCATGACCACCGACGCGCACCAGACCGCGGGCCAACGAGTGTCCCATCAAGCTCTCGTCCATCAACTCCACAACGATGACCGAATCGCTCGCACTGCTCGCTCGCTCTCGCGCGAGCCTTACCGTAAGGGTAGCCGGCAGAGCACTATTCAGCAGCGAGTCCACGCATACGTAGACCTGCTCCACGTCGCTCAAGAACGACTCAACTTCCTCCGCCTCCGCCGCCGGGTAGATGACCTGTACGTGCTCGCCCTGCGCTCGTTCGAGCGCGGCCTCCTGACCCCACACGGTCCCGGCCCAGATTGTCGTGGCCGCCACGCACAGAAGACCCGGGGCAAGACTCCAGTGATGGGCACGTGGCATCATCGGATCGACCTCTCAAGCGCCGAGCAGCCGGCGCCGAGCGGCGCGGACCGTCTCGCAGTGAATCTCGACCGTGTCTTCGAAGCGCCGCGCATAACCGCCGGCCAGCGTCACCGCCACCGGCACGCCTGCCTCGGCGGCCATGCTATAGATCAACTCATCCCTGCGGCGCAGCCCATCGCGGGTGAGGCTCAGGCCGCCCAGTTGGTCTTCCTTGTACGGATCGGCGCCCGCAAGGTAGAAGACGAGATCCGGCTTATGGCTTTCTAGGATCGGCGGAATGTGCTCGCGCAGCAAACCCAGGTACTCATCATCGCCCGTCAGGTCGGCAAGCCCCAGATCGAGATCGCTCGATGGCTTCCACATCGGGTAGTTGTGCTGCTGGTGGATGGAGAAGGTGAACACTTCAGGCTCATCCGCGAACACTGCTGCGGTCCCATTGCCCTGGTGGAGATCACAATCGATGACCGCACCTCGATCGATAAGACCCTCTTCTTTCAAGACGCGCACCGCGATCGCCACATCGTTTATCAGGCAGAACCCCTCCCCGTGATCGGGAAACGCGTGATGGAAGCCCCCGCCGATGTGCACCGCCAGCCCGTGCTCCAGCGCCAGTCGGCCCGTCAGTATCGAACCACCCGTACAAAGCCACATCGCCTGCCGAAGCTCCGGCGAGTACGGAACCTCCAACACCATCACGTCCTGCCAAGAGAACTCGTCGTTCCTAATCTTCGTCAGGTACCCCGACGTGTGGACCAACGCCACCTGCTCATCGCTCGCCGATTCCGGACGCCGGATGTCGGACTCGGCGATCGTTCCGTCCGCCACCAAGATGTCGTGGGCGGCCCGGTACTTGTTGGTCGGGAAAACGTGAACGCCGATGTCGGCCTCGTAGGCCTCGTGCCAGACGATTGGAAGCGAAGGGCGAGGGTCGGACATTTGTTTCTCCGCGGCGGCTGTGGGACCGCTTTCCACCCCCGACAACCTAACACGACCCGAGCGTTCACGCCGCGGCACACCGGGGACGGGTCGGCGGCCCGTCCGGCCTAGACAGCGGGCCGCCCCCGCTCCCGAGCGATTCACCGCAGGGGAGTGGCGGCGGCGCTCGACGTACTTAGCTTGGTGACCGTGCGTACCTCTATTAGTAGCTACCGACTTTTCCCGTCAGCGCTTGCTCTTTGGGCTTGTGCGGTGGCGGGCAGTTCGTGCGGCGGGGACCGTGAAGCGCTGGATGATACTGCGTTGAGCTCACTGGTCGATTCGGAACGGGCCTTCGCTCGAGCGGCGGCCGAGCTGGGAACGCTGAACGCCTTCCGCGCCTACCTGGCCGACGATGCGGTTCTCTTTCGCCCGCGAGCAGTGAATGCACAGGAGTGGCTGCGCGAAGCACCGGACGCACCCGGCCTGCTCTCCTGGGAGCCGGTCGTCGCCGACGTGTCCGCGGCCGGCGACCTCGGCTACACGACGGGGCCTTGGGAATACCGCAGTGATCCCAGCGCCGAGGCAGAAGCCCAAGGCAACTATTTCACCTTCTGGAAGAGGCAGCCCGACGGCAGCTGGAAGGCGGTCATCGACCACGGGATCTCTAACCCTCCGCCCGCCTCGGTGGGACCCCTGCGCTCAGCAGCTCCCGCTGCGTGGAACCGATCGGACGAGGCAGTCGATGTCGCCGCGGCCCGCGAGACCCTTTTGCAGGTGGACCGCGCGTACTCCAGGGCCGCTGCCACACAAGGCATCTCGCCGGCCCTGGCCGGCTACGTGTCTTCCGATGTCCGCGTTCTGCGAGAAGGACGCCAGCCGCTGGACGGAATCGATGCGCTGCGCGAGCTGCTGTCGCAACAGCAGGGGTCGCTGAGCTGGGAGGTTCTGGGCGGGGATGTCTCGACCTCGGGCGAGCTTGGCTACACGTACGGCGAGTACGAGCTCAGGCCGACGGCAGGCGACACGGGGCCCGAGATGGGCGTTTACGTGCGGGCCTGGCGCCGCGTACCGATTGCGGGGGACGCCTGGCGGGTCGTGGCCGAGGTGATGACCCCGGCGCCGCCCTCTCCAAACGGCTGACCCACCGACTCGACCTGCCAGCGCCCGGGGGGTAAATTGCCCTCCATGGAACGACCGGCAGAGCGGCGTCGACGCTACGGCGACGAGGAAGTAGGGCTCATCCTCAAACGTGCCGCCGAGCTCCAGCGGCAGGAACCGGCGGGAAGTGGAGAGGGCGGCGGCCTGACGCTCGCCGAGTTAGAGGAGATCGCCGCCGAGGCGGGGATCGACCCGCGCCACCTACAGCGCGCCGCCAAGGAGGTCGATACGCGGGCTGCGCCCTTAGGCGGCGAAGGCGTTGCCCGCCTGATCGGAGCGCCGCTGACCCTGAAGTTCGAGCGTAGTCTCCCCGGCGAGCTCCCGGAGGACCGGTTCGAGTCGCTCCTACCCGACATCCAGGATGCGGCGGAAGGCTACGGCCAACCGAGCCTCCTGGGACACACCCTCACCTGGCAGTCGACGAGTCCCACCAGCGACCGGACACTTCAAGTCACCGCGAGCTCGCGTGACGGGCGCACACGCATCCGGATCGAGGAGCGTTCCAGCCAACTCGCTGCTCAATTGTTCGGCGGCATCGTGGGGGGTGTGGGCGGCGGCGTCGGTCTCGGAGTGGGGGTAGGCGTAGGTATCGGTGCTCTGCAGTCGGCGCTCTTCGCTGTCGCTTGGCCGGTCGGCGTCATCACCGGGTCGTTCCTGATCGCAAGGGCATTCTACCGATCGGCTGTGCGGAGACGGCAGCGAGTTCTGCGTGACCTGCTGGACAGGCTCACCGAGACGGTCGAGGCGATAGTGGCGAGCCAGGCGCTCCAAACCGGTGAACGTCCGCCGGAACTCCCCAGCTCTCGGCGCTAGTCGCCTGCCAGCAGTTTCTCGAGTTCTTCACGGGCGACCACGCCCGTGCGCCGCGCTGTTTCCTGTCCGTCCTTGAATACTATGAGCGTGGGAATGCCGCGGATGCCGAATTGCTCCGCGGTTTTCGGGCTGCGATCCGTGTCCAGCTTAGCGACCAGAACCTCACCCCGGTGAGCGTGGGCAAACTCGTCGAGTACCGGCGCCATCACCTTGCAGGGGCCACACCAATCGGCGTGGAAGTCCACCATCACCGGCACGTCGGCGCCCCCGATCACTTTCTGGAAATCGTCCTCCGTTACCTTGACAGGTCGGTCGAGGAGGATCGGTTTGCCGCACTCACCGCACTTGGGCCGCTGATCGGCCCGGCTCAGCTCTACGCGATTGAGGGTCAGGCAGAACTGGCAGGTCACCGTCACCTTGCCGGTGCTCGCCTCGGCCTTGTCTGTCATTCCCTTCCTTCTTTTGTCGGCAGTTTCCAAAGATCAATATAGCCGGCCGGAAGGTTTCGTGTACCCGCCAGCCATGCGGATGCTGCCAGCCCGCAACGCCGGGCCAACCACAAAGACGATCGCGGGTGGGCCCCTGTGGTCCGGGGAGCTCACCCGCGATCGCATCATATATTCCGGCCCGCTTAGTCTATCCTGCGCGACTCGACCCGGCGGTTTTTCGCCCTTCCCTCGTCGGTAGCGTTCGTGTCGACAGGTTCGTCCGGCCCGTAGCCCGCCGCCTCCATGCGCTCCGCCGCCACACCGTGTACGATCGCGCACGGATCTTAGGCCCTCGCGGAGCGCTCGGGCGCAAGCGGCCGGCCCAGGTGGCAGAGATCTAGCGGGTCTCCTCCCCGGACTCCAGCTGCTGACGGAAGCGCTCGGCTTCGATCAGGCGCTCGAGCTGCTCGTTCGTGAGCCGCTGGCCTTCCTCGAGTTCCAGCAGGCGGCGCTCGAGGTCGGGGCTCAGGTCTCCCCGGCCTGAGCGTATGGCGTCGGCGATCTCTCTCAGCATCGGCCGCAGCACGAAGCGGACGGCCAACGCCGCTCCGGGGATCCCGAATATGAGGAGTGCGATGAGCATTTCGACAAAGCTGTCAGCCATTCCAACCTCTCCATCCGTCCACTACTGAAACCATCGAGGTCCGCTGTTCACTGCCGGCCTCTCAAGATACACCTGACGCGCAGGCCACGACGAGAGTTTCACGGCAGGTCTCCCAAGCTCGGACGCCGTCCCCGGGATTGCGCCGGCTAGGTGTGAAGCCGAGTTTGGCACCCTTCCAGCTCAAACCTGCAAACGGAGCAGAAGATGGGAAGAGCGATCGGTTCCCTGGTCCTCGGCTATGTCGTGATGGCCGTGGTGGTCATGATGTCCTTCACGCTCGCCTGGATGGCCCTCGGTGCCGACGGGTCGTTCGAACCGGGTACCTACGAGGTCTCGGCGGCCTGGATTGGGATGAGCATCGTCGTGGGTTTGATCGCAGCCATCCTCGGTGGTCTAGTGTGCGCGGCCGTAGCGAAAAATGCGACACCGCCCAAGGTCTTGGCCGCGATCGTGCTCGTCCTCGGAATCGGCCTGGCGATCCCGGGGCTCGGCGGAGACCGGACTCCCGCCGAGCGGCCGGATGAAGTCTCGATGAGGGAAGCGAACACCAACGCCGAGCAGCCAGCCTGGATACTGCTGCTCAATCCATTCATCGGCGCGGTAGGCGTGCTCGTGGGAGCGCGACTCAAGGGCCGCGGCGGCAGCGGAAGCGGACCCGCGTAGGCCGGCTATCGTACGACGACTCGGTCGCTCGCCCCGCGTCCGAACGTCTCGGGGTGGTACATCTCTTCCGCTTTGGGCGGCGGCACGACGAAGGTCCCCGGCGTCGTGGCGCGGGCCAGGTACGAATAGGTCCGCACGCCTCCGTACAGCAGGCTGGTGAAGACCTCGACACGCTCGTCCCGCAGGTTCTCGTGCTCGTACCAGCGATACCAGTAGTAGTTGCGGGGAGGCTCAAGGCCGGGTGCGAGCGGCTCGGCGCGCCCGCGTCGAGGCTCGTAAGTATCGGCGCCCGCTAGCTCCGGGTTCAGCGCCTCGAGCCCCGCCGGCAGCGGGTCGACCAGCGCAACGTGGTAGCGGCGTGCCGGCGCAGCCATCGTCAGTCGTATCTTCACCCGGGCGCCGGCCCGGATCACCCAGGTGCCATCCTCCTCGCGTCGAACGTCCTCCGGATCATCTACCGGCTCGTACACACGCTCGATGCTGAAGCCGTGCTCCGCGGGATCGAGCATGAGATCCGACGGTGCGTAGCGCAGGCCGACGCGATAGTAAAGCCGCCCCCTCCCTTGCCTGCCGACGATCAGGTTCTGGGTCCCGGTCCGCTCCGCCAGCCACTCCATCGGCACATCTATCTGGTAGCGCTCCGTCGTCCGACCTCGGAACTCGTAGCCGCCGGCGTAGTCTTCGCCGAGCCAGATGCGGGCGGCGAAGTCGGGCGTCACCCTCTCGAACGTGTTGAAGTAGCGGTCCAATGCCAGGAGCACGAAAACGTTCTCCTGCGTGTTGAGCCAGCGACCGCGTCGGCGGTGGCCGAGTAGTCCGCGGACCAGTTTCGGGATGAGGTCGTTCCGCGGCTGATCGATGATCAACGCCTCCAAGATCACGGCGTCCGTCCTGCGGCTCGAGTGGAGGACCAGGTAGTCTCCGTCGCCGTACCCGCTGGTGAACTGCGCGGTGGCGGCCGTCTCGCTGGCCCGGTTGTCGAGGTGACGGCGGATCGAGGAAACCTCACGAGAGTACTCCCGGTCGCCCGACAGCACCGCCAGCAGCCAGCCCGTCGCCTCGAGCGGCAAGTTTTCGAGCCCGGCCTCCGCGATCAGGCGCTCAGCAGCAGCAGGGTCGGAGTCACCCATCAACTGGCGGACATAGAGGGCGTAAGCGATGAGCGTATGGCGCACCCTCTCGCTGTACCAGCTCGGTATGCGGCGCTCGATATCTCGCAGATAGCGGGTGACGTTCTGGCGCAGGTCGGCCGGCACCTGGAAGCCTTTCTGTCGCGCGCGTTCGATGGCGTGTGCGGCGTGAATGCTCACGTACGGCCACGATTCGTCACGGCCGCCCCAGAACGAAAACCCACCATCGTTATTCTGCAACTCGGCGAGCTTCTTGATGTCGCGCTCTACGGTGGCGACCAGCGCCTCGGGACTTGGAAGACCCTCCGCCTCAAAAGCAGCCAGCACATCGCGCAACGCCGCCACGGCCAGGATGCGCGAAGAGATTTGCTCGGCACACTCGAACGGGTAGCTGTGCAGATAGAGCAGCGCATCGGTCAAGGCCTGAAGCGCCGTCGACGACGTGGTGACCTCGAGGCCGCCATATTGCTCGAACACATCCCCCGGCGCAGCAACCGGTATGGCGGCAGCTCGACTGTCCAGTTCGCCGTAGGTCGCGAACGCCTCCGTCGTCGCCGGCGTCCACACGGGCAGCTGGATCATCGCCGCGTCCGCTTCTTCACCCGCGGCTGCGGCCACCTGGACGCGCGCCGTACCCGCTTTGTACGTCGTCGCGGGGAAACGCACCTCGACCCGCCCCTGGGCCGGCACTTCCACGCGTCTCCCCTGCCCCTCGATCCACTCCAGGTTCGTGGCGCGCACAGCGACGTCGACCGCCAGAGCTTCGTCGGTCCGGTTCTGCACGACGACCGGAAACTCGATACGGTCACCGAAGTTGAGGAACCGCGGCGCCGACGGTCGCGCCATGAGCGGAAGCCCGACGGTGATCGTCGACTCGCCTTTACCGAACTGCTTGGCGCCGGCCGCAGCGAGTGCGATCACCCGATATCGCGTCAGGTTGTCGGGGACCCGCACCGGTATCTCGACCCGGCCGTTCGCATCGGTCCGCGCCGAGCCCACGAAGACTGCGAGTGCGGCGAAGTCTGTACGCAGTCGGATGCCGGGTGCCTCGCCGAGCGCCTCCGCCGGGGGGACCGCAGCCGCCACCGCCGGCATTGCCACCCCCTCTGCCAGAACCTCACGAAACATGTATCCGCCCGCATGAGGCATGAGGCCGAAGTTTGTCGAACTCGACTGATCAGCCAAGACAGCGATTCGGTCGTAACCGGTCTGATAACCGACAAGCTCGGCCACGGCGGTGTAGCGGCCCGGTGTCACGTTCTCGATCGAGTATGTCCCGTCGGCCCGCGTGAGCGTAGCATACGATGTCCCCTCCAGATAGACCCTCACACCGCCGAGCGGCTCGCCGTCTTCCGTCTCGGTCACGGTTCCCTCGACGATGCCGCGATCACCGCGACCTGCTTTGGGGTCCGGTCGTGGGCCGAGCAGTAAGCTCGAGCGCAGGTGTAAACCCGCCGCATCTGCCGACCGCTGGGGATGGAAAGTCTCGACCGGATTCCTAACCTCCTCGGGCAGGAGGGCGAGCACCGCCTCGTCTACTACGGCGACCACGACGTCACCGTCCCGCACAGGCCGAGCGTTCACATCGAAGAGCTCGATTTCGACGACCGTCTCCTCGCCCGGTTGCAGCTCCTTCGCCCGTGGCAGGGCAGTCAGCGCCAGCGTACGCGCGCGCGGTGGAATCGACAGATTGACGTCGCCCTCGACGTGCTGGTCGGGATCGACCACTCCGGCATCACCGTCAGTGGCGGCGACGAGATCTACGTGCACGTAGAGGTTGGGGGTGTAGTTCTCTATGATAGCGACGCGGAGGACGTAAGAAGGACCATCCATGCGGAAGCGCTCAGCGCTAACGATACCCGCGCGACGCAACGTCATTACGCCTTCCGCCGGGAAGAACGGCGCCTGCACTAGGATCTCAGCCGTGTCGTCGGGCTGGTACTCGTCACGATCGGCGATGAGCTCTACGCCCTCTTCACCGACGCGTCCGCGGAAGTGGAAACCGCCGCCCACCCAAGGCCGTAGTTCCGAGAGGCTCGTACGTCCCTCGTCGTCCTCTACCATGGCCCTCACGCGGTACACGCCACCGGCCGGCGTCTCAAACTCGCAGCGGACAGGTTCCGCCATCGACTCGAACCGGCAGCGCTGTGGCTCGCTCTCTTCGCTACGCCACTCACCGTCAACGAGCTTCCAGGTCCAGTGGGTCGTCTCTACCTCGACGGCCCGACCCACAACCGCATCGCCGTCGAGATCGACGACGATCGCCTCAACCACGAGCGGTTCTCCGGCCCGAACAAAGCGGCGCGGACTGCGCAGCCCAACGGATAAGGCCGCTGGATGAACGATGAGATCCGCCGACTCCGTCCACGCCTGCCGGTTCACATCGAGAACGGTGGCGGTGGCACGGAGGCTCATGGGGACCTGAGGGTCGGCCTCCAACAGGGCGACGCGCAGGTGATGCTCACCGTCCAGATCGGTGCGTGCTTCGTACTCCTCTGCTACCCCAGCGCCGTACCCCACCTGTCCGCCGAAGGTGAAATCGTCCTGGTTGGGTGGATAGAAACGGACCGGTCGTGACTCTACCCGCCAGTTCAACTCACTGTCAGGCAGTCCGCCACCTGCGAAGTAGCTGGCAGCCACCGTGAACAGCGCGGCGCCGCCTACTATGTGAGGTCCGGGGTCGTGCGAGACCGACACCTCGAACTCAGGCCGGCGAAACTCCTCGACCTGGAAGTAGTGCACGTGGCGGCGGCTATCGAGATCGCTCGCTGCACCTACCGTCTCCAGGCGAATCGACACCGGTCCCAGGTTCATCTCTTCAGGCAATCGGAACGATGTATCGAAGCCGGCGAGATCATTCACCCCCGCCCGACCTCTGGCTAGTTCATTGCCCTGGGAACCGACCACGGTGTACGTGATCTGGGAGACCCTACCGTCTGGAAGCTCGACATCCCCTGTTTCCCCGGCTCCAATGCGCCTCAGCCATCCCTTGATGTGTACTTCTTCACCCGGGCGATACAGCGGCCGGTCGGTGAACACATACCAACCCAACACATCGCGGCGAACTCCACTCCAAAAGCGGATCGGGAGCAATGCGACGTCGTCATCGAGGCGCGCGATCAGTGCAGGATGTTCGTCCTTCGGCGAGCGGTCGGCAGCGATAGCGTTGCCAAGCCTACCGAGTCGGTCGTCGCTCTCGCGCCTGTCGGTAACAGCTCAAGCGTCGCCCCAGCGAGCGGCGCCGCGCCTTCGAGCGCGGTCACCCACCCCGTGACCTCCCGCGGGTCGGCGAGGGCGCTGACGCTGATTCGTGTAGCCTGGAGCCAGGTGTAGACCGACTGGCGCCGTCCGGAATCCTCCGGCCAGTCCGTCGGGTCCACCGCTACCACCACATGCCCCAGCCCGTTGCTGAGAGTGGGCGCGAGTTCTATGACGGTTTCGGCCGGCGCGTCGGGCTCCGAGTCGACCGGAATCGTACGTTCCAGCGCCAGTAGACCTGGCGGATCCCATGCTTCCTCCGAGTACCGGTTCCGGCGGTAAGCTTCCTCGAACGCCGGCCAGTCCTGCGGCTGAACGCGGTAAATGCGGATCCGCAGGGCCCGGACGTTGACACTCCTCACTGAGAGCTCGGGGGGTGCCAGCGGATCGAGAACGACGAACCTTTCGGCTCGCGCCGTGAGCGTTGCTGGGGCCGGGCCGACCTCGAACCTGATACTCGTCTCCTGGCCCAGACTCTGGCCGAATACATCACGCACATCGGCACTCAACGTGACCCTGTAATCGCGCCGCGGTTCCATGCGTCCGTAAATCGCAAGCCGGTCGTTCGACAGACGGTAACGCATCAGCGGCAG
Source organism: Gemmatimonadota bacterium (assembly GCA_039586755.1). Lineage (GTDB taxonomy): Bacteria > Gemmatimonadota > Gemmatimonadetes > Palauibacterales > KS3-K002. The sequence goes on along the minus strand of JBDHJU010000063.1, from coordinate 31,338 downwards.
CTCGGGCTCGACTCGAATCAGCGACTCATCAAAGGCTTCGCGATCAATGGGATTGCTGAATTCGATCCGCCAAGCGGAGCCAGGAGGGCACCCTTGATCCCAGCCGCACCACGACCGCTCGACGCGCAACGGGCCGAAGGTACGGAAGCCGAACGTCTGTGCCGTGTCGGTTCTGAGGGGCCCTTCCGCCGACGGAGTGCCGGGCTCGATCACGACCTCGACCTGTGAGTCGCGGGGCAAACTTCTGACCGCGCGGAAGGCAACCCAGCGACCTTCCGGCGCGGCCTCCGTCGCCCCCTCGACCCTCTCGTCCTCTGCGATCTCGTCCCGATCCGCCCGGCGCACCTTGAAGGTCCGCCCGGCGGCCCGAACCGTGATATGGTCGAGCACCGCACCTCCATCGATCCGCTGATCGAAAGCGACAAACATCAACGGCGAGTCACTGATCGCGTCTCCCCGCGGTAGCGATTCGGTGACGCTGGGCGGCGGTGTATTGAACGTCCAGGCGAGCGGCTCGGCCAACCGCGACCCGACGGCCGAGGTAACGCCCGCAGGCACCAGTACCTGATACTCGGTGGCCATCGGGAAACCGGCGTCCACCTCGAAGAGGAGCGTCCGCGTGCCCACCCAGCGCCAGCGACCTTCGACCTCTGGCCTGAGTCGGGCGGGCACATCACGCGCCGCCAGCTCCTCGTGCGACGTCACCGGCACCATCGGCTGCGAGAACGTGATCGAGAGCTCACGCGCCCGCTCGATCTCACCCTCCGGCGCGTGACGGACCACCTCAAGTGGGCCGGACACGACTTCCTCGCGCCGCTCCCCCTCCTCCGCCGGCGGGAACTCGGCCTGTACCGTCACCCCTCTCCGCGGCGGCGGCACCAGGTCCGGCGACAACGCGAATTCGCGTTCCGCCACCGGATCTTCCGGCAACGGCGGTACCCGGGCCAGCACCTGCCGGACCTCGTCCTCGGAGAGCGGCTCGGTGGCCGGGATCGGTGGTGCCGGAGCCTCCCGCGGCGCACCTTCGCTCAACCGGATCGTCAGCCCCTGCGGGGGCTCCTGGGCGAAGCCGGCGAGCGGTGCGCTCATACCGACGGCCAATTCCGGAGCGTCGACGCCACCGAAGACCATCGATACGCCCTTGTAGATGACGAACAGACCGCCGACGAAGACGGCCCCGAGAAAGACGAAGTCGACTAGGATTCTCGTACCGGGGCCTGTGCTCGAGCGACTCATTGAGGTACCACTGTCTGGAATTGAGGATGGGGAGAGGGCAGCGTTGCTATCGCCCTAGACGGTAGCTCCTACTGCCAAGATGATCAACACCGGCGAGCGGTGGCCGGTGGCTACACCTCTGTCGGCGGTTCACCGTCGGTCCCAGTGCGTTTCTCTTTCCAACTCACCACCAACACTATCAGGGCCAGGATCCCGAAGACCAGGTTGCCGAATACGAAGTAGACCAGGACCTCTTGCAGATAGGAGGGGTCGTCGAAGAACAAGTCGGCCAAACCGGCATCGCCGCCCGTCTTGCTCGGCGTGATGGGCATGGCAAGGGCGATAAGCAGACAGATCCACTCGATGAGCAGGACGGTCTTCCAGCGGCTCCACTTCGTGTTGCTATCGCCCAAAGGTCAACCGTCCGGCTAACCGGCGAACTGGACGATCTTCGCGACGACCTCGCGCGCGAAGTCCTTGTCCCACTCGACCAGGTTCTTGCGGGCGGTGACCTCGATACGGGTGCCCTCGTCCTGCTGCTCGAATTTCACCGTTACGTCGATTCCGCGTGACTCCGATTCGCCCTTAAGCTCCCGCTTAGCACCGCCATCCTCGACCTTCATCGAAGTCTGTTCGATCTCGAAGTGCTCGAATGTGCTCTCGGCGGCCGAAAACGTGGCATCGACGGAAGCGGGAACGATCGATTCGACACCGCGACTCGTGTAGTAGATCCCGGCGCCGGCACCAGCGCCAGCGGCGGCAGCAACGCAACCACACACCACAAGGGGCGCGAGCAACGCGATGCAGCTGCGCACGAGAGTGCTGCTCAGTCGCATGATGGTCCTCCCGGTTTCCGCTTCCCCTACTAGCGCTTCGGTGGCGGCGGCGGCGCCTCCGGCCAGCGGCTCTCGCGGATCCTCCGCTGCAGGTCCCTGAACCGCCGGTCGGCACGCACGGGGTCCCACACCGGTTCACTTCGAAGTGAGAAGAGACGCGGGTCGCGGGCCTCATAGGCCAGCGTCAGTCGCTCGAACGCAGCGTCATAGTCCCCGAGCGCGACGAGCGCGGTCGCATAGTCCACGTGCGAGAACGGCTCGCCTTGCTCTTCCAGACGCGCGAAGTGCAGGGCCTGCCATTCCCAGTACCCCTTTTCACCCTGCTCGCGAACGGCGCGCTCCAGCTCCGCGACCTGGCGCTCCAGCTCTGCTAGATCTTCTGCCTCCACGGCTTCAGCATGGGCCTGCGCGATTCGCTCGCGCCGCAACGCTGCCGCCCCCTCGTAGTCGCCTTGAGAAGCGTATACGCTCTCCAGCGCGTCCCACGCCCCTGTCTCGGACGGGTAACGCTCGACAACGCGCCGCAGAATCTCTACGGCGGTATCGTATTCGCCGGCAGCGGTCAACCGCCTGGCGGTCATGACGTAGCGGTCCGCAGCGACCGGGTCCGTTCTCTCCGGTCGCCGCGTAACCGAAACCATCTCCATCTGGCGGCCGAACTCGGTGTGCCTGGCGAGCCACTCGGCACTCGGGGCGTCCATCGAATCGAGGCTCACCACAACCTGCAGATTTCCCAGCGAGTCGGTCGCCGGGCCGAGGTGCAAGTTAACGCCCGCCAGCACCGCCAGCGCCTCGGACGAGGACGAGTCGAGGACGATCGCCCTCTGTGCCGCCTCGATGGCCTCCTGCAACCCTTCAACGACCACCGTCGTGTCGCTCATCTCGAGCAACAGCTGCGAGCCCGCCAGCCCGGTGTACGCCGGCGCGTACGTCGAATCGATCTGCACCGCTTCCTCGTAAAAGCCGATCGCCGACTCGAAACCTTCGGGCGTCCCCTTCGACTGTTCGTATCGCCCTCTCAAATACGCCTCGTGCGCTTCGGGATTCACCGTCGTCAGCGATGCGAGGCGCGTTTCCTCTTCCGGCGTGAGCTCGGCTCTTATCTCGCGGGCGATGGCCTGCGCCACCTCGCTCTGCAGAGCGATGACATCCTGCAGCTCGCGCTCGTAGCTGCCGGACCAGAGGTGGGTGTCTGTGGCACCATGGATGAGCTGGACCGTGATCCTCACCCGATCACCGGCGCGGAGCACCGACCCCTCGACGATGCCCTGGACACTCAGTTCCTCGGCTATATCCGGCATCGACATGGCGGTACCGGCGTAGCGCGCCACCGTGGTTCGCGAGACGACACGAAGCGCCTCGATCTGGCTGAGCTCGTAGACCAGCGCCTCGTGCATACCGGCGGCGAAGTACTCTTGCCCCTGCTCCTCGGAAAAATCCTGCAACGGAAGAACGGCAAGTGAGCTGATGGGAGTGGCCGCGGCGGCAGAGACGGGCACGGCAGCCGTCGGAGTCGCTCCTACCGGCACCTCTTCAGTCACCGTCCAGCGGACCACCCACCAGCCGATGACTGCGACCGTGACGAAGGTGAGCCCCAAGAAGGCGACACGCGGCAGGTATCTGCCGGGCCTGCCACGGCCCCCAAGCGCAGACTCGAGGTCGGGCGTCCGTCTGATCCCTTTCGGCGTGATCTCGTAGACCCAGGCGAGGGCGATCGCCACGGGAAAGCCTAGCAGCAACAGCACCACCATGAGCCGCAGCCCCCAATCCGGGGCTCGGAAGGCTGGCAGGACGATCTCGCCGGTCTGAAGCACGATGAAGGCTACAGCCGCGTAGGCGATGGCTACGCGTCCCACGTGCCGGCGTCTCAACTCGGCGATGAATGCAGAGAATCGCGAAGGGGTCTCGTTCACAATCTTCCTCAACGGCTACGGTTATGCAGGTAATATGCTCGGCCGCGCCGAGCCCATCAAGAAAGCCACCCAGGCGCCGGATCCGCGCGCCGATGCACTCCCCCATCATCCCAGATGCATCTACAGCTCCGATCGTTGCGTCTACGGCGCCGTATTGCCCGCTGAGGCCCCAGACACCATTGTAAACACTCACGATCCCATGTTTGCGGCGACGCTGGCCCGCCGTTCCGCCCCCGGAGGCGGGTCGCAGCGGGAGGGACTACCGGCATGGAATTCGAGACGCAGGCGCAGAAAGCGTGCTACGAGAAGGTGGCGCCGTGGGTCACCGACCTCTTCGGCGGCTCGGTGCTGCGTAAGCCTGACAAGCCGATCCTCGGGGTGATGCACGGCTCGGCCTTCGCACAGGTGGGGATATTCCCCTGGGGCGATGACGACACGATCATCACGACCCGCGCCTACGTCGTGACCGGCGCGGAGCTCACCGCCGAACTGATGCGCTTCCTGCTAGAGGAGAACGCGGGCATGCGCTTCGGTGCGTTCGGTGTTGACGACGAGGGCGACATTATCTTCGAGCACTCTATCGTCGGCTCGACCTGCGATCAGAAAGAGCTCGAATCCTCGGTCATCCACGTCGCACGTACCGCTGACGATTTCGACGACCAGATCGTATCCCGCTGGGGCGGAGAGCGGGCGCTGGACCAGATTCGGTGAGACCGGCACACCGGCTACCGGCCACCGATCAGTCACCGGAATACGCCGGCTCCGCCTCCAACCTCGACTTCTTACGCCGGAACAGCACCCGCAGGTCGCTGACCACGTACAGCGCCGACGGCAGGAGCAACAGGGTCAACAGCGTGCCGAAGATGAGGCCGAATGCCACCGAAACGGCCATCGGCGCCAAGAACTGCCCCTGCTCGCTGCGCATCAGGATGATCGGCGCCAGGCCACCCGCCGTGGTGATCGTGGTCAGGACGATGGGCCGGAACCTCGATTTGGCCGCCTGGAACAGCGCTTCTCCCACATCGATGCCCTCGGCGATGCGCTTGTTGTAGCGATCTACCAGCACCACCGAGTCGTTGACGATGATCCCGGCCAGTGCGACGATCCCGAGGAACGATAGGATCGATATCGGGATCCCGATAATGGAGTGTCCAATCACCGCTCCGATGACCCCGAGCGGGATCAGGCCCATGATCAGCAGGGTCTGAATATACGACTTGAGCAGGAAGAGCAGGATTGTGAACATCGCTACGAGCGCCAGAGTCATGGTGTAGGTCATCGACCCGACCATCTTCTGGACTTCTTCCTGCTGTCCACTGCCGACGGCGCGGCCAACGCCATCGACCTGCGACAGGACACGCGGCACGACCTCACGATTGACCTCGGCCAGCACGACATTCAAGTCGTTCTGAGAGTAGTCGAGATCGGCATAGACCGTAGCGGCGCGCATTCCATCGTCGTGACGGATCCGCCTGATGCCGCGCTCGATCCTATACTCGGCAACCTCCCTAAAGGGCACGTAGTCGCCGGCCGGCGTCCGCACTCTCAGATTCTCGATCTGAGCGATGGAGACCCGGTCCTCTTTAGGGAAGCGAACCCAGACCTTCACCTCGTCGCGGCCCTTCTGCAACCTCATCACCTCATCGCCGTAGAAGCCCTGGCGCAGCTGCGACGTGAGATCGCGCACGGTGAAGCCCAGCGCCTGGCCCTTCGGTAACAAGGTTACAACAAACTCGTTGCTGCCCAGCGGCGTGTCGTCGCGAATGTCCTTGACGCCGGCGATCCCGCGTAGCTCGTCCTTCAGCAGTTCTTTGGCGATGATCAGCTGCTGGTAGTCGCTACTCTGGAAGCGGACTGAGATCGGCGTGCCGCCGAACGAGAAGCCGCCGACGATGACGTTCTCAGCCTCGGGCATCGTGCCGATGTACTCCGCTAGCCCGTCCGAGAACTCGCCAACATTGTAGTCGCGCACGGCCGCCGACGGTAACACGAAGAAAACGTTGATCGTCCCGCCACTCATCCACGACGTGTAGTTCTGAATCGGGCTCTGTTCTCCCTTCCCGGGGTGATCCCACTCCTCGGCGAAAGCCAGCGATCTGCCGATCAGTTGGGTCCGGATGTCGTCGGCAACATCGGCCGACGTGCCCGCCGGCACCTCCACCTGAATGCGGGCGTAGGGCGGCTCGATTTGTGGGAAGAACTGGGCCCGCACGTGCTGTCCCTGGAACATCCCTGCGATCAGCATAAGTACGGCGACTATCGCGGCGGTGACAGCCCAACGGTTGTTCAGGCAGATTTGCAGGAACGGGCCATAGACGTTCTCCACGAATCCCTGTAGGAAGCCGTTGACCCGATTGCGCACTCCAGACAGAAACCGGTGCGCACTGGGCCGCTTCTCCAGCGCCCGCGAGTGCGACAGGTGTGCCGGCAGAATGATGAACGCCTCGATCAGTGAGAACGCCAGCGCGATGATCATCACGGCGGCGATCTGCCACACGAATTTCCCCAGCATCCCGTAGAAGTAGAAGTACGGCACAAACGCGACCATCGTCGTGATTACCGAGATCGACACAGGTTTGATCACGTCGAGCGTGCCATCGATCGCCGCCTGCACCGGTTTCTTGCCGTAATTCTCGAACTGCGAGTAAATGCTCTCGCCGATGATGATACCGTCGTCCACCAAGATGCCGATCACCATGATGATGCCGAACAGGCTCATCTCATTGATCGTGATATCCAGCAACCAGAGGACGAAGAACATCCCCAGCAACGAGAACGGTATGCCGAGCGCCACCCAGAACGAGAGACGCACGTTGAGGAAGATACCCAGCAGGACCAGCACCAAGCCGAGCCCTATCAGACCGTTCAATGTCATCAGGGAGAGGCGCTGCTCGAGCTCGTCCGTGTCTTTGATGAAGGTGTTGAAATGGACTAGTCCCGCGTACTTCGCCTCGTATTCAGCAGCCATCCGGTCAACGATTTCCGTGATCTCGATCACGTCCTCGTTGTTGTTGTACATCACGTTGAAGCCGATCGACGGCCGCCCGTTGTATTCGGCGTAAAACACATTGTCCGGCCACTGCTCGCGAACCGTCGCTATGTCGGCGAGGCGGATACGCGTCCCATCGATCGATGAGACGACCTCGATGCCCTCGAACTCAGAGGCCTCGTACTTCCGGTTGTACGAGCGAATGAGGATCTCCTCCTCGTCGGTCAGCACCGAGCCCGAGGAGATGTTGAGGTTCGAGTTGCGAATCGCTTGCGACAGGTCGCCAATAGTGAGCTTATAGCGTCTGAGGTTCTCCGGTGACACCTCGATGCTGATCTCACGCGGCGGCAGGCCCCACCAGCGGATCTCCGAAATCTGGCGAGTCGCCAGCAGATCGTCGCGGAACTCCTCCACGATCCGCTTGAGCGTGACCAGGTCCTCCGGGCCGTAGATGCTGAGCATCACCGCGCGGTTCCACATCGGCTGCTGGAACACCACGGGGTTTTCAGCTCCCGTCGGGTACGAGTTGATCGAACTGACGGCGTTCCGGATGTTCTGGAGCGCCTTGTTCATGTCGTACCCGGGGGTGATCTCCACGTTGAGCGAGGCGGAGCCGTCAGAGGACCACGAGTAGACCTTCTGAATCCCCTCGATGCCCCGAAGAGCTTCCTCGATCTTGATAGTGATCCCTTCCTCGACCTCCACAGCCGACGCACCCGGATAGGGGACGGTGATGTTCACCTCCTCGATCTCGATCTTCGGGTTCAGCCGACGCTCGAGGTTGAAGAGCGCGAACACACCCGCCAGCATGACCGCGAGCATAATCCAGTTGGTCACGACCGAGTGCTTTATGAAATAGTGGATCACATTCCTCATCGTGCCGCCACCAGTGTTACGTGGTTTAGTCCGTGGTTGTCGGCCACCGGCTACCGACTACCGTTTACCGGCCTCCGCCCGCCGCTACCTGCTCAGCACTCGCCCCCTGTTCGGCCAGCCCCGGGTCGCTCTCCTCCTCACCCGCCAGCTCTCCGACGTCCGCCGGATTGAGCTCCGGCATATTCATGGAGCGGATGCTCATCCCGAGGAGCGGTTTCTGCAAAATGGTCGTCACGATGACGGTCTCGTCCGAGACGGTGTTCGTGACGATGGCGTTATCGCCCTGGTAGCCCGCGACCTCGAACTGCTGGCGACCGAGCGAGCCGTCCTCAAAGGTGTACACGTAATCCTCGGGATCCAGCAGGTGCCGCGGCAGCGGCGCCACATCACGCAGCGTCTGACCGTCGATGCTCACATGCACATAGCTGCCCGGCAGGAAGTTCGGGTTGAGGTCGTTGTTGGCGAAGCTGACGTAGACGTTGAGCGTCTGCGAGTTGCGGTCGACAGACGCCTGTTTGCGATTGATGCGGCCGATCCTCGTGTCGTCACTACCCTCGTCCGCGTAGACCGTCACCCGAGGAGCTGTCGAGAAATCGATCACCTGGCTCTCCTCAACCAGGAGCGGAACGGTCACAACCAGGTTCTTGGGGTCGGTCAGCGTGAACAGTTGCTGGCCCATCGACACAAAGCTGCCCTCGATTATCCCGCTCGAGCTGATGAATCCGTCGAACGGGGCACGGATCGTGTACTTCGACAGCAGGATCTCCTGGTTCCTCACCGCGTAGTACAGCCCGATGATATTCCGCGTCGAGATCTTGATCTTTTCCTGCGGATTCGTGATCTCCGGCAACTCGGGCACCGACTTGTTGATGTCCAGGCTGTTGAAGTAGTCGAACCACCGCCGGTAGATTCGCGCGTCGTCGATCTGTAGCTCCGGTAGCACCGAAGCGACCGCGTTCAGAAAGTCCGACCTCAACGCGAACAGGTCGTTCTCCACGTCACGCGAGTCGATCCGCAAAACCACCTCGCCCGCACCGACGAACGTCCCGTCCTTCAGATCGTTCTCGGCAAACAGCACCACGCCGCCCGCCTCGGAGACGATGTTCAACGTGCGCTCCGACTCGACCACGCCGTCGCCCTCCACCTGCAGCGTCAGGTCGCCGAACGCCAGCTGCTTTGTCTCCACCGCTCGCGCCTCGGGCTCCGCCTCGCGCCGGTTGCTCTGCCGCTCGGTCGAGCCCAAGGCGTTCATCCCGAACAGGCCCAGCGCCAGGATCGCGGGAACTGCGGTGATTCTGAGGACCGTCTTCTTCTTCATGTCATCCGCCTCTTGGTGACAGGGGCCTTGTTGTCTATTAAGTGTCAATATCATCCATGGACTGTCTATGGACGATCGAAGCGACAGTTGGACACCGCGAGGGCACTCACGGTGTCTAACTACCGCCTTTTCCACGCCTTACGGAATTCGGGGCGACAGGTTTCAGGCGGAGCAACGCCGGCGGCGGATGAGAGGTAACCGGCGAAAGCCGCTATTTGTCAAGGAGAGGTCAAGGAGTTGGGGGGGGCAGCCAACCTTTGAAACCTTCGCGGAGTCTAAGTACGTAGGGTAAGACAAGCCGACCGGGGGGACTGGAAAGCCTACCACTGCTGCCCTGGATCGACAGGAGGTCCAGGAATGGCAGTATTGCAAGGCAAAAAGCGTGGTGCCCTCTCCGCCACACACCACGAAACTGCCAACGACAGATTCAAGGAGCGATGTAACGCCTGTCTGTGGGGCGGGATCATCGTCGCCACGGTAGTCCACTTCGGGGTGATTCGATTCTTCCCGACCCTGACCGCGGCAGATGTCGCGTTCGGGGTAACGGAATTCGAAGCGATCGAGCTACCGCCCGAGATAGAGATTCCGCCGCCGCCCGAGGAGATCCCCCGGCCGGCGGTACCGGTGGTGGCCGCCACGGAGCTCGAGGAGGATGTGACGATAGCGCCCACCACGTTCGAGGAGAACCCGGTGGAGTCGCTACCGCCGCCACCCGCCGACGTTGAGCGCCTAATCGACCGCCCGGTGTTCACGCCGTATACGGTCGCTCCGCGACTGCTCAACCCGCGGCGCGCCCAGCGAATCGTCAGGCAGAAGTACCCAAAGATCATGGAGCAGGCTGGGATTGGCGGGACGTCGAGGCTGTGGGCGTTCATCGATGCCACCGGCGTGGTGAGGAGGTGTGTGGTCAGGGAGACTTCCGGCTACGACGAATTGGACCGTGCGGCGATCGAGGCGATGATGGAATTCGAGTTCGAGCCGGCACTACACATGGACAAGTCCGTGCCGGTGTGGATAGACATGCCGATCATCTTCACGATAGTTGATCCGCGCTATTGATATAGAAATGAGGGTTAGTGAGATGTGGTCGACAAAGATCTTCGCTTCAAGTGCAGTGTTTGTGGCAGTAACCGGAGTACTCAGCGCGTCTGCACCCTACGTGCTGACGGCGGACGGCATGCTGGAGCGGTCGCCCGTCGTCGCTATGATGGCTCACTCACAGCTCACGGCGGGCGACCGACTCGCCAGCGCCGGCGCGATCGGTGAAGCCATAGATGCGTACGCTGTCGCCGCCGAGCTTGCGCGTGCGCAGGCCAGGGTGCCCACAGAGGAGCTCAGGCGCATTGCCAACGCGCAGTTCTACGCCGGGAAGTTCCGAACTGCGGCGAGGACTCTGGAGCAGCTAGCCGACGAAGCTGCTGCTGCCGGCGATCTGTTAACCGAGTTCTGGGCGACCGCAGACGCGGCGCGAATGGCGACCCTCGGGGGCGCCGAGGGATATGCCCGCTGGTACACGATCCGGGCTCAGCGGTTACTCGATTCGCCGAGCATTGCACCCGAGCTGCGGAGCGAGCTGGAGGCGAAGCTGGCAATGACCGACTTCATGGTGATCGCCCCTCACCTATCCTCCTGGTAATAGATCCTGGTACCGGTGTAGAAGAGGGCGCGGCCCGCCCGGTGAGGGGCGAGGGGTGGCCGCGCCCTCTTCGTTATTCCGCCTGCAGTGCGATCAGCGGATCGACGCGCAGCGCGCGCCAGGCAGGCAGCAAGCAGGCGACGACCGCTACAAGGGCGAAGAAGACGCTCACCAGCACAAAGGTGAGTGGGTCGGTGGGCTCGACCTGGTAGAGCAGCTCTTCGATGAGCCTCGTCACACCCCAAGCACCGAGGAGCCCCAAGACGAGCCCCGATGCCACAAGCACGACTCCACGCTTGAGCACCAGCTCCACGATGTCGCTGCCGGCAGCACCGAGCGCCACCCGGACGCCGATCTCGTGGAATCGCCGCGAGACGTAATAAGCCAACACACCGTAAAGGCCAACCGTCGCCAACAGAACGGCCACGCCTGAAAAGACGATCAGCGCGACGGTCCTGACCCTTCGCGTCGCCAGCGTACGCGAAACCAAGCCGTCCATCGTAGCCACATCGGCGACCGGGATGTTCCTGTCCAGGCTCCAGACGGCCTCCCGCAATGCCCCGGTTACGGTCTCCGGCCGGACCGCAGTGCGCACGGCCACCCGCATCGTCAACATCGGTTGCTGTCGGTAAGAGACGTAGAAGGCCATCAGGCGCGACCCAAGCAAGCTGCCCATCTTGATGTTGCCCACAACACCGACGACCTCCAATGTGACTTCCCCGCCGACGTCGACGACCACCTGGCCGCCGATGGGATCCTGGCCGGGGAACAGGGTGTCCGCCATCGCCTGGCTGATCACCATCACCAGAGGTGCACCGCTGGCGTCGGTCTCGGCTATGCCGCGTCCGGCCAGCAAGGGTATTTCCATCGCCTCGAAGTAGCCGGGATAGACCGTCCGCGTAAAGGCTGACAGTACATCGGCCGGGTCAAGCGGCGGGTTATCGGCCGCCCAGACATAGATGTTGTTCCCGGGATCGCGGAACGGCAGCTGGCTGGCGAGGGCGACGTCCTCGACGCCCGGGATGGCTCGGACGTTTTCCACCAGACCCGAATAGAACTGGACTCGTCGCTCCGCCTCGGCATAGTCCGACCCAGGAAGTCGGATCTCCGCAGTCAGCAGGTTATGGGTCTCGAAGCCGGGGTCGATACCGGTGACTCGCTCGAAGCTGCGGACCAGCAGCCCGGCGCCCACCAGCAAGACGACCGAGACCGCCACCTGTGCGACGACGAGACCACTTCGGAAACGGGTACCACCGGCGTCAGTCGTCCTGACGCCCGCCCTGAGATCCGCCCAGAGGTCATCCCGCGCTGCACGAATCGCAGGCATGACACCGAACAGCAGCCCCGTGACCAGGGAAATCGCGAGGGCGAACAACAGAACCGGCAGGCCCGCCACTCCAACACCTGGCCTGACCGAGAGCAATTGGAGGAACGCGCCCTGAAGCCAAACGGCCAGCATCGTCCCCAGCACACCCCCCGCCAGAGCCATAACCAGGCTCTCGGTAACGAGCAGGCGAGCGAGGCGAGCTCCCGATGCTCCGAGTGCCGAACGCACCGACAACTCGCTGCGCCGCGTCGAGCCGCGGGCGAGCAGCAGCCCCGCGACGTTGCCGCAGGCGATGAGGAGCACGAGCGCCACAGCACCCATGACCAGTAACAGGTTCTGGCGGTAGCCCTCGACCAGCGCCTCTTGCAGCGGGGTGAGCAGTAGGCCCTTACCGCGGTTTGAGTCCGGGTACTCCGCCTCGAGCTGCGCCGAGATGACGTCGACCTCCGCCTGCGCCTGCTCGATCGACACCCCGGGTTCGAGCCTGCCCAGCATAGTCCAGTTGTGAAAACGCCGGGCGCCGATGAAGTCGGAGTCCGGCCGCATGGGACGCCAGACGTCGACATCATTGAAGCGGAAGCTGAAGCCGGCGGGCATGACGCCGACGATCTCATACGGTTCACCATCCAGGACCAGCGTGCTGCCGATTGCATCGGACGATCCGCCATAGCGGCGTATCCAGTAACGATGGCTGATGATCACGACCGGCGGCCCATTCGCCGCGGCCTCGGCAGGCAGGAATTGCCTCCCCAGGGTCGGGTCGACACCGAGAGCCGGGAACAGGTCTATGCTCGCTATGATGCCGGAAACGCGCTCCGGTCGATCACCACCGGTGATCGTATGGCTGCGCGTGAACCCCCAGAATGCGGCGAAGTGCTCGAACGACGTGCTGAAGTCCCGGTAGTCCCAGTAGTCGGGGGCTGACGCAGTCTGGTTGACGAAACCGTCAAAAGTCGCCCGCGCCAGCACCAGCCGTTCGGGCTCGGCGTAGGGGAGCGGACGAATCATGACCATCTCCATGATGCTGAACATCGTCACGTTCGCACCGATCCCGACGGCGAGTATGAGAACGACGACGACCGTGAACCCGGGCGCCCGGAGCAGCGCGCGAGCGCCGTAACGGATGTCCTGCCAGAGACCCATCGTTAATCCTCCACCGGAGGTCCACAAGCGGCTGGGGCAGCCAGATTCCTTAAGGCAAGGGGCGTGCCCTGCGCTTCGCCCCGTGCCGCTTCCGTAAGTCACTAGTATGCAGTGACATAGGAGAAGGGCGGCCGTCCGCGCCCGGTGAGCTCACTCGAGCCCGGCCGTAGCGTGTTCAATTGCGGACGGAGCAGTACCGCAACCGAACACTGGCGCGCCGCGGGCCGCAGCGCGCCAGTCGGTGAAACGCACTATTGGCGCGCCATTCCGGGAGCGAGGCTTCTGGCACGAGGCATGCCTTACCGGGCGGTGAAGGGTTGTCTGACCGAGGGGGTTAGCGAGATGATTTCACTATATTGGGACAGCAAGGCAATAAGAGCGCTGGAGCTGGCGATCGCGCTTCTGTCGATCATAACTGCCCTCAACACCCCGGCGTGAGCCATCGGGTCGGGACGCGCCGCGGACCGATCTACTGCAGGAAGCTCTCGATAAGCGAGAAGAAGTTCTCTTCGTAGTAATCCACAGACATCCCCATATACGTCTCAAACGAAGTGGCGAAGTTACGTGTGGTCAGCATGTCGTTGAACATCGATTTGACATCGAGGATCGTCTTGCCGTGTCCGCTCTCTTCCAGCAGATACCGCACCGCCAGCCCGAACATGGGATAGTATTCGCCGACTCGGCCGTCGGGGACGGGGTAGTCGGTCCAATGGTGGATGCTGATCGGGTTGGTGTGATCTTCCGGTAAGCGCCAGTGCTCGACTTGTGCGAGAGTGGTTACAGGAGCGAAGGCGCCACCGCTGATGTATTCGGCGATACCTTCCGTGAACCAGACCTCCGGCCACTTAGCGCCGGCTTCGCCGTACAGGCCGAGGAGCCACTGCAGCACATGCATGGTCTCGTGTTTCACCTCGTTCCTGAACCTTTCCCGGATGTACTCGGGCCATGCGAGGTATACCGGAGAGTCGGGACCGTAGAGGAAGAACCCATTGGGAAACGCGAGCTGGCGGTGATCCAGGTACCTGTTGCAGTAGATGGTAATTTTCGAGTACTTGTCCGTGCTCCGGATCCCCAGCTCCTCGCTGCTGGCGATCTCGAACTCCTGTTTCAGCTCGTAGAAAGACTCCTCGGCCATCGTCGCGTAGATCATCTTCACATCGTCGCTGCTCGCATCGCTGAAGGTCAGGAAGTTGTTGCTTTCCAGCACACGGCCATCGTGCTCGACGCGTGCCACTTCGATGCGGAACGGACCGTGCGAGATCCACTGTGTCTCGAAGTTCAACTCGGTGGCGGCATGGACGTACACGGCCTCGGCGGTGTAGTCTCCGTCGGCCAGGGACACCTTCATTAGGTAGTCCGGGCCCGCCCCCAGCGTCCACGAGACTTCCGCCAAACCATCGGAATCGGTCTGGATGCTAGATGCCGATAACTGGCCTCCCCCGAGGATTATCTCGATCCGCACCGAGGCGCCCGCTACCGGATCCGTCGACTGAGCAACCCGCACAACGATGGGGGCGTCGAGCCGTTCGCCGGCCTCACCAGGCTGGTTCGCGCCCGAGACCACGCTCAGCACCGCATTGAACGGCTCGCCGGGTTCAGTGGTATCGCTGGAGCAGGAGGAGAGGGTCGCAGAGAGAAGCGAGACGAGCAAGATGGCGCCCAGCGCCGACCGCCCGACGCTGAGAGCGCCTGTCGGGTAGCCGCCCATGGCTAGACCTCCGCCGCAGGAGTGGGGGCTGGTTAGGGCCTATTCACTGTATTGGACGAAGCAGACGCGGGCAACGGTTGGCTCGCGCCACGCCCGTCTGGCAAACGGCGAGCGTTCGGTTTGCGAACGCGTGCGTGTCGGATCGGAACACCGAATGGAAGCAGGGCGGCGGCTATTTCGCACGGTAAGCGGCCACCCGACCTGGCACGCGCCATGCCCTATGAACGGGAGCAGCCAATCAGTGCTTCAGGGAGGTGGTCGATCGTGTTACCCGACTTCTGGGAATACCGGGCGGTTAGAGTCCTGGAGCTGGCGGTCGCCCTCCTGGCGATCGTGATCGCGCTCATCACGGCCTAGCCGCCGGAGATCTTACTCCATCCTCGCACAGCAAGAGGCGAGGGGCGCGTGCGATCGCGCCCCTTTTCCCCCTGAGAGTAGACGTCCTGACACTGCTGAACGATCTCCTCAGCCGCCGCTCAGTCCGTCGATCGCGCCCTGGGCAAGGTCGAGGAGAGGCTCCGCCTCCTCCGAGGTCAGGATTCCGCTGCTTACACACTCGCCTATCTGATTGATCAGCGCGCCCAGCTTGTTAATCGCAGAGCCCGTCTTCCCCTGCCCGATCTTCTTCAGGGCGTTGTCGACTTTGCTGGTCATGCTGTTCGCTTCGTCGTCGCTCAGGACGCCGCTCGCCGCGAGGTTGGCAATCTCGCCCTTCAGTTCGTCCAACTGCTCCTCGGGCGTGGGCGGCTCGCCGTCACCGATCGACCAGGCAACCGCTTGCCAGCCGCCGTCAATCCTCACATAGCCAGCGATGAGACCGTTGTTATTGACTGCCTGAGCCGTGCTGATCGTGGCCCCTACCATCGACGGATGCAGGTCCACGGGCTGGCGGTTGATCCATGCCACGGCATGCTCGTTTCCATCGGCCAGCTCGCTCTCGCCGACAACGAGCTCGCTGTCGTTGATGTCCAGGGCCTTAGTGGAGTGGCCTTCAACGAGGCCGGGGAGTTCAACTGTCTCGTTGACAGGATCCCAAATGAACGCCCGGTTGTGCGATCCGCTCGCCCACATGTGGCCGGCCACCTTGGTATTCTCACTTACGCCCTCAGCTTGACCCAAGGAGGTGCCGGGCAACGGCTCGAGCAGGATCTGATTCTCCGGGAAGTCGAGGTGTTTCGGGTAGTCGACCCAAAGAATCGCCCTCGGGCCGGAAACAGCTCCCACCAAGAAGCCGGAATCGTTTGCATCTTTCACGTTGATTCCATCGCCGAAAGACAGCCACGCCCGGTCTATCCCAGATCTCCACTCCACCGCCGCCCTGCTAGAGCCATTCCGTCGCCAACCGAACGCCGTGTTGTCCTTGTAGACGACTTCCGCGACGGCCAGCCCAGCATCCGGGTAGAGGGGCTGCATCTCCGCGCCGATCCGGCGAAAGGCCGCCACAGCCCCTTCAAAGAAACCCAGGCCTACAATGACGTCCCCTCTCACATCGTACGCATCAGTGGCAATCCATCCCTCAGCGTCGATCATCTGCATGCCGTCAGCGGCTGTCCAATAGAAGGCGACCATGGACGGTGCCTGCGCCTTGCCGACGATCACGTCGTTGTCGTCGTCGATACCGAAGGCCTGGCTCTGGCCATTCTCCATCAGCGCACCCAACGTCTGCATAGTGACTGTGACGCCCGATGCCGTCGTCCAGCCATAGGTCTCCCCGGCGGTTACGGCGAGATTCGGTCCTCCCACATTCACGGGACCGGTGATGTCGGAATCAGGTGAGCAGGCGAGCCAGGCCAGCGAGGCCAAGAGAAGACCGGCCGGGGTCACTCGGCGTAACAAGGCAAGGACCATCGTTACCTCCAGAGGGGGTGAGGAAATTTTCCCCGAGCACAGAACAACCCGGCGGGCTGCGCTCGCACCCGGAGGCGGTCGATGGCGGGGGAGATGCGTACGGCTTTAGGCTGTTAGAGGCGGGGGTAGGGTATCTGAGTTTCAGCGCCCGACCTGTGGCGCCGAACGAATATAGCGCTGAGGTCTGTCTGTTGCCACCGGTCTCGACTACTTCATGTTTCTGATGGCGCTCATCGCCGCGTCGTGGCGGACCTTCAGGGCATTGCTCACCGCGTTGAACTGCCGACTCTCCATCTGCATCTGATTCTGTAGCGCTAGAAACTGCACGTTCATGTCGAGCATCTTCTGCTGCAGGCCGCCGACCGCCGTCGTCAGCTGTTGGAGGCGGCGGGCCGCCCCGCGGTCGGATGCCTCACCGGCCAGCCCTTCCGCCAGGGTAGCCAATTCCGTGATCCCGGCGCTCAGCTCGGCATACATCGCCGCAAGGCCATCAGCCGCTTCGACGACCCCGGCGCCTCTCGCGTTGAGCGCCGCCAGGTCCTGGGCCACCGTGTCCATGGTGGCGACCGCCCGCAGCTGGATGTCGGCTACCTGGACCTGGCGTCGGACCTCCTGGGCCTCGGCGCGGCCCGCCCAGGTGAGGACGCAGGTAAAGGCCAGAAACAGTGGCGCGATACGCATGGCTTCCCTCCTGATGGCGTGAGCTTCTCACATCCCCATTCCCAATCTCGCCCGAGCCGCAGGTGTGCCACAAGCCGGGCGTCGCGGTATTATCTTAGCGGCCAACGAAAGAGAGACGGTTCGATATTCATGAAGACCGTATCGCGAGCACCGATCGGCAGCACGATTCTGATCCTCGCCCTGTCGTTCGCCGCCGCCTGCGGGATGCCGGGGGCGGAGCGGGAGGCCCAGACGGAGGGACGTGTCTCATCTTCGGCCGCACCCGACCTCCGTCACTACATCTGCTATCGCGCCACAGGGCGGATCGACACCGACGGGCGGCTAGACGAATCGGACTGGCAGGCGGCGGAGTGGAGTGAGGCGTTCGTCGATATCGAAGGGTACGAGAAGTCGATTCCCGAGTGGCGGACCAGGTTCAAGCTGCTCTGGGATGACGAGTTCCTCTACGTGGGAGCCGAGCTGGAGGAGCCCCACGTTTGGGCGACCCTGACCCAGCGCGACGCTGTGCTCTATCGCGAGAACGACTTCGAGCTGTTCATCGACCCGGACGGCGACACGCACAACTACTACGAGCTCGAGATCAACGCGCTCGGCACCGTCTGGGACCTGTTCCTCGCCAAGCCCTATCGAGACGGGGGGAAGGCGCAATCGGAGTGGGACATTGCAGGACTCCGCGCCGCGGTCTCGGTCCACGGTACCGTGGCTGATCCCTCTGACCGCGACGAGGGCTGGACCGTCGAGCTGGCGATCCCCTGGAGCGCTGTGACCGAGCATGCGCCTGGCGGTCGCGCCCCGCGTGACGGAGAGCACTGGCGCCTGAACTTCTCCCGCGTGCAGTGGCACGTAGAGGAGGCCGACGGCGGCTACCGGAAGGTTGTGGACCCGGCGAGCGGGCGGCCGGCCCCGGAGCGAAACTGGGTCTGGTCGCCGCAGGGCGCCGTTAACATGCACAGGCCCGAGATGTGGGGGATCTTGCAGTTGAGCGACCTGGCGGCGGGAGAGGGTGCTGCTCGCTTCCAGCCGCCGGTGGACGAGGACGTGCGCTGGGCGCTGCGGCAGGTCTACTACGCTCAACGCTCCTATTATAGGGAGCACGAGACTTACGCGGCCGACCCGGTCGAGCTGGGCCTCGACCTGGCAAGACCGGGCGGATCAGGCCACGTACCAGAGATCACCCTCACCGCCGACGGTTTTGAGGCGACCGCGGCGGGCGACGGTGGCGCGATCTGGCGCATCCGCCAGGACGGGAAGATATGGAGCGAGCGGACCGTGGAGGGTGAGAGGTGAAGCGACGCGATTTCCTCGAGCGGTTGGGCGCGGCAGCGGCCGGGCTCGGCATCCTGCCGACAGCGACCCTCGCCTGCTCCGACCGGGAGCGTCCACGCCCTGCGATGAAGAACTGGACGTGGGTCCACGGTGGCCGCCAGGTGAGCGCCGGCGAGTGGCGTGCTCGTTTCGCACGTATCAAAGAGGCCGGGATCGACGGCGTGTTGGTGAGCGGCGGAGACGTGGAGACGCTATCGGACGCGGCGCGCGGGGAAGGCCTCGAGTTCCACCGCTGGATCTGGACGCTCAACCGGAACGGCGATGCCTGGGTGAAGGAGTACCATCCCGAGTGGTTCACCGTGAGCCGGGAAGGCGAATCGACCCTCGAGAAACCGCCCTACGTCGGCTATTATAAGTGGCTCTGCCCCACGCGGCCGCCGGTCCGGGAATACCTGCGCGGTGTTGTGGACGAACTGGCGCGCCAGCCGGCCATCGACGGAGTGCACCTGGACTACGTCCGTCACTCCGACGTCATCCTGCCCGTGGGCCTCTGGTCTAAGTACGACCTGGTGCAGGACCAAGAGTATCCCGAGTTCGATTTCTGTTACTGCGAGGTATGTCGCAGGACGTTCCGCGAAGAGAGCGGCGTCGACCCGCTGGAACTACCCGACCCGACACAGGATCTCGCTTGGCGCGAGTTCCGCTGGAACAGCGTGACAGGGCTGGTCGAGGTGCTGGCGGAGGCCGTCCGCGCCCACGCTAAGCCGATCACCGCCGCCGTCTTCCCCACCCCGGCCGTGGCCCGGATGCTCGTGCGCCAGGCCTGGGACGAATGGCCGCTCGACGCGTTTTTTCCGATGATCTATCACGGGTTCTACGAGGAAGAGCTATCGTGGATCGGGACGGCGACACGCGAGGGCGTCGATGCGCTGTCAAATACCACGCCACTCTACAGCGGGCTGTACCTGCCGAGCCTGACGCCGCAGGAGTTGGGCGAAGCGGTACGGCTGGCCCGCGCCTCAGGCGCCGCCGGCGTGTCTCTCTTCCCCATGGGCCGGCTCAGCGACGAGCACCTCGCCGAGCTTCGAGAGGCCCTACGACTTGAAGCCGCCGGCTAGGCAGAATTGCCGGCCGCGGGTACAAGCCTCATCTTTAAGCGGCCAACGCGCCTCTAGCCCCACAACCGACGCAAGACTCTCGGACGAGTGAACACGAGCGAAACGGCTGCCGATCCTCGCGCGCCTGAAGCCGAGCCCAGACGCAGCGGCCTGAGGAGATGGTCTCTACGGGCCGCCGTCTTGCTCGTGCTGGCGATCGTCCTCGTCGTGGTCTGGCGTCCGTGGCGGCGGCCGGACCCGCTCGCCGCCTTCGCGAACCTTCGCTTCATCGACTCGGTCGCCGTGCTGCCGATCGAGAACCGCACCGGCGACGATGTCATGGCGCATCTCTCTGCCGGCATAACCGATGAGATCGTCGGACGACTCAAGCAG
Source organism: Gemmatimonadota bacterium (assembly GCA_039586755.1). GTDB lineage: Bacteria > Gemmatimonadota > Gemmatimonadetes > Palauibacterales > KS3-K002. The sequence goes on along the minus strand of JBDHJU010000063.1, from coordinate 11,092 downwards.
CTGGGCGCCATAAAGGTCAGTGACCCGTACTCGGTAGAGCGCCTGCTGGCACTGGAGCTGACCGCGCGCCAGCTGGCCGATTCGCTGGGCGTAGAGAAGCTGGTCTACGGGGCGCTGTACTCGACGGCGGACGGCATACGTCTGAACTTACGTGTCTCGAGCGGCGCGTCGGGTGAGACTCTGTCGACCTGGCGTTACGAGTGGAACGCCGATTACCGGTTCGATGCGGCGCTCAACCTCGCCCAAGCGTTCGTCGACGACTACGCCGACGCGATCCCCCTCATTGCCGTGCCGGCCGCTGCACCGGCTACGACCCACAGCCCGGGCCACGAGGCCTACCTCATAGGTCGAGCCTCGCTGGGGCGCCGGACGGCGGCCGGCCTGGCACGGGCGCGCACCGCCTTCCGCGCGGCGCTCGCTTTGGACTCGGCTTACGCCGATGCGTACGCCGGGCTCTCCAACGTCTACGCCCTGTCGCTCGCCTACCGCTACAAAATCGGCGTCGACGGCGACGGCTATCGGTCCGCTGGATTGGCCCTCGCCATGGCGAACCGCGCCATCGAGCTCGACCCGGACCTGGCCGATGGCTACACGGCACGCGGGTATCTGGCGAGCCGCTCGTTCGCACCCGTGGGTCAGGTGGCGTCAGACTGCCGCCGCGCCATCGATCTGGAGCCGAGCGCCGCCGACGTCCTCAGCTGGTGCGCCCGGGTTCTCAACCAGCGTGGCGACGTCGACGCCGCTATCCATGCCGCCGAGCAGGCCATCGCGCTCGACCCGCAGAACGCCGGTCGCCGCCTGGCGTTGGCCTACGACGCACTGGCCCGCGGCCTCTACGATCGAGCGGCGGACGAAGCGAATCTGGCCGGCGAACTCCAGCCCGAGCTCATGCTGCCACGCGCCATCGAGGCACGCGCCCATCTGCTGGCGGGCCGAGCGGCGCGCTGCGCGGAGATCGAGCTCGGGCCGCACGCCGGCCTGCGGGCGACCTGCCTGCACGAGTTGGGGCAGCAAGAAGAAGCCTCCGCGATCATCGACTCGCTGGCCGCAGCGGTCGTGTCCGGAACGATGGGGGACGCGGTCTTCACCGATGTGATACGCGCCGAGGACCTGGCAACCTACTACGCGTGGGTAGGAAATCCTGAGGCAGCGCTCGAATGGGTCAGGCGCGCCTACAATATGTCGCCCAGCGGAGTCGAGCCGCGGGTGCTCGAGTCGGCCCTGTTCGATCGCGCGCAAGCCGACGACACGTTTCGGCGCGAGGTCGACCGGATTCGAGCCGGGATCTGGGAAAGGGTCCAGCGCGAGAGCGAGGCCCCCGCCACCCCGTAGCCCCGTATCGACCAGCCTCGGCACGCAGAGGAAACGGCCACCCCGGGGCGTTAGTGTCCATGTGTCGTCTAGCTATAAGGTCGACAACACATTGACAAACAGCCCCCGTTGGCCTTAGTTTTCATGCCGAAGTTCCAGGGAGCGCCTATACAGCGGAGGTCGGGTGTCGACACAAGCTAAGGCAAGAGCGTTGTTCGGGGCGGCGGCCTTCATCTCGTTCCTGCTGTCGGTCACGCTGTGGTTCGCGGGCCGAAAGGAGGCGGGTCTCTTTGTGGGCCTCTGGGTGCCGTCGACGTTATCACTGGGCGCCTTTTTGCTAGCCGGGGGGGCGATGGATCGTGTCTGAGGTAGCGGTGTTCCTGTTCGGCGGGCTGGTCGCGTTGATGTGTCTGGCTGCGGCGAGCATGCTGATCGGTGGCGCGGGGACGAAGAAGCTGATCCGCGATTTGAAGCGGCGCTCGCTGTGGAAGGTCTCAGGCTTGTACCTGGTGGTGAGTTGGCTGGCTCTTCAGGTGGTCGATGTTCTGTCGAACAACTATGGCCTCCCGGAGTGGTTCCCTCCCCTAGCGTTGGCGCTCATGGTGGTCGGCCTGCCGGTCGCGCTCAGCATCGCTTTCGTGCAAGACAGCAGTCGCGGCGCCGGTTCAGCGGGACAGCGGATCGGGGGTGTGGGGAGCGAGGGCGGCGGTCGTCTGCTGAGCTGGCAAAACGTATTCGTCGTCGGGGCAATCGCGTTCGGTCTCTGGGGAGCCGTAGCCACCGGCTGGCTGCTGATCGAGGGCGAGAGTGTCTCGAGTCTGTGGCTCTCGATGGGTGAGGGCGGGGCAACAACAGCGCCGGCCCAGGAGAGGATTGAGCGAGCCGTCGGCCGCGAGACCATAGCCGTGCTCCCATTCGAGAACTTGAGCAGCGACGAGGAAGTCGGCCATTTTGCAGACGGCATCCAAGTCGATGTTTTGGCAGAACTCTCTCGGCACGCCGAGCTGTCTGTCATCTCCCGCAGGTCGGTGGCGCAATACGCTCTGGGCACCGGCGACACGCGCAGCATAGCATCCGATCTGGGTGCGACGTTACTCCTCGAAGGGAGCGTGCGACGGGCAAGAGACCGAGTGCGCGTGGTCGTGCAACTGATCGATGGGAAGTCCGACGTCCAGTTGTGGTCGGGAACCTACGACAGGGAGTTCACCGTAGAGGAGCTGTTGACCACACAGACCGAGATCGCCAGGCAGATCAGCGACGAGCTGCAGTCCGAACTCGCGCTCCCGGCCCAGACAGGTTAGTCCCCCGACAAGCACGGGATTCGATCGAGGGCCGTGCGCAGATCTTCGAGCGCGACGAGGCGGACGGTGGGCTCTTGGTCTTGATCGATTCTAGTTTCCAGCAATAACTCACTCGCCTCGCCCAGGGCCTCGGCGAAGGTCGCCGCCCTGGAGCCGAACAAGTAGAAACTCGGCCGACCCGCCTCGTCGTTCCTCATCATCCACCTGTCCTGTATCTGCCGGCCGCCGTCGACGCGGTAGTAGACGGCTTTGTCGCGCCACCTGCTCGAGCGATCGGTTGAGCGGATGCCAGGAGTCCAAGCGACAGTCGCTCCCCTGTCGGAGCAGTAGAAATGGAGGCTACTGGGGAGGTCCTCCGTCGACTCCGGGTCGAAGTAGCTGGCAAGCGTGCTCGCCTCTGGAATGCTCGCGCCGGGCCCGCACTCGAGAATCCAGCGCTGCTCTGCCAACCCGGCTTCCCTGGTCTCGCAGGCCGGCTCGCCGTCACCGCAACTGAGAAGAACGGGAGTCAAGAGGATCGCAATGCGTCTCACAGGCTGTCCTTTGCGACTATTCCGATCTGAGGCTCTCCACCGGATCGACCCGCGTCGCCCGCCAGGCGGGCAACGCCGCCGCCGCCAGAGCGACGATCACCAGGCAGAAGCTGGTGGCGAGGTAGGTGAACGGGTCCAGCGGCTGAACGCCGAACAGCACACCGCGAGCCAACTGTGATGCCGCGGCGGCACCGGCCAGCCCGAACAGCAGGCCGACCCCGGCGAGCATCATGCCGTAGCGAAGCACCCAGCGCATTAGACGCGTGCGGTCGGCGCCCAGCGCCATCCGCACGCCCAGCTCGTGCGTACGGCGACCCACCAGTTGCGACAGTACACCGTAAAGCCCCAGCGCGGCAAGCAGCAGAGCAACGCCGGCGAAGGCACCCAGCAGGAGCGTCCGAAAGCGGTTCTGCGCCAGGGAAGCTGAGACCACCGATGTCATCGTCCTGAGGTTGGAGATCGGGACATCCGGGTCGACGCTCCAGACGGCGGCGCGGAGCGCCGGCGCCAACGCCGCCGGGTCGCCCTGGGTCCGGACGACCAGGTTCATCGTGCCCGGCCCCTGCTGTGTGAGCGACCAGTACATGGTGGGTCGGGTCTCGCTGTCCAGCGAGCCCAGCCGGACATCGCCGACGACACCGACGATCTGGAAATAGACCGGCGGATCCCAGGGTAACACGAACTGACGACCTACGGGATCGACACCTGGGAAGAACTCCTCGGCCATGCTGCGGCTGATGATCCCGACGTTCGGGCCGTCGGGTCCGTCGCTCTGGGCAAAGGTCCGGCCGCTGAGCAGCGGGATGCCCATCGCCTGGAAGTAGCCCGGATCCGCCACGCGCCGCGTCGCACCCCGGCGATCTGCTGGAGTGGCTGCTGGCTGCCCCTCGGCGTGCACGTAGTTCCAGGGGCCGAAGCCACCGATTACGGGCAGATTCGTTATCGCGCCCGCGGCCTCGACGCCCGGCAGCGCCCGGATGCGCTCCAGCGCCGCGTCATAGAAGAGGCTGGGCGGCCGCTCGGGTCCATAGGTTCGCGGCAGGCGGACCTGTGCGGTGACGACGCCCTGCGGTTCGAAGCCCAGATCCTCCTGCTGCAGCCGTAGGAAGCTACGGATTAGCAATCCAGAGCCGACCAGCAGCATGAGCGACAGCGCCACCTGCCCCACGACCAGCATGTTCTGCGTCCCCAAGCCGCCGGCGCGCCGCTGGCCCCGGTGACCTTCCTTGAGCGACTGAACGAGGTCGAGCTGCGGTGCCTGGAATGCCGGGGCGAGCCCGAACAGCAGGCCGGTGGCTAGCGAGATCACAAGGGTGAAGAGCAGCGCCGTGCCGTCGACGCCGATACCAGCGAGGCGCGGCAGAGAGCCGGCACCCAGATCGGACAACGCCTCGAGCGCGCCATAAGCGATGGCGACGCCGAGGACACCGCCGATGAGTGCCAGTACCACGCTCTCGGTCAGCACCTGCCGGACGAGCCGCCCGCGCGATGCGCCCAGCGCAACGCGCACCGCTACTTCGCCTTCGCGCCCCGCGGCCCGGGCGAGGAGCAGCGCCGCAACGTTGGCACAGGCGACGAGCAGCACCAGGCCCACAGCGCCGAGCAGCAGCCAGAGCACGCCGCGCACGCCGCCGACGAATACGTCGTGGAGCGTAACCAGCGACACGCTCCAGCCCTGTTTCACATCGGGGTAGGCCTCGGCGATACCCCGGGCGATCCCAACCATCTCTGCCTCCGCCCGCTCCAACGAGACCCCGGGGTTCAGCCGGCCAAACAGCAGGAAGTTGTTGTTGCCCCGACCCTGTGCCGCCCGGTCGGTCATGCGCATCGGCCGCCACAGCTGAGCCCAGGATGGGAAGGCGAACCCGGCGGGCATCACGCCGACGACCTCGTATGCGTTTTCATCCAGAACCAGGACCCGACCCATGATGTCCCGGTCGCCGCCGAAGCGGCTCTGCCACAGCCCATAGCTCAAGATTATCGGCTCGCCGCCCCCCGGCTGCTCGTCTTCTATCATGAAGCCGCGACCGATCACCGGCTCGACCCCGAGGGCGCGGAACATGTTCCACGTCGCCTGCGTGCCCAGCACGACCTCCGGCTCGTCACCTCCGGTGATCACGTAGCGCTCGGGGAAGGTGTAGTAGGCGGCGAGTTCCTCGAAGGCGGTGTTCGTCGCCCGGTAGTCGATGTAGTCCTCCGCCGAGATCGTATTTCTACTGCCCGTAGGTGTGCGGCCCCACATCCAGACCAGGCGGTCCGCCTCCGGGTAGGGCAACGGCTCGAGTAGCACCGAGTCGACGACGCTGAACATCGCCGCATTGGCGCCCAGACCGACACCGAGGATTAGCACCACGATCAGCGAGAAGAGCGGGCGCCGCGCCATGGTACGGAAGGCGAAGCGCAGATCGGACCATATCTCTGCGAGCATGGGAGTCTCTCCGCTGGGTCGTACCAGAACCGCCAGGCACGAGGAGGTTAGCGATCTGAGCCTACCCGCAATACGAAGGCAGGCTTGAGGCTCGGTCCCTCAATTGTTCGACACTCGCCCGCCCCGCAGGGTTGCGGGGGCGCACCGGTACTGCTGACACGTCGAGCCGCTGGCTTCCGTAGTGCATCCTGTACCGACATCGCCGACGATCTGAGGGACGCGTGCAACCCTGCGCCGGGCGCGTCCGTCTGATCTTACAGGACCCCGAGGTAGTCGCCATCATAGGAGAACAGCGATGAGAGCAGGAATGGTATGCTTGCTGCTACCAGTATTGCTGGCGGCAGCAGCGGCCGGCTACGCCCAGGGAACGGTAGATTACCTGGTGCGCGTCGAGGACCCCGGCTCCCAACTATACCACGTGGAGACCGTGTTGCCTGCCACCGGTGCTGCGACACTCGTCTCGCTACCCTCCTGGACGCCGGGCGCCTACCACATCGACAACTACGCCCGCTACGTGCGTGACTTCAGCGCCAGCGACGGAGACGGAACGCCGCTCCGCTGGGAGAAAGTCGACAAGGACACGTGGCGAATCCACTGCGAGGGCGCGCGGCGGGTTCGCGTGAGCTTCAACTTCTACGCCGACGAGGCGACACTCGTCGGCAGCCTGTTGCGTCCCGACTTCGGGTTCTTCAACGGAACCAACTTCTTCGTCTACCCGGAGAAACGCTACGACCATCCGGCCCGCGTCCGCTTCGAGCTGCCCGACGGCTGGCGCATCGCCACCGAGCTGATGGAGAGCGGCGAGCCCGGCGTCTACCTGGCCAGCGACTACCACGAGCTGGTGGACAACCCGACGTTCCTGGGCCGCTTCGCCATCGACAGCGTGATGGCCGACGGGGTATGGACGCGCCTGGCCGTCTACCCGGCCGATGCGATCAACGACGCGGGCCGCCGGCAGATGCTGGAGGCGCTGGGCCAGATCGCCGACTACGCGCACGACCTGTTCGGCGATCCGCCATACGATCGCTATACAACCCTCCTCTATCTGTATGAGGGCGAGCCGTCCTACGGCGGCGGCCTGGAGCATGCGAACTCGCACTTCGATATCGGCCCGGCGATGGTCCTACAAAGCGAGACGGGGATTCGCGAGTGGACTTACGGTCTCTTCTCCCACGAGTACTATCACGCCTGGAACGTGAAGCGGATCCGCCCCGCCGAGATGTGGCCCTACGACTACGAATCAGAGCAGTACACGCCGCTCCTCTGGGTATCGGAGGGTTTCACCAGCTACTACGGCCCGCTGATCCTCGTGCGCACGGGACTCACCAGCGAGACCGGGTTTTGGGGATCGATGCAGGACAACTTGAGCAGCGTGGAGGGCCAGCCCTACCAGGAGTCGGTTGAAGACGTGAGCCTCACCACCTGGATCAATCCGACCCCGATCAGCGGCGGCTACTACTACGCCAAGGGCTCGCTCATCGGCCTCTTGCTCGACATCAAGATCCGTGACGCCACCGACAACCGGCACAGCATGGACGACGTGATGCGCCGGCTGTGGCACGACCACTACGAGCGCGGCCGCGGCTTCACCGCGGAGGACTTCCTGCGTTACGTCGGCGAGTATATCGGTGACGACGAGATGGAGCGGTTCTATCGCGACCATATCGACGGCCGCGTGACGCTGCCCTACGCCGAGGTCCTGGCGCTCACCGCGATGAATCTCGCCGTGGACACCATCGTCGAGCCGCTACTCGGCATTTTCACGGACTACAGCCAGGAAGGGCACGTTCTAGTTGACGGCACGGTGCAAGCCAGCTCTGCCAGCGAGGCGGGCCTCCAGCCCGGCGACGAGTTGCTTCGCGTCGGACACGTCGCGGTCGAGGGTCAAGGCTGGGCTCCACGGTTCCGGGAGATCTACGCCGATTCAACCGGGGTGCCGTTCAGCGTCGAGTTCCTGCGGAACGGCGAGCGGATGACGGGGGAAGCTCGCATAGCCACACGGACGCGGTTCGAGTATCGAATCAGCCCGATGGCAAACGCCAGCGAGCGCCAGTTGATGATCCGGCGTGGCCTGATCGAGGGTGTCACTCGCAGATGACACCACTCTGATTCGGGAGAGGAAAGATCGAGCCCGGAGGATTGGCTCCGGGCTCTTTCCGCAGGGAAGCGGCGCCAGCCACTATCGGACCAACTTCCATGCCGGCAGCGTGTGCGACTTTCAGCCGCCCATCCAGCGGGCGAAGAGGTAGCCCAGGGCCGCCACGGCGGCCGTCAGTACTGTGCCCCAGACCATGTCGACGGCGGCGACCAGGGTGGGAAAGCCCCTCAGCGTAGCCAGGTTGGTGAGATCGTAGGCGGCGTAGGCGACGAGCCCGAAGAAGCCGCCCAGTAGCAACGCCCGCAGCAGCGAACCGCGCTCTACGGCGGGTAGAACGGCGAAGACGACTACGCCCGCTACGAAGATCAGGTAAAAGACCACGGCGGCGGACCAGCGGACGTCGGGGCTCAGCAGGTCGCCGAGTTGCTGGCGGTAGAAGCCACGGGCGATGAGCCCCAGCCAGGTGAAGTCGAGGATCAGGAACGCCGCCAGCGAGACCGCGTACGTCTGGAGCAGCGACAAACTCTTCATGATGAACCCCCTAGCACCAAGCGATCCACCGCCGCCTGGCGCTTTTCAGTTTGCACCGTGCTCGGTGCTGGTCGCCTACGGCTAAACTCCTCCCGGCGGCGTCGGCACTGCGACCGGCTCGCCCGGGTCCGGCCGGATGCCCAGTTCGTCGAGCCGCCGATAGAGCGCGGGTAGCTCGTCCTCGATGACGGCGTTCAGCTGCTGGATCAGGCCCGGCGACTCGTCCCACGCCTCGTCCAGCTGGCGAAGCTGGTCCTCCGTCGGCCGGCGGCTGGTCCCCTCGATCCGGAAGTAGAGTCTTCGGACGTCGCGATTCACATCGCCCAGCTCGTCGTCGAGCGTGTCCACTCGCGCCTCCAGCGAGTCCACGTTCGTCCTCAGGTCCTCCGGCACATCGTCACGCCCCCTCAACAGCTTCTTCATGTCCGCCAGCTGTCTCGTCAGGGTATCGGATCGCTGATTCGCCAAGTAGAGCGGCCCGACCAGCTCGTAGACGGAGCGGGCCGCATCCCAGCGCGCCTCCAACTCGGTCCGGGTAACTTCGACCCGGGGATCCCAGGCGACCTCGAGCTCCTCGGCCGCCGTCGCGCCACCGGCCTCGAGCTGAACGGTGTAGGTGCCGGGCAGTACCCGAACGCCGCGTGACCCACGGAAGAACCCGCCCCCCTGTTCCCGGGGCGGCTCGTAAGGCGGATCGGTCCGCAGATCCCAGACGACCTGGTGCAGACCCCGCCTGCCCGGGCCCTCCAGCTCGCGGACGATCTCACCGTCGGCGTCCAGGAACGTCACAGTGATCGTCGGCTCATCATCCCCGTCCCTGTCGGTGCGGCGGGCCTGTCCCGCGCCGTCGTCGCCGTCGGTCTCCGCCTGCGCCATAGTGGTCACCGCGACCTCGCGGCCCAGCCAGTAGCGAATTACAGCGCCGCGCTCCGGGTTCGTGCCGGCGAAAGCGCCCGCCGGCCGGGGCTCCCAGCTTGTCAGGTTTCGAACCACGGCATCGCCCGGCCGGAACAGGTGCAGCGGCTGGGCGAGCAGCTCGTCGTTCACGGCACGTAGCGGCGCCAGGTCATCCAGGATCCACACGCTACGGCCGTGGGTCCCCAGAACCAGATCGTCGTCTCGCGGGTGTACGATGATGTCATCCACCGGAACGGTCGGCAGGTTCGCCATCTGGGCCCAGCGGCGCCCGCGGTCCATCGTCACGTGGACACCAATCTCGCTGCCGACGAAGAGCAGGTCGGGGTCGGCGGGATGCTCGGCGACCGAATTCACCGACCAGTCCGGCAGCCCCTCCGTGATCCGACGCCAACGCCGCCCGTAGTCCTCGCTCACATAGACGTAGGCCGCGAAGTCGTCGTTGGTGTGCCCGTCGAAGCTCGCGTAGACTCTGCCGGCCTCGTGGTGCGACGCCACGACCCGGCTGACATAGGTCCCGCTCGGAAGATCGGGCACCCGCTCCACCACGTTAGTCCAGGTCGCCCCGCCATCTCGAGTGACCTGCAGGTTGCCGTCGTCCGTGCCCACATAGAGCACGGCGGCGTCCAATGGCGACTCGGCGATGGTCGTCGCGTTACCGAACGACGAGATCCCGTCGTTCCTCGACAGGATCGACTCGGAATCCAGCTTCACCCCCATGATCGTCAGGCTGTCCCGATCGATTCGTCGCGTGAGATCCGGGCTCACCTGGATCCACGAATGCCCGTGGTCAGGAGACTTGAGGAGCACGTTCGAGCCGTAGTAGACGACCGAGGGGTCGTGGTGTGAGAGCAGCAGCGGCGAGTTCCAGTTAAAGCGCAGCCTTCCATCTTCCTCCGACTCGAACTGCGCGACGTATTCCGGCTTCGGCTCCGGCCGAATCGCCTGCCCCTCCTGCCCCGCCAGGTCGATCCGGCTCAGGTTACCGTTCTGTGACTCGGCGAACAAGATCGACGGGTCGGTGGGATCGATTCGGGCGTAGAAGCCGTCGCCGCCGTTCACCTCGCCCCAGCGGCCGTTCAGAATGCCGTTCGTGGTGTACGTCTCGTTCGGCCCACACCAGGTGCCGTTGTCCTGCAGACCGCCGCAGACGTTGTACGGCTCGGACATGTCGACACCGATTTCGTAATACTGGCCCAGCGCCATGTTGTCGTACATCCGCCAGCTCGCCCCGCGGTCGAACGAGGCGTAGACGCCGCCGTCGTTGCCCAACAGCAGGTGGTCGGAATCGCCGGGGTCGATCCAAAGGGCGTGATGGTCCACATGCACCCCCGAGTACCTGAAGTCCTCGAACGTCTTGCCGCCGTCGCTCGAGATGTAGAAGGAGGTGCCGCCCAAGTAGATCCGCTGCGGATCGTTCGGATCGATCCGGATCTGCGAGTAGTACATCGGTCGCGGGTTCGTCTCGCTCACCTGCTCCCAGGTCGCGCCCCGGTCGGCGGACCGATAGATACCCTCCGCGTCACCCATCGCCTCGACGATCGCGTAGACGATTCGCGGGTCGCCGCGATAGATGTCGAGGCCGATGCGGCCCATGTCGCCCTCGGGCAGACCCTCGGTCAGCTCCTCCCAGGTGGCGCCCCCGTCCCGCGTCCGGTAGATCCCGCTGCCCGGGCCGCCGCCGTTGAACCCGAAATTCGTGCGGCGTCGCTGATACATCGCGGCGTAGAGGATCCGCGGGTCCTGCGGGTCCATCGCCAGGTCGATGACGCCCGTGTGCTCGTTCACGTACAGCACCTTCTCCCACGTCGCGCCGCCGTCGGTGGTGCGGTAGACGCCGCGCTCCGGGTTCGCGCCCCAGAGGTGACCCACCGCGGCGACGTAGACGACCTCCGGGTTCGTCGGATGGATCTGGATCCGGCTGATGTGGTGGGTGTCCTCCAACCCCATGTGAGCCCACGTCTTTCCACCGTCC
>JBDHJU010000062.1:0-19417 GCA_039586755.1 Gemmatimonadota bacterium | reverse complement strand
GGACGTGCACATGACGGCGATTCGTAGCCACTTCTGGCCCGAGCACATCAAGGTCCGACAGGGTGATCGCGTGAGGATCTACCTGACGAGCCTCGAGACCATACGCGACGGCACGCACGGCTTGGCCATCGACAAGTACAACATCAACGTGAGCCTCGAGCCCGGCGAGTCGGAGGTGATCGAGTTCATCGCCGACCAGGCCGGTGTCTATCCGTTCTACTGCAGCGAGTTCTGTTCGGCGCTGCACCTCGAGATGGTGGGTTACCTGTTAGTCGAGCCTTGAGCTCGGGAAGGAGACCGGCGATGAGAACCAAGAACCTCTTCATTGCCGTCGCCGCTCTGACCCTGCTGAGCGGGCGCGCCCAGGTGGGCGTGCCCGCCCAGGATCAGGACGAGGAAAAGGCGAAGGCAGAGAATTGGATCGCTCAGGCCGACAGCACCAAGGTGCTGGTCGAGGGTGTGCTGGCCAGTGCGATCGAGGGGGGTGCCGAAGAACACCCGGTAGCGAGCGGCCAGGTCGCAGACGCGCAGAGGTGGCTGGGCGAGGGGGCCGGGGCGCTGGCGACGGCCAAAGAGGCACTGGCGGCCGAGGACTACGAGCGGGCGGCCAACGTGGGCAACATGGCCTGGCAATACTACGTCAAGGCGGGTACGGCTGCGGTGCTGGCCGCCAAGCTGGTCAGCGGGGGTAAGCGGCGATGAGCCCAAGTCAGCTGTTTGGGGGGGAGTTGTCGCGGACTTCACGCACGCTGGTCCTGGTCGCGGCACTCCTCCTGATCCCAGCGGCGTTCTTACCCGTATGGAAGATTACATTGGTGGCCCCGCAATACCCGCAGGGGCTGTCGTTGGCGATCTATCCTCACAAGGTCGCCGGCGAGATCCAGGAAGTGAACATCCTCAACCACTACATCGGGATGAAGGAGATCGAGCAGGATGAATTCCCGGAGTTTCGGTTCATCCCGTTCTTGATCCTGCGCTTCCTGGCGCTGGCGGTGCTGGCGGCCTTGGTCGCACGTCTGGAGATCGGTGCTCTGGGCTGGATCGATTTCCTAGTGTTCGGACTTGTGATGCTTTTCGACTTCCAGCACTGGCTGCACGAGTACGGGAACAATCTGTCGCCCGGAGCGCCGATCGATCTGAATCCGTTCACGCCCAAGTTCATCGGCACTACTCAGGTAGCCAATTTCACCGTAGAGAGCTGGCCAGCAGCCGGTGCCATGATGATGGCGCTCGCCGGCTTGCTCGGCCCGGTGGCGCTGTTTGTCGAATGGCGGCGACGAAACAATAGCGCCGCACCAGACCGAAAAGCTCAGGTTTGATGTTTTGGGCTGCAGTCCTCGTGATCACTCAAGCCCTCAACGTGGGTTCGGCAGGGCGGTATCCGACCATCGGGGCCGCCCTCGCCGCAGCCCGTCCGGGTGACACGATCCGGGTGGCGGCGGGAATCTACCGGGAGAAGATCGTCGTCGAGGTGCCAGTCGTGCTCGTCGGAGAGGGCCGCCCCGTTATCGATGGTGAGGGCGCGGGGACAGTAGTCGAGCTCAGGGCACCCGTCGTGTTCTGGGGCTTCGAGGTCCGCGGGTCCGGGAGGATCCTGGACCAGGAGGACGCCGGCATCCTGGTTGCAGCCGACTCGTGCGTCGTCGGCGATAACCTGCTCGAGGATGTGCTGTTCGGTGTCTACCTCAAGGACAGCAGTGGCAGCCGAGTGATCGGCAATCGGATCGTCGGCAAGGATCGCGCGCTGGGGATTCGCGGTGACGGGATCCGTCTGTGGAACAGTAACGATGTCCTGGTGGAGTGGAACGTGGTGAGCCGCACACGCGATGTCGTCATCTATTTCAGCCACGGTCTTGTCTTCCGCAACAACCTTGTTACGGACGGTCGCTACGGGCTGCATTACATGTACAGCAGTAACAACCTGTTCGAGCACAACGAGTTCGCGCGCAACGACGTCGCGGCGTTCATCATGTATTCCTCGGACATCGTTCTGCGCAACAACGTTTTTGCGCAGGCGAGCGGACATAGTGGGTTTGGGATTGGCCTGAAGGACGCGGACCGGATCGAGGTCGCGGAGAACCTGATCGTGCAGAACCGCGTCGGACTCTACCTCGACAACTCGCCCAGCGCTGGGGATGCCGAGAACCGCATCGAGGGGAACATCTTCGCCTTCAACGATGTGGCGCTCGAGTTATTGCCCGCCGTGCGGCAGAACGAGTTTGCGGACAACAGCTTCATCTCGAACATGCGCGATGTTTCGGTCTCGGGGGGCGGGACGGCACTGGCCAACGGCTGGGCGGGCAATCGCTGGGACAAGGCCGCCGCCTGGGACGTCGACCGGGACGGTGAGCTGGATGTGTCGTACCGCATCGACCGGCTCTCCGATGACCTGTTCGCGCGCTATCCGGAGCTGAGACTCTTCGAGCTGAGCCCGGCGGCTGCGGCTCTCGACGCGTTGGGCAGATTCTTCCCGTTTCTCGAGCCTCAAGCGATCGTTGTGGACTCGACGCCGAGGCCGATGCGGGCGCGGGCCACGCTTGCGGCGGTCGGGCTCTCTCGACCGGTAGAAGAGCTAGAGGGGCCTTCGAGTCGAAGGTCGCTGTTCGCGACGCTGTGGTTGGTTTTGGCTGGGATCAGCTTATGGGGGGTGCGGCGATGGCCGTTATGATCGAGGCTCGCGGGCTGAGCAAGCGATTCGGGTCGCGCCTCGTTCTGGACGGCCTCGATTTCGAGGTCGAGCGTGGTGGACGCCTGGCGCTGCTGGGTTTGAACGGTGCTGGGAAGACCACGCTGCTGCGCTGTCTACTGGGTGTCCTGTCGTTCGAGGGTGCGGTCCAGGTGGGTGGCGTCGATGTGGCAGCAGAAGGGAAGCGTGCGCGTGGCCTGATCGGTTACGTTCCGCAGCGGCCGCCGCTCTTCTCGATGACGCTGGAGACGATGGTCGAGTTCTTCTCCGAGCTGCGCGGCATCTCCGGGGACCGGATCGCGGACCGCCTCGATGCGTTGGATTTGCCGATCTCCGACATGGGTGGCCTTACGCTTCGCGAATTGTCGGGCGGCATGGTTCAGAAGGCGCTACTGGCCGTGGCACTCGCCGCCGACCCGCCGCTCCTGCTGCTGGATGAGCCGACAGCGAACCTCGATCCGCGAGCCAGAGGCGAGTTCATGCGCGCCCTGAGGTCCGTGGGAGAGGACACCACCGTGCTGCTTGCCTCTCACCGGCTCGATGAGGTCGAGATGATCGCCGATCGAGTTTGGATCCTACACGAAGGCCGTCAGGTATTCGACGGTACCCTCGACGAGCTGCGTGCTCGGGCGCACGCCGACAGTTGGTTGTGGGTACGTACCAGGCGCGACAGTCGCGACGATGCTCGGCGCGCCTTCATCGCACGGGCCGGTGAAGCGGCGGTAATCGCGAATGGCACGCACGTAGCCGTTCGGCTGCCCGCCACTGGCCGGGCCGAGGCTCTCTCCGAACTGCAGGTGAGCGGAGTGCCGATCGACGATTTCTGGGTCGTCGGGCCTTCGCTCGAAGACATCGTGCAGGGTTTCTTCGCTGGGGAGGGTGAGAGGTGAGGCGCGGTGCGGTGCTGCGGACTCTGATTCGCCGCGAACTGGGCGAATCTTTGCGATCGCGCTGGTTCGTGGCCTACTCGGGGATCTTCCTTCTCGGGGCTTTGGCCCTGACTCTCTTCGGGCTGAGCGGCTCGGAGATCTACGGGTATCGTGGTTTCGCCAAGGTGATGGCCGGCCTCGTTCACCTGGCCCTACTCTTCGTGCCCCTCATGGCGCTTTTCCCGGCCACGGCGGCAATCGCCGGTGAGCGGGAGATGGGCAGCCTCGAGTACCTGGTCAGCCAGCCGATTAGCTTCGGCGAGCTGTTCTGGGGGAAGTGGCTTGGCGTGAGTCTCGCCGTGTGGCTGTCGCTCTTCCTCGGATTCGGCCTCGCCGGCGCCGTGGCCGTTTACTCGGGCACCCCGTGGCAACTCGTCGCCCTGCTCCTCACCCTCACCCTCTTGCTCGCTGAAGCGTTCGTTGCCGTTGGGCTCCTGTGCTCCGCACTGGCTCGCTCACGTGCGCGGGCCACGAGTGCCGGCCTCATAACTTGGGTCGTCGCCATCGGCCTGGGGACCTTGGGGCTGATGGGGCTCGTGCTGCGGTGGGGGCTGCCTCGCTTCGTGCTGACCCTTTGGGCTTTCGCCAACCCGGTGGAGGCGTTCCGGCTCGGTGTTATCGCCAGCCTCGACCCCGATGGCAGCCTGTTGGGCCCCGTGGGTGGGGCCTGGGTCGCGACGCTGGGCGCCGGAGGGGTGATCGCACTCTGCTTGACCGCCCTCGCCCTCTGGACGCTCCTTCCCACCCTGCTGGCTTGGTGGCGGTTCCGGCGGCCGCAGGCCTGGTCTGCCCTCTGATCGCTTAACTCCAGAAGAACTCAGACCTTATCGCGCCGCGCCAATCTACCCAAAGTCCGTTGTTGGGACACAATGCCCCTGGCCGGGTGATGGGGGTGGGCTGAAGGTGGCCCCCGGGGCTCTGAACCGATTGTAGCGCCAAGAGTTACGCCCTGTGTATATTAGGCGGATTTGTGGCACGAAATCCGCCAAAGAGGGCAGCGGAGCAGTGCGCCTGGAAGGACAGCGATTCTCGAGTATCGGCGAGAGAGGACGAGGGACAGTGGCGACCAAGACGCGCGCGTCGAGCAAGAAGAAGAAGACGCCCGCCAAGGGCGGAACGAAAGGTCCAGAGATCATCCGGGTGCCGGAGACGACGGTCGAGATCGTATCCGACTCGGGAGAGGGTGCCCAGAAGTGCGGCCAGATTTTCGGGGCGGTCTGCGCGAAGATGGGTAACGGCGCCTGGACGGTTGAGATCATCCCAGCCGAGATCCAGCCGCCGGCCCGCAGCAAGGCGGGCGGCAGCGGCAACCGGATCCGCTTCGGCACCGAGGAGATCACCAACTGGGGTGATGCGACGAACCTGGTGGTGGCGTTCAACGAGCAGGTGCTGCTGGGCCGTATCGAGCTGGGAGCCCTGGCCGACGATGCGATCGTGCTGCTCGACAACAAATGGGCCACCCACCCCGATGAGGACATTCAGAAGGAGTGGCAGGAAGGCCTGAAAGAGATCGCCAAGCACGACTACCGGGTCTTGGAAGTCCCGATAGAAGAGGAGTGCCTCAAGATCGTGGAGGACCCGCGCCGGGGTAAGAACATGTTCGCCCTGGGGCTGCTCTCCTGGATTTGCGATCGAGACGTAGAGCTGATCCGCGCCCAGATCGCCCACCAGTTCCGCAAGAAGGGTGAGGAGATCTACCAGCGGAACGTAGACCTCATGGAAGCCGGGTATTCATGGGCGGAGAAGAACCTCGACTTCCGCATCGACGTGCCCACGGTTCCGTCGGACGTGCCGAAGGTCGTGATGAACGGCAACGAGGCCATCGGGATGGGCGCCATCGCCGCGGGGATGGAGCTCTGCTCGATGTACCCGATCACGCCGGCGACCTCCGCCTCGCACTACCTGAGCGAGGTCTACGACAAGTTCGGTGGCGTGGTGCACCAGGCGGAGGACGAGATCGCTGCCGTCGGGGTCGCCATCGGTGCTTCCTACGCGGGCAAGGTCGCGTACACGATCACGTCGGGTCCGGGGTTGTCGCTCAAGCAGGAGTTTCTCGGCCTGGCGGTGATGCTCGAGGTGCCGCTGGTCGTGGTGGACGTACAACGCGGCGGTCCGAGCACGGGACTACCGACGAAGGTCGAGCAATCCGATCTACTGACCGCCTGCTTCGGCCAGCACGGTGACGCGCCTCACGTGGTGCTTGCCCCGGCTACGATGGAGGAGTGCTTCCACAGCATGATCACCGCGCGCCGTATCGCCCAGGCCTTCAGGACCGTCGTGATAGTGCTCACCGACGCGAACCTGGCCACAGGCGTTCAGCCCTATCCGCGCCCACAACTCGATACGCGTTGGCAGCAGGCGCCGGTCAGCCTGCCGCCCGTAGACGAAGACGTGCCGCCCTACGACTGGGATCCACAAACCGGCCTCTCGACGCAACGATACCCGGGTCAGCCGGGTGGCATGTACACGGCTACCGGCCTGGCGCATAACGCCTGGAGCAAAGTCGCCTACGATCCGGAGAGCCATCAACTGGGCTGCCAGATGCGGAGCCGCAAGATCGCCGTGTTGCAGCAGACGCTGAAGCCGCCCGAGGTACACGGGAGCGACTCGGGCGAACTACTGGTCGTCGGCTGGGGTAGCACGAAGGGTGCAATCGAAGAGGCGGTGGATCGGGCGCGGGCCGAGGGGCTCTCGGTCTCGTCGTGTCACCTGACGTTCATCTCACCATTGCAGCCCGGACTGAAAGAGATATTCAGCCGCTATGAGCGGGTGATGACGGTGGAGATCAACTACAGCGACGAGCCTGACGATCCTTACATCACCGACGAGAACCGTCGCCGCGCGCAGCTGGCCTGGGTGCTGAGAGCGTCGACGCTGGTGGACGTGGATTGCTGGTCGCGGGTGCCGGGACAGCCACTGCGACCCGGCAACATTCTGAAGGCGATTCGGCAGAGACTGGAGATGGGAGCGAAGGTATGACGCACTACGGATGCTCGCTGCTGAGCTGTGGGGTCGTCGATGATCGCCACTTCGAGATGGAGGACTACCAGGGCGCCCTGGCGCGCTGGTGTCCGGGGTGCGGCGACCACAGCATCCTGACGTCGATGCAGCGGCTACTGGAGGAAGAGCAGCTCAAGCCCGAGGAAACGGTCTTCGTTTCTGGCATCGGCTGTTCGAGCCGCTTTCCGCACTACATGAATACGTACGGTTTCCATGGCCTGCACGGGCGGGCGCTGCCGGTGGCCACGGGCATCAAGCTCGAGCGGCCCGACCTCCACGTGTTTGTCACGATGGGCGATGGTGACTGCTGTTCGATAGGCGCCGGTCATTGGATCCACGCGACCCGCTACAACGTTGACATGTTAGCGCTGCTGCTCGACAACAACATGTACGGTCTGACGAAGGGGCAGACGTCACCCACGACACCGACCAGCTTCCCGAGCAACACCCAGCCCAAGGGCAGCTACCTGCAGCCGCTCAACCCGCTGACGGCGACGCTCGGCGTGACCAACGCCTCTTTCGTAGCGCAGACGGCGGAGTGGATCCCGGCGCACCTGTTCGAGACGCTGAAGGCAGCATATCACCACAAGGGTTTCGCTTTCGTGCGGATCCTACAGCGTTGCCCGGTCTACACGGAGTCGATCTATCAGGATGCCGTGCGCCAGCCAGACGTGATCGAGATGCTCATCCACGACGACGGAATTCATATTCCCGATCTGGATGAGATTTACAAGAACCAGATCATTCACGACCCCGGCAACCTCGACGAGGCGCGCCGGCTGGCCGAGCCGTTCGACAGATTCCGACTCGGCATCTTCTACAGGAACGAGCAGCGACCGCGCTACGAGGATCTGCGCAGGCTACCAGTGCACACGGCAGAGGAGCGTGTGGAGCTGCTGAACGAGGAGTTGGATCGATATGCCGTCTGAGTCAGATCCACGGGTCGAGGAGGCCCTGCGCGCCCTTTCCGCTCCCATAGAGACTTACCGGTCCGCGGTGGTTACGACGGTCGAGGAGGTGCGCGGCTACCTGACCGCGCACAAGGCGAAGGATGAGGATGGCCTGGGTGGCCTTGCGGCGGGCCTCGGCGTCTTTGCGGCTGGGCGCATCGACTTCGAGCGCTTTTCCGAGCTGACGACGCGCGGTGGCGGCGACGACGATCCGGAGGCACTTCGCAAGGTCGAGAAGGCATTGGACATCCTGCGGGCCATCGCGGCCGGCGGGAACGATGCCTTCTGTGTGAAAGTGAAGGCCGGGACCCGGCTGCGCGAAGCGATCGCCGCTCGTCTGGCCGATATCGGCCGTGGCTTCGCCGCCGCCCGGCTGGCCGCCATGGCGACGGCCGGGAGCCTGAACTCGAAGGACGAGAACAAGTTGCTGGCGCCGCTGGGCTTCGAGCGCTGGAACCAGGTGGAACGCCGACTGGCGCCGCCGCTCGTCGTCGAGCTCGAGGGCGACGACCTGCACGCCGGCGACCTGGCCGAGTTTCTCGACGGCAACGTGAAGATCGTCCTGGTGGTCACAGGCGAAGCGGCGCCCGCCCCGCTCGTCCGCTTGATCACCCCGTCGACCTTCGTCCTGCAGACCGCTGCCGGCGCGGGGCTCGCTCGTTTCGCCGCATCGGACGGTCCAGCCGTGGCGGCGCTCATGCCGAAATCGGCGGCCCAGTTCGTCCACGACCCGGCGGCTGGTTCGAGTCCGGAGGCGCGCCTCGAGCTTGTCAGCCTACCCGAGGGTAATCCCAAAACCGCCGTGGGTGGGATGAGCGTCCGCCAGCAGTTGGACGAGCTCGAGCAGTTGACGACGCTGGCGGGTCGGCCCTCAGCCGACGGGGAAGGTGGCGAGGCCGCTGCCCCGAAAGCGGGACCGGTGGCGACCAAGGTGGACAAGCTGGCGGCGTGGCTGCTCAGCCAGGCCGACCTGAGCGATGTCGGATAGAGGATGGATTTAGCGGCGATTGCGGTATCCGTGGCGATTCTCGGGGGCGTTGCCCTCAGCTTCGCCATCCTGATCGCCTTGGCCAACAAGAAGCTCAAGGTGTGGGAGGATCCGCGCATCGATGCCGTGTCCGATATGCTGCCCGGGTCCAACTGCGGCGCCTGCGGCTCGGCCGGCTGCCGCGCCTTCGCCGAGGAGTTGGTCGGCGGGAAGGTGCAACCGGCCTCGTGCACTCAGTTGGGTACTGAGGACGTCGTCGACATCGCCGAATACCTGGGCGTCGATGCCGGTGAGGCAGTGAAGCGCGTCGCCCGTCTGTTTTGCGCCGGCGGCTCACATGTCTCGTTGCGTCGTGCCGAGTACATCGGCCTCGAGACCTGCGGGGCCGCAGCCGCCGTCGGTTCCGGCGGCAAGGGCTGCGCCTGGTCGTGCCTCGGGCTTGCCGATTGCGAGCGGGTCTGCGACTACGATGCGATCTACATGAATCACTACGGCCTGCCGGTGGTCATCCCCGACCGCTGCACGGCCTGCGAAGATTGCGTTGAAGCGTGCCCGAGAGACCTGTTCGAGGTCATGCCGGTAACGCACAAGCTGATCGTGCAGTGCAAAAGCCTGCTCGAGGGCGATGAGGCGGAGGAGATCTGCAAGGTGGCCTGCACCGGCTGCGGCCTCTGCGCGACCGACGCGGCGCCCGGTCTCATCGAGATAAAGAACGGTCTAGCAGTGATCGATTACAGTAAGAACGAACTCGCGGACTTGAAGGCCATCGAACGTTGCCCGACCGATGCAATCGTCTGGGTCGAAGGTCAGCAGTTCGCAGATATGCCCCAACCAATACGGAGTGAAGTCGCATGATCCGAAAGAAAGACAAAGCTGGCGCGAGCGCGCCGAGGTATCCCGGCGTCCGCACCGCCATGGACGGCAGTGAGGCCGCCGTGGCGATGGAGACATCGGCGAGCGAGGGCGCAGGCGCTTATCCGATCACACCTTCAACTCAGATGGGTGAGGGTTGGGCGGCTGCCGTCGCAGCCGGTAAGCTGAATGTAAACGGTCGCAAGTTGATCTTCTTCGAACCCGAGGGCGAGCATGCCGCCGCCGCGGTCACGGCGGGTATGAGCATGACGGGCCTGCGCGCCACCAATTTTTCGAGCGGCCAGGGCATCGCCTACATGCACGAGTCGCTCTACGCAGCAGTGGGGAAGCGATTGACCTACGTGCTTAACATCGCCTGCCGGGCGATGACCAAGCACGCGCTCAATGTCCACGCCGGGCACGACGACTACCACGCGATCGACGATACCGGTTTCTTCCAGGTGTTCGCCAAGAACGTGCAGGAGTTGGCCGATCTGAACCTGATCTCCCACCGCATCGCCGAGCTATCGCTCAACCCGGGTGCCTGCGCTCAGGATGGCTTTCTGACCAGCCACGTCATCGAATCGGTGATGCTACCCGAGCGCGAGCTGATCAAGGAGTACCTGGGTGACCCGGCCGATATCATCGAATCGGTGACCCCGGCACAGAAGATGGTCTTCGGCGAGACGCGTCGTCGCATTCCCGAGGTGTTCGACCTCGATTATCCGGCGATGATCGGTGTGGTGCAGAACCAGGACAGCTACGCTCAGGGCGTCGCCGCGCAGCGACCCTTCTTCTTCGATCACGTCCAGGCCCTCACCGACCGGGCGATGGAGGAGTACTACCAGCTGACCGGGCGTCGCTACGCCCGAGCCATGGGGTACCGGCTGGACGATGCCGAGTACGTGCTCGTCGGGCAGGGCTCGGTGGTCTGGAACGCCGAGGCCGTCGTCGACTACCTGCGCGAGACCCGCGGCATCAAGGTCGGCGTCCTCAACCTGACCATGTTCCGTCCGTTCCCGGCGGATCTGATTTCGAAGATGCTCAGGGGAAAGAAGGCCGTCGCCGTGCTCGAGCGTACCGACCAGCCGTTGGCCGTCGACCTGCCGATACTTCGGGAGGTACGGGCCGCCATGGGCCGGGCGATCGAGAACGGGCGGGCGAAAAACGGTGTGCAGCCGCACCCGGGTCTGGCCGCCGTCAAGCCCGACGAGGTTCCCGAGTTCTACTCCGGCGCCTTTGGCATGGGGAGCCGAGACCTGCAGCCCGGCGACATCATCGCCGCGGTGGACAACATGCTGCCCGATGGCCAGGGCAGGCGGCTGTTCTATCTGGGTATCGACTTCATCCGCAAGGGCACTCGGCTGCCCAAGCTCCAGATCTGGCAGGAGCGGTTGCTCGAGTCGTACCCCGATCTCTCGCACCTGGCGCTCGATCCGGCCGGTGACATCAACCTGCTGCCCGAGGGTTCGGTCTCTATCCGCATTCACTCTATCGGGGGCTGGGGCGCCATCACGACGGGCAAGAACCTGGCGATGACGGCGTTCGAGCTGCTCGGCTGGCACATCAAGGCGAACCCGAAGTACGGGTCGGAGAAGAAGGGCCAGCCCACCACTTTCTACGGTACCCTGGCCAAGGAGCCGATCCGGCTCAACGCCGAGCTCAAGCATGTGAACGTGGTGCTCTCACCGGATCCCAACGTCTTCCGTCACTCGAATCCGCTGGCCGGGCTCGAGGAAGGTGGCGTGTTCGTCATCCAGAGCGATCTCGAACCGAGCGAATTGTGGGAGACCTTCCCGGCGGGAGCGCGACGTGAGATCAAAGAGCAGAAGCTGAAGGTCTTTTCCGTCGACGCGTTCAAGATCGCTTCCGAGGAGGCGTCCGACCCCGAGCTCCGCTACCGGATGCAGGGTGCGGCTTTCATGGGCGCCTTCTTCAAGGTCTCGCCGCTGATGGAGCGCGAAGGGCTTACGGAGGAGACGCTGTTCGACGGGATCAAAGCTCAATTGAACAAGAAGTTCGGCCACCTGGGTGAGCGCGTTGTTGAGGATAATCTGCGGGTGATCCGGCGCGGTTTCGAAGAGGCCATCGAGCTGGACCACGCGGAGCTCGAGGTCGCCGGTGACGAGACGGCGCGCACGCCGCAGATGCCGGCGGTCCTCGACGGCAGCGGCTGGCGCGACGGATTCGGCAACCCGGGCCGCTTCTGGGAGCAGGTGGCGTACCTCTATAAGACCGGCGATGAGCCCATCGCCGACCCGTTCGCCGCGCTCAGCGCGATCCCAGCGGCCACCAGCACGATCCGCGACATGACCGATGTGCGCTTCGAGGTGCCGGGGTTCATCGCGGACAAGTGCACGGGATGCGGTCAGTGCTGGACGGTGTGTCCGGACATGGCGATCCCCGGCCTGGTGAACAGCGTCGAGCAGGTCATCGAGGCAGCGATCGCCTCCGCCTCGAACGGCCGTTCGCTGGATCGTATGCGGCAGATCGTCAAGCCGCTGGCCAACGAGTCGCGCAAGATCATGAAGGGTGTCCCGTTCCACAACTTCGCCGACGTCCTATCGCAGGCCTACAAGCAAGTGGTGGAGAAGTTGGGCTGGGATGCAGAGCGACAGCAGGCGCTGGACGAGGAGTTCACTCCGGTCTACCTGGCCCTATCCGAGTTCCCGATCGCCAAGGCGGCGCCTTTCTTCGACGTACCGGAATCACAGGAGAAGGGAAGCGGCGGCCTCCTCTCGATTACCGTGGATCCGCAGGCCTGTAAGGGGTGCAACCTCTGTGTCGAGGTCTGTCCCGACGATGCGTTGATCACGGTGAAGCAGGACGAGGAGGTGGTGGAAAAGCTGCGGCGAAACTGGAGGCTCTGGGAGTGGCTCCCCGATACAGATGACCGCTACATCAACATCGCCAACCTCGAGGAGGGGATCGGCGTCCTCTCGTCGTTGCTGCTCAAGAAGGAGAACTACCGCTCGATGTACGGCGGTGACGGCTCCTGCATGGGCTGCGGCGAAAAGACGGGGATCCACCTCGTGCTGTCTGCGGTCAATGCCGTGGTGCAGCCGCGGGTCAAGCAGCACGTGGCGAAGCTGGAGGACCTACTGGCCAAGCTCGACGCGAAGGCGCGCGAGCTGCTCGCCTCGGACGCCGACCTCGACGCCGTGAGCGGCGAGGAGAGCGGCGAGCTCGACATCCCGCTCGAGGGCACGAAGAGGGCAGCGGTGGAGAGGATCGCGGGAATGATCCGTGATCTCAAGGACCTCCACTGGCGCTATACGGAAGGGCCCAGCGGCAGGGGCCGCTCGGTCACGGCTTTCGCCAACGCGACGGGCTGCTCGTCGGTTTGGGGGAGCACGTATCCCTACAACCCGTACCCGTTCCCTTGGACCAACCACCTCTTCCAGGACGCGCCCTCGATCGCCATCGGCATCTTCGAGGGCCACATGCGGAAGATGGCCAACGGGTTCATCGCGATCCGCAGGGCCGAGCTGGAGCTGGCTGGCGAATACGAACCGGACGAGCACGAGTCGTTCTTCGCCAAGTTCGATTGGCAGCAGTTCACCGACGAGGAGTTCGCCATCTGTCCGCCGATATTCGCGGTGGGCGGCGACGGAGCGATGCTCGACATCGGTTTCCAGAACGCCTCACGGCTCATGGCCTCCGGTAAGCCGATCAGGATCATCGTTCTCGACACTCAGGTCTACTCGAACACCGGTGGCCAGGCCTGCACGAGTGGCTTCACCGGCCAGGTCTCCGACATGGCCGCCTTTGGTAAGGACCAGCACGGGAAAGAGGAGACCCGCAAGGAGATGGCGCTCATCGCCATGGCTCACCGCGGGACCTACGTGCTCCAGTCGTCCCAGGCGTCACCGACGCACCTGCTGGGCGGCGTGATCAAGGGGTTACAGAGCCGGAACCCGGCGGTGTTCATCCTGCACTGCCCCTGCCCGCCCGAGCATGGGTTGGGCGATGACCAGGCGACGCAAGCTGCGCGCCTGTCGCTGGAGAGTAGGGCCTTCCCGTTCCTGGTTTACGACCCGGATGGCGGCGAGACGATGACCGATCGCCTCGACCTGGAGGGCAACCCGTCGGTCGACGACAAGTGGCCGGAGTACGAGCTCAAGTACCTGGATGACGAAGGTGCGGAGCAGACGCTGGAGCTCCCGCTGACCATCGCCGACTGGGCGGCCACCGAGGCTCGTTTCAAGAAGCACTTCAAGAAGCTGCCCGCCGACGTGGACGAGGATGAGCTGGTACCGTTCGCCGAGTACCTCGACGTCCCGAGGGAAGAGCGGAATGGACAGCGGCCTTACATATACGCCATCGACATCGAGAAGCGCCTCAATCGGCTGTCGGTCTCCGACGAGATCGTCGAGCTTGCCGAGGATCGCCTGCTGTTGTGGGAGCAGTTGAGGGAGATGGCCGGGCTCAAGGCGACGGACGAGGCGCGCTCGATCGTCGAGGGCGAGCTCGAGGAAGAGTTCGAGAAGAAAGCCGCTGCGCTGCGCGCCGAGTACGAGGCGAAGCTGACCGATCTCAAGACCAAGTACACACAGGTCGTGGCGCGGCGTCTGGCGGAAGGGTTGCTGCGGGCCGGTGATGGTACGCTGACGGTGGCCGATCTCCTGAAACGTGCCGAAACGACGCCGGGTCTCCAGCCGCTGACCATGGACGTCTCGGGTCTCGAGTTCGGCACGGCGCCCGCCGGTGACGCGGCGGTAGCCGTGGCGGAGCCGGCTACGGCGACGGCTGCCGCGCCTGCCGAGGCGCCGGCCGTCGAAGAAGAAGAAGGGTTGGCGATAGAGCCGTACATCGAGACGGCTCGCTGTACGACCTGTAACGAGTGCACGAATCTGAACAAGAAGATGTTCGCCTACAACGACAAGAAACAGGCGTACATCAAGGATCCGAAGGCCGGCACCTATAGAGAGCTGGTGACGGCCGCCGAGCGCTGTCCGGTGAAGATCATTCATCCGGGGACGCCGCTGAATCCGAAAGAAAAAGATCTCGAGAAGTGGCTCAAGCGCGCTGAGCCATTTAACTAGGGGCTACCGTCCTATTTAAGTCCCGGAAGTAGTCAGTAATCAGTGATCGGTATCTAGTGACCACTGATACTGGTTACTGATTACTGGTCACCGATCACTCACAGATAGATGGCTGCCCGCCGACGCGGAACGTTTAGACACGGCGTACACCCGCCCGAGCTCAAGGAGCTGACCGAAAAGGAAGCGATCCGCCGGATGCCGTTCCCCGACGAGGTCGTCCTTCCGCTCAGTCAGCACACCGGCGCGCCGGCAAAGCCCATCGTATCGGAGGGTGACCGTGTAGAGCGCGGCGACAAGGTAGCCACCGCCGACGGTTTCATCTCATCTCCGGTCCACGCCTCGGCCAGCGGGGTCGTCGCCGGCATCGACCTCTGGCCACACCCTGACGGCACGTACAAGCCGGCGGTCCGCATCACCGTCGATCGTTATTCGGCGCAGGCGCCGCGGCCTCGCACCGTGCCGCGCTGGGAGGGACTCTCTCCCAAGGAGGTCGTGCAGGCCGTCCAGGATGCTGGCGTGGTGGGTCTGGGCGGCGCCGCGTTTCCCACGCACGTGAAGCTGTCCCCGCCGCCGGATACCGAGCTCGACGCGATTATCATCAACGGCTGCGAGTGCGAGCCGTATTTGACGACCGACCATCACATCATGGCCGAGTACCCGGAGCGCGTGCACCTGGGCCTCCGCATCATGATGCATACGCTGGGCGTCGACCGTGCGATGATCGGGATCGAGAAGAACAAGCCTGACGCCATCGAAGCGATCCGGGCGACGCTCCCTTCGGACCTCAACGTGACGGTGCACCCGTTAACGGTGAAGTACCCGCAGGGCGCCGAGAAGATGCTGATCAAGGCGCTGCTGGGGCGCGAGGTGCCGTCGGGCAAGCTGCCGATGCACGTGGGCGCCATAGTGCAGAACGTCGGCTCGTGTGCGGCAATCGCCGAGGTGTTCGACACCGGGCTTCCACTGATCGAGCGTATCGTCACGGTGACCGGCCTGGGCGTCAACGAACCGAGTAACCTGATCGTTCCCGTGGGGACGAAGGTCGGAGACCTGATCGCGGCCTGCGGCGGTATGACCGAGGACGCCCACGAGATTGTCTTTGGCGGTCCCATGATGGGCGCGCCGCAGTCGAGCCTGGACACGCCGATCCTCAAGGGCGTGACAGGTGTCATCGTGCTCTCCAGGCAGGAGACGAAGACGAAGGAATCGTACAACTGCATCCGCTGTGGGCATTGCCTCGATGCCTGTCCGGTGTTCCTCAATCCACAACTGCTGGGCATGATGGCCAGGGCAGATCGCTACGAGGAGATGGAGGAGCACCATATTTGGGATTGCATGCTCTGTGGGTGCTGTTCGTACGTCTGCCCGTCGAACATACCGCTTTCGCAGCTCTTCCAGGTTTCGCGGACGGCGTTGCAGCGACTGAAGGCGAGGTCGGCGGCGTGAGCTCGTCGCGTCTGCTCGTCACCGCGTCGCCCCACCTGAAGGGGCCGGCCAGTACGCCGACGATCATGTGGAACGTGGTGGGGAGCCTCGTTCCCGTGGTCATCGCCTCCGGCTACTTCTTCGGGTTCGGAGCGCTGCTGGTGCTCGCCGCTGCGACCTTGGGTGCGGCGCTCACCGAGATGGTCTTCGGGTCGAAGGGATCGCTGGGCGACGGGTCGGCGGCGATCACCGGGCTGCTGCTCGGCCTCACGCTGCCGCCGGGATTCCCGCTCTGGATGTCGTTCCTGGGCGGCGTCGTCGCCATCGCGTTCGGCAAGCTCATCTTCGGCGGCCTGGGCCAGAATATGTTCAACCCGGCCCTGCTGGGCCGCGCCTTTCTGCAAGCCGCGTTCCCGGTGGCGATCACGACCTGGCCGACGGGCGAGGAGGGTTGGTGGAACCTGAGCCCGACCCAGGCGTCGCTCCCCCTCATGGGCGCCGAGGTGGACACGGTGACCGGGGCCACTCCGCTGGGGCTCTGGAAGTTCGAGCGCATCGCGACAGACGCCGTCGACCTGCTGACCGGCGCGATCGGCGGCTCGGCGGGCGAGACGTCCGCCGTGGTGATCACCGTCTGTGGCGGATACCTGGCGCTGCGCAACTTCCTCAACTGGCGCATCCCGGCCGGTGTATTTCTCACCGTGTTCGTCCTCTCGGGCGCTCTCTGGCTGATCGATGCGGGCCGCTATCCGAGCCCGCTATTCATGCTGTTCTCCGGCGGCCTCATGCTGGGCGCCTGGTACATGGCCACCGACATGGTGACTTCGCCCGTCACGAACAGGGGATGCTGGATCTTCGGGGCGGGGATCGGGGCCCTCACCGTGCTCATAAGAACCTGGGGCGGGCTTCCCGAGGGGGTCATGTACGCGATCCTGCTGATGAACGCGATGGTCCCGTACATCAACCAGTGGACTCAGCCCAGGGTGTTCGGCACCCGGTTGCAGGAGGCGGCGTCGTGAGCGGTGCAGGCGACGGGAACGGCGGGGGCCGGGTCCTGCCGCAGGCTGTGCCTCAGCGCGAGGAGGTCCCGTCCTGGCGGCTGCTGGTCACGCTGGGCAGCGCCGGGGCAATCGCCGGCCTTCTGCTCGTCTTCGTCTACCAGGCGACCCAGCCGGCGATCCAGGCCTACAGGGCGATGATGCTCAGGCAGGCGGTCCAGGAGGTGCTCAAGGGGCCCGAGCGCTGGGACACGCTTTACGTGGTCGATGAAGTCCTTACGCTGCAGCCGCCCGTCGACGCGGACGCCGCGAGTCTGGAGATGGTTTTCCTCGGTTACCGGGAAGACGGCCAGCCGGTCGGCTTTGCCATAAGCGGTGGTGAGTTCGGTTTCCAGGATATCATCGACTTGATCTTCGGATACGATCCCGAGACGCGAACCGTGATCGGAATGAAGGTCTTGGCGAACAAAGAGACGCCGGGACTGGGAGACAAGATAGAAAAGGACAGCGCCTTCGTCGCCGAGTTCGATGGGCCCGAGGCGCCGCTCGTCGGCGTCAAGAGCGGCCGCGCCACCGGAGCCGCCAACGAGGTGGACATGATCACCGGTGCGACGATCTCGTCGAGGGCCGTGATCGCGATCATCAATCACCGGCTGGAAAGGCTTGCCCCGATGCTCGAGGCGTATCTGGAGGGGGCCAACTAATGCCGAAGCAGACGACCCCGGGCCAGGATCTGACGCGCGGTATCTGGCGCGAGAACCCGGTTCTCATCCAGATGCTCGGACTCTGTCCGGCGCTGGCTGTCACCAACACGGTGCTCAACAGTATCGCCATGGGGCTGGCGACTTTCTTCGTACTGCTCTGCTCGAGCATCCTGGTCGCGACCTTTAGAAAGCTGATCCCCAGCGAGGTGCGGATATCTACCTATATCCTGATCATCGCCACGTTCGTGACGATCGCGGACATGACTCTCGAGGCGGTCGTTCCCGAGATCCACAAGGCGCTGGGCGCCTTCATCGCGCTAATCGTCGTCAACTGCATGATCCTCGGTCGACAGGAGGCGTTCGCTTCGAAGAATACCGTGCGGCGCGCTATCGTCGACGCCGTCGGCACCGGGATCGGGTTCATCATCGCACTTCTGATGATGGGCTCGATTAGGGAAATCCTCGGGTACGGGACATTCCTGGGGTTCCCGATCTTCGGCTCAGGCTACGAACCGTGGATCGTTTTCATTCTGCCGCCAGGTGGGTTCTTCACCATCGGGTTCATCCTGCTGGCGCTCAACTGGTGGGAGCGCCGCAAGCTTGAACGTGCCAGAGCAGGTGAGCCACCGGCGGGCGTCGCCGTGGAAAGGGCAGCATGATGGGCGAGGTGGCCTGGATCTTCGTCTCGGCGATGGTGGTGAACAACTTCACCCTGGCCTACTTCCTCGGCCTCTGCCCCTTCATGGGCGTGTCGGGCAAGGTCTACACGGCGCTGCGCATGGGCGCGGCGAACATATTCGTCCTCACCGTCGCTTCGGTATGCGCCTGGTTCCTCAACACCTTCGTGTTGCCCTACGCGCCCTTCCTGAAGCTGATCTCGTTCATCCTGGTCATCGCATCGGCGGTTCAGATCACCGAGATGGCGATCAAGAAGCTGAGCCCGGCACTGTTCCGGGCGCTGGGCATCTATCTGCCGCTCATCACCACGAACTGCGCGATCCTCTTCATGGCCTGGGTGCAGGCCAACCGCGGCTACACCTTCCTGGAGGGGTTGGCTTTTGCCTGGGGTGCCGGAGCCGGGCTTACGCTCGCTCTGGTGCTCATGGCGTCGATCCGCGAGGACCTGGAGTTCGTGAAGTTGCCGGCCATCGCGAGAGGAAACGCCATCGTATTCATTATCGCCGGGATCCTCTCGCTGGCCTTTATGGGGTTCGCCGGACTGTTCACCTCGTGACCTATGCTTGATAGATGATTGAGATTCTTTCCGTCTTGGGTTTAGGCTTGGCCTTCATCGGGTTCGGTTTCCTCGCCCGCGGTAAAGAGAGCCGTGGCTGTGGCGGCTGTCGGAGCGGCGCGTGCGACAACGGAGCGGAAAAGACATGATCCATCCTGAGCGCTCGGGGCGCCCTCTCCCGAGTCGACGCCAGTTCATCGCACTGGGGATCGGTGCGCTTGCCGTCGTTGCGACCCCCAGGCTGTTCCGACGACGGCGTGAACTCTTCCGTCGGACCGTGCCCGTCATGGGCACCATCGCCGACATAGCGGTCGTGCACGGAGACGAGCGTTACGCCCAAGCCGCCATCGACGCGGCAATCGCGGAGTTGCGGGACATCGACGCCACGATGACCCGCTTCAGCGACAGCTCGGAGGTAGGCCTCGCAAACGCGAAGGCTGGCTCGGAGCCGGTGCGCGTCTCGCCGGGCACCGCGCTGGTCCTCGAAGAGGCGCTCCGCTGGGCGGAGGCGAGCGACGGCGCCTTCGATCCCTGTCTGGGGCGGGCCATGCTCCTCTGGGACGTGGGGGGCCGGGCGGAGCCGCCGCCCGCCGAACGAGTCCGCGA
>JBDHJU010000006.1:0-62663 GCA_039586755.1 Gemmatimonadota bacterium | reverse complement strand
AGGCTAAGCGTGGACAGCGCGACCCCCAGGCTGGGCCTCAGGCGACCGAACGTAAAATCATCCGTCAGGTTGTGGGCGACCATTCCGCCGTGCAGAAAGATGGAGGCAGCCAGCAAAGACGTCTCGCGTGGACCCACCCAGATCCGGTACCAGTACTCCGCCCGTCCCAGGATAAGATCGCGGTCACGGAACCTTCCGGTCCGGTAGGCGGGAAGCGATGGCGTACCACCGAGCGTCGGCAGACCGTAGAAGGGGATCGCGCCGCCGCCGCTGGGCCGGGCCGTCTGGAAGGCGATCTCCAGCTCCAGGGCTCGCGTATTGTGGTGGAACGGGATGACGCCTCCGGCGCGCGCCTCGATCTCACTGAAATCCGCCGCCCCTTCAGAATCGCTCTCGTTCCAGCGGAAACCCAGGCGCAGCCACCGCCGTCCAGGCAACAGACCGGGGTTACGCTTGAACCACTCGGCGGCGCCGCCCACAGAGATGTAGCTATCCTTGGCCCCCAGGCGGGGTATCTCCTCGGGTGTGAAGGTGGAATCGACATCGGGGAGGCGCGCATTATTGCCCGGCCCGGTCTCGACTTGGGACCAATCGAAGCTCAATCTCAGGACAATACTCCGTGTCGCGGCGAGACCGAGCTCCGCTCCCACAAGCTGTTGGTCCAGCTCGTAGTCGGAGCGATCCTCCTCGCGGCTGTCGTGGCCGATACCCGAGAACTCGTCCTGATGCCGGTGATTGATGAAGCCGACGGCGTTGGCTGCGAATCTCTGAGGCCGACCAGGCTGGAGGCGCTCAGGGCCGTACCCCGCCCGCAACAGAACACGCCAGTACCCCTTTAACGTCACCCCGCCCCGTGCATGTCCCCAGAGCACGCTGTCACTACTCGGCCGTCCGAGTAAAACAGCGGCTCCTGTGCCGGAGCCCGTTCCCAGAGCCGCCACTGTGGGATAGATCGAGTTTCTGTTCAGCTCTTGGTTGACGTACCCAATCCAGCGCAGAAAGCGAAGGTCGTCCGCCACCTGAGACGCCTGCTCGAGCCCCAGCACCAGCACGTATAGCGGTGCCGTTATCACCTTGAATGGGAATTCGGCGACATCCCAGCCGTCGACGGTCGGCGTACCTCGCTCGATCACAGCGATCGAGTCCTCATCGATTGCTTGGGCCCGCGCAGCGACTGGCAGAACAAGTATCAGTGTTACTATGAGGTTCGGGACAGATGGGCGGGGTCTTCGCGGAGTGCGGTACACACGCGGTGAGGATCCGTGAGCTGCTTTCATGCTGACTACCGGCGCTCCTCAGATCTCCTGGGAGGTTTCGAAATTACCTGGAGTTCAAGATAGCGCCGTGATCGCCTGGCAGCCACGGTCGCGAGGGCTTGGCTGGAAAAGGGCTACTCGCGAGGGGGCGCAGCGCCGGAGGCCGGGAGGTGCGCGTCGAGCCACTCTCTGACGACCAACGGCACGTCGCGGTGTTCTACGTCCACCAGGTAGTTGAGTCGACGCATCTGATCATCCGAGATCAGTCCGCTCAGCTCGTCGAGAGCGGTGCCGATCTCGGGGTGTTGTTCGAGCACGTCGGCCCGGACGATCGGTGCCGCGTGATAAGGCGGGAAGTAAGACCGATCGTCGCGCAACTGCACCAGGTCGAGTGCCTCGATCAAGCCATCGGTCGAGTTGCCGGCGATCAGGTCTACCTGGCCGTCAGCGAGTGCGCGATAGGTCAGGCCGAGGTCCATGGTGCGCGGTGTGTCGGCGAAGCGCAGGCCGTAGCTCTCGGCCAGGCCGCTGAACCCGTCCTCGCGCTCCATGAACTCGTAGCCGAATCCGGCCTGCCAGCTCGGGGTATGTGGAGCGGCCTGCGAGATCGTCTCGAGCCCCAAGCGACGCGCGTCGTCGCCGCGCACCAGGATAGCGAACGTGTTGTTGAATCCCAACGGCTCACCCCAGTTGAGTGCGAAGCGACCCTCGTACTCGGCCCGCACCGTTCTGTAAACCGAGTCCGGGTTCTGCAGCGGCGCCCGCTCGAGGATGGCCGTCAGAGCCGTCCCCGTATATTCGACGTAGATGTCGACCTCGCCGGATAGGATGGCGCGGTGACAGACGAAGGTCCCTCCCAGGAAGAAGCGCCTATCGACGGCGATGTCGGTGCGGCGCTCTATCTGCTGCGCGACGAGCTCGGCGAGTATCGTCTGTTCGGTGAAGTTCTTGGAGGCGACGACGACGCTATCGCTTTGCACGTCGCACGCGGTCGCAGAGGCGACAGCGATCAGCAGGACGATCGAGGGCTTCATACGGCTCTCAAATCGGCGAGGCCGCCGCGTGCGGGAACGAAGCGGCGCTCGAGTCGACCGAGCAGGAAATCCGCAGCAAGCGCCACAAGCGCTGCCGGCACAGCGCCGGCGAGGATCAGGGTGTTGTTCACCATCGCCACGCCGCGGAAGATGAACACGCCTAGACCGCCAGCACCGATGGCGGCAGCGATCGTCGCTACGCCGACACCGATCACCGTGGCCACGCGGATCCCGGCCAGGATGACTCCGAAGGCGAGCGGGATCTCGACCATGAACAGAAGCTGGCGGTCAGTCATCCCCATGCCGCGTCCCGCTTCTCGGACCGCCGGATCGATCCCCTGGATGCCCGCGAAGGTGTTGCGGATAATCGGCAGCAGCGCGTAGAGCACCAACGCGACGATGGCGGTGCGCGCTCCCACGCCGCCGATAAAGGGTATCGGGATCAAGAAGCCGAACAGCGCCAGGCTCGGGATCGTCTGGAACACATTGGCCAGGCCGAGTACAGCCGGCCGCAGGCGTTCGCGTCGTGTGAGCAGCACGCCGAGCGGTACCCCGACGAGTATCGCGACGCCGGTTGATATCCCGACGAGGAGTAGGTGCTGGGCGAAAAGCGTCAGGAACTCGTCCCGATTGCGTGCCAGGAATTCGATGAGATCCATCACGGGGCTTACACCTCTGTGTCCTCTAAGGCGCGAATGAAGGCGAGTGCTTCGGGAACCAGTGACCGGCGAAACTCCTCGGGAGTTCCGATGAACGCGATCGCGCCGTCCTCGAACAGCGCGATGCGGGTGGCCAATAGAAGTGCCTCGCGCACGTCGTGAGTGACGAAGACCAGCGTCTTGTGCAGGCGCTCCTGCAGTGACCTCAGTTCACGCTGCAAATCGAGACGCGTCAATGGGTCGAGTGCGCCGAAGGGCTCATCGAGCAGCAGCAGCGGTGGATCGGCGGCGAGCGCCCGGGCTACGCCGACCCTCTGTCGCTGGCCGCCGGAAAGTTCCGACGGGTATCGACCGGCGAAACTACTTGGATCGAGACCGACGAGGTCGAGCAGTTCATGTGCCCGGGAGAGCGCCCGTGCCTCTTCCCAGCCTTCCAGCGTCGGGACGACGGCTACATTCCGGGCCACCGTGAAGTGCGGAAAGAGGCCAACCTCCTGGATGACGTAGCCGATCCGGCGGCGCAGGCGCGTCCGGTCCCATTCCGCCGTTGGTCTGTTCTCGACCAGTACTCGGCCTTCGCTGGGGAGCAGCAGTCCGTTGATCAGCCTGAGGGTGGATGTCTTGCCGGAGCCGCTGCGGCCGAGCAAAACGAGGATCTCAGAGCGGTAGACATCGAAGCTCAAGTTGGAGAGGATCGCGATTCCGTCGAGGGTCCGGAGGCCGACGTCGTCAAAGCGCACGGCGGGGTCATTAGCTTGGTGCATGGTTCAAGCTAGCCGGGCGTTTCGATTATGGCCAACCTGGAGAACCGGTCTTGATCGGTGTTCGCAGTGCGGTGATACTGGGGGTTTAATTGAATCCTTGGGGATCAAATGACACGATACTCGTACCGGGAAGCTTTTAATGACCATCCCATATTGTGTTGAGCATGTGTCTTATGTCTCCACCTCGCAGATGGTGGAGGTCGACCGCTTGATGATCGAGGAATACCGCATCGAGTTCATGCAGATGATGGAAAACGCTGGACGCAACCTGGCGCACCTGGCCCGGGTTCGGTTCCTGGACGGTGATCCACGCGGCAAGAAGGTGGCGGTCGCCGCCGGCTCGGGCGGCAACGGGGGCGGCGCCCATCCTGGCACTGGACGTCCCCTCCGGTCTGGATGCGAGGTCGGGCACTGTCTACGACCCGGCGATCCGAGCGACGGCGACGATGACGCTTGCCCTGCCGAAGCTGGGCCTCGAGTCGCCGGACGCCGAAGACTACGTGGGTGAGCTCTACTTGGCCGACATCAGCGTGCCACGGGCGCTCTACTCCGAGCCCAGCCTCGGTATCGTTGTCGGCGAGCTCTTCGCCGAAAGCGATATTGTCCGTCTTGGATGACAAAATGATTAGTAGAAAGCTCCTGCAATTGCGAAGGATCATATGAAGGCGGACGTGATCGTCATCGGAAGCGGCCAGGCGGGTGTCCCGCTCGCCGCAAGGCTGGCCGAGTCGGGTAAGGACGTGATCATCGTGGAGGGCGGTCATCTGGGTGGCACTTGTGTCAACGTCGGCTGCACTCCGACGAAGACCATGGTGGCCAGTGCACGGGCGGCGCATGTGGCGCGCGGTGCGGCGCGCCTCGGCGTAGTGGCGAGTGAGGTGAAAGTCGACCTGGGGGCAATCGTCGATCGCAAGAACACCATCGTCGAGCAGTGGCGAACGGGCGTGGGTAGACGGTTGGAGCGAGCCGGTGAGAAACTGAAGCTGATCGAGGGACGGGCGC
Organism: Gemmatimonadota bacterium; assembly: GCA_039586755.1. GTDB lineage: Bacteria > Gemmatimonadota > Gemmatimonadetes > Palauibacterales > KS3-K002. The sequence goes on along the minus strand of JBDHJU010000006.1, from coordinate 57,948 downwards.
GTTTCAGCGGCGTGCGAGAGATAGAGGTCAACGGCGAGCGACACAGAGCCGAGAAGGTGATAGTCAATGTGGGCGCCCGGCCCCGCGTGCCGTCGGTCAAAGGTCTGGATACGATCGAACCGCTGGACAGCTCGAGCATCCTGGATCTGCGCGAGCCGCCCGCGCATCTGGTGGTCATGGGCGGCGGCTATATCGCCTGCGAGTTCGGGCAGATGTTCCGGCGCTTCGGCTCGGACGTGACGATAATGCAGCGGGCGGAAAAGATGCTGCCTCGCGAGGACACCGAGGTTTCTGATGCCATAGAAGAAGTCTTCCGCGCCGAGGGAATCGAAGTGGTGACGGGCGCCGAGGTCGTGGAGGTTGACGGAAGCGGTGGAGAGTTACTGGTGCGCTGCGGTGGCGGACAGGAGACGCGGGGCTCGCACCTGCTGGTGGCGGTGGGGCGTGTGCCGAACACCGACGACCTGGGTTGTGATGTAGCGGGGATCGAGCTCAACGGCGACGGCTTCATCGAGGTAGACGACTCGTATCGGACCAGCGCCGAGGGCGTCTACGCGGTGGGCGACTGTAACGGTGGTCCACAATTCACGCATACGGCGTGGGACGACCACCGTATCCTCTACGACATCCTGATGGGCCGGCGCGCGGGGGGACGGAACGGGCGGATCACTCCCGCCACGGTGTTCACCGATCCGCAGGTGGCTCGCGTCGGGTTGTCGGAGCGGGAGGCCGGTGCCCAGGGCGTGGATTACGAGGTGGTGACGATGCCCTTCGGACACATCGCCCGGGCAATCGAACTGGACGAGCCGGCGGGGGTCATGAAGATGCTGATCGACCCGGAGACGGAGAGGGTTTTGGGTGCCGCCATCGTCGGCTACGAGGCCGGTGAGCTGATCCACAGCTTTCTAATGCTGATGATGGCCGGGGCGCCTGCCCGGGCCATGGTGGACGCACAGATGGTGCACCCGGCGCTGGCCGAGGGCCTGCAGACAATGGTGATGAAGCTGGACCGCTATCGCCTGAGGTGAGACGCAGCCGGCGGCTCGTGCGGCCGCCGGTGAGAATGTGTAGTGGTAACGGGCAGGAAAGACTGGACGGCTTCAGATCTTACGTTCCAGCCATTCCAGGACCTTAACGACCACCCGCAGGATAGGTCTGAGTAACCTCAGCATAATAGTCCCCCTTGCTTTCTACTCCTACGCAGGTACGGGGCCTACGGTTTCGGCCCGGGATATTGCCGCGGGCGGGGCCCCTAGGGGCGGCCGTCCCGGGGCGGCCAGGCCGGTAGATCGGCACCGGACCCCAGGAGCTCGGCGAGCAGCTCGTAGTCGTGCTCGTCCACGCGCATGGGAACGACTGCGATCAAGTTCTGTCGATAGGCATGGACGTCTGTGGCGGAGGGCGCCGGTGCATCGTGGTTGCGGAAGCTCAGCCTCCAGGTCTCGCGGTCGTCGTTCGCCGGCACCTCTTCGGTGCGCTCGAGCTCGATCCGCCACGGCCGGGGAGCCCGCCGGACGACCACGACGCCCACGATCTCGTCGACCGGGACGCGAGGCGCGCTGACCGCCAGGTACTGGCCGGGCTCGAGGTCGTGCACCAGATCGCTGCGGGATAGCTCGACGACCCAGCGTGCCAGGGCCTCGAGAGTCTCGGGTTGCTCCGCGCTATAACCCGACACCGCGATCGCCGGGACGCCGAAAAACGCCGCGATCTGCGCCGCACCGACCGTTCCCGATAGGTTCCAGTCGTCGCTCAGGTTAGGACCGTCGTTCACACCAGAGATAACCAGGTCGGGCGGCTCGTCGGCCATGAAGCCGCGGAGTGCGAAGACGACGGCGTCGGCCGGGTAACCGTCTACGCCGTAGGCCGAGACGCCGTCGTACAGCGAGCGGGTCTCGACCTCGAGGGTGCGCCGGGCGATAGCCGAAATGTAGTTGGTGCTGGCGCTACGGTTCTCCAGCGGCGCGACCACGTGTGTTTCGGCGACCGGCGCGAAGGCGCGCGCGAGGGCGAGTAGCCCCTCGGACTCGATGCCGTCGTCGTTCGTCAGCAGAACCTTGCGGGGCCAGTCTTCAGTCTGTCCGTTCAGGGCCGTCGCTCCCTCGAGCATCAGTGTTACCAACAGGATCAGGGCTGGTATGCGACTCATGGCATCAGCCTTTCTGGCGCCCTCGGCGCCGTCTTCCAGCCGGGCCTAACGGCAGGTCGGCCGCCAAAAATGTATGCCCGCCCTCCGGGAGGCAATCCCGCGACTTGCTAGCCGCGCGAGAAGGGGCTAGAAACTGCCTCATGAGCGCAATCACGCCGAACGCACTGGGGCTGATCGGGGACACTCCTCTCCTCGCCCTGAGCAAAATCTATCGGGGGCCGGGTACGATCCTGGTGAAAGCGGAGTTCGTGCAGCCCGGCGGAAGCGTCAAAGATCGACCCGCGCTGCGCATCATCGAAGATGCTCGCGACTCCGGCCGCCTGGCGCCGGGTCAGCCGGTGGTGGAGATGACCAGCGGCAATATGGGCGCCGGCCTGGCCGTGGTCTGCAACGTTCTGGATCACCCTTTCATCGTCACGATTTCGGAAGGGAATAGCCCGGCCCGGGCTCGGATGCTGGAGGCGCTCGGCGCCGAGGTTGTTCTGGTTCCGCAAATCGAGGGTACACCGGGCTGTGTGAGTGGTGCCGACATACAGGTGGCGACGGAGCGGGCGATGGAGATCGCCCGGGAGAGGCAGGCCTTCTACGTCGATCAGTTCAACAACCCCTCCTGCGTAAGCGCTCATGAGATGGGGACCGGGCCCGAGATATGGGCGGCGGCTGGTGACGAGCTGGATGCCTTCGTCGCCGCCGTCGGCACCGGCGGCACGTTCGTCGGCGTCAGCCGCTTCCTGAAGACTGAGAATCCGGCCATCCACTGCGCCGCGGTAGAGCCGCAGGGAGCTGAGGTACTGGCGGGCAAGGTAGTGGAGAAGCCCTGTCATCTACTGCAGGGCACGGGCTATGGGCTCGTTCCGCCGCAATGGGATCCCGGGCTCGTCGATTCTCTGCTAGCCGTGTCGGATGAAGAAGCGGCACGGCTCCGTTGGTCGCTCGCCGACGAAGAAGGGCTGCATGTCGGCTTCTCGAGCGCCGCCAACGTGTGTGCCGCGATAAAGCTTCTCGAGAGTGGGATCCTCGGACCGTCTGCTACCGTGGCGACAATCCTCTGCGATACCGGATTGAAGTACTGAGCGGGACATCTGCGACATTCGACAGCGGACAGCCGACTACCGAGTTCCGGCTCACTTCTCGGCGCACGACGTCCGACCCTCACTCGAACTGCAGAAACTCAATCGGCGCACCGTTATGCAGGATGAAAGCGACGCGCACGCCTTCCGATGGCGAGTTGGGCTCGATGAGTATCTCGTGGCCGGCGATGGCCGCCTCTAGATCGTCGACCTCGAAGGCGACGTGGGGAACGGTTTTGACTATCTGAGGTAACGGGCTGTCAGGCTCGAAGCGCATCCACTCGACGCCGAACGGGCTCGCCTCGAAGCCCGACGCATACATCTTGTACTGCTCGAGATATTGCTCGTCCGGCCTCTCTACATCCGTCGGGATGCCTATGTGGTGATACTTTACGTTCATCGTCTTTCTGATTCTCCAAACATTAGCGGCGCGAACACTCGAAAGCCGAATTTGAGGAAAATCCGAGCACCGATAGTCGGCTGTCAACTGTTGCACGTCGAGTTTGGTATCCCCGGCGGTCAAGGGCGAAATACGTCCGTCCGCGCCCCGAGCTTACGGGCCGATAATCCGATGAGGCGAATGAACAGGCGCTTCAGCCCGCGGGTGAACGCGCTGCCCACGCCGCTGCGCTCACCGACGACGTCACCGCGCAGCCAGTGCTCGAGCTCGTCGAGGTCGCCGAGCGAAAGGATCTCGATCTCGAGCCGGGCTTCGTAGTAGAAGCTTCCGCTACCGGGTGCGGGCCCGGCAAACGGTGAGCGGTACCAGCTCTCCAGCGCCTGTGCGATCGCTGCGAGGTCCGAGTACCACTCATCGCGGGCGATGTCCCAGGAGCGCGTCAGGTTGAACTCGCCGGACAAGGGTTCCTGGTAGAGGATCAGCGACCAGGAAGTCCGCTCGACCAGGGCGTCGGCAAGGAACTTGTCGTGCCAGAGCTCGAGCTGGAAGTGGAAGCGGAGCGGCAGGCCCGAGAGGAGCGGGCGGACGAGGACGGAATCGGCGAAGGTGTCTACAGGCCGCACGAACGCCTGCCAGCCGTTCTCGGCGTTGCCGGGTGATAGGGACAGATGGGCCCGTTGGGCCGCCGCCGGAGTGGCGACGGCCGATATCGCGACTAGCGCGGCCGCGATTAGAACCTTGCGGTCAGGCGAACAAAGAAATTGACTTCTCCCGATCCAACCAGGGGATAGGCGACGTAGGCACCGAAGCCGCCGAGATCGATTCCGGCGCCGACGTCCGTCACCCAGTTGTCACTGTCTCCGAGATAATCGAACCAATCCTGGCCGTTCCATGCCGCGCCCGCGTTGAAGAAGAGAACGATCGCCGGACTGAACTGCACGCTGAAGATGTCGCCGGAGATGTCAGGGATCTGCTCGTGATCCCAGTGGTAGCGGAACTTCAGTCCGGTGCGGTACTCAGCCTGGAAGAGCGTGATACGTTGGCAGCCGTAGCCAGGCTCGCTACCGATGAGTCCCGAACTACGAACGCCGCAGTCGAACTCCATCATGTTGAAGCCGGGTAAGGAACCGGTGCCGCCGATCATGTGCTGGCGCTGCGCGGGTGTACGCTCGTCACCAAGTCGACCGCCGCCAAGTAGCCGGAAGGCGAGCACCGAGTTGCGACTTACCCGATTGTACCTTCGCAGATCGAGGAACAGGTGAGTGAAGCTTGGCTTGACGCCACTCAACCGACCTCCGACGGCCTGTTCGATGCGCAACTCGTTATACCACCCCGACAGCGGTTGGTCGGGGTCATTGCGTGTGTCGATACCAAGTCTGAGCGCGACGCTCTGTAGGTCGCCGTCATCGATCATGGCGTTGGGCCGGAACTCGTCACCGGTGTTCCAGAAGATCGTCCACGGGTCACCGGCAAGACGGTTGTTGTGGTCTTCGTCGCGGAACTCGAGCGATCCGAAGATTGTCGAGCTGCGCCAGCCGAGCCTGCCGTACCAGCCCTTGCGCTCGTAGTAATCGCGATAGTCGCGCTTGAAGAAGAAGACGGTGAGTGAGTTCTCCAGGTTGGTGAGCTTCCACCTTTCGATCGGATCGACGACCGACCAGTACGCCGCTTCGAGCCAGACGCTACGGTGGCCGCCGAGCCACTGCCTGAGGCGTAGCTCCCAACCCAGGTCGCTCTCCTCGGGATCGAAGCCGCCCACGGTCCGCCAGATGAGGAAGGCCTCGAGACGGAGCGGGTTCCTGCCGCCGGTGGTGATGCGGGGCCCGAAGGCGATTGGCAGGCCCTCGACCCGGTTGTAGGCGCGTGCCGAGACGAATATCTGGCTTTCACCCATCTCCCAGCTGGGCAGCATGATGCGCCGGCCGGTCGGCCGAGTTTCGCCGGGTGGACCCGGACCCAGGTACTCGATGCCGTCTTCGGTGCGTCGATAGCGGAAGACGGTTGGGTAGGTCGTGATCATGCCGTCGACCCGGCCCCGCTCGACACCGATGATCAGGCCGCCGACTACCGTGAGGTCCCCTCGGATTCGGGAGCTCTCGCGCAGGGTTATGTCGCCGTTCAGCACCAGCACGTCGCCGTCAATGCGGCCGGCCAATTCCATGGGGCCGCCGAGGACGGCGACGTCCCCGCCTATCGTGCGGTCGGCCGGGACCTCGGTCCTGCCGCTGAAGCGAATTGTCGATGGGCTGTTGTAGTAGGCGACCAATTCCTGGGAGACCTGCGCCGGTAGCTCTTCGCCCGGCGGCAGGGGCGTGCGAACGCCGACCTGGATGGTGTCCTGCGCTGGGAGGGACGCCGGCGCGGCGCAAAGCAGGAGTACCGCACTAAGGGTTCTGCAATGGCTTCTCATTGATCCTCCGAACAGGCAAACTGCCACACCAGCCTGTCAGGAGCAAACCCGATGCCGCGGCGGGGGCTTGATCTGGGGCGGCTTACGAAGCCCGGCGGGAGGCGATCGTGTCGTTTGGAGACGCCGGGGCGTGCCTGTCGGGCACGCTGCCGCTAGGCGTCGGGCGAGTCGTCCTCGGCTCCCTCCCGTCGGATCCCGAGCCTCTTCATCCGGCGATAGAGGTTCGGCCGGTCGGTGCTCAGCCGGCGTGCCGCCTCGGCGATGTTGCCGTCCGCGGTCGTGAGGGCGCTCTGGATGAGCTGCCGCTCGTAACCCTCCAGCATGTCGGAGAGTGAACCGCTCTCTTCGATGGGCTCCGGGCCCGCGAGGCGTGCGCGAGGTAGGACGGTGGCGATCTCGGGCGCCGCGATGAGGCGATCGGGATAGAGGATCATGAGTCGCTCGACGGCGTTCCCCAACTCGCGGACGTTGCCGGGCCAGTCGTAAGCGACGAGGGCTTGGATCGCCGAGTCGGTGAAGTTGGGTGGCCGCAGGCCGTGCCGCGCCCTGAATCGTTCGATGAAGTGAGCGACGAGAGCAGGAATGTCATCTTTGCGCTCGCGCAGCGGCGGAATGTTGATCGGCATCACGTGAAGCCGAAAGTAGAGATCTTCGCGGAAGCTCCCGTCCTTGACCCCCGCCTCCACGTCATGGTTCGTCGCCGCGACTATGCGCACGTCAACCGGGATCAGCTCGTCGCCACCGACTCGCTCGATTTCGCCGGCTTCGATGGCGCGCAGCACCTTGGCCTGGGCCTCGGGACTCAGGTCGCCCACCTCGTCGAGGAACAGCGTGCCGCCGTCCGCCAGCTCGAACTTGCCGCGCCGCTGGCTCGTCGCTCCGGTGAACGAGCCCTTTTCGTGACCGAACATCTCGCTCTCGATCAAGTCACGGGGGATGGCCGCACAGTTGATGCGCACGAACGGCCCGCGACTGCGCGACGACAAAGCGTGGATGGCGACGGCCACCAACTCCTTGCCCGTGCCGCTTTCACCGGTGACGAGCACTCGAGAGTCCGTAGATGCGATTCGCTGGATCAGCGCCCGGACTTCCTCCATCGCTTGCCCGGATCCGACGAGCTCCTGACCGGGCTCGAGCTCGCTACGCAGCGCGAGGTTGAGGTCGCGCTGGCGCCTCAGCTCCAGCGCCGACTTCAAGGTGATCAGCACGGCCTCCGGAGTCAGCGGCTTCTCTAGGAACTGGAAAGCGCCGAGCCGCGTCGCCTGAACGGCGTCGCCCAAGGTCGCCTGGCCACTCATCATGACCACCGGCACGTGCGGCCAATCGTCGGCTATCCGCTCGAGCACCTCGAGGCCGCTGGCACCGGGTAGCGCCAGGTCGAGCAGCACCGCGTCCGGTTCGTCCGCCGACATCTTGACCAGTGCTTCTTCGCCCGTCTCTGCCTCGGTCGTCGTGTAGCCTTCGGCGTCCAGCAGACTGGCAACGAGCCGGCGAATGTTGCCCTCGTCGTCGACGATGAGTATTCTCGTCATCGTTCCTCTACAAGGCTCCCGAGAAGTACATCTCGAACCAGATCTTCTCGAACTTGGGAGACACGAGCTCGGCGCGGAAGAATCCGTTCAGCAGACTCACGCCGCCCCCCACCGACCATAATACGTCGTCGCTCGATCCGCCGCCCGGCCAGTCGGACCCTTTACCCGCCCAGCCGAAGTCGGCGAAGATGACCGGCCTCCAGATCGGTCGAATCTGGGCCAGCTCGATCCGACCCGTCCAGTATGACTCGCCGGCAAGTGTGCCGTGGGTGAAGCCGCGCAGCGTCTCGATCCCACCGATGCGCCACAGTCTCTGGAGCGGAACGTCGCCGCCGGACCATCCTCCGCGGGCCACGAGGGCCAACGAGGCCAGGTTCCACAGGTCGACCTTGCCCTCCAGTCCGGCCCGCGCCTGCACGTAGTCGAGTGAGTCGGCGCCGCTGCCTGCCTCGAACCCCGCTGTGATTTGGCCGCTGTCGGTGGGTCGCGTCCAGTCGCCCAGGTAGACGATCGCCTCGGCATCTCCGCGCCAGAAGGTACCTTCATCCGTCGGTGGGTTGAGCTGGAATACGGAGTCCTGCCAGATGCCGGGAATCGCGAAATCGGTGTTGCGCTCCACGGTCGTGTGGTCCTCGAATCCCACTCCGATGCGGCCGCGAAACCGGGACCAGCGGCGGTCGAGTGTTAGCGCCGCACCGGTCGCCCGATAGTAGTCGGCATCATCGCGGCCGAGGAAGAACGCGCGTAGCGAGTTGCCGAAGGCACGCTTCACATCGATCAGAGTCGATGCCGCGACGTGAAGCTCACTGTAGGCGGTCAGCTCGACCCGCATGCGTGGCGCGTTGTAGCGGACATCCAACCGTGCCTTCGGCTGCAGGTCGGCGAAGCCGAAGCTACCGCGGCCACCGATCGACCAGAAGGCGCGGCGCGGGATGTCGTAACGCGCCGCCAGTCCCAGCGCCAGCGACTCGACGCGATTGTAGCGGATGAGATCGGCCAGGCGGTCCCACTGGATGACGAACAACTTGCGGCCAACGATCTCGTTTGAGAGAGAGCGCGCGCGACGCTCGAGCTCCTCGGCCGAGGGTAGCGTGAGCTCGGCGGGGGTCTCTAGCGGTCTTGTCCACTCGTCGTAGGTCTCGAGCGAGTCGTCGGGTGGACGGATGATCTCCCAGCCGCCGTCCGCGGGTCCGGCCCGGATTTGCGTCGTTTCGCGGCGCGGGTACGCGTCGCGGCCGCGGGCCGAGTCGGGCACCTCATCGACGGTCTCGACTTCACGGCCGGCTCTCACGTACAGGGTTGCGCCTTCGTCGTAGGTGGTGCCGGTGTCAACGCCGGCGCGCAGCGAGTCGGGTGAGAGCCATGCGATCGACTGCCCGGTGTTGACGTCGTAGCGGTCGAACTCGTTACGGAAGACGATTGGGAGCGCCAGGTTGCCGATGAAGGGTATGCGTACCATCAGCTCCACTTCCTGATGGTGTGGCAGCCAGTAGCGCTGCTCCCAGAGCCCTTGCTGCAAGGTTGCGGAGACCGAGAGGATGCGGTTGGGCCACTCGGCGTCTTCTTCGTCGTCGCCCCAGAGACGCCGGCCGACGAAGCGGATCTGCATCGCGCCTACGTCGCCTGTCGCGCCATCGACCCAAACTGATCCAACGACGAGCGATTCGTCGCCGCGCGTGGGTGTGACCCTGACCTCGATGAGGTCGACCTGCCGGTCGGCAATGTAGAGTGTCACGGTGTCGCCCAGCTCGTACTCGTAGTAGCGCTCGGCACCCTGAGAGAAAGGATGGACGGCGGCACGTTCGGGGATGTCGATGCCTCCGAGCAGTCGCAGGCTGTCACCCGGCGCCGTGGCGACGAACCAGGGGCGGCTGAAGTCGAGGCCTGCCTCCGCCTCGGGCCCGAACGATGTGACGTAGCGTTGCCCGAGCATCTTCACCTGGAGGCCGCCGTCGCGATCCCAGGTCACGCTCGACGCCAGCTCGCTGGCCACGAGCAGCTTGGGCGGCGCCAGCGGATCGGTGGACAACGCTGCGCTGACCAGCGTGTTGAGCCTGGACGTGTAGTCGAGGAGGGTCGAGTCGGGCTCGTTATGGCGGCGGCGGGCCAACTCGACGATGTCTTGGCCGCGCGCGGCCGGCGCGGCAGCGGGGATCAGAACGAGAAGCGCGAGGAGTATTCTTCTGCCAGCATTCATGGAGCCGTGTCGTGTATACGTTTTGAGCTTCACGGTCGAATCGAACCGAGCACGTTCGTTGCCCAGGCATCGAGGCTCACCAGCGTGCCGTTTCTCCTGGCCAGCCTGTAGCGCTGCAGGCGCGCGTCCCAGTCGGGTTGGGTGCCGTCGACCAGCCACGGCTCGATCCATTCGTTCTCTCTTATCGCTCCCAACTCTCGGATCAGGACATCAGCGGTGACGGGTGAGCTGCGGCGGATCTGTGTCAGCGCTCGCTCCAGGGAAGCGCCGCGGTCCTGGAAGGCGAGGTCGAGAAGGAAGGCGGCCGCCGTTCCGCCGTCGTAGATGTAGCGGTAGACCCCGGGTCTCCAGAAATCGCGTTCCGCTTCGACGATCGAGCGAACCCCGTAGAGATTGCTCGACTGGTAGCGATCGAGTCGCACGACGATCTCGTCCAGAAAATCCTGCGCTGTGATCAACTCGCCGACCAGCAACGACTTCAACGCCATGTAGTCGGTGAAGCCTTCGGAGAACCAGCGGGGCGGCTCCTGCTGGAAAGAGAACCCGATGGGTATGTACCAGTGCATCAGCTCGTGAGCCGTTGTGCGCATCCAGTGGCGGAATTCGATCTCGGCCGGCCCGTTGCCGCCGACGTAGACGATCCCCGACTTGCCGATCACTTGTCCGCCGGTGCTTAGCCCCGGTACCTGGGCGGGGACGCGTCCGGCACCCAGCAGGTAATCGCCGCTGGTCCAACCGTCGCCGGCGATGCGGTGCAGGTTGCCGGCGATTCTGTTGACGGCTTGGAAGACGCGGTTGTCGGGGACCGGCCAGCGACCGTGGATCGCAGCGGTAAGGGCTCGCGGGCCGATGTTGAAGCGCTGTGTGCGCAGGCCGCCGACGACGAAGACGGACTGGATGATGTCGTCGATTGCGTATCCGGTGCCGGCGTGTTCTTCCAGCGTCGCGACCCGCCAGTTTGACGGCATCCCGGTGAACCAGATCTGGGCGCTGACCGGGCCGCCGCGTGGCCGGCCGAGCCATATGCGTGGAAGCAGGTCACCGATGATGAAATGGCCGCCCTCGCTGTCGAGCTGAGAGGCGCGATGATAAAGGCCCGACTCCTGCGCCGGCGCGAGGACCATGGTGAAGCGTATCGTGACGCGCTCCGCTCGTGTCGCTTCGATCAGATGATGGCCGGTTCCCAGGTCGCCGGCTCCCATCGCCACGCTCAGGTCGCCGCCGGGACCGCTCGCATCGAGTCGGCGAATTCGGTCCTCGAGGCCGGGGTAGCCCTCCCAGTTGGCCCGAAACAGCAAGTGGACCGTCCCGGGTCGAGGCACTTCGAGCTCGATGGTGCCGTCGATGGTGTGCCGCGCCGGATCTAGGCGTAGCCTGAACTCGGGGATGGCGGCAGCCGGGGTCGGTTCGCCCGGCCGCTCAGCCGGGACGGGATCGGGTACGCTCGCGCTGCTCGGTGGGGGTGTCGCTTGACGCTCGGGCTCACCGCATGCCAACGCCAGCGGCACAATCAGAAGGAGCGTGTGCGGTCTCCTCATTCGGCCCTCTGCGCCGGAAGTCGTACGAGGAAGCAGGCGCCGTCATCCACGTCGCGCAGCTCGACCTCTCCTCCGTGTGCTTGAATCGTCTGTCGGACGAGCGCCAACCCGAGTCCGGTTCCCCGGCTCTTCGTTGTGAAGTCCGGACCCCAGACCTGTTCGCGGTGCTCGGCTGAGATCCCCGGTCCGTTATCGGCTATCGTCACCTCTACTGCATCGCCGACCTGCGCGATTCTCACCTCGATTAGACCATCCGTTCGAGCGCTGAGCGCCTCGACTGCATTCCCCAAAAGATTCCTGAAGACCCGGTTCAGCGCATCGAGATGTCCTTCGATGTGAAGCACCGTCCCTTCCACGGTCAGCGTGCCCTTCACCGAGTCTGGGAGGTCGCGCTTGAGTAGTTCTCGTAACATCTCGGCCAAGTCGATCTCACTCTTCGGGCCCTCGGGCAGACGGCCGAACTGCGAAAAGCTGCGGGCGATCTCATCGAGTCGCTCGGCTTCCTGCGAGATCACGTTAAGCGGTTCCTCCAGTGCGGTCTCCTGTCCCTTCGACGCCGCGTGGCGTGCCTGTCTCAGCGCCAGCATCAGCGGCGTAAGTGGGTTCTTCATCTCATGGGCGACGCGGCGCGCCATCTCTGTGAGCCCCCTTAGCCGCTCCGCCTCGAGCGCCTGACGCCTACCCTCCGCCAGCCGCTCGGCCATCTCGCGGAAAGCCCTGCGCAACACGTCGAACTCCGGGGGCCCGTGTAGCTCCGCCGGTCTCGGTGCCGGCAGCGCCTCTTCGCGGGCGAGTCGGCCCGCCCAATCCACCACCTCATTCACCGGCCGGCTGAGCAGGCGAGCGAGCTGGCGAGCTGCCAGCGCGGCGACCACGGCGAGTGACAGGCCGACGACGAGGGCGATCCAGGGCAACGCGCCGGCGAGGCGGCCGGCGATCAGATCCCAGCGTCGAGCGAGCCCAACCGAGCGAGAGAGCTCGTCTTCGTGCCGTTCCGCCGCCGCCTGGACCAGCGAGTCGGCTTCTGCCTCCTCCAGTGCGTCGAGCAACTCGCTCCCGGTGTCGCCGACGCGAGTCCAGGCCCCGGCGCCGCCGAGCTCGACCTGCGTTCTGATCCCCCAGGCTGCCAGGCTGAGCAGAGCAACGGAAGGTACCGCCGACAGCAGGAACAGAACGAAGAAGAGCCGGGTCGCGAAGGAGGGCCGGCCGTTTCGCATTTCCTTACGCAGGCTCACGGTGTGCGGGTTCAGTCGAAGAGTGAAGTGTAGGCACGGGTCACCGCCATTTGAAAGTCGCCGGAAGTGTCGATCTGTACCAGGACGTCGACTTCATCGGCGTCGGGTGCCTCGTAGGATGCCCGTTGATCGTCGAGCAACTCGATCCGGCCGTCGGTGACCCGGCGTCCGGGCTTGGAAAGCCGCGCCTCGAGCACGTGGCTCGGGGCGGTACACTCCACGATGCCGAACAATGCTTCGCGTGCCGCCGCCAGTTCACGCGCCGCGGAGCGGTGTCGCGCCTTCGACCACGACGCGTCGAGGATGATCGAGTCGCCGCGCGCCAACTCGCGCTTCGCCTCGTACAGCAGCGCTCGATAGGTTCGGTCGGTCCACTCCGGTGAGTAGATACCCTTTCCGAACGGGACCTTCTGTTCATCCTGCGGATCGATCCCGGCCAGTTGCTTGCGCACTACGTCGCTGTGCAACACGCGGACGCCGGCTCGGGCGGCCAGCTCATCCGACTGGCGCGTCTTCCCGCTTCCCATTAGACCCGCCACGAGCACGAGGCGCGGCCTGATACGCAGCGCGTCCTCGAGTGACTGCTTCAGGAAGCGGCTCGCCTCCTGCGTCGCCGCCGCCTTCTCCGCCGCGCTCGGCCCTGTCTGGTCGATCACGAAAGAGCGGACTTTGCCCCGCACGTAGGCGCGGTACGACTCGTAGAAACGCAGAAGCGACGGGATCGGCTCATCGTTCGAGCTTTCGTAGTACGCCTCGAGGAACGCGTCGGCCAGGTCTGACCGGCCGCGGTAACGCAGGTCCATCGACAGGAACGCCGTATCGGCGATCGTGTCTGAATAGCGGAACCGCTCGTTGAACTCGATGCAGTCGAGGACGCGTGCGTCCCCGGTCTCCGGGTCGATGAAGATATCGTCGGTCTGCAGATCGCCGTGACAGTCCCGGATCCAACCATCCCTGACGCGCTCGTCGAACAGGTCTGAGTAGACGCGCATGAAGCGCTCGATCTCGGTTCTGGTGCGCTCCCAGGTGCTGTGTGACAACGTGCGGCCGATAAACGTTTCGGTCTGCTCGAAGTTCTCGTCCCAGTTGTGTCTGACGACTTCCAAAGAGCCGAACTCTGCAATCTCGGGCGACGTCTCGGCGCGGGCGTGAAAGTCGGCGACGAGGCGTCCCAGGTCGTTCATCGTCTTGGGCTTGACGCGTCCCGCCGTGATCAGGTTCGAGAGTCGCTGTTCTTCCGGCAGCCGCACCATGACCACGGCGACTTCCTCGACCAGGGTCGGCGCGGCGAAGCTCAGCCGTCCGTGCTCGTCGCGGTGTACGGCGGCGAGGTCGAGATAGATGTCGGGTGAGATGCGGCGATTGAGCTCGAGCTCGGCCAGTGCGGCGGCACGCCGTTTCTCGAGCGTCGAGAAGTCGAGGAACCCCATGTCCACCGGCTTCTTCACCTTATAGACGTAGTCGCCGGCGAAGAAGAGGTGTGAAACGTGGGTCTGGCGATGCTCGACCGCTTTGACGTCGTGCTCGTAGCTAGCGGGATCGAGGAAGAAGTCGATGATCTCCTGCGGTGTAGCACCCTGGCTCACTGGGGCTCGTCCTCCCATTCCGTATCGAAGCCCCGCAGTCGCCCGAGGGCGCGCTCGCGGATCGCGTCGGGCTCGACTTGAGGTCTGGTCAAACGGCCGCCCTGCATCGACTCGCCGAGCAGCGCCTCGACCTCGGAGCCGCAATCGGGGCAGCGGTCCGGCCATTCGGCCGCCTGACTAAGTGCTACGATGTCATCTTCGACGCATCCGACACAGCGGAGGACCTGCTTGGCGCCGGACCACTTGCCGCGTTTCGCAGTGGGCTCGCCGTCGACTTCGACGATGTCCATGGCGAAATCGATGACCGGTGCGGCGCTGATCCAAGTGCCTATGCCGTAACCGTTGACGACCGTGTTGAGCTCACGGATCGCGTTCTCATCGATGCCGCCGCTCACGAAGAGGTCGATGTCGGTGTAGCCGCGCAGGTCGAGTTCCCAACGTACCTCGGCAAGTATCTCCAAGAAGTCGCCGCGGCGGCTGGAGGGGGTGTCGAGGCGCAGGGCTGCGATGCTGTCGCTCAAGGCTTCGGCGATCTCGATGGCGGCGAACTTCTCGTCGCTGAACGTGTCGATCAGCGCGATGCGCGGTACTTTCTCGTCTATGACCTCGTCGAAGGCCTGAGTCGCGAGGATCGTGTCGCCCATCACGAGGACGAGGGCATGCGGGATCGTACCCACCGGTTCGATCCCGAGAAGCTCGGCACTGGCCACCGCCGCTACCCCGTCGCAACCGCCGATGTAGGCTGCCCGTTCGATCATCGGCGCCAGCGCCGGGTGCAAGCGGCGCGCACCGAAGCTGATGAGCTTGCGGTCGGGCCCGGCCACCAGTCGGCAGCGGGCGGCTCGGGTGGCGATACCGGATGCCTGGCAGATGAGGCCGAGGACCGCCGTCTCGTAGATGCCGAACTCCCGATAGCTGCCCTCGATCTCGAGCACCGGTTCCAGAGGCCGGAAGAACTCACCCTCCCGCATGGCCCGGACGTTCACCTTGCTGCCCTCGAGCAGGTGCTCGACCTCGGCCATCCCGGCCAACACCGCCCACTCCCAGCCGTCGGGCAGTGACTTGGCGGTGAACTCGGCCCGCACGTGCGCGTCGATGCCTTTGGCGTCGAGAATGGCGGCGCTGCGCTGGAAGTAGACGTCGGAGACCGCGCCGGCTTTGATCTGCTCGGGCGTGGCGATGTGGAAGCCCATGCCGGTCAACTCTTCTTGGCGGTCTTCGCGAAGAACGAGCTGAACTGCTGGGTCAACTTGCGGCTACCGCAGTGCGGACACTTCGGCCGCTTCTTCTCGTGCTCCTCGATGTGCAGACGCAGGCTGAAAGCCTTCCCGCACTCCTTGCACTGATACTCGTAGAGCGGCATGGGCGGCCTCCTCTTCGGACCCGGAGACCGGGCTTGACGGCTGTTCTAGGGCTCTCGCGGCAAAGGTAACACCGCGGGTTGGCGGCAACCAGAGACCCTGGGGTCTGAGGGCGGAGAACCCCTTGCCCGCGGGTCGGCGTGGGGGCCCTCGAGCTTCACTGCTCGCGTACGCGTGTGGAAAACGTAGCGCCATCTCGCCCGCTCACGAGTTACGCTCGTAGGACCCCAAGCGCCTCCCAGACTGGCTCGAGTGCTTCGCCGACACCCGATGACGGCCTCCTGAGTAACCTGCCGCGGACCGGAGTGAATCCATCTGGATAGCGTTCCCGAGGGCTGGCGCGGCGGGCCACCGATTACGGGCGGCTCAGGATCTCGCGCGGGCGGCGCAGCCGCCCTGCCTGCAATCGAGGCGTGCGACATGAAGCGAGGCGGTCCTGCGGCGACCAGAGTGGCGTGGGCGGTGAAGCTCGAGGACCCCCACCCGGACCCGTGGGCAAGGCTATTGCCTCGGTCGGCGGACGCCTAACCACCTTGCTGCTGAAAACGCACTGCAGTATTAGCTTTCCAGTAAGAGGCATAAAGACGGGAGGGGACGTGGCCGACGCCAGGTGGCGTACGATCGAGCACACCGCCGATCTCGGCCTGGAGGTCGAGGCGCCGACGCTGGAACTGCTGTTCGTCGCTGGCGCGCACGGGCTGGCGGGCGTGCTACTCGGGGACGAGGTCGGGGACGCCGGCGGAGCGACGGGCGGGGAGACCGAGTGGCGGGAAGTGGCGCTCGAGGCGCCGGACCGCGAGGCGCTGCTCGTCGACTGGCTGCGAGAGCTTCTCTACATCCAGATCTCGGAGGGCCTGGTCTTCAGGGCGGCCGAGATCGATGAGCTGCAGGCGAGCCGGCTCGTGGCGCGGGCCACCTTCGCGCCACCCGACAGGCCGGTGGAGCGCGAGTTGAAAGGCGTGACGTATCACGACCTCGAGGTAAGCCGACACGGCGACACCTGGTTCGCACGGATCGTGTTCGATTTATGAGGTGAGCGTGGCTGTCGAAGGTTACAAGCTCGAACGGATCGACGAGTATCGCTGGCGCGTCCCGAGGACGGGCCCGATGCTGACCGACGGGCTCGTGTTTGCCGACGATGAGCTCATACCGCACATCCAGGGCGACAAGAGCCTGCAACAGGTGGCGAACGTCGCCTGTCTGCCCGGCATCCAGGGCCCCTCCATCGCCATGCCCGACATCCACTGGGGCTACGGTTTCCCCATCGGAGGTGTCGCCGCCTTCGATCTGGATAAGGGTGTCGTGTCACCGGGCGGTGTAGGCTACGACATCAACTGCGGCGTGCGCCTGCTCCGCTCCGATATCACGGCCG
Organism: Gemmatimonadota bacterium; assembly: GCA_039586755.1. GTDB lineage: Bacteria > Gemmatimonadota > Gemmatimonadetes > Palauibacterales > KS3-K002. The sequence continues at coordinate 41,098 of JBDHJU010000006.1, read as the reverse complement.
ACGAGCTGCGGCCGCGGCTCGCCAGGTTGATGGACCGGCTGTATCAGAACGTGCCGTCCGGGGTGGGAGCGTCGCGCTCCGACCTCAAGCTCAACCGGTCGCAGGTGACCCAGGTGTTGCGAAAGGGTGCCACCTGGGCGGTGGAGAACGGCTATGGCTGGGCCCAGGACCTCGAGCGGATCGAGGCGGGCGGTGCGTTGGAGGGCGGCGAGCCCGAGTACATCTCGCAGCGTGCCGTGGAGCGCGGCCGCGCTCAAGTCGGCACGTTGGGCTCGGGCAACCACTTCATCGAGATCGGCTACGTCGGCGAGGTCTACGACGAGAAGGCGGCGGCGGCGCTCGGCCTGTGGCAGGGAACCGTAACCGCGTTCATCCACTCGGGATCGCGTGGCCTGGGGTACCAGGTGTGCGACGACTACCTGAAGACGATGGTGGGGGCCTCGGAGAGGTACGGTATCGTGCTGCAGGACCGTCAGCTCTGTTCGGCGCCGCTGAAATCGGACGAAGCGAAGCGCTACTTGGGAGCGATGCGCGGTGCCGCGAACTATGCGTTCTGTAATCGACAGATGATGGGGCACCGGGTGCGCGAGGTGTTCGAGGAGACGCTGGGCCAGAGCGCCGAGCGACTCGGACTGCGTCTCGTCTACGACGTCGCCCACAACATCGCCAAGGTCGAGACTCATACGGTGAATGGACGCGAGAAGCAACTGTGCGTTCATCGGAAGGGCGCGACCCGCGCCTTTCCGCCGGGTCACCCGGAGGTGCCGGAAGCGTACCGCGAGGTCGGTCAGCCGATCTTCATCCCGGGCGACATGGGACGCTACAGTTACGTACTGGTGGGAACCGAGGGCGCGTACCAGGAAACGTTCGGCTCGACGTGTCATGGGGCCGGTCGCATGATGAGCCGGAAGCAGGCGAAGCGGACGGCGAAGGGCAGGGCCATCGTGCGTGAGTTGGAGGACGCGGGAATCCTCATCCGAGCCGCTTCCCGGGCGACGGTAGACGAGGAGATCTCGGAAGCCTACAAGGATGTTAAGGATGTAGTGCAGGTGGTTCACCGGGCGGGCATCGGCAAGATGGTCGTGCAGCTCAAACCGCTCGGTGTGTTGAAGGGGTAGCCGATGACTGAGGTCAAGAGGGTACTGGCAGCGACCGACGGCAGCGAGCATGGTCTGAACGCGGTGGTGACCGGCGCGGCCTGGGCCGCTCGTGCCGGCGCCGGCTTCGAGGTCGCCACTGTTGTCGAAGTACTGCTGCTGCCGCCGGAGTACGCGCCGCCGGGCATCGAGCCGGCGGAGTACGAGTTGGCATTCGTGCGTGATGCGCGTGAGAAGGCCGAGAGACAGGCGGAGGAAGCGGGAGCCGTCGGTGCCTCGATACACGTGCGCGCCGGCCTGGCACCGCAACTCGTCAATCGCATCGCCGATGAGACGGAGGCCGACCTCATCGTCATAGGCGCGAGCCCGCAGCCGGCCCGCGCCAGCCTCGTGGGATCCACGGGTCGCCGCACGCTCTATCTCGCTCAGCGGCCGGTGCTTCTGGCCAGCGAGGCGCGACGCGAGCCGTTCCGTCGCGTGCTCGCCGCGGTCGACCTGTCGGAGATGTCCAGCCCCGTGCTGGAGGCTGCCTGGGCCCTGGCCAAGGCGGACGGGGCGGAGTTGCGTGTCCTCTACGTGCTCGAGCCGCTTCCCCTGGTGCTGGCCAAGGCGGCTTCGGTCGATGAGGCGGAGCGGCTTCGTCACGGCCGCGAGCAGATGGAAACGGTCCTCGAGGACGCAGGCCTACTCGGCGAGGATTCGGTGCACGCTCGGATGAGAGAAGGGCGCGCTGGACACGAGATATTGGAAGAGGCGCAGGCTTGGGATGCCGATCTCGTCGCGGTCGGAACACACGGGTTCGGCTTTTTCGATCGGTTGCTGCTGGGCAGCACGCCACTCTATGTGTTGCGGCACGGGGAGCGGCCGACGCTCATCGTGCCGCGGCGTGAAGGCGGCGATTAGCCTCCTGAGAGACGGGGGACATCATGCAAGAGCTGCAGCACGTGCTCGCAGCGACGGACGCCAGCGAGCACGGCCTGAGTGCGGTTGTGACCGGGGCCGCCTGTGCTCGCCGCTCCGGTGCAAGCCTCGATGTGGTCAGCGTGCTCGAGACACGGCTCATGCCGTTCGGGATCAAGGCCACCGAATATCATGAAAGGTTCGGCGAGGAGCTGCACCGCAAGGTCGTCGCCCAGGCGGAAGAGGCCGGCGCGGCGGATGCGACCGTCCATGTGCGTGGCGGCCTCGCTGCTCCGTTGATAACGAAGATGGCGGATGAGTTCGGGTCCGATCTAGTCGTGGTCGGGGCGCATCCGAGGCCGGCGGTGGCTCGATTCCTCGTGGGTTCGACAGCCGAGCGAGTCATCCGCCTCGCTCGACCACCGGTGCTGGTGGCGACCGAGGGACGCCGCGAGCCGTTCAGGCGCATACTGGTGGCAGTAGATCTGTCACGCCAATCGCGACGTGTCCTCGAGTTAGCAGCGGTGTTCGCACAAGCAGATGAGGCTGAGATCCGAGCCCTATACGTTCAGGACAGGCTGACGCCCATGCTGCTCGAGGCAGCGCTGTTCGATGAGCAGGAGCAGCGCCACCGCGCGCGCGAGCAGTTCGAGTTGATACTTTCCGAGGTTAGCTTGCCCTCCGAGTTGATGGTGAGCCGTGAGATTCGCGAAGGACACGCCGGACACGAGGTATTGCACGAAGCGCAGCAGTGGAAGGCCGACCTGATTGTCCTGGGGACGCATGGCTTCGGCTTCTTCAACAGAATGCTACTGGGCAGTACTTCGACCTACGTTCTGCGTCACGGAGACTGTGCGACCCTGGTCGTGCCGCGACCGGAGAATGCGGGTTAGCTCTCCATCTCCGTCGCCATCGCGACCTCCGTCGTCTGCGATGGGGATGGCGATGGCGATGGAAGCGCGAGGAGGGTGGAATGGGAGTGAGAATGGTAGTTGGCGTCATCGTGTGCGGCGCGCTCGCCGCGACGGTGATGCAGGCGGAGCAGGAACCACGGGAGCGGCCCGACGCGCAGGTGCTGGCGAAGGTCGTGCAGGAGATAGAGGGGCTCGATGCGACGCGGTCGGCCCTGGCAGGCTCGTTTTCAGGGGAGCCGGATCTGTCGACGTTCGCTCAAGTCTGCCGGCCGGTGGGCGCACAGGCGAAGCGGCTCGCCGAGGAGAACGGCTGGAGAGTCGCGCAGCTGGCGGAGAAGTATCGCAACCCCACTCACAGGCTGGATGAAGAGGCCGGGCGTGTCTATCGGTTGATGGCCGGCGATCCGGCTCTTGTGGGAATTTGGGTGCGAGCCGAAATGGACGGCCGGCCTGGGTTTCGCTATTTCCGGCGCATCGTGGTGGAAGAGGCGTGCCTCGCCTGCCACGGGCCGCAGGAGGATCGTCCCCAATTCGTTAAGGACGGCTATCCCGAAGACCGGGCCTACGACTTCGAGGTGGGTGACCTGCGGGGTCTCTACTCTGTCTTCGTGACGAATTAGGTCGCGTCAGGTCCCTTTCGGATCTCGTACAATCGAACGTGCTCGATATCGAGGTCGTCGGTCCAGCGGCCGAGCACGAAGTCGGCACCGATCTGGTAGATCCGCAGGCTCGCAGGTGTCCTAACTTCTCCGAGCATAACGCCCTCGGCATCGAAGACGGTCCATCGGTGCTGCACCGCCCCGGGCTCCGGGTACTCCTGAACCCAGAGGTTGCCATCGGCGTCGACCTGTATGTCGTGGTAGGCGGGCACGGCCTCGGGGAACGGGATTTCCGCAAACAGATTCTCCATGAAAGTGCGCTCGTCCTGGTCGTCGACCCCCTCGAGCTGGGCTTCGACGTAGCGCCGGATGTGCGTCGGCGTAACCTGGGCGGCTGTGTGGGTCCTCCTGACCGATCTCAACAGGTCACCTGAGCGCGAGTAGTAAGCGATCTCGTAGGAGGCGCCGGTGCCGAAGAAGAAACCGTCGCGCCACGGAGCGGTATGCGCTGAGCGACCGAATGGGAGGGGCATGAGATCGATGTGTTCGCCCAGGGCGGCGACGAAGAACTCTTCTCCGGCGTGACGGCCTACCGTATCTGCAAGAGCGCCCTCCCCGTCAAAGACGAGTTGAAAGATGGTGTCGTGGTAGACTCCGGTGGTGAGCGGGCCGTCCCTGAAGAAGCGCTGCGTGCCGATTAGCAGCGAGCCGGCGCCGAGGACGGCGGGATGGACGTGGCTGGGCGGAGCGTGACTCAAGTCCCGCAGGACGAATGCTCGGGCGAAGCGGCCCTCGGCATCGAAGACCGAGATCCGTCGGTTCTGCCAATCGTAGGCGAGGGTCGAGTCTTCCGCCGACGCACCGAGCCAGCTGAGACCACCGAATTCACCGGGTCCGCCGCCTCTGCGCCCGGACGAAGTCAGGTAGGCGCCCGACGGGTCGTAGTAGCGAAGCTCGTTGGTGCCGGAGTTGGCGACGACCAGGCGGCCGTCGCTGAGTCTCATTGCCCCGGTCACGCGGAAGAGCTGGTAGTGCGGATCGCCGTCGAGGACGCCGATATCGACCAGCGGATTGTCGGAGAGCCGCCAGCCGAGCCCTTCCGGCCAACTGGGGCGCGTATTCTCGACGATCTGGACTCCGGCGCTGTCACGGAAGACGGCAGCCGGCGCGCGTTGGGATTCGCTGCCGCAGGCCATAAGGAGTGCGGCGAAGAGAGCAAGGAATAGCGGGCGGCAGTGGTATGTGGGCATGACGTGCCCCTCTTCCGGCGGTGGCTGGGTGGGGCTCGCCAGGGCGGCGCCGCTGCACGGGGTCGCCCGTTAGACGGGCGGAATGGGGGAACCGTTGGTTCCCGGATCAGCGCCCCTTGAGCTTGTAGAGCTGGACGTGCTCGACATCCAGGTCGTCGGTCCAGCGGCCGAGCACGAAGTCGGAGCCGATCTGAAATACCTGGAACTCTGGCGGTGTTTCCACCTCTCCGAGCATCACGCCCTCCGCATCGAACACTGTCCAACGCGGCTGTTCATCTGTCGGTCGCCGATACTCCTCGACCCAGAGGCTGCCTTCGTCGTCAACGATCAGTCGCTCGTAGGCGGGCATCGTTTGCGGGAACGGCATATCGGCGTAGAGCTTCTCCCAGAAGGCCCGCTGGTTTTCGTCGTCCGCATCGGCGAGCCGCTCTTCTATCCAGCTCTCGATGTCCTCCGGTGTGACGTCGAGGCTCTCGTGCGTCCTGCGGATCAGCCGTTGCAGCTGGCCGTTACCGTCGTAACGGGCGATCTCGTAGGAATCCGAGCTTCCGAAATAGAAGGCGTCTGCGGATGCGGTAGCGACAGGACTGCGGCCGAAGGCGCGAGAGCTGGCCGCCATGATGCCCTCGTCCGACTTCACATACCACTCGGGCCCTGGGAACCAGCCGACCGAATCGAGCAGCGCGCCGGCGGGGTCGCAACGCAGGTAGAGGACCGAATCGCGTCGCAGACCGCCCTCGGTCTGCGGGCTGAAGAACATCGTTCTGGCACTGATCAGCAACGAGCCGTCGGCAAACGGCGCGACCAGGCTAGGTGATGATTTTCCTCCCGTCAGGCTCTGGAGCTGAAACGATCGCACGAACTCGCCGCTGGGATCGAAGAATGAGATCCGGTCATTGCGGAAGTCGTAGGCAAGCAGCGAGTCGTCAGCCAGTGCCCAGACATCGGCGAGCCCCTTGAATTCCCCTGGGCCTCCGCCTTTGCGTCCGACGACGCCCTTGAACCTGCCCTTACCGTCATAGAACCTCAGCTCGCTGGAACCAGCGTTGGCCACCACGATACGGCCGTCGCTCAGCCTGCGGGCGTCGTAAACCTGAAAGAGCTGGTAGCTCGGGTCGCCCTCCAGCTCGCCGATGGAGAGCACCGGCTTCTCGGATAACTTCCAGCCCTCGCCCTCGGCCCACAGCGGGGCCGTGTTTTCGACGATGTGAATGCCCGCGCTGTCTCTTATCACCGCGCCGCTGGGGCCGGCGCCCTCACCGCCGCAAGCGGCGAGCGTTGCGAGCAAAGCTGTGGCGGCTGCTGCTGCGCCGAGGCGGTGCCGGTATCTAATCATCATATCGGAATCTACTCCTTCAGTAGCTCGTACATCCGGACGTGCTCGACGCCGAGCTCATCTTGCCAGCGCCCCAGCATAAAGTCCGAGCCGATCTGTAAGATCTGAAAGCCCGGCGGCGTCTCGACAGTTCCCAGCATCGTGCCGTCGGGATCGAACACGGTCCAGCGTGGCTGTTCGTCGCCGGGTCGTAAGTACTCGGCTACCCAGAGGTTATCCTCCGCGTCGATTCTGAACTCACCGTAGGCGGGCATGACATCGGGCCACGGCATGCGCTCGTACAGTTGCTGGCGGATCTGCCGTCTTCGCTCGTCGCGCGCTCTGGCGAGACTCTGTTGTGTGAATAGCTCGATCTCCTCCGGCGTCACCTCGAGGCTACGCCGATTCAACCGAATTATGCGCTGCAGCGTTCCATCGCTGGCGTGGTAGCCGATCTCATAGGAGTCGGAGCTGCCGTAGTAGTAGCCCGCGCCATGGACCGTGGCCTGCGACATGTGACCGAAGGGCACGCCGCCGCCCATCCAGCCGTCGCCCTCCTGGATCGAAAAGGATTCGGCGCCGGGGTAGCTGCCAAGCGTATCGAGCAGTGCACCCTCCATACTGCAGCGGACGTAGACGGTGGTGTCTCGGCGCAGGCCGGGCTCCCGCTCGCCGACGAAGTACTGTTCGAGGGCAACGAGTAGCGAGCCGTCGGCGAAGGGAGCCACGAGTGTCGGGAAGCCACCGATCTGGTCGATGAAGTGGAGGTCGGAGACCCGGACGAAGCGGCCGAGTGAATCGAAGACCGAGGTGCGCCGCAATCGGAAATCGTAGACCATTATCGAGTCGGCGGCCAGACGCTCGATCCACGCAATGTCCTGGAACTCCCCAGGGCCGCTGCCTTTACGGCCGGTCGATGAAAGGAAGTCCCCGGACGCGTCGTAGAATCGCAGTTCGCCGGTACCGCCGTTCGCGACAACGAGGCGCCCGTCGCTGAGCTCGAGTGCGCCGGCGATTTGGAAGAACTGGTACACCTCATCACCCTCGACGACACCGATATCCAGCGTCGGCGTCTCGGCTAGTCGCCAGCCGCCCCCCGCCGGCCACTGGGGTCCCGAGCTCTCGACGATCGTGACGCCGGCGCTGTCCTTGACCTCGGGGCCGGAGTGGGAGGCCGGGCCGGCCTCGCAGGCGGCCGCCGCTAGGGTGAGCAGGAGGGTCAGCGCTGGCGTGATCTTGCGGTCGGTCATGGGTTTCTGAGGTCCGCTGACGGCGGGAGCTGTCCGCACTGTCGTCTCTAACCATGATAGACGCGTGAGGGGGCCCAAGCGACTATCCCCGGCGGCCCTGGCAATTCCGCCGGGCGAGGGCCAGCTTGGGCCCATAAGCACAACAGCCGTGTAAACGCCGGGCCTGTAAGCGACGTCACAGGTACGGGTAAAGGCTACCGGGAGCACCGTTGAGCGAGCCGACGAGGATAGATGAGAGCGTATCCGCCCTGGTCAGGGGCGCGCAGGCCGGAGATGAAGCCGCCTTCGAGCGGTTGGTGCAGCGCCACTACGGCCAGATCCACCGCTGGGCGCTGGCGCGGACGGGCGACCGGGACGATGCCGACGACGTCACCCAGGAGGTGCTGGTGAGACTGCACAGGCACCTGGCGAGCTTCGACGGCCGCTCACAGTTCACGACCTGGCTGTACCAGGTCACGCGCAGCGCCGCCGCCGACTGGCACCGGAGATCGGCGCGTCGCCACCGGCTGAGGGTGAAGCTGAAGCGCGAGCCGGCGCGAGCTTCACACGACCCGCGAGGGGAGCACGATGCGGCGGATGAGAAACGAGCGACGGGCTTGGTGCGGACGTTCTTGGAAGAGCTGTCGGAGCGGCAACGCGAAGTCTTCGACCTGTGTGACCTGCAGGGTTTCGGGGCGGTGGAGGTGAGCGCGATGCTAAGGATGGAGCCGGTCACGGTGCGCTCGCACCTGTTCAGAGCACGGAAGGCGATACGCAAGCGGATACTGGAAAGTTGTCCGGAATTGGTGGAAGGCTATGGCGATTGAATGCAAGGCCGCGCTCGAGCGGCTCCTGGAGGCTGATCCGGCCGAGTTGCGCGGGGGTGGCGACTCGGAACTGGCGGGTCATTTGAGGGAGTGCGAGCGCTGCACCGCCGTCGCGGGGCGGCTGCTCGCCGGCCAGCAGGAGTTGGCGGCCGAGCTGGGCGAGCTGGGTCCGCGGGCAGGTGTGGAAGAGGCGCTGAGTAAAGCCCGGACGCGGAGGAGGCAGCTCGCGCGGCGGCGTAACGCCTGGCGCGTGGCGGCGCCGCTGGCCGCCGCGGCGGCGGTTATCGGGGTCTTGTTGGTCGGATCGCCAGACAGGCGGATGCCGGGGGAGGTCGTTCCGGGTCCGGCGCCGCGTATCGAGCCGGTTGTAGAGGTAGCCGTGGCCCAGAATGTCATGGTGTTCGAGACGCAAGATCGGTCAGCGAAGGTGATTTGGTTCTACTAGTGGAGGATTAGAAGATGAAAAGAGCGATGGCGATGGGGATGGCGATGGCGACGGCGATGGTCATAGCGCTGGGCGCTGGGGGATGCTGGGGCGATGAGTACGGCCACCTGGATGTGCGGACCTTTCAACTCGAGTCCATCGACCCGGGTGCGGCCCTGCGGATAATCGAACCCTATGTCTTTGCCGATCGGGGCGGCATGACGAGTATCGACGATCAAACGAGGACGATCACCGTGCGCGAGACGCCGGAGATGCTGGAGGTGATCAGTCAGGTTCTCGAGACGTACGATCAACCAGCGCCGAGCGTGAAACTTCACTTCCGCATCATTGAAGCGGATGGGGGCGGACAGCCGGATCCAGCGCTCCAGGATATCGCCGATGCGCTGCCGACGGACGTGTTCCGGTTCCGAAACTACCGGCAGGTCGCGGAAGCCGTGATGATGGGCCGCGAGTGGACAGCGATCCGCCAACGCGCTGCGGGCGTCGGCGGAGAGTTCTTGGTACGGGGCGAAATCGGTGAGATTCGTGTGGCCGAAGGCGGTGGCACCGTACAGCTGGGCGTGGAGCTCTTACAGGACGATTTCGGTACAATATTCGAGACCCACGTCAACGCCAGGGAGGGTCAGCTGCTCGTCCTGGGCTCGGCGCAGCCGAACCCCGAGCGTGGCGCGATCATCTTGGCGGTGCAGGCGGAGCTGGTGCGGCCCTAAAGGAGAAGACGCGCGCCTTGGGCGACGAGGAAGCAGACGATGAACGCTATCGCCAGCGGCATTAGCGCACCGATCGTCGTCCACTTGGCGCTCCCCGTCTCCTTGTAGATGGTCCAGATGGTGGTAGAACACGGATTGTGGAGCAGCGAGAACAGCATCAAGCTGATTGCGGTGAGCAGGGTCCAGCCCTGCTCACCGACTAGTAGAGCCTGTAGCTCGGCCAGGCTGTCGATCTCGATCATCATGCCGGCGCCGGTATAAGTCATCAGAATGGTCGGCACGACGATCTCGTTCGCCGGGATCGCGATGATGTAGGCGAGCAGGATGACGCCGTCGAGACCGACAGCCCGCCCGAGCGGATCGAGGAACCCCGAGACCGACGCTGCCAGCGAATCGCCACCCACGAACACGTTACTCAACAGCCAGATCACGCCGCCGGCCGGCGCCGCCATGATCACCGCGCGGTATAATACGAAGAGCGTGCGGTCGATGAGCGACGTGTAGAGGATCTGCCCTACGTTCGGGCGCCGATACGGGGGTAACTCTAGCGTGAAGCTCGACGCCTCGCCTTTGAGTACGGTGCGCGAGAGTACCCACGACACGAGCAGGGTGAAGAGCACGCCTACGACTACGACCGCCAGCACCGAGCCCGCCGCGGCGAACGTCGATACCGACGGTGGAAAGGCGGCCGACACGAAGACGATGCCCAGCAGGATCAGCGTCGGGAAACGGCCGTTACATGGAACGAAGTTGTTGGTGAGGATCGCGATCAACCGTTCGCGCGGCGAATCGATGACCCGGCAGGCGATGACGCCGGCGGCGTTGCAGCCGAACCCCATGCTCATCGTCAGCGCCTGCTTGCCGTGCGCACCCACACGCTTGAACAACCAGTCCATGTTGAAGGCGGCGCGGGGCAGGTAGCCGAAATTCTCCAGGATGGTAAAGAGCGGGAAGAATATGGCCATCGGCGGCAACATGACCGCGATGACCCAGGCGAGTCCGCGGTAGACGCCGCGCCAGAGGAATCCGGTCAGCCACCAGGGCGCGCCCAACGAGTCGAAGAGTCCAACCGCGAGCTCTTCGAGGGCGAAGAGAACGGTAGCGATGGCCTGCGACGGGTAGTTGGCACCGACGATCGTGATCCAGAAGACCGCGGCCAGGCCCAGGAGCATGATCGGGATGCCCCAGATGCGGGACGTGAGAATTCGGTCGAGTTTCGCATCCCAGGCGGGCTCGGCCCGTGTCCCCTTACGTATTGCGCCCGCCGCGATGGCGGAGGCGTCCTCGTAGATCGCTCCCACGATCTCGTCACGGAACGAGGTGTCGAGGCTGCGCCGCAAACGCTCGGCGCTCTCGAGGATCTCTACCCGGGTCGGCGGCGCGTTCGTCGCCATCGCTAATCCGTCCCGCCCGCGCCAGCTGCCTGCAGCTCCTGGGCGTCGATGAGCTCGCCGAGCTCGCCGCTGGCGGTGGCTTTCTCCACCCGCTTGTCGCCTTCCAGCAGCCGCATGGCCACCCAGCGAGCGTTGGGCAGCCCGGGGTACGCCGCCTCGACCATCGCCGCCAACTCCTCCACTGAGCGCGCCGCTTCGCCGTGGGCGCCTATGCGGTGCGGCCGAGTTGCGATCGAGCCACCGGCAACGCCCGCCACCGCCTCGATCAACTCCGGGATCGCGCGGCCGGTGCGGGCAACCGTCGGGATAACCGGTATGCCCAGGTCGCGCTCCAGACGCTCGTGGTCCACATCGATGCCTTTGCGCTCCGCCTCGTCCATCAGGTTCAGGCAGAGCACCGCTCTGTCCGTAATCTCCAGAATCTGAAGCGTCAGGTTGAGGTTCCGCTCCAGCACCGTCGCATCGACGACGATAATCGTGCAGTCGGGCCGTCCGAACAGGATGAAGTCCCGGGCTATCTCCTCATCGGTGGAAGCGCTGAGCAGCGAGTAAGTCCCGGGCAGATCGACCAGCTTGAACTTTCTCGTGCCGTACTCGAAGCCGCCTTCGGCGCGGGCCACCGTTTTGCCGGGCCAGTTGCCTACGTGCTGCTTGAGCCCGGTGAGCGTGTTGAATACCGTGCTCTTGCCGGTGTTAGGGTTCCCGGCCAGCGCGACCACGTAGTCCCAATCGGCGGTATCGATCCCCAGCCGGCGCAGCCCCGCGTACGCGGGAACGTCCGGCTCGACGACCGGGAGCGCGCGCCTGCGGATCGAGCGTGGTCGCTTCGTCGTCATGACACCGCCTCGATCTCGATCTCTTCACCCTGCTCCTTGCGCAAGGCGATCAGCGCGCCGCGTACCCGATACGCCGTCGGCTCGCCCAGCGGGCCGAAAAAGGAGCATTCCACCAGCGTGCCTGGCGTCAGCCCGAGGTCGAGCAGTCGCCTGCGGCTCAGCCCCTCACAGCGCAGCGCGATGATGCGGGCCGCCTGCCCGGGCTTGAGGGATGACAGCTTCTCTGGTGGCTGGACCGGATGAGGCAGGCCTGTAACGAAAACGTTGCTCGCGAAAACGGGCGCCAGCTCGCGCTCGCCCTCTCCGTCCCAGACCACCAGCCGCTCCTTGCTTATCCGCCGAACCTCGATCTGCATACCGAGCGCGAACCCGGCGGCCACGATCCCCGCCAGCGCCTCCGGCGGCTCGTCCTCCAAGTGGACGACCCGCGCCGGCCGGCCCACCGGCCAATCCGTCAGCGCGGTCGACTCGACGCTCTCTAGTGCTCCGCTGCTCGTCGGGATCGGATCGCCATGCGGGTCCTGTTGGGGATAGCCGAGCTGCGCCTCCAGCTCGTCGACCTCTTCGTCACTCAGCTCGTGCTCCCGCCGGTCGGCGGTGGCGTGTAGCTCCTCCAGGGGCAGGCGGAGCTCATCAGCCAGGTAGCGCTCCAATAGTCGATGCGCCCTGATCACCCGCAGCGCAGTCCTGTGACCGTTCGGAGAAAGCAGTAGACCGGGGCCCGTCGACTGGACCAGGCCGCCCTCCTCCATCTCCGAGATCAGCTCCAGCGCCTGCCTGACGCTCACATTCAGCTTCCCGGCCAGCGACTCCGGCGTCGCCAGCGTGCCCCGCTGCTCGCGGGCGTGGATGTGCTTGAGAGCATCCTCGACTCGCGCCCGCTCGGCCAGCCGGCGGGCTCGGCGCAGACGGTGGAAAAGCCCGCGGCGCGGCCAGAAGAGCACCAGTGCGAGGGCGCCGGCGGCGAGCGCCAGCAAACCGAACCAGGAAGCGGCGTTCATTTTTAGTCTTGCCTAATAGTTGTTTTTAGGTCGCCCTAAACTTGAAATCTAGCTCGGGCTGCCGGGTTGGTCAACCGCGACGGAATTTCGAAGCCCGGCAAGTTCGGAAAGCTGAGAGTGTGCGGTAGCCGGGCAGGGGCGTTAAGCGGTCTCGGTCCCGTAAGGTTCCTTTTCCCAACGAGTTGACGGGCACGTGGGGAATGTGTCCGCCTGGCACCGGCCTTGCTTTACCGGGCGGCGTGTAGCCAGGAGGTCGCTCATGTGGAAAGGGTCGATTGCAGCTTTCGTGTTGCTCTTGGTGTCGTGTCGGGGCGCTACGGACCCGGCAGACATAAGGGTCGCTCTCGAGACGGACTTCGATCTGGCGCTGGGGCAGACGGCGGAGGTTCAGAGCTCGGGACTCAAGATTCATTTCAGCGCGGTGCCACAGGACTCTCGCTGTCCACCGCACGCCTTCTGCTTCTGGGCGGGCGATGCTCGAGTCGACCTTTTCGTCTGGAAGGAAGGGTTGCCGGGTAGGGGATGTGGCGAGGCGGAGCTTCACACCAACACAGCGATCGGTCCGGCGGTGGTAACGTTTGATGTCTATGCCCTGCAGCTAAGGTCTCTGTGGCCCGAGTTCAAAACCGGGGAGAGCTACGTGGTAACGCTGCGCGTCGTCGAGTTGAGCGCCGGGCGTGAGGCGTCAGTTCTCGCCAGTTGAGCGGGCCGCGAGGAGGCTGGCCTCGGACGGAACCGTTAGGTAGACCCTGCCCCTGCCGCGATCGACGGCGAGGGCATCTGCACCAAAGACTTCGGGAAACGAGATGCGGCGGCGAAGTCTACCGTCATCGCTGACCACGAGCACAACGGCGGGATCCTCGTCAGGCAAGTTGAGCAAGAGCCAGATCTCGTCGTCGACGCGTGCGGCGTCGGCGACGTAGGTGAGCACCACGAAGCCCGGGCCCTCCAGCTCTCTGTTGCGCTGAAAGAACCGCTCCTTGATGGTTACTAGCTCGGGAGCCTCCAACTGGAGCGACCAGAGCATGGTCCCCGTGGGATCGAAGCGCTGCACGACGGCTTCGGCGTTGAGGATGAGCCAAACTGAGCCGTCGTCGTCGATGGCGGGCATGGTCCAGTTGCGCAACTGTGCCGGTACTTCGTCATCCATGATCGAGGCGCGGATTGCCGTCATGTCCCACAGATCGTGGGGTGGCACTACCGTGGTGCCGAACTGCCCAGCGGCTTGGCCGTCGGGGTCGAAGCTCAAGGCGAGTATCTCCTGACGGAAGCCCTGGGTCGAGACGGCCATTCGGCCGTTGCGAGACAGGGTGATTCCGCCGATGTACTCGGCGGGAACCGGGTAGCTACGCACGTAGCTGCCGTCGGGTATCAGGACCTGCACTCGCCCATTGCCGCTGTCGACGACCCGGATGGAATCGGCGGTCACAGCGAGTGCGGTGGGGCTGTTGAATTCACCGGGGCCGCTGCCCTCACCGCCAAAACTTGTCGTTTCCGCAGAGTCCCTCACCACCGAGATGGTGGCAAGCTGGTAGTCGAGGACGTAGACGCGACCGCTCTCATCCACCGCGACGTCGTTGGGTGAGGCGAGAAGCTCGCTATCGAGCGATACCAAGGTGTCGACGTCCGATATCACCAATTCGTGGACGATATCGTCGTCGTGTCTCTCGCAGGCTAGCGCCGGTAACGCAATCGACAACATCAGGATGCCCAGCCTGCGGACATCGATCATCAGGTTGGTGCTCATGAGCATGGTCCTCGAATTCGCATTACAGATGGTCTGGCAGGGTGACGGCGGCCTCAGCTAAGACGTGGGCGCAGGATACCACCGAATCGATGTCGACCCACTCCACGTCACCGTGTGCGCCCTCTCCGGCGGGTCCGTAGAGCAGGGCGGGGATCCCGGCGGTATCGAAGACGGCGGCGTCGGTCCAGTAGGCGACGCCGGTCTCTTCGGGCCGTGCGCCGGCGACCTTCTTATGCGCCTCGCGCAGGCAGCGGGCGATGGGCTCATCGCTGCCACAGACGAGGGGGGCTCGCTGGAAGAAGCAATCGATCTCAGCCGTTTCACCGGCTGCGTCCACGGCGCCCTGCAGTTCGCTCTGCACCTGTTCGAGCGTTTCGCCGGGGAGGGTACGGCGTTCGACCTTCATACGGCACTCGGGTGCGTAGGTGCTGATTCCGGTGCCTCCCTCGATCGTCGCGCAGTGCAGCGAGGCCGGGCCGAGCTCCGGGTGCGTCTGGGGGCGCAGCGCCTCTTCCTCGAAGCGTTCGAGCTCGGCGATGATCCGTCCCATCTTTCCGATGGCGCTGACACCCAGATCCCAGCGGCTACCGTGGGCGGCCTGGCCGTGGGTGATGAGCTCGCTCCAGACGAACCCTTTGTGGGTCAGGATAAGCTGTCCCTCTGTGGGCTCGGTGACGATACAGGCATCGGCCTCGTGGTTAGCGACGAAATGGTCGGCGCCGATGCTCGAGTACTCTTCGTCGACGACCAGCGCCAGGGTCACACTTCCCAGCAGCTCGGCCTCGCTGAGCGCAACGGCCGCCGCCATAGCGGCAGCGGCACCGCCCTTCATGTCGTAGCTACCACGGCCGTAGACGCGCCGTCCTTCGACGCGAGGCTCGAACGGGTCGATCGACATGCCGGCGGCGCTCACGGTGTCGAGGTGGGCGCAGAAGACGAGGCCGGGGCCGTCGCCATCGCCGACCCGGGCCACTACGTTCGGCCTTCCGGGGGCCACCTCTTCGAGCCATGCGTCGACGCCGTGGCTCTTCAGCCAGTTCCGTGCGAACTCGGCGAGGGCGGCCTCGCCGTCCGATTCGTCGGTGGCGAGGGTCGGGTTGACGGACGGGATGCTGATCAGCTCCTGGAGCAGCGCTAGTAGCGCGGCGTCGGAAAGGATGTCAGGTTGCATCGCACAACTCCTGCTGCGGGCGTCGCGTACTGCGGGAAAGGCCAGAGTATAGAGAAGGCACGGGTGCCGAAAGAGGAGCTCAACGGGTCCGGGCCGGGCCCCCTTAACGTTCGGCGGAGCGTACTGGTGAAGGTCTTCTTCGAGTGGATCACCCTGGGGCTGGGGCGGTGGCTGCTAAAGCCGGTCCTCAGGCTGTCGCTGCGCTACGTCGATGTGGAGGACCCGTGGGAGCCGACCGACAGGCCGGTGCGCTTCTGGGCCTTGGGTGCCGGCTCGGTGAAGCGCTTTTCATGGTACTTCGAGGGGGAGAGCACGGTAGAGATAACTTCGGTGGACGCGCTGTGCGGCTGGCTGCTGGGCTGCGAGCAGGTGCGCGACCCGGACCTCTTCCACGAGGCCGACTACTGGCAGCACCCGGGCACGTTCGAGCAGTTGCGCAAGGGCGACTGTGAGGATTTCGCGCTTTGGGCCTGGCGCAAGTTGGTGGAGATGGGTATCGATGCCCGTTTCTTTACGGGTCGCCGCGCCGATAGGCCGGCGGACAACTGGCACGCCTGGGTCGTCTTTCCAAAGGACGGACACGACTTCCTGCTCGAGTCTATCGCGCCGAATCGGGAGGAGATGATCCAGCCGCTGGACGAGGTCCGCTCCCGCTACGTCCCACACTTCTCCGTCGGAAAGGACTTTCAGCCCCAGGCCTACGGAGGGTATCTGCTCTATCTGAAGGAGAGCGGACTGCGCGGCTCCGACACGGCGCCGCCGACGATCGGCTAGCCGCTATCCGCTAGCTGCTCATGTGCTCGCCGCGTAGCCGCTCGAGCGCACGGCGTGCAGTCTCGACTCGTGGCTGGAGCTGCTCGTCTGCGTCACCCCACAACTCGACGAACCGGCCGTAGTACCGCACCGCCTCGTCCAGCTCGCCGCGGCGCTCGTGCAATCGGGCTCGGTGATAGTAGCCGAGGGGCTCCAACCACACGTTCGAGTAGAGCGAGCCGTAGATGCTGATCGCCTCCTCTTCGCCGCCCGGCTGTTCCTCGAGGAGTTGGGCCAGCCAATAGCGATCGATGTCGCGGTACCCGTACCAGACGGCGTTAATCATATCGAGCCCGCGCCGCAGGCGGTCGACGGCGACATCTACGCTGTCTCGTGCGGCGGCGACACGGCCCTTGAGGGTAAGTGCGCGCCCGCGCACCGAGCGTGCAGTGGCGGTATCTCCTTCGGCCAGCAGCGTGTGCCGTAGGCGTGCGCCGACCGGTAGTGGGCGATGGCGAAGGTGGAGTCGTGGTCGAGCGCGCGATTGAGTGCATCCTGTGCCACGTTGAACTGCGAGTGCCGGAAGGCCTGCTCGCCTTCGAGCTAGGCGCGGAGCGCCGGGATCGAGGCAGTGGTGAGGGCCGACATCTGAACCTCCGGGGCGGACTCACCCTGCCAGGCGTCCCGCAGCAACTCGATGGTGAGCTGCTCGACCAGCGATGTGATGTCGTCCTCCGAGCCGGTGACTACCGCAGAAGCTTCCTCGAGCAACCAGCGCACGGAATAGATGTCGGCGGAGAGTCTCACGGCATTGGGACCCGTCTTGATCAGGCTGCCCAAGATGACGCGGCTCGCACCTAACTGGGCGGCCACCTCGGCGGCGATCTCCGGCTCTGGCAGCTCGCTTGGGTCTTCTGCGAGCCTATGGAAAAGGTTGAGTACGGCGCGCGGGTCGGACGAGTGGAAGTGGCCGGTGGCGTCGAGGGCGGTCGCCAGCAGGTCGACCATACCTTCGCGCCACAGCTCGACGTCGTTGCCCACCACGTGGAAGGGCATCACGGCCACGGCGTTCGGCCGCAGCTCGTTTCCGCGTATTCGCAGCCAGACAACCGTCGCACCGATGCTGCCCAGGGCGAGGAAGGCGAGGAAACCGCCCAGGATGGCGGTCCTCCAGGTGAGCAGACGCCGGAACCCCGGGTCGCCGGGGTCGCCCGGATCGGCGTCATACCCGGGCGGAGATGGGTCGCCTCTGCCGTCGTTCGCCCGCCGAGCCTGATAGAGCGCCGTGGCGAGAACGACGGGGAACCCGAGGCCCAGCAACCCTAGGGCTGTCGGGAAGAACCAGCCCGGCAGACCGAAGCGGGCGATGAGCAGATCGATGGCCTCGAGGATGGCCCAGGAAACCAGGACGTAGATGCCCGACACCCGCCAAACAGGGCCCGCGCCAGCACGTCCAACAAGGTTTTTCACGCCTATCGTCGTCATGGTGCCTTGTCTTTAGGCTTCTTAGGCCGGCAGGGCCGGCCTTGGATTTCAGTCTTGGATGGCCCAACCTCCCGGCCTCTCCCACAACCGTTAACGCATGGTACGCGGTTTGGGCTCTGCGGGCGGGGCTTCAAGGTTGGGAGGCAAGAAAAAGGAGCCGTGACGGCCGTCACGGCTCCTTCATAGTGTGCGGCGTTGGGTGGCAGCTAAGTGCCGCGGATGTCTTCAGCCCGGATCGGCATCCGCCGGACCCGCACGCCGGTCGCCGCGAATATGGCGTTGGCAACGGCCGGCGCGATGGGCGGTAGCGGTGGCTCGCCGATACCGGACGGGTTGACGTCGCTCTTGACGTAATGCACTTCGATCTCGGGCATCTCGTCGATACGCAGCAACGGGTAGTCGTTGTAGTTGCCTTGCACGACGCGACCCTCGTCGATCGTGATCTCCGCCTTGAGTGCCGCTGTAAGCCCGATTACGATGGCACCCTCCGCCTGGGCCGCGAGGTCGTCCGGGTTGACCACAATGCCGCAGTCCACAGCACAGATGACTTTGTGCACGCGGACCGAGCCGTCGTCGCCCACCGATACCTCGGCCACCTCGGCGGCCCAGCTCCCGAACGAGTAGTGAAGAGCGATACCCTGATGATGACCCTCGGGCAGCGGCTGGCCCCAGCGCGCTTTCTCTGCGGCCAGGCCGAGCACACCGCGATGCCGAGGATGGTCTTCCAGCATCCTCATGCGGAAGGCGACGGGGTCTACGCCGGCCGCCGTCGCCAGTTCGTCGATGAACGTCTCATTGGCGAACGGCGTCTGCGTGTTGTAGACCGAGCGGAAGTAGCCGACGGGAACGGTCGTGTTCGCCATGCAGAAGTCGACGTGACAGTTAGGAACCGCGTAGGGAAGGTCCCTGGCACCACTGGTCGCCTCTCGCGCCGCCCCGGCAAGATCACTGCCCTGCAGAGTCGCGCCGATGGAGTGGGCGACGACCCGGTGCTTCCACGCCACTAGCTTACCCGAAGCGTCCAGCCCGCCCCTCAAGATGTGGCGACTGGCCGGCCGGTAATAACCATGATGCATGGTGTCTTCACGGGTCCAGACCACCTTTACCGGCGCGGCCGCCGCCTTCGAAACGTGAACCGCCTCGACGACGAAGTCCGGTATCAATCGCCGCCCGAAACCGCCGCCGCTGAACTCGATGTTCAGGGTGACATCCTGCGGCGCGTAGCCGAACGTCTGGGCCACCGCACCGTGTGCCCACTGCGGCGCCTGGGTCGGAGCCCAGATCTCACAGCGGTCTTCCATTGCGTGGGCCGTGCAATTCATCGGTTCAAGCGGTGCATGAGCGGCGTAGGGTACTTCGTACACCGCATCGAGCACCTGTGCCGCGCCGGCCAGCGCGGAATCGGCGTCGCCGTCCTCGCGCGTGGCGTACCCTTCCTCCTGCTGCTTCTCGTCGAACAGCTCGGCTATTTTGGCGCTGCTCAAATCCGCCGACTCGCCGTAATCGAATTTGCAGTTGAGCGCCTGGCGGCCCTTGATCGCCGCCCAGGTGGAGTCGGCGAGCACCGCGACGCCGGTCGGCACCTCGACTACTCCGCGCACACCGTCCACCGCCCGGGCGGCGGCCTCGTCGTAGCCGCTCACGCTGCCCCCGAAGACGGGGCAGCGGGCGACGCAGGCGTGGAGCATCCCCGATACCTTCACATCCATCCCGAAGGTCAGAGTCCCTTGCACGCGCGCCGGATGGTCGAGGCGCTGGGTAGGCTTACCGACTATGTGGAAGTCCTTTGGCTCCTTGAAAGGCGGCTCGTCCGGAACCGGCAACGTCGCCGCCTTCTCCGCCAGCTCGCCGTAGGAGAGTGAGCGACCGCTCGACTCGTGGACGACTGTGCCGAGCGATGCCTTGCACGAGCCTGCATCGACACCCCATATCTCGGCCGCAGCGGCGGTGAGCATGGCACGCGCCGTCGCTCCCGCCGTGCGCAGAGGCACCCAGGATGTCCGGATCGATGTGCTACCGCCCGCCGTCTGCGACCCGTAGACCTGAGGGTCGACGGCCGGGAGGAAGACGCGTTCGAACTGCGGCCATTCGATGTCCAGCTCATCGGCGAGGATCATCGGCAGGGCGGTTCGCGCACCCTGGCCCATGTCGGGCCTGTGCACCCAGAAGGTGACCCCTCCGTCGGGGCCGATCCGCAGCCACGAGTTCGTCAACGGCTCGACGGCGGCCCACCCGTCTGGCTTGGGTGGTAGGTGGAAACCGAGTACCAGTCCTGTCCCCGCTACTCCGGTGAGCTTGAGAAAATCGCGCCGGCTGACTTTGGTGATCGTATTCATCTTCACACCTCCCGCGCGGCGCGGTGGATGGCACGGCGGATCCGCTGGTACGTTCCGCAGCGGCACAGGTAGGGCGACATCGCCTCATCGATGTCCGCATCACTCGGGTCCGGGTTTTTCGCCAGAAGCGCCGCGGCGCCCATAATCTGGCCGGGCTGGCAGTAACCGCACTGCAGTGCCTGCTCGGCGAGCCAGGCTTGCTGCACCGGATGACCGCCGTTCTGGGACAGGCCCTCGATCGTCGTGATCTCGCTGTCCTCGGCACTGGAGACCGGGATCGCGCACGAGGGCGCGGGTTCGCCGTCCATATGGACGGTGCAGGCGCCACACAGGCCGGCGCCGCAGCCGAACTTGGTGCCGGTGAGTCCGAGCGTGTCCCTCAGTACCCAGAGGAGCGGGGTCTCGGGATCGACGTTCACATTTCGGTGTGTCTCACCGTTGACCTTGAGGGTGAATCGAGCCATACGCGCTCTCCTTCGGATCGAGGCGGTGAGCCCCCTGCAATCGGCGTGCACGAGACCTTATGGCAGACAGGTGCCGGCGCCCGCCGTGGGGCAGCTTCGACGACGTGGTTACGGCAATATGGCCTCCCCGGCTCCCGCTAACAATAATCGGTGAATGCGAAGCGGATGGCGGCTTACGCCACCACCCGCGCGCTTCCTTCTGTGAGACCCGCTGCTACATGAGCGGCGCGGGCTCTGCCGCTGGAGCGGCTTCTCCCCTCACTACTGCCAACGCCATGGTGATGGGGATGAGCACCATGGTCAGGAAGAAGAAATCTGAACCCGGCAGGATGACGCTGGGGGCGAACGTCGTCACCAGCGCGGAGATCGTCACCGGCAGCAAACCGATGAGCACGCCGGCGAGCATGAGGTTGAGGCCGTATTTCGACCGCTCGTCGGGAGTAGCTTTGACGAAGCTGTGGATCAGAGCGACGAGCGCCAGGCCGAAGTAGCCGACGATGAAGATGCCAACCAGTGCTGTGAGCACGGAGTTGAGGGTGCTCGTCCCTCGTGGTTCGAAGATGATGAGCCAAAGGAAGAAGAGCGCCATCAAGACAGCCGGCGCATAGAGCACCTTCGTTGCATGCGCCTTTCCGAGCATCGCCTTCGCCTTCGGGAACTCCATCAGGCAGTGGAGTAGAGTCGCGAAGCCGAGCAAGACGAGCATGAGGAAGAAGGTAGTGACTATCGTGCGCAGGGCGTAGGAACCGATGTACGGGCCGCCGAGGAACGCGCCACCCAGACAGAGTCCGGTTATCGCCAGCAGCAGGGCGCTGCGGCTCGGCGCCTTCACGTAGGCCAGCAATCCGAATCCCAGGAAGCAGAGGCCTATGATGAACCCGGCCCAGGCCAGTGCGACGTACTTCCCGGGTTGAGCGGCGTAGTTGATCCCCACCTCCCGGGTGACAGTGCCTTCCTCGCCGGCAGCCAACGTGGTCTCGGCCGCCTCCTCCACGACCAGGGTGCGCGTCTCGCCGATCTGCGCCCGGGGCATGCGGGTGAGCGCCGGCGTGTCTTCAATTGAAACGCCGTTGATGCTGACGACCCGGTCGCCGACGGTCAGGCCGGCCGCCTCGGCGGGACTACCCTCGTCGACCTCGATAACCGTGTTGTCAGGGCCGGTTAGATACCCGGAGTAGGGTATGTTCCCGATGTCGAACAGTCCGACGACGCCCCATAAGAGGAAGAGGGCGCCTACGGCCAACAGTGGAGTAGTGTACTTTCCGGTCATGCTTGTTCTCCCTTCAGTTGGGCTTCGCACGAAGAACCGAACGCGTTAGGATCGCGAACTCGTAGAGCGAGTTGATAGTGTTATCGGGTGGTAGAGTGGGAAGGCTGGCGCGGGCCGGCGGAAACGCGAGGCCGGTCTGCCCGAGGGAGACAGACTTACTGTAACAACTCATGGCGGAATACCCCTGGTGCAGAGGGGTTACTATTCCCGACCCGTTCCCTTTCTTTGTTGGAGAACGCTCCAATATGCGGCGCGGCTCCGGTGGGGGCAATCATCGCGAGCAACGTTTGATTTCCGTGGCGCATCTAGGTATTAGAGTTTTTGCGCTAAGGAGGGAACAGAATGTCCAACACCAGGATTGGTGTCATCTGCCTGGCGGTGTCGATGCTCGCCGGACCGCTGGCGGCGCAGGACGCGGGCCGGGTCCCGCAGGTAAACCTGTCGGCCCCCGACGCGGCTTACTCCGAGCCGTTCAGCAGCATCGCGGGGCTGCGCGAGCTCGCGGATGGGCGAGTGATCGTCGCCGATCGTCTGGAGCTGGCGGTGCGCGTCGTCGATTTCGGGAGCGGCGCGGCGGAAGAGATTGGCCATGTGGGTCAGGGGCCCGGAGAATACCAGATGCCCGGGGACCTCTTCCCGCTGCCGAACGATTCCACACTGCTCGTGGACTATGGCAACATGCGGATGACGGTCATAGCTGCCGACGGCCGCTTCTTAGAATCGACCTCGATGATTTCTCCCGACGGCCAGTTCATCAATCCGGTGGGTACGGACGGGCGGGGGCGTGTCTATTTCGAGATGATGGAGCTGAGGCCCGGCCCGGCCGGTGCTGCTGCGCCGGACTCGGTTGCGATCGCACGTCTGGACCGCGGTACGGGTATGATCGACACGGTCGGGGTGCTGGAGAGGGAACGACCTGGCGGGAGTAGCAGCATAACGTCCCGGGGTGGGTCTTGGCAGGTTCAACGGCCGGCGGTCTTCGCGATGGCCGACGGATGGGCCGTGAGCTCGGGTGGCCACCTGGCCCTGGCGCGCTCTGCAGAATACCGGCTTGAATGGCTGCTGGAAGCTGGGCGGAGCGTGGTGGGCCCGCGAATCGACTACGTGCCAGTCCCGGTCACACAGGAAGACAAAGACGCCTGGGCGGACCGGATGAGCCGAAGCACCGCGGTGATGATGGTAGCGGGCAGTGGTAGTGGTCGGAGCGGCGGTCGGTCGATCAATATGCCGCGCCCCGATCCCGACGATGTAGAATGGCCGGAGGTGAAGCCGCCGTTCCCCCGCGATGCGGTGACCGTGACGCCGGAGGGCGAAGCGTGGGTTCGCCGGCATACGGCACACGGCGAGCCGCAGGTCTACGACGTGTTCAATGCGTCGGGCGAGCGGGTCAAGCAGGTAGTTCTGCCCGAGGGCCGCAACGTTGTCGGCTTCGGGCGCGGAACGCTCTACACGTTCTGGATGGATCAGGACGACCTGCAGTGGTTGGAGCGCTACCGGCGCTAAAGAGAGCACAGTCCAACCCACCGGGGCCGGCGCAAGCGAGCTTCGACCGTCCCGAGCTCGAGGGGACACCGGGCGTCGACCTGTACACGCTCGAGGAAAAGGACCGTTCAGCCGACCTCGCCGTAGCGGAAGCAGTCGACGATGTGGTCGTTGACCATCCCCACTGCCTGCATGAAGGCGTAACAGATGGTCGGGCCGACGAACTTGAAGCCGCGTTTCAGCAGGTTCTTGCTCAGCGCCTTCGACTCGGGGGTCTCGGCGGGTATCTGTTTTAGCGATCGCCAGCGGTTCTTTTTCGGTCGGCCGTCCACGAAGTTCCAGATGTAGGCGTCGAAGCTGCCGTACTCGTCTTGCACATCGAGGAATGATTTGGCGTTCTGAATCGCGGCCGCGACCTTGAGGCGGTTGCGGACGATGCCCGGGTCCGCCAGCAGCTCCTTTACCTTCCGCTCTCCGTATCGCGCCATGGCGTAGGCGTCGAAGCTGTCGAAGGCGGCGCGGTAGCTCCCTCGCTTCTTGAGGATCGTCTCCCAGCTCAGCCCGGCCTGAGCGCCCTCGAGGATCAGCATCTCGAACAGCGCCTGGTCGTCGTGCAGTGGCACGCCCCATTCGAGGTCGTGGTAGGCGATGGAAAGCTCGGTCTTGGCCCACTCGCAGCGCTTCATAGCGGCTCGCTCCTTAGGACCTTCTGTGTGATTCGGCCTGCCTTTTTAGACCGTGGGCCGCGTCGCGTCAAGCCTCTCAGGGGGTGTCCCCCGGGGCGTAGCCAGGTTCGAGGCAGTTGTTAGATTTCTCCTCCTCATATCGGTTTGGGAGGGACCCGAATGGGGCTGTTCGACGGAAAGACGGCGCTAGTCTTCGGCGTCGCCAACGAGCGGTCGATCGCCTGGGGCATCGCCCAGGCGCTCCACCGGGAGGGCTGCGAGCTGGCCTTCGGCTATGGCGCGCCTACGCTGGAGAAGCGGGTGCGGCCGCTGGCGGAGAACGTCGGCGCCAAGCTGGTCGAGTTGTGTGACGTCACTGACGACACGGCCATCGAGCGGGTCTTTGAGAAGGTGAAGGAAACGTACGGAACGATTGACGTGCTGGTGCACTCGATCGCCTTCGCCGACCGCCGTGACCTGCAGGGACGCTTCGTCGAGACCAGCCGCGACGGCTTCAAGATGGCTCTCGACATAAGCGCCTACTCTCTCGTGGCGCTGACCCGCGCCGCCGAGCCGCTCATGCCGGATGGCGGCTCGATCCTCACCCTCACGTACTACGGCTCGGTCAAAGTCGCCCCGCAGTACAACGTCATGGGCGTGGCGAAGGCCGCCCTCGAGGCCTGCGTGCGCTACCTCGCCTCCGACCTGGGATCCAAGGGGATCCGCGTGAACGCCATCTCCGCCGGGCCGATCAAGACGCTGGCCGCGTCCGGCGTCGGAGGCTTCAAGAAGATCCTCGCCTACTCGGAGCAGGCATCGCCCCTCCGCACCCTCGTCACCACAGAAGATGTGGGCAACACGGCTCTGTGGCTGCTCAGCGACTGGAGCCGCGGCGTCACCGGCGAAATCGTCTACGTCGATGCCGGCTGGAATATCATGGGCCTCACCGTCCCCATAGATAAGCTAGGCGAGATCTGAGGAGCCGAATCGTGGTCGTCACCGATTCCATCGACCTCGAGACCCGTGGCCACGCCGATATGATCGACATCACGGGCGACGTGGCGGCGAAGGTCAGGGACAGCGGCGTTAGCGCAGGTATCGTCACCGTCTTCTGTCCCGGCTCCACCAGCGCCATCACAACCATCGAGTACGAGTCCGGCGCACTCGCCGATCTCAAGCGCGCCTTCGACGAAATCGTTCCGCCCGATCGCGAGTACGCCCACAACCTGCGCTGGGGCGATGGTAACGGGCACTCACACGTGCGGGCGGCGCTCCTCGGCCCCTCGCTCTCCGTACCGGTCGTCGACGGCGAGCTCGTGCTGGGGCCCTGGCAGCAGATTACCTACTGCGACTTCGACAACCGTAGCCGGTCGCGGCGTCTCATCGTTCAGATCGTCGGGGAGTAGGTAGAGCCGGATCCGGGTTGACACGGCGAGTCGGGGTAGTTATAGTGGGGTCGCTACAATGTAGCATACCCGTTACTCGCGAGGACCTCGTACCCAGCTCGATATGAACGGATCAGCCAAGGCACCCGAACTGACCAAGTCAGAGCTCGCCGTCCTCAAGGTTCTGTGGCGGGAAGGCGAGCTGAGCGCGCGGGAGGTCCACGAGGGGCTGCCGGAGGCCCTGGGGTGGGCCTATTCGACCACGCGGACGACAGTGGACCGAATGGCGGCCAAGGATTTGCTGGCGAAGCGGAGCTTCCACGGCATCTACCTATATGAGGCGCAGATCTCGCGGCCGGCGGGCCTGGCGGGTGTGGTGCGCGAGCTGGCAGAGCGAGTCCTGGAGATGGACTACGCACCCGTCGTCTCGCTGTTCGCCGAGGCGAACGATCTGACTCCGGAGGAGGTGGACGAGCTGGAGCGACTGCTGGAGGAGGAGAGCTAGCCGTGTGGGCCGAGCTTCTGGGCGGGATATCGGCGGCTGCGGATCGCCTGGTCTGGGTCGGTTGCTGGGAGTTGCTGTTCTCGATCGTGCTTTTCGCCGTCGTCTTGGGTTTGACGACTGTGTTGCGTAAAGCCTCCCCCGTCTTTCGGCACGCGCTGTGGGGCTTGGTCCTAGTGCGGTTGGTTCTTCCGGTCGGTCTGACGTCGCCGGTGAGCATCGGGAGCATCGTCTCGCAGGGGACGCGGGCGACGGGGGTGGAGTCGTTCTGGATGGGTGAGTGGCCCGAGCTGCATGCGGTTGATGGCACGGCGGGTTTCGGCGGTCAGGAAACGGTTATTGGAACCGCACAGGTCTCGACGGGGCTGCCGATTGTAGCGCTGTGGCTGGTCGGTGTAATCGCTGTTGGGACCGCTCTGGTGAGGAGGCGACGCCACTACGCCAGGGTGATTCGAAACGGGGAGCCGGTCCTCGATGCTGGGGCACGTAACGTAACCGAGACTTGGCGCGAGAGGTTCGGCGTGCGCCGGTCAGTTCGTCTGGTGACATCCGGCGAGCTAGGCACGCCATTCACGTGTGGGAGCGTGCGGCCGGTCATCTATCTTCCAGCGGCGGTGCTGCGACACGAGGACGCCGCCGTGCCCGAGTCGGTTATCGGGCACGAGATGGCACACATCAAACGCTGGGACGATCTGCAGCTCGTACTTCAGCTTTTCTTTTCGGCACTCTACTTCTTCAACCCGGTGGCGTGGCTATCGGCGGGCCGGATGCGCGAGGAGAGCGAGCGCATCTGCGACGAGCTGGTGCTCTCGCACAGCGACCTGTCGCGTGCGGCTTATGGCCGCTGCATCGTCGCAGTGGCGAGGCTTGGCTTCCCTGGCGAGGCCGGGGCGATGCCTGCGTTGAGCAGCGGCAAGAGGAGACTTCATATGAGAATTAAATCGATATTGACGCTCAAGAGCACCGCAACTCGCCGTCTACGGGTGGCATATTCCGTACCGACAGCGTTCGCGTTTGGGATCTTCTTTCTACCCATGGCCGGCGGTGGCGGTAGCGAGATCTCTCCCGAAACAGAAATGGCCTCGCAAGCTCAGGAGGCGGAAGTCGCGCTCGCCAACCCGATGCCGGGCTCGCGTGTCAGCGCCGCCTGGGGACCGATGATCCACCCCTTTACCGGTGAGGAAGTACATCACCGGGGCATCGACCTGGTGGGTCGAGCGGGCGCGCATATTCATGCGGCTGGCGACGGCTTGGTCGAGGAGGCGACGATCGAGTATTCAGGGGGCGCTGATCACGGCACCGTCGTCGTCCTCGACCACGGCGGCGGGATCAAGACCTTCTACTCGCACCTGGGAAACCTCTCGGTGCATGAGGGTCAGCGCGTCTCTCAGGGAGAAGTCCTGGGCACCCAGGGCGTGACAGGCAAGACCAGCGGGCCGCATCTGCATTTCGAGGTGTGGGTGAACGGCGAGTACGTGGACCCGTCTCTGTATTTAGTGGACTGGCGATCAGGCATCCCGGCCCGGTAGAGCGCGATCGACGACTAGAACTCCAACTCCTCGTCGTCCTCTCCTGTAATACCGAGTACGTCACGGGCCTCGTCCAGCAGTTCGGGCGCGACGTAGATCGTGGCGCCGGGAAACAACGGTCCGTGCAGCATTCCCTCGGCGGACTGGATCAGGTAGGGTATCCCCGCGTTCTTCAACAGGCCGGCGGCGGCCTCCGCCTCCGTCTTGGTCCTGAAGTTGGCCAACTTTACGGCGTCATTCATGACACGATCATAGGGCGGGCGGCACGGCTGTCAAACCGCGGCGCCGCGCGGTGTGGCGAATATCCGCTTCGCCAGCGTGTACCTAGAGGTAAGCCCGTGGTCGCTTTTGACCTCTGATGAAGGCCGATTCGTATGGAGTCATACTGAAACGTTTTGGCCGCCTAGCGCATCTAAGGATAGAAGGCCAATCTTAATAGCTTCAGCCCCGACCCGGCCCAATCACGCCAACACTGGACCATCATGGGATTCAGCCGCCGTACACTAGGTATCGCCTCCGTCGTCATCATCCTGCTGGGCGCCTTGGGCGGGATCTACATCCGGCTCCGTGCTCTGCAGGCTGAAGAGGAGAACGGAGCTGTCGAGGCTGCGGAGGGCGAGGGACAGGAGGTAGAGTCGGCGCAGGCCTTCCGCTCCGATATCGCCATCCCAGTGGGCGCCGCACCGGTAATCCGGGACACGCTGGTGATGAGCGTAAGCGCCGCCGGCCAGGCTCAGGCCTTCGCCCGCACACTGCTTGCCGCCGAGGTCGAGGGCCCGGTCACCCAGGTGCTCGTCCACGAGGGCGACTGGGTTCGACAGGGCCAGGTCCTGGCGCGCATCGATCCGCAGCGTTTTTCCTTCGAGTTGGAGCGAGCGCGTGCGCAGCTCGAGCAGGCTGAGGCTAACTTCGCCGAGTTGACGCTGTTTGACGACGAGATCGCGGACGAGGAGCTACGCGCCGAGCGCCGGCGCCTGGCGAGGGCCCGGAGCGGGCTGGCCGCCGCCGAGGTCGGTGTGCGCGAGGCGGAGCTCAACGTCGAGCGCGCCACGGTGAAAGCGCCGTTCGCGGGCGCCGTCGCCAACTTGACGATCGTTCAGGGCGATCGGTTAAGCCAGCGCGACTCGATCGCCGAGATCGTCGATCTGAGCCGGATCAAGATCGGGGTGCAGGTGCTGGAAACCGAGGTACCCTATCTCGAGGAAGGTCGTGAGGCGCGGGTCACGCTCTCCGCTTTTCCCGATACGGTGTTGACCGGTCGAGTCGTCTCGATCAATCCGGTGGTCGACCCAAGAACGCGCACGGCTAGGGTAACGGTGATGTTGCCCAACCCGGACGGCGCGGTGAAGCCGGGCATGTACGCGCGTGTCAGGATCGCCGCACGGCTATTCGCGAATCGGACGATGGTGCCGCGTGGCTCGATCCTCGAGCGCGACAATCGCACCCTGGTCTTCCTGTTCGAACCGGAAGGCGATTCATCGCAGGGGTTGGCAAAGTGGACTTACGTGACAACGGGGCTCGAGAATGACGAGTTCGTCGAGATCGTTCCGGGCGAGGGTACGACCGTGCTCGAACCTGGTCAGATGGTGCTCACTGACGGGCACTACACACTCATACATGATGCGCGGGTCAGGATCGTGGAGGATGTGGCTGAGGCGCGGGGCTGAGCGGGCACTGCCGCTCCTCGTCATCCTCTCCAGCGCCGGGCCGCTCAGCGGCCAGGTCACGGATACGGTGCTGACGCTCTCCGATGCGCGGCTGCTGCTCGAGCAGAACAGCCCACAGTACCGTTCGGCGCTGGCCTCGGCCGACGCCACCGGCCAGGGCGTCTGGAGCGCCTGGGGTGCGATCATGCCCTCCGCGTCACTGTCAGCGTCGTTCGGGAGGAACGAGTTCACCACCAAGACTTTCCTCGATCCGACCGGCGTGGTTCAGGAGCTCGAGGATCCGATCACCGACATCTCGAAGTCCGCCAGCCAGAGGTTGATTTTCAACTGGCGAGTCTTCGATGGTGGCAGCAACATCTTCAACATTAGCACCGCCAACGCCGAGGCCCGCGCCGCCGATCTGGCGGTGGTCGCCACGCTCGTCCAGCTGCAGTCGACGATGGAGACCCAGTTCTTCGAGGCGCTGAAGCAGCAGGAGCTGTCCCGGCTGGCGCTGGTGCTGCTGGAGGCGCGGCGCCGCGACCTGGAGTTGACTCAGGCGCGCTTCCGCATCGCCGCGGTTGATCAGGCCGCCGTGCTGCAGGCCGAGATCGAGGTGGGGAGGCAGGAGCTTGAGGTGCTGCGTGCCGAGCAGGCTGCTGAGGCGGCGCGGCGCGAGCTCTCGGTGACGATCGGGTTGGAGGAGGAGATCACCTACGAACTGCGCGACACGGCGATCGTTTTCGACCCGTCCGCGTACTTGCCCGACCAGCTGGTCCTGGCGGCTCGCGAGTCGAACCCGGAGCTGGCGCGCCGCGATGCCGACATCGACGCCCGCAACCGCAGCCGCTGGTCGGCGCGCGGCACGTGGCTTCCGACGATCGATATCTCGTTGGGCCTGAGCCGCTCGGAAAACGCCGGTGCCGACGGCGACCTATTCAGGTTCAATCCGCGAAACACAGGCCAGAGCCTGAGCTTCAGCTTCAGTTGGCCGTTGTTCACCGGCTTCGACAGGAAGGTGCAAAACGCACAGGCCTCGTCGCGGCTCCAGCAGGCGCGCCACGACATGTACGCGAGCCTGCTCGACGTCGAAAAAGAAGTGCGTAACCAGTACGACGCCCTTGTTACCGGATACCGTTCGGTTCGGCTTCAGGAGCGCAACGTTGATCTGGCACGCGAGTCGGTCCGGCTCACCACCGAGCGCTACCGGATCGGGGCCGCCTCCTACGTCGAGCTTCAGCAGGCGACCTCGCAGGCGACGCAGACGGAGCAGGGTCTCATCAATGCGCGCTACGAGTTCATGAAGACGCTGTCACGTCTGCAGGCTGCGGTGGGCCGTCCCATCGCCATCCCCCAATAGACCGAATCGCCAATGGCGCTACCCGACCTCTCGATCCGCCGACCCGTCGCCACCGCGATGGCGTTCCTCGCCATCGTCATGCTGGGCGGGATAGCCTTCTGGCGGTTGCCGGTTGACCTCTTGCCCGACGTCGCGTTTCCCACCCTGACCATCTGGACCCAGTACCCCGAGGCGGGACCCTCGGAAGTCGAGCGCTTCATCACCGAGCCGATCGAGAGCGCCGTCTCGCGCGTGCCTGGCGTCAAGGCCGTTAGCTCGGTGAGCCGCGAAGGCGCATCGCAGGTCACGCTCCAGTTCCTCTGGGGCACCGAGATGGAATTCGCGACGCTCAACGTGCGTGAGCGACTCGACAACGTCCGCTACAACCTGCCGGAGCGGGCGGAGCGCCCGACGATTCTGCGCTCCGATCCTACCAGCGAGCCGGTGATGACGCTGGCCGCCACTTCGGAGGTGAGCGACCTCTGGGAGCTGAAGGAGGTCGCCGAGAACGTCTTCAAGCGACGGCTCGAGCAGGTCGACGGCATCGCACAGGCCGCGGTGGCCGGCGGTCTTGAGCGCGAGATCCACGTCCAGGTGGATCCGAGTCGCCTGGAGGCGCTGGACGTGACCATCGACCAGGTCTCGACGGCGCTCGACGCGGCGAATTACAGCGCGCCGGGCGGTAATATCCGGCGCGGCCGCTATCGCTATTCGCTCCGCGCGCTGGGCGAGTTCCAGACGGTGGCCGAGATCGGCGAGACTGTAGTGGGGCGGGGGGCCGATGGATCGATCGTGCTGCTGCGCGACGTCGCTGCGGTCGAGGATGGATTCGCTGACCGCGAGACCATCGCCCGTTACAACGGCCGCGAGTCGGTTGGGCTGCTCCTATATAAGGAGGCGGGCTCCAACACGGTTCAGGTGGCTGAGCGGGTGGACGAGGTGCTCGAGCAGCTACTGCTCGAGTACCCGGCCGTCGAGTTAGCGATCGCGTCGTCGCAGGCCGGCTTCATTCGCGACGCGATCTCCAACGTCGTTCAGGCTCTGGCGCTGGGAGGCGTGCTCGCCTTCCTGGTGCTATTCCTATTCCTGCACGATGCGCGCTACCCGGTGGCCATCTCGCTGTCGATCCCGATCAGCGTGATTTTCACGTTCGGGCTGCTCTACCTGAGCGGTGTGAGCCTGAACATCATGAGTCTCGGCGGCTTGGCCCTCGGCGTCGGCATGCTGGTCGACAACTCGATTGTGGTGCTCGAGAACATTTTTCGGCACCGCGAACGGGGGATGGCAGCGGCCGCGGCCGCCGGGCTCGGCGCCCGCGAGGTGCAAGCTGCGATCACCGCCTCGACTTTCACGACGATCGCCGTGTTCGGCCCGATCATCTACGTGAAAGGCGTGGCCGGCGAGCTCTTCAAGGACCTGTCGATCGCGGTGGCGGTCTCGCTGTTCGCGTCGCTGCTCGTCGCGCTGACGCTGTTGCCGATGATCGCCTCTCGAATCCGGACTTCGGACGAGGCAGGTGCACGAGAGAGTCCGGGCTACGAGCCCGGGCGACTCTTCCCGCCCGTCGGTCACTACGTAGAGGAGGCGCGTGCCCGCTACGGTGGTCGGGCGCGCTGGTGGCGCTGGCCTTCGATTCTGTCCCGTTGGATCGGGGCAGTGATTGGCTCGGTTCTCAGGGTGGGCTTTGCGCTCGCCGCTGCGCTCGTCGTCTTCTGGGGCGGCCTCATCGCCAGGCCACTGGCCGCGCTGAGCCGGCCGGTTTTCCGGGTCTTCGATCGTTGGTTCGACCGCTTCGCCGATCGCTACCACCGTGTGCTCGAGTGGGCCATCGACCACCGCGGCCCCACACTGGCCATGGCAACTGCGATCTTCGCCCTCGCCGTGATTATCGGCTACGGGCTGCCGCGTGACCTGTTGCCGCGGGTCGATGAGGGCTCGTACCGAGCGCGGATCGAGCTGCCGCTGGGCACGCCGCTCGAGACTACCGATGAGGTGACGGGGCAATTGGAAGCGGTGGCGCTGGAAGATGCGGCCAGCGAAGCGGCCTTCGCACGTGTGGGGCGCGCCGAGGCGGCCGAGGTTACGGAGCGCGAGGCGACGGGGGTGAACACGGCGGCGCTCGATGTGCGCCTCAGGGTCGGCGAGCGGACGGCCCCCGCGGTGGAGCGGCTGCGCGCCGGAATCGGCGACCTGTTGAGCGGCGAGGCGCTGACGATCGAGACGGGACGCGCAACCGAACTGGGCCGCGTCCTCGGGGTCGGAGAGGCGGACGTCGCGGTACGGGTCCGAGGTGAAGATCTCGAGGCGGCGCTCGAGGTGGCGCGTCAGATAGAAGGTCGGCTGAACGAGCTAACGATGCTCACAGGTGTGCGTATCGGACTGCTGCGAGGCCAACCCGAGGTCGAGATAGAGATCGAGCGGGAACGCGTCGCACGCCACGGGCTGACCGTGCGCGAGGTGGCCGACGCCATCGAGGCCTACATGCGCGGTCTCGTGGCGACCCGCTTCGTCGATTTCGATCGCCGGATCGACGTGCTCGTACGTCCGCCGGAACAGCTCCGTCGTGAATTCAACAACCTGCTCGAGTTTCAGATCAGCGGCGTGCCGGTGCGCGAGCTCATCACCTGGCGCGAGACGCTGGCGCCGGTGGAGGTGCTGCGCGACGGCCAGGGTCGTGTGGTGCCGGTCTATGCCGATGTGGCTAGCGGGGGACTCGACGCGGCCGTCGCCGCTATCGGCTCCGCGCTCACGGACCTTGAAATGCCACCGCGCATGCGCTACGAGGTGGGCGGTGTAAACGAGGAGATGCGCGAGTCATTCCGTTCGCTTGCACTCGCTTTCGGGCTCGCACTGGCGCTCGTCTTCATGATCTTGGCAGCTCAGTTCGAGTCGGTGGTCCACCCGTTCACCATCATGCTCGCTGTGCCGCTGGCAGCGATCGGCGCAGTGGCGGCGCTGATGATCGCCGGTGACGGAGTCAACGTGATGAGCCTCATCGGCTTCGTGATACTCGTGGGGATCGTGGTGAACGACGCGATCATCAAGGTCGATTTCATCAACCAATTCAGACGTGAGGGGCACGGGTTGCGCGAGGCGATCCTTGAAGCGGGCCGGGTGCGGCTGCGTCCCATCATCATGACCACCGCGACCACGGTGCTTGGCCTCACGCCGCTGGCTTTGGGGATCGGCGCCGGCGCGGACCTGCGGGCGCCGCTGGCCGTGGCGGTGATCGGCGGTCTCATCTCCGCCACGCTGCTCACCCTGATCGTTGTACCGGTCATCTATGCCAGCCTCGAGAGCCTGCGCGGTCTGGCGCGCGCCGGGGCGACGACGCAGGCGGAGGTGGCGTCGTGATTCGTCTGTCGATAAATCGGCCGACCACTGTGGCGATGATCTACATTGCCATCGCTGCAGTAGGCATAGCGTCGTTCCTCGACATCCCGGTCGAGCTACTTCCGGACGTCGAGTACCCGCAGCTCAGCATCAACACGAACTGGCCGGGCGCCTCGCCCGAAGTCGTCGAGGCCTTCCTGACCGCGCCCCTCGAGTCGGCGACCCAGCAGGTGCGCGGCGTGCGCAAGATCGAGTCCGAATCGAGCGAAGCGCAATCGAGCATCACCGTCGAGTTCGCCCGCGGCACCGACATGGATTTCGCGCGCCTCGAGCTGGGCGAACGGATCCAGTCGATCCGCGACGACCTGCCGCCCGACGTGAGGCCGCAGATCACGCTCTATATCCCCCGCGAGTTCCAGACTGGTGAGCGTGTCGACATGCGCTACACGTTTTCGGGCAGCTACACGTTCGAGCGTTTGCGCAACTACGCCGAGGAAGAGCTTAGGCCGCAGCTCGTCGCGCTGGATGGAATCGAAGAGGTAGCGGTCTGGGGTGGAGACGACCGTGAGATTCGCATAGAGCTCGACCGCGGTCGCATGGAGGCGTTCGGCGTAAGGCCGTTCGATGTCGCTCAGGCGCTGAACGCGGCGGAGCTGATCCGCACTGCTGGCAAGCTGCGCCGCGATAACACCGAGTGGGTGGTCTCGATCCGCAACGATGTCGAGGCGGCGGCCGAGCTCGAGGCGCTAATCGTCGTGCCCGACACGCTTGGTACCGGCGAGGTGGTGCGCGTCGCCGATGTCGCCAGGATACACGACACTACCGCCGACCCAACACAATACTTCCGGATCGGCGGGCGCCCCGCGATCATGATCGCCCTGGTCCGTGGCGTCGGCACCAACGCATTGCACGTGGCGGAAGAAGTGAAGGCGAAGGTCGATGAGTTGAGCGGCGAGTTGCTGCCCGGCACGCGCCTCACCCTCGAGTACGACGGCAGCCACGAGATCGAGCGCCAGCTGACCGACCTGCGGCTGAGAGCCCTGGCGGCGGCAATCGTAATCTTCCTGGTCTTGCTCCTCTTCCTCGGCTCGTTCCGCACCGCCGGGATAGTCTTCGCCACCGTCGTCTTCTCGGTGCTGATCGCCGTCAACCTGCTCTATTTCGGGAAGTTCAGCCTAAACGTGCTGACGATGGCCGGGCTGGCGATGGGGTTCGGCCTGATGGTGGACAACTCCATCGTCGTGCTCGAGAACATCTACCGGCGTCGACGAGCCGCCGGCGAGGAGTCGAAGCAGGCGGCCGATAAGGGAACCCGGCAGGTGGCGCTGCCCATCGTGGCCGGCACGTTCACCACGGTTATCGTCTTTCTACCGTTCCTCTACCTGCAAGGCGAGTTGCGCCTCTATTACCTGCCGTTCGCCTATGCCGTCGGGTTCAGCCTGCTGGCTTCGCTGTTCGTGGCCTTCACTTTCGTGCCCGGCCTGGCGGCTCGCGCCCTGGCGGGCGGCGGCCCGCGTACCCAGGTAAGCGAGCGGTTGCCGTTCTACGTGCGGTTCTACCGCGGGATCCTTTCGTTCGCCCTCGACCATCCGTTCCTCGTTATCCTCCTTACCGCCGGTGCGTTCGCCGGCAGTTATCGGCTGTTCGATGAGCACGTGGTGAAGGGAGCGATCTGGGGTCGCGGTTGGGGACAGGAGACGTACATCCAGATCATCATCAACATGCCGCGCGGGGCGGAGTTGCAACGCACGGACGGGCTCGTCCGTGAGTTCGAGACGAAGCTGACGACGATCCCCGAGATCGAGCGCTTCACCGCCAACGTGATGCCGGAGCGCGCCTACATGCGCGTCACCTTCCCGGATTCGCTCGAGAACACATACGTGCCGGTTGCCATCAAAGAGCAGATGGTGGCCTACTCTTACTTGTTCGCCGGTGCTGAGGTGCGGGTCTACGGGTTCGGGCCTTCGTTTTACGGCGGCGGCGGCTCGCCGCCTACCTACACGATCAAGCTGCTCGGCTACAACTACGAGATTGTCCGCGAGATCGCCGAGGACCTGGCGCGTCGGCTGAGCCGCTTCAACCGGGTGCGTGAGGTCGACACCAACGTCAGTAGCTGGTGGTGGAGCGACAAGGCGTTCGAGTTCTTCCTCAGTGTTAATCGGCCGCGGCTGGCCGGCTACGGGCTCTCGGTCGAGGAATTGCTACGCTACGTGGCGAGCAACGTCCAAGGACAGATCAGCCTCAATCGCATCAAGGTGGGCGGAGAAGAGGTCACCTACTCGGTCAAGCTTGAAGGCTATCAAGAGTTCGACTTCGCCGACCTACAGGGCCTGCTGGTGCCGACCGCGACCGGCGAAAGCGTCCGACTGTCTGATGTGGCGCAGGTCGGGCGCCGCGAGGTGCTGAACCGAATCGTCCGCGAGGACCAGCAGTATCAACGACTGGTGGGTTGGGAGTTCCGCGGACCACGCAAACTGGGCGACCAGATCCGCGACGTCGCAGTCGATGCGACGCAGCTGCCCGCAGGTTACTCGATCGAGAAGGAACGCGACATCTTCTGGACCGATGAGGAGCAACAACAGATCTATACGGTGCTCGCCTTCGCGGTCATCCTCATCTACCTGGTGACGGCGGCGCTGTTCGAGTCGCTACGCGCACCGTTCGTCGTGCTGCTCACCGTGCCGCTGGCGCTGATCGGAGTGTTCCTGATCTTCTTTTATACCAACGCCTCGTTCACCCGCTCGGCCTACATCGGTGTCATCATGATGGCGGGCATCGTGGTGAACAACGCGATTCTGGTAGTCTATCACATTAACGAGATCCGCCGGGCCGGAAGCGAGCTCAAGGAAGCGATCATCCAGGGAACGCTGGAGCGGGTGCGGCCGATCCTCATGACCACGCTTACCACTGTGGTCGGCCTTCTGCCGTTGATCCTGTTCAGCGAGACCATCGACGCGACGATCTGGAACGCTCTGGCCCTGGCCACGATCGGCGGCCTCATCGCCAGTACCATCTTCGTGCTCACGAGTATCCCCGTCCTCTACTACCTGTTCGAGCGGCGTGGCGCCGCTCGGGCCCCGGTACCCGCCGTCGTTCCCGCCGGCGACTGACCCCCGGGAACCACCTGCCGCCTCCATATGTTCTCCGCCCCAGAAGGGAAGTGGAGTACGCTCTGATCTTTGAAACATGGAGGCAGCAATGTATAAAGGTCTTATCTTTACAGGACTCATGGCCCTGGGTGCGGTGACGATGGCCGCCGGGAGCGGCCGCCAGCCGACCGCTCTGGAGGCGACGCCCTGGAACGTCGACGCCCCCCACACCGAGATCAACTTCTCGGTCAGGCACTTCTTCACGCCGGTGAGCGGACGGTTCGAGGACTTCGAGATCGATCTCGTCTTCGATCCCGAGAGTCCGGAGCACAGCAGCGTCGAGGTGCGAATCGCCGTGGCCAGCATCAACACCGGTAACGAGAAACGCGACAACCACCTGCGCTCCGGCGACTGGTTCGAGGCCGAGAGCTACCCGTACATCACGTTCAAGAGCAGCTCGGTAACCCAGACCGCAGCCGACAGGCTGCTGGCCCGGGGTGACCTGACCATCAAGGACGTGACGCAGGAGGTCGAGTTGCCCATCACGCTACTCGGCGTGCAGGACATCCCGGAGCAGATGCGGGAGATGCTGGGCGGTGTCACACAGGTCGCCAGCTTCCAGGCCGAGACCGAGCTCGACCGGCGCGACTACGGCGTCGGCAGGGGCAACTGGGCGATGACCGCGGTCGTCGGCGCCGACGTCGAGATCGGGATCGTCGTCGAGGCGAACCAGAAGTAGTCTCTTTTATCTGCGGCTCCATTGCCGGGCCCGCTTGGGGTGCCTAGAGTACCCGGGCGGGCCCTTTGCGCGTCCGACCCCAACCGCAGCCGGGAGGCAGAATGAATAGGACAGCTCGTGAGTTTCTTTTTCAGCCGGCGCTGGGCGTCGTTCTGTTCGCCGTCACATCGATAGCCGGGTGCAGGGAGTCGGAGCCAGAGGGCGAGCCGGCGGCGATGGCTGAGGGCGCACCGGCGGCTGTCATCGTCGCGCCACAAGACGGTGACGAAGTCACTGGGCCCAACTTGACGATCGAGCTCGCCGCCCAGAACATCGCGCTTCGCCCGGCGGGCGTCGATGAGCCGAACAGCGGACACCTTCATCTGTTCATCGATCGGGAGCCGACGGCGGTAGGCGCGGTGATCCCGAACGAACCGGGCATCGTGCACCTGGGACAGGCGCAGACCGAGTATACCCTGGAAGGCCTCGAGCCAGGCGAGCATGTGGTGATCGCTGTACTCGCCGACTACCTGCACATCCGCATCCCGAACGCCAAGACCGACACGGTCCGCTTCACGGTGGGCGTGGTGCAGTAGACCTCCGGAAGCGCGCGTGGGGGTAGCGGGCAGGTCCCGGCTCCGTGGCCGTGGCTGGCTGCGAGCTGTACTCCTCAGAGCAGCTGAAACGCTAATCCGTTAGGCTGTGAGATCTCCATCCCGACTTGGGGGGACTCGCAGGTGAAGAAGTAGTTAGGCGGCGCACTCAGACGATGCGTTTACGTGGGAGAATAGTAGCTGGCACAGGAGATTTCGGTCATTGGATCTCAGCGTTGCGGGATCACTACTTGCGTAAGACCGGTCTCGATCTCTACCCGGGGACGTTGAACGTGGAGCTGCCAGAGCCCTATTCACTACCCCGGAAACGGCTCCGTTTGGAAGCTAGTGAGTACGGTGGGGAAGTGTCGGTCAGTATTGTCCCGTGTAGAGTGTTCGATCGTCCGGCGTTCATACTGCGAACGGACGCTAACGAATCGGGCACAGGGCACTATCCCAGGACGATCGTCGAGATCGCATCTGAGGTTAAGCTTCGGGACGAGTACGGTCTTTCAGACGGGGATGAAATTGAGATCGAGGTGTTGGAATAGCGTGTCGCGCCGCCTAACCAGCGTTTGCACCTGGCGCGGGCGGCGTTCGGGGCGGTGGCCCTAGATTGTCGTTTGTTGTGTACCGCGGCCCGGCCGCTTCCTCAGTCGGGCGTGGTCGGTGCCGCGCAGGTGAAACGCTAATCCGTTAGGCGGCTGGGGACTGCGCACAGCACAATGGAATTCGACGTATTCGGTCGCCGGATCATCGTAGAGCGCCACGGCAATGCCTGGGTGAGTTTCGAGCGAGGCGATGACGGGAAGCGTCGTGCCTCTGATTTCGTGATCCCGCCGGACCTTCCGGAGGACGCTCTCGAAGGTTATCTGGCAGATCTGTTCCACGAAACAGCGCGGCCCGGCCTTCCGGGCGTCAGGCGAGTCCGTTGAACGCTAAAGCCAGCCGCCTAACTAGCGTTTGCAGCTGGCGCTGCATGCTACGCATAGACTGCTTTTGTTCCGTGGGGAGTGCTGGCTACGAGCTGGAGTCTTTAGATCAGCTGCGCCGCTCGTTCCTCACGGCGCAGCTGAAACGCTAATCCGTTAGACAGCGCAAATGACAACCCACACAAGGGGGCCCGATGAATAACCATCCCAGGGTATTCTTCTGCGCTACGATGACTCTGTCCTGTATACTTGTTCTGGCAGCTTGCAGCAGACAGCCGGCCGCGCAGCAGACCGCGGAGGATAACAAGGCACTGCTCCAACGCTATGCCGATGCGATGAACAGGGGTAACGAAGCATTCGTCGAAGAATATTTCGCTTCGACAGCCGTGTATCATGGCCCAATGGGCGACTTGAGCCGGGATGAGTTCATACAATCCCATAAAGCCATGCTGGCAGCGTTTCCTGATCTTCAACTGACGATCGAAGACCAGGTTGCAGAGGGGGACAGAGTCGTCACGCGTTGGACTGCACGTGGAACGCACGAGGGCGACTTCCAAGGTATCGCTCCCACGGGCACAGAGGTGGTCATTACAGGGATCGTCATCAGTCGCATAGAAGGTGGAAAGGAGGTCGAGGCTTGGGAAGAACTGAATCTCCTCGGCTTGATGCAACAGCTCGGTGCGCTTCCAGCGACCGGGGAGAATTGACCTGGTATGCAGCGCGGGAGTACGATCCCCGCGCTGTCTAACAAGCGTTTGCAGCTGGCGCTGCATGCTTCGCATAGACTGCCTTTGTTCGGTGATGTTTGGGGCGCTGTGGACGTGGTTGCCACGCACTAGAGTCCTTTGATCAGCTGCGCCGCTCGTTCCTGGGGGCGCAGCTGAAACGCTAATCCGTTAGGCGGCGAAGGTGCACATTCCGACCGAGATCATGGATCGCTTCTTTACGGGCACTCGCACCGACGCGGTCCGCTTCGTCTATAACGACGCTGTTCGCGTCAAGGCGGGGCCGCACGCGGGCCGCACTGGTGCGGTGGTTTCGCTCCTGTCGCTCGATCCTGAGGCCACCTTCCTCGTCGAGCCTGGCACCCGACCCTACGGTGACTTCGAGGTTCCCGAGTCAGCTCTCGAGCTCCTCGAGTAGGCCCGGGGTGCGGAAGGCGGCGCTCGGAGAGTATATCCGCCTGACGTGGGGATGGGACGAGGAGTTTCAGCGTGACTTTCATATGAAGGGCTATGACCCGACAACAACACAGATAATCTCCTACCTGGGCACGGAGGTTGGTTGGTTGGAGATTGACCGCGGAAACGATGACATTCGGTTGACCGGGATATACATCCTCCCGGAATATCAGAGTCGAGGGGTGGGATCGTCCGTGATCAAGGACATCATCAGCGAAGCGACGGAAGAGCAGTTACGTGTCACGCTGCAGGTTCTCAAAGTAAACCCGCGCGCACAAGCACTATATGAGAGGTTGGGCTTCATCGTGACAGGCGAAACGGACACACACAATCTGATGGAACTCGGCTAGTAGCTGAGGGCGCTGCCTAACCAGCGTTTGCAGCGGGCGCCTCTGAATTGGAGTATGAGTCTTAAGGTTCTGCGTCGCTGCTCGGTCCCTCGCGGCGCCGCTGAAACGCTAATCAGTTAGGCTGCGCACAGCATGGCTATGGTCTCGCAACGAGGGGGCCCGATGAAGAGGTTATCGTCGGCTTTGGAGTTCTGGGTGCGCTTGACCGCGGTCTACGCTCTGCATGCTTGCGTGCTCATGCTGTGTGGATATGACCTGGGTTGGTGGCAGGCCTGGGTCTACTCTCTCCTCTTCGTCTCCGCAGGAATAGGCCTGCGCCTTTGGGCTGAGCGGCGGCATCCGGGACTGATGGCGGAACGGGCGCAGCTCTTGAGGGCTCCGGGTGTCAAGTCCTGGGATAGGCTCCTTGCCCCACTGATGGCGCTGAGCCTCGGCTTGCCCCTATTCGTCGTGGCTGGGCTGGATCACCGCTTCGAGTGGTCGCCGCACTTCCCGATCTGGCTCAACATCCTCGGGTTGGTGTTGGCCTCGGCAGGCTACGGGTTTGGAGGGTGGGCGTTCGTGGAGAACCGTTTCTTCTCGGCAGTGGTGCGCATTCAATCGGAGCGTGG